>DASXFC010000034.1:0-108304 GCA_036489775.1 Acidimicrobiales bacterium | reverse complement strand
TTCCCGGCCGGCCGCAAGTGGGCGCTGCTGAACAAGAAGCCGGTCACCTACCTGACCATCAACGGCGACGAGAGTGAACCGGCCACCTTCAAGGACCACCTGCTCATCGAGCGCGACCCGCACCAGATCATCGAGGGCGTGCTGATCTCGGCCTACGCGCTGCAGGTCAGCCAGGCCTTCATCTACCTGCGGGGTGAGTTCGCCCTCGGGCTCGAGCGACTCCAGGCCGCGCTGAACGAGGCGTACGAGTACGGCGCCATCGGCGCCGACATCTTCGACTCGGGCTTCTCGATCGACGTGGTGGTCCACCCCGGCGCGGGCGCCTACATCTGCGGCGAGGAGACGGCGCTGCTCGAGTCGCTCGAGGGCAAGCGCGGCTTCCCGCGCATCAAGCCCCCCTACTTCCCGGCGGCCATCGGGCTCTACGGCGAGCCCACCGTGGTCAACAACGTCGAGACCATGGCCAACATCCCCTGGATCATCAACAACGGGGGCGCCGCCTTCGCCGCCCTGGGTCAAGGCCGCTCCACCGGGACACGGCTCTTCGCCCTGTCGGGGCACGTGCGCAAGCCGGGCACCTTCGAGCTCGAGATGGTCAAGACCACCTTCCGCGACCTCATCTACGCCCCGGTGCTCGGTGGCGGGATCCGGGGCTCGAACACCCTCAAGGCCTTCATCCCCGGCGGGGTGTCGGCGCCGTGGTTCGGGCCGGACCAGGTCGACCTCCCGCTGGGACAGGACGAGGTGGGCGACGCCGGTTCGATGCTCGGCTCGGGCTCGATCGTGGTCATGGACTCGGCCACCTGCGTGGTGCGGGCGGCCTGGCGCATCACCAAGTTCTTCGCCCGGGAATCCTGCGGCCAGTGCACGCCGTGCCGGGAGGGCTCGGGCTGGCTCGAGCGCGTGATGTACCGGATCGAGCACGGCGAAGGGCGCGAGGAGGATCTCGACCTGCTGATGGACCTGTGCGACAACATCTCACCCGGCGTGGCCTGGCCGCCCCAGCAGACGACCATCTGCGTGCTCGGCCCGTCCATCCCATCGTCGATCGCCTCGGGTATCCGTATGTTCCGCGATGAGTTCCTGGTGCACATCAAGGAAGGAGGGTGTCCCTTTGACTGACGAGGACATCACCTTCAGCCTCGACGGCCGCACCGTGTCGGCCCACAAGGGCGAGCTGCTCATCGCGGCGGCCGAGCGGGCCGGGACCTACATCCCGCGCTTCTGCTACCACCCGCGCATGGAGCCCGTCGGCATGTGCCGGATGTGCCTGGTCGAGGTGGATGGGCCGCGCGGCGCCACCCTGCAGCCGTCGTGCTTCATCGATGCCACCCAGGACATGGTGGTCGACACGTCATCGGACAAGGTCAAGAAGGCCCAAGATGGCGTGCTCGAGTTCCTCCTGGCCAACCACCCACTCGACTGCCCCGTCTGCGACAAGGGCGGCGAGTGCCCACTCCAGGACCAGACCCTGGCCTACGGCCCGGGCGAGAGCCGTTTCGTCGAGGAGAAACGCCACTTCGAGAAGCCGATCGCCATCTCCGATCTGGTCCTGCTCGACCGGGAGCGCTGCATCCAGTGCGCCCGCTGCACCCGCTTCGCCTCCGATGTGGCCGGCGAGGCCCAGATCGACTTCGCCGGCCGGGGCGAACTGGTCGAGGTGGCCACCTTCCCGACCGAACCGTTCTCGTCCTACTTCAGCGGCAACACCGTGCAGATCTGCCCGGTGGGTGCGCTGACCGCCACGCCCTACCGCTTCACCGCCCGCCCCTGGGATCTGGACCAGGTGGAGTCCACCTGCACCACCTGCTCGGTCGGCTGCCGGGTGGCGGTGCAGTCGTCGTCCAACCGCCTGACCCGGTTGCTCGGTATCGACTCGGACCCGGTGAACCACGGCTGGTTGTGCGACAAGGGTCGCTTCGCCTTCGAATCGGTCAACGGTGACGAGGTCGACGCCGGGCCGATGCCGCAAGCGCTGGCCGACGACGCGGTCGACGTGGTGCCGGCCACCGCCTCTCAGGTGGTGAGCCTGGGGGCGACCCGTGGGCAGTTCCTGGGCGAGGCGCGCGAGACCGGCGGGTTCGAACACGGCCGTCTGGTCGAGCCCCGGGTGCGCAAGAACGGCGAGCTGGTCTCGGCCAGCTGGAGTGAGGCGCTGGCCGCGGCGGCCGCCGGCCTGAAGGATGCGACCCAGCAGGGTGGGCCCTCGGCCGTCGGTGTCATCGGCGGCGGCCGGCTGACCAACGAGGCCGCCTATGCCTGGGCCAAGCTGGCCAAGTTGATCATCGGCACCGACTCGGTGGACGCCCAGTTGGGTGACGGCCTGCCGGCCGAGCTGGTGCTGAGCCTGCCCAAGGCCACCATCGACCAGGCGTGCGCGGCCAAGGTCGTGATCGCCCTGGCCGGCGATCTCCGCGAGGAGCTCCCCGTGTTGTTCCTCCGCCTGCGTGAGGCGGTGGTGGCCGGGACGGCACTGATCGAGCTGGCCCCGACCCCGACTGCACTGACCCCGCTGGCGACGGCGCACTTGCCCATCCGGCCCGGCGACGCCCCCAACGCAGCCAAGGCCCTGACCGGTGACGCCGCCGCCGCCACGGCCCTGTCGTCGCATCCCGAAGGCACCGCGCTGGCTCCGGGCGCGCTCGACGCCGCCCGGGCCGTGCTGGCCGCCCACCCCGACGGCGAGGGCGTGGTGATCGTGGCCGGCCGTCCCAACTACGCCGAGTCGGGTGTGCTGGTCGGCGAGGCCCTCGCCGCGCTGGCCGCCGCTTTGCCCAAGGCCACCTTCCTGCCCGCCCTACGCCGGGGCAACGTCTTCGGCGCCCTCGACATGGGGTTGGCCCCGGGTCTCCTGCCGGGCCGGGTCAGCCTCGACGCCGGTCGCGAATGGTTCACCGAAGCCTGGGGCGCCGTGCCGGCCGGCGCCGGCCTCGATACGGCCGGGATCTTGGCCTCCATGTCGGGCGACGGCACCGGAACCCAGATCCAAGCCCTGGTGCTGCTCGGGGCCGATCCCCTGAGCGACTTCCCCGATCGCACGCAGGCCTCGGCCGCGCTGGGTGCCGGGCACTTCGTGGTGGCGGTGACCGGTCACCCTTCCGAATCGGTCGACGCCTACGCCGACGTGGTCTTGCCGTGCGCGGTGGCCCACGAGCGTCCCGGCACCACCACCAACCTCGAAGGCCGGGTGAGCCGGTTGGGCCAGAAGCTGACCGCCCCCGGCTTCGCCTGGCCCGATTGGATGATCGCGGCCGAGCTGGCCGCCTCGCTGGGATCGGACCTCGGGGTGTCGAGCATCGACGACCTGACCGAGGAGATCCATCGGACGGCACCCGCCTACGCCGGCCTGACCCAGGACGTGCTGCACTCCGACGTGGCCCACGACGGGATGCTGGTGCCGCTGACCAAGGGTGCCCGCCACGACGACGTCGCCCCCATCGACCCGGTGGCCCTCCCCGGCGTGGAGTCGGTCGAGCGCCAGGGCGCGCCACCGCGGGTCGGCAACGCGGCGGCGGCCGAGCGCGCCATCGACGCCGCCACCGACGTCCGCGGTGTCCTGCCGCCCCTGCTGTCGGGCGTGGTGAGCGCCGGCCCCTTCAATGTGCCGCCCGCCGACAACTACGCCCTGCGCCTGGTGGCCAGCCGCCGGCTCTACGACGCCGGGAGCTCGGTCACCGGCTCGCCCTCGCTGACCCCTCTGGTGTCGCCCCTGGTGGTGCGGGCCAACCCTTACGACCTGGACCGGCTGGGCGCCCAGACCGGCGACCAGGTGCGGGTGCGATCGGCCCGGGCTGCCCTGGTCCTGCCGGCCCAGGCCGACAGCGGGGTCCCCCGGGGTGTGGTGGCCGTCGACTACAACGTGCCGCACGGGACGGACGCGGCCAACGCCGTGTCCACCCTGGTCGACAGCCGGGAATTGGTGACGGACGTCAGATTGGAGTCGGTGTGACCGGGGTCGACCAGCTCTTCAGCTTCGGCCTCAACTGGGAGGTCTGGCTCATCCTGCTGATCAGGGTGCTGGCCGCCTTCGGTCTGCTGCTGGTGGCCACGGCCATGATGATCTGGTTCGAGCGCAAGGTGATCTCGGACATGCAGAGCCGTATCGGTCCCAACCGGGCCGGGCCCTGGGGACTGCTCCAGACCCTGGCCGACGGGACCAAGCTGATCTTCAAGGAAGATCTGCTGCCCGACCAGGCCGACAGCTTCACCTTCAAGATCGCGCCCTATCTCTCGGTGGTCCCGGCCTTCACCGCCTTCGCCGTGGTGCCGGTCGGCGGCACCATCCGCATCGGCAGCCACTCCTTCCCGCTGCAGGTGGCCGACCCGCCGATCGGCATCCTGCTGGTGCTGGCCATGTCGGGCATCGCGGTCTACGGCGTCATGCTGGCCGGCTGGTCCTCGGGATCGAAGTACCCGCTGCTCGGCTCGGTGCGGGCCTCGGCCCAGGTCATCTCCTACGAGGCGGCGCTGGGTATGTCGGTGGTGATGGTGGTACTGGTCAGCCACTCGCTCTCGACCCGGGCCATCGTGGCGGCGCAGTCGAACGGGTTCTGGAACTGGAACGTGATCAGGCTGGGCTTCTTCCCCTTCATCTTCTTCATGATCGCCATCACGGCCGAACTGAACCGACCGCCCTTCGACCTGACCGAAGCGGACTCCGAGCTGGTCGGTGGGTTCAACACCGAGTACTCCTCGATGCGCTTCGGCATGTTCTACCTGGCCGAGTTCATGAACACGGTCTCCATGTCGGCCGTGGTGGTCACCCTCTTCTTCGGCGGCCCCAACGGCTACATCTTCCACATCCCCGGGGCCAACATCTACATGCCGATCATCTACTTCCTGATCAAGACGACCGGCTTCTGCTTCGTCTACGTCTGGTTCCGGGCCGCCCTGCCCCGCCTGCGCTACGACCAGCTGATGGACCTGGGCTGGAAGCGGCTCATCCCCATCACCCTGGGCTGGCTGCTGCTGGTGGCCGCGGTGGTGACCTGGCGCTGGACCGGTCTCATCATGGTGCCCGTCGCCGTCCTGGCCGCCCTGCTGCTGGGCCGGGCCAACAAGCTCGGCGCCGCCCGCAGCGAGGAGGATGTGGTTCTCCCCTCGGTCGGCCGCCGGGTCAGCAGCCCGAACCGGTTGCTGGGGTTGCCGACGCCGACCGCACCCCAAGGAGGTGATGGCTAGTGGGCTTCAGCGATGAAGTGAAGGACCAGCTGAGCTTCCTCGGAGGCTTCAAGCTCACGTTCCAGCACCTGACCCGGCCCCGGGTCACCACGTCATATCCCGACGACAAGAAGCCCAAGCAGCCGCGCCAGCACGGCCGGCACGTCCTCAACCGCTACGAGGACGGCATGGAGAAGTGCATCGGGTGCGAGCTGTGTGCCGGCGTCTGCCCGGCCGATTGCATCTACGTGCGCGGCCTGGACAACCCGCCGGACCACCCGGTCTCGCCGGGCGAGCGCTACGGCTTCGTCTACGAGATCAACTTCCTGCGTTGCATCCACTGCGACATGTGCGTGGAGGCCTGCCCGACCGAGGCCATCACCGAGTCCAAGCTCTTCGAGTTCTCCTTCACCAACCGCGCCGATGCCATCTACACCAAGGAAGAGCTCTTGGTGGGCGACGACGGCAAGCCCAAGAAGCTGCCGTGGGAGGACTGGCGCGAGGGCGACGACCTGATGACCTCGGGTTGGATGCGAGCCACCTCGCCGTCGGGCAACGCCGACTACGAGGGCGAGGTGCAGTGGTCGGGCGAGCTCGGCTACGGCGTGCGCGCCCCCGAAGGCGGGCAATCGGGCCGCCGCGACGACGAGGCCACCGGGACCAAGCCGCTGCGCCAGACGCTCGAGGCGCACCTGCTCGATGAGGACATCCCCCTCGAACACCGGGGCATGCAAGGCCGCATCTGGCGGGCCAAGATCGGGGCCGAGAAGAACAAGCGCAAGATGGAGGCCCACCGCACGCGCCTCAAGGGCCTCCGGGCCGACCGCAAGGCCGCCAAGAGCGCGGCGGCCGAGGAGTCAGCCTGATGCTGCTCGCCGCCACCGTCGTCACTTCGACGCGCCCCGCCTGGCCCGACATCTTGGTCTTCGCGGCCGGCGCGGCGGTGATCCTCACCGGTGCCATCGGCGTCGTCACCTCGCGCAACCCGGTGCACGCCGCCCTCAGCCTGGTCATGACCCTCTTCGGCGTGGCCGTGCTCTTCATCGAGCAGGAAGCCGACTTCCTGGCCGCGGTGCAGATCATCGTCTACGCCGGGGCCATCGTGGTCCTCTTCCTCTTCGTGATCATGTTCCTCGGCGTCGACCGCACCGAGGACATCGAGGTCGAACCGCTGGCCGGGCAACGACCCCTGGCCTTCATCGTGATGGCCATCGTGCTGGCCGGCGTGCTGGCCATGGCGGCCACGGCCCACTGGGTCACCGGGGCCCACCAGGTGGTCGGACCCATTCAGGGTCACATCACCGACGCCACCTCGCCCTCGGGTGAGCCGGCCCAGCTGGGCAAGCAGCTCTTCACCACCTACCTGTTCGCCTTCGAGGCCACGGCGGCCCTGCTGGTCATCGCTGTGGTGGGCGCCGTGGTGCTGGCGCGGCGGCCGGGCATGCCCGAGCACGCCGCCCGCGAGCAGGAGGCCGCGGCCAGGGCAGAGAACGAGTTGAACGCATGAGCCTCTCCGGAGCCTGGTATCTCGGACTGGCCGCCGCCGTCTTCACCATCGGCGCCATCGGTCTGCTGGTGCGGCGCAACGTCCTGATCATGTTCATGTGCATCGAGCTCATGCTCAATGCGGCCAACCTGACCTTCGTCACCTTCGCCCGGATGCTCGGTGACATCGGGGGACAGGCCGTGGTCTTCTTCGTCCTGGTGGTGGCGGCGGCCGAAGTCGTCGTGGGCCTGGGCATCGTGGTCACCAACTTCCGCCGCAGGTCCACCACCGTGGCCGACGACCTCAATTCCCTGAAGGGCTGACCCAGGTGCTGCACGCCGCATACCTCATGGCCTTGCTGCCCCTGGCCGGCTTCCTCGTCCTGGTGGCCGTGGGCCGCCGCCTCGGTGATCCGGTGGCCGGCTGGATCGGCACCGCTGCCGTCGGCGGGTCGTTCGTGGTGGCCTGCCTCATGCTGGGCGGACTGCTCAACCAGCCGGCCAGCCACCGTCTCTTCGTCGAGAACTACTTCACCTGGTTCAGCGCCGGCCACCTGAGCGTGCCCATCGGCATACAGGTGGACCCCCTTTCGATGACCATGTGCATGTTCATCACCGGGGTGAGCGCACTGATCCACCTGTACTCGGTCGGCTACATGAAAGGCGACCGGGACTACTCGAAGTTCTTCATCTACCTGAACCTCTTCGTCTTCTCGATGCTGGTCCTGGTCCTGGCCGACAACCTGCTGCTCACGTTCGTCGGCTGGGAAGGGGTGGGCGTCTGCTCCTACTGGCTGGTGTCGTTCTGGTTCCAACGCGAATCGGCCGCCTCGGCCGGCAAGAAGGCCTTCATCTACAACCGCATCGGTGACGCCGGGTTCCTGCTCGCCATCTTCTTGATCTTCGAGAAGACCGGCACGCTGCAGTACTCCAGCGGCCCCGGCGGCGGCATCTTCGGGCAGCTCTCCCACCTCCACGGCGTCACGGGCACGGCCGCCGTCCTGCTGCTCTTCCTGGCCGCCACCGGTAAGTCGGCCCAAATCCCGCTCTTCAACTGGCTGCCCGACGCCATGGAGGGCCCGACCCCGGTCTCGGCCCTCATCCATGCCGCCACCATGGTGACGGCCGGGGTCTACCTGCTCTGCCGCATGAACCACCTGCTGGCCCTGTCGGCGGACGGCGCCGAGGTGGTGGCCATCATCGGTGGCGTCACCGCCTTCGTGGCGGCCACCATCGCCTGCGCGCAGCAGGACATCAAGAAGGTGCTCGCCTTCTCGACGGTGTCGCAGATCGGTTACATGGTGCTGGCCGCCGGGTCGGGGGCCTATGTGGCCGCCATCTTCTTGATGGTGGCGCACGCCTTCTTCAAGGGCCTGCTCTTCCTAGGGGCCGGATCGGTCATCCACGGCCTGGACGACGAGCAGGACCTCAAGCGCATGGGCGCGCTGCGCAAGACCATGAAGTGGACCACGGTCACCTTCACTATCGGCTGGCTGGCCATCGCCGGCATCCCGCCCCTGGCCGGTTTCTGGGCCAAGGGCGATGTGCTCGACAACGTCTATGCCCACTACAAGCTGTTGTGGGTACTCGGTCTGATCACTGCCGTACTGACCGCCTACTACATGAGCCGGCTGCAGATCCTGGCTTTCGGCGACGAGCCCCGCTGGGACAAGGTCGGTCCCAACGGTGAGCCGGCCCACCACACCCCGCACGAGTCACCGTGGGTCATGCGGCTCCCGCTGGTCATTCTGGCCGTGGCCGCCTTCTTCGGTGGCGTGCTCAACCTGCCCTGGGTGCACAGCGGCTTCAGCCTCGACAATTGGCTGTCCCCCGTCTTCAGCGGTTCGCTCTATGACAACCACCTCCACGCCGGGGCCGAGTGGGCGCTGGCCGTGACCGACTTCGCTGCCGCGCTGATCGGGGTGATTCTGGCCGTGGGCCTGTGGCGGGGGTCGCAGGTCGACAAGCCGGCCCTCGAACCGCAATTTTTGCAGCGGGTCTGGTACTGGGACGATGCCTATGACGCCGTCATCGGCCGCCCGTCGGAGAAGCTGGCGCAGTTCCTGGCCTGGGTGGTGGACGCCCGGGTCATTGACGGCGCCGTCAACGGGGTGGCCCAACTGGTCCGTTCCACCGGCACCGCGTCCCGCAAGCTGCAGACCGGGTATGTGCGGCAGTACGCCCTCGGGATCACCATCGGCATGGCCGCCATCGTGATCTTCTTGGTGAGCCGGATGTGGTGGGGCTGATGCACACCGTCCCCTTCCTGACCCTGCTGGTGATCCTGCCGGCGGCCGGCGCGGTGGCGCTCGGCCTGCTCGGGTTCTACAAGGATCTCAATCGCGACGTCTCTGACGCCATCGCCATCGTGGTCTCGTTGGCCACCCTGGTGCTGGCCGTCTCCACCCTGGTGGCCATGAAGGTGCATATGGGCGGCTACCAACTGGTGACCAACCACATCTACAGCGGGTCCGCCCTCGGCGTGCGCTGGTACCTGGGCATTGATGGCATCTCCGTCTTCCTGGTCCTGCTGGCTGGTGTGCTGTTCCCGCTGGTGATCGTGATCGGGCGGCACCGGGCCAACAGCCGCAGCTACTTCGCCTGGATGCTGCTGCTCGAAGCGGCGGTGATGGGGAGCTTCCTCTCGCTCGACCTCATCATCTTTTTCTTCTTCTTCGAGCTGACGCTGGTGCCCAGCTACTTCATCATCGCCGGTTGGGGTCATCAGCAACGCGCCTACGCCGCCATCAAGTTCTTCCTGTACACCTTCTTGGGCTCGGCCTTCTTGTTGGTGGGCATCCTGACCCTGGCCTTCATCCACCAGAGCCAGACGCACGTCCTGACCTTCTCGCTGCCCCAGCTGATGCACACCCGGCTGTCGGGGACGACCGAGAACCTGCTGTTCTTGTCCTTTACCGCCGCCTTCGCCGTCAAGGCACCGCTCTTCCCGTTCCACACCTGGTCACCCGACGCCTACACCGAAGCGCCCGACGGCGGCTCGGTCATCTTGTCGTCGGTCCTGGCCAAGCTGGGCACGTACGGGATCATCCGCTTCGACCTCAACCTGTTCCCGCACGCCAGCCGCACCCTCGGCCCCATCCTGCTGACCCTGGCCGTCATCGGGGTGCTCTACGGCGCCATCGTGGCCTGTGCCCAGAAGGACCTCAAGCGCCTGGTCGCCTACTCCTCGCTGGCCCAGATCGGCTTCATCGTCCTGGGTACGTTCGCGCTGAGCACCGAGGGACTCAGTGGCGGTGTCCTGCTCATGGTCAACCACGGCCTCATCGTCGGGGGGCTGTTCATCGTGATCGGCTTCATCTACGAGCGGCGGGGGACCTGGCAGGTGGGCGAGCTGCGCGGCCTGCAGAAGGTGGCGCCGGTCATGGCCGGCGTCTTCACCGTCATGATGATGGCGTCGATCGGGGTGCCCGGCCTGAACGGGTTCGTCAGCGAGTTCCTGGTCCTCTCGGGGACCTTCCTGACCCACCGGTGGTGGGCCGTGGTGGCGGTGCTCGGGGTCATCATCGCCGCTATCTACCTGCTCTGGGCCTACCAGCAGGTCTTCCACGGTGAGCCCCGGGCGGCTGACGAGAAGACGCTCGATCTGAGCTGGATGGAGAAGCTGGTGGTCGCCCCGTTGATCATCCTCATCGTGTTCCTGGGCGTGTACCCCAAGCCGGTGCTCGACCGCATCAACCCGTCGGTGGATCAGCTCATCGCCCACGTCGAGCAGTCGAACGGGCACGCGCAGTCGGCGGTCGGCCAGAGTGCGGGGGACCACCGATGACCGGCGCGCTGCTGGCCAAGGCCACGGCGGTCCACGCCGCCACCATCCCGGACAAGTTGGCCCTGCCGCCCATCCGCTATCTGGCCATCCTGCCGCCGATGATCCTGATCGGCGGCGCCGTGCTGCTGCTCGGCGTGGCCTCGCTGGTCAGCCGCCCGCTCCGGGTCCGGGTGGCCACCTGGGCCACCGTGGTCATCGCCGGGGGATCGCTGGGCATCTCGCTCTGGCAGTGGGCCGACGTGCAGGCCCACGGCGCCCATACCTACGTGGCCAACGCGGTGGTGATGGACGGCTTCAGCGTCTTCATCAACATCTTGATCGCCTCGGCCATGATCGTGACCGCGCTGGTGGCCGACGGTTATCTCCAGCGGGAGGGCGGCCACGGCGCCGAGTTCCACGTGCTGGCCATGGTCTCCGCCGCGGGCGCCATGCTGATGGGCTCGGCCGACGACCTCATCATCATCTTCTTGGGCCTCGAGATCCTCTCGATCGCCCTCTACGTGCTCACCGCCTTCAACAACCGGCGGGCCGCCTCGGGTGAAGCCGCCTTGAAGTACTTCCTGCTCGGCGGCTTCTCCTCGGCCATCTTCATCTACGGCGTGGCCCTTACCTACGGGGCCACCGGGACGACCAACCTGACCCAGATCGCCGACTTCCTGGCCAAGAACGTGCTGCTGACCAACGGCCTACTGCTGGCCGGGCTGGGCCTGATGCTGGTGGGCTTCGCCTTCAAGGTGGCAGCCGTCCCCTTCCACATGTGGACCCCCGACGTCTACCAGGGCGCCCCCTCACCGGTCACCGGGTTCATGGCCGCAGTGGCCAAGGCGGGGGCCTTCGCCGCCCTGCTGCGGGTGCTGTACCTGGCTTATGGGACCCAGACCACCGACTGGCGCCCCATCATCTACGGCCTGGCCGTGCTGTCGTTGGTGCTGGGTGCGGTGCTGGCCCTGCGCCAGCGCGACGTCAAACGCATGCTGGCCTACTCCTCGATCAACCACGCCGGATTCATCCTGCTCGGCGTGGAATCGGCCACCTCCCGGGGCGTGTCGGCCTCGCTCTATTACCTCTTCGCTTACACGTTCATGACCATCGGCAGTTTCGCCATCGTGGCCGTGCTCGGTCGTGAGGGTGACGTCGACCACGATCTGACCCGTTACCGCGGCCTGGCCCGCCGCCAGCCGGTGCTGGCCCTGTCCTTCGCCGTCTTGCTGCTGGCCCAGGCCGGCGCACCCTTCACCACCGGCCTGTGGGCCAAGCTCTCCGTGGTGGCGGCCGCCATCGGCGGCGGCGGGGTAGTGCTGGGGATCATCGCCATGGTCACCGCGGCCATCGCCGCATACTTCTACCTGCGCTTGGCCGCCCTGATGTACGCCGGCACCCCGCGCGGCGACCAGGTCGGCTCGCCCGCCACCGGCAGTGGCTCCGTCGCATCGGCGGCGCCGTCGACGGCGTCGCCTGCCGCATGGGCCTCACCCGAAGCCGTGGCCAGCACGGTGGCCACCATCAACAACGAGATGTTGCTGACCGGCGAGCCGGCCTCCACCTTCGGGGAGGACTCGCCGTCAGTGGTGGCGGTGCCGGTGCTGAGCCGCATCGCCATCGGCCTGACCCTGGCGGTGACGGTGATCTTCGGGTTCTGGCCGGCCCCGCTGACCGACTTCGCCCACGCGGCCACCCTCCTCTTCATCGGCCACTAGGCACTAGGTTGCGGTCATGACGATGTTCGTGATGGTGCGCCGTGTCCGCCGGTCGGACGCGATGGGGGTGGCATCGCCTCGATAAGCCGTGGGCGTCGCGCCTGGTGGCCGACGCCGGCGTCTCGGCCCGCGACCTGGTGCTCGATGTGGGCGCCGGTGACGGTGCCCTGACCGCACTGCTGCTGGGCTGTGGCGCGCGTGTCATCGCCATCGAGCTGCATCCCGGCCGGGCCGCCGCCCTGCGCCAGCGCTTTGGCTCCAGTCTCACCGTGGTGCAGGCGGATGCCTCCGACCTGCGGTTGCCCCGGCGCCCCTTCAAAGTGGTGGCCAACCCGCCGTTCGCCGCCTCCACCGCCCTGCTCCGGCGTCTGGTGGCCCCGGGCAGCCGGCTCGAACGCGCCGACGTGGTGGTGCCCTGGCACGTGGCCCGGCGCTGGGTTCAAGGTGCAGCGCCCGGTGCCATGCGCTGGCAGGGGACCTTTTCGGTGCGCCTGGGCCGGCCCTTGCCCCGATCGGCCTTCTCCCCGCCCGCCCCCAACGGGGTCGCAATATTGGTCATCGAGCGCCGTTCCCACCCGAGGGAGCGCAGGCGGGGCACCGTATAGTTGTGCCCCGGCACGGAGGGTCCGCTGCGGGCCCGAGAGGGACAAGAAGGACGCGCTCGACACATGGACGAAGACGGGACATGGACGGGCCCGCCGGGGGCCGAGGAACCAGCGGGGCGCGCCATCCACGAGGAGTTCCTTTTCACCTCGGGCAGCGGGGCCGCCGGGCGGGGTCGCCGCCCGCTCGTGCTGGGCATCGTGGCTGCCTTGATTGTGGTCGGGGTCGCCGTGTACCTGATCCACTCCGGTGGTGGCAATCCCAAATCGCCCTCGCTGGCCAGCCACCAGAGCCATTCGACTTCGACCACCACCAGCTCGAGCACATCGAGCACGACGAGCACCACGTCCACGACGAGCACTACGAGTACGACGGCGTCCAGCTCGACCAGCACCTCGACCACCGCCGCTCGGAGCACCACGTCCACGACCCATCGATCGACCACGACCACCACGTCAAAGAAGTCGTCACCGACCACCACGACCACGGGCGCGCCGGCCACCACCACGACGGCAGCGCCGCCGCCGACCACGACCACCACGACCTTCGGCATCATCCCGCCGCCCCCCACCACCACCGTCCCGGCGACCACCACCACGACGACGAGCTGTCTTCCCGTCCTCGGTTTCTGCCTCTAACGGGTGGCTGAGGGAGTCGGTCAGCCCCCGTGATGGGGCGGACGCTCCCGCTGCTGCTGCTCGACCCAACATCGGTCACAGTCGGGACAGGTGCGTCCCTCTCCGGCCGGCCCGCCCATGACGTGCGCGACGTCGTGCCCACAGCGCGGGCAGCGAGCTGGGGTGGTGCTCACCGCGGTGCGGTGACCTCGCGGTCGTCATCGGTCCCCAAGACGGCGATGACTTCTTGGGGGACCGCCGGACCGGAGCGCTTGGCCACGCCGGTGGTGAGCAGGCGCCCGATCACGGGGACTTCGGTGAGCGATTCGGCCCGCATGATCTGCACCGTCACCGGTACGAACTGCTCGGCCGAGTCGTAGACGATGTAGCGCGGCAGCCAATGTGGTTCGTACTTGGCGTTGAAGCGCCACAGCGTCTCGATCTGGAGCACGCCCGAGAGGCGGCGCAGGGCCCAGCGTTCGACCCGCTGGGTCACCCCGTCACCGGATTCGCCGTCGAGGATCGATCGCAGGGCGGCGAAGTTCAGGCTGAGGCCCTTCATGCCCAGCTCCTGGAGGTGGGTGATGGTGGAGCACAACGCGAAGTCGAGGAGCCCGTTGGGATGCTCGCCCGGGTCCCGCCGCATCAGGTCGAGCGAATAGCCGCCGATGGCCGGTGAGGGGACGAACTGGCACATGGCGGCCGGCTCGCCGTCTGGGCCTTCGACCAAGGTGAGCAGGAGCCCGGTGTCGCGGTGGTCGAAGAGGCGGCCCAGCATCATGGAGAAACCGCGTTCCTGCTCGCCGCGCCGGCTCTTCTCCATCAGCCCGACCAGGCGCGCCGCCTCCTCCGGCGCCAGGTGGGCCGGGTCCAAGAAGCGCACGGTGTAGCCGTAACGGGCGATGCGGTTGACGGCCTGGCGCAGCCCTTTCATCTTCCCGCCCTCCAGCGAGAAGACGCGCGGATCGACGACCGCTTCGTCCCCGATGTAGAGGAAGCGCATGCCCGAAGCCTGATAGGTGGGCAGCCATTCCTCGCCGGCGGCCATGACGCCCAGTCCCCAGGCGTTGCGGTCCACGTAGCGGCGGAAGGCGTCCCAGACATGGGCCCGCTCGGAGAAGGGTCCGATGGGGTCAGGGGAGACCAGGCAGACTCCGCCGAACACGGCGTAGGCCACCAGCGAGTCGCGGTGGAAGAACCACTGCTTGTCGTCGCGCAGGGCGAAGTAGTCCAAGGTGCCGGTGCCGTGGCGGCGCACGATGTCACGGGCCCGCAGTTCAGCGGCTCGCCGGCCGACCGAGGCTCGGCCCGATGACAGCCGCCGATCCACCACCGGTCGGGTGAGGAAGTACAGCGCGACGACGATCAGGGTGATGCCGATAGCCAGCAGGCTGGTCGAGGCGTAGCGGTTGATGTGGCTCGGGAAGGCGACCGACTGCACCCCGACCAGTCGTTCGGCCGAGCCCAACAGCACGTGGGGCCAGCCGGGAAGGTGGTGATGGTGCACGCGGCCGGCCACCTCGACACCGACCAGGCCACCGAGCGTGCCCGCCACCCCGCCGATGGCCAGGATCAAGAAAGCACTGACGATGGTGGTTCGCTCCGTCTGGGCCCGGAAGCGGTCGCGTTGGACGATGAGGAAGACGAGGACGGCCAGGCAGACCAACAGGTTGGCGAAGTCGGCGGCGTGCACCACGTGCAGCACCAGCGAGAAGGTGAGCAGACCCACCGCGACCAGCCAGGAGCGGCGCTGACCGCGCAGCACGCCGCGCGACAACATGATGAGCCCGATGCCGGCGATGGCCACCAGGGCGCCGGCCGCCTGGGTCACGGCCACCGGCAGGTACTGGGCGATGAGGTGGAGGTGGGTGCGCAGGGGCGAGGTCACGGCCGAGAAGAGATCGATGACGCCAGCGATGAACAGCGAGATGGCGGCCAGCCGGCGCATCCGCCGCACCCGGATGTGGTCGGCCGCCACTTCTGGGGCCCGCGGCCACGAGGCACCGCTGGGCCACCCGGCCACCAGCTCGGGGTGGACGTCGCCGGCCTTGGTCCGTCCCTTCACCACGCCGCCCTGGGTCAGCACGCGCTCGGCCAGCGTGGCCATGGGCAGGTCGACATCGGC
The DNA here is from genome assembly GCA_036489775.1 of Acidimicrobiales bacterium. Classification (GTDB taxonomy): domain Bacteria; phylum Actinomycetota; class Acidimicrobiia; order Acidimicrobiales; family RAAP-2; genus Bog-473. Next base: position 92,830 of record DASXFC010000034.1, on the reverse strand, counting down.
GTAGAGCAGCCGGAGGTGCAGGTCGGCACCGGTCTCGATCTCGAGGATGGATTCTTGACGATGGTGCAGAAAGGTCGGCGGGAAGCCGAAACGGCCGCGGTGCTCGCGCACCACCTCGCCGGTGCCCCCGGGACAGGCGAAGAAGCCCGAGTCGAGGTGGGTCAACTCGGGCACCAGCGAGCCGCCGACGATCAGGCCGGTGGCCCCGTCCTCGGTGGCCCGCCGGGTGACGTCGAGCACGTGCTGGCCCTCCACATCGAGGAGGGAGTGTGCGATGGGGACGGCATCCTCGCGCCGACCGCTTCCACCGGCCCAGGGCGAGGGCAGGCGGTCGCCACCTAACGCCCGCCAGATGCCGCGGGAGGTGACCGACACGATGAGCGCCACCAGCCCGGCCAGGATGGCCACGATGAGCAACGTCACCATCAACCGCGAGAACCAGGACGCGTCGTAGGCCTGCTGCAGCGCGCGCTGCTGTCGGGGGGATCGGAACAACCGGCCCAGTCCGTCGATGACGAACTCGATGCGGAGGAGCAGCGCCACCAAGGCCAGCAGGAGGGGTGGGCCCCAGACGTAGCGGCGGAGCCGGCGATAGAAGACGCGCGACGTCACGAAACGCTGGGCTCGACGCGGATCGTCGAGCCGGTCGAGTCCGATCAGCCACGGCCGCTCCTCGGTCGGACCGCCCTCGAGTGGCGATTGGGCCTCGGCGCGCCGGGCACCCGTGCGGACCAGCACGGTGCGGAGGCCAGCGCCGGTGGCGCAGTGCAGGTCGACGCCCGTCTCGACCAGAAGGCCGAGACCCAGGAGGGCCCCGTTCAGCGAGCTGGCCACCCCGGCCGGCGGGGTGATCACGTAGACCTGCGAGTCGGGCCGCTGGGCGAACCCCTCCAGGGCACGGCACAGCTCGCCGTGGGCCCGCAGCGCCTTGGCCCCGTCGGCCCCGTCGGCCCCGTCGGCCACCAGCTGACCGCAGATGACGACGATGCCCGGGCCCTGCCACCCGATCAGCCGCCGGGCCACATCCCGGCTAGTGGCCGACGAGGTGGGGGACGGCGACTCGGGCAGCAGGAGGTCGCCCAATACCTCGACCCGCCGGCCCAAGGCCACCTCGACCACCCGGTCCGGGGTGATGGCGGCGGGCCGTGGGCTGACGACATCGAGTTCGAGGTCTGTCTCGGCAGTCAGGTCCAGCGCCATCGCGGCATCCATGCTCTCACCTTCTCCTCAGCGCGTCTGGGCTCACGCGCGGTCCCGCAGCCACAGCTCGCCGAGGCAACCGTTAGAGCCCACCGCCAGTTGCGTTTGCGTGAACTCCGCCCACACCCAGCACCCAGGGAGTGTTCCGTCACAGCCATCCTGCACACTCGGGGGGTGATCGCTTCTGACCGTCTGGCGCTCAAAGTGGGCTCGTCCAAGCTGGTGGTCGACGGCACCGATGAGACCCTGGTGCGAAAGGCCGAGATCTCCCTCTCCCCGGGCCGGGTGAAGGCGAGGGCTCTCGATGCCCTGGTGGGGTGGTCACGTGCGGTCTATAACGGCGCCCTCGAGCACCGCCGCGACGCCTGGCGGATATCGAAGGTAGCGGTCAGCCGCTTCGACCAGTTCAACGAAGTGCCGTCGTTGCGGGCGGAATGCGGCGAGGTGGCTCGTTTTGGGATCCAACCTGCTCGTGGGGCCATCACCCGAGTCGATGAGTCCTTCGCCGGGTTCTTTCGCCGGGTTGGGGAGGGCCAGACCCCGGGGTACCCGCGCTTTAAGTCCGCTCGCCGATTCCGCACCGTCTTTTACGACGAGCCAACCAGCTGGTCGCTTCGTGGTCTGGGCCATGCGAGCGCCAAAGGCCAACGGCCGGCCCTCTATGTCCAAGGAGTAGGAGAGATCGCACTGTCGAAGGGGGCGGGCCGCCAACTCGAGCGCCTGCTGGGTCGCGGCGGCGAGCCCCGCACCTTGACCATCTCGCGCACACCTTCGGGCGCCTGGCGGGCCACCATCGGGTTCCGAGGCGTCCGCGCCAAACCCCTAGCGCCCTCAACGCAGGTGGGAGGGGTGGACCGCGGCGTCTGGGTCACCGCCGCCATGCCCGATGGCACGCTGCTCACGTGCCCTTCGTTCCTGCACCAAGCCCGCCAGCAGATCAGCGCGCTCAGCCAAGAGCGTGAACTCCATGCCCAGTTCTCCCCGGAGTGGCGACGGGCTAACAAAACGATCGCCAAGGCGTATCGCAAGGCGCATCACCAATCGGAGAACTGGGCCCGCCACCGCGCCATCGAGATCGTCGCCGCCTACGGGGTGATCTCGCTCGAAGATCTCAATCTCACCAACATGACCAAATCAGCCAAAGGGACACTGGCGTCCCCCGGGACAAGAGTGGCCCAGAAACAGGGTCTCAACCGCAGCCTCCAAGACGCCGCACTCGGACGGCTCGCCTACTGGATCTGTGTCAAAGCGGAAGAAGCTGGACGCAGAGTATGGAAGGTGGACCCGAAGAACTCCTCACGTGAGTGCGCCTCCTGTGGGCACACGGACAAAGCCAACCGGCACCGGACCAAGTTCGCCTGCACAAGGTGCGCTCACGCCGAGCACGCTGATGTCAACGCGGCCCAGATACTCACCGCTCGGGGCCAGGCCGCCGAGGCGCGATGGCACGCAGCCGGCAACCCGTTGCTCACTCGGCCGGTGCCCAAGTACCAGAGGCGCAAGGCAACACCAGGCGTCGACCAGCTCGCTGATGCTGGCGATGTGCAGTTGGGGGCCGGGTCGGCTCCTCACGCAGCAGTGGCGTAACCGCGTTATCTAACCTGCGGCAGACCCTTAGGCTCAGAAACCGTGCCCGAAACCAGCCCTTCTCGTGCCTGACGGCCTCGCTTCGGCCTGGGCCTGGCACCACCCCGACGCGGCCCCCCAGGCCGGTGGACGGGCCGTCGTCTTCGACATCGATGGCGTGCTCTCCGATGCCGCAGGCCGGCAGCATTTCCTCGAAGAGGATCGCCGCGACTGGAAGGCCTTCTTCGAGGCCTGCACCGACGACCCCGTCATTGAGGAGATCGCCCGCCTGCTCGAACTGCTGGATCCCTCGCTGGCCGTGGTGTTGCTGACCGGGCGGCCGCTGCGGGTACAGGCCCAGACCCTGGCCTGGTTGCGCCGTTACGACCTGCGCTGGGACCTCCTGGTCATGCGCGAGCACCGCGATTATTCGGGGGTGACCGATTTCAAACAGCGGGTGGTCAGCGAGCTGCGCCAGGCCGGCTTCGATCTCCGGCTGGCCTTCGAGGACGACCCGTCCAACCACGCCATGTACGTGCAGGCCGGTATCCCCTGCGTCTACATCCATTCGGGCTACTACGACTGAAGGGCGCGCCCCCAGCCCAGGGCCAGCGCGCCCAGGGCCAGGAGGAGGACGGGCAGATCGCCCAGGTGGTCATAGGGAGTGAAGCCGCGGCGCAGCGGGATCTGGGCCAGCAGCACCTGGCGCCGGCCCAAGACCGACCGCTGCAGAACCTGCCCTCGTTGGGTCACCACGCTGCTGTAACCCGTCGGCGCGGCCTGGACCAGGTTCCGCCCGGTTTCGGTGGCCTGGACGACATCGGCTGCCACCTCTTGAGTCGGGACCTGGGAGGTGCCGTACGACGAAGTGTTGGTGGGCACGATGAGCATCTCGGCGCCGGCCCGCACCGAGGTGCGGCTGCGCCCGGCGTAGAACACCTCGAATGACACCAGCGTCCCCAGCGGCCCGACCGGCGTGCGGAGCAGGCCGCTGCCGTGTCCCGGTACCGCGTCCGTGGGCACTGCGGAGAGATTGGCCAGGTGCGAGATGAGAGAGCGGTAGGGCACGTATTCCCCGAAGGGCACCCGGTGTACCTTCTCGAAGGTGCCGACGATCTTCCCGGCCGGGCTCCAGGCCACGATCTCGTTGCGGAAGGTGGTGGGCGAGGCCGGTTCGGTCACCCCGGCCACCACCGTCGTGTGCAGGTCCCGGGCCAGCGCGGCCATGGCGGCGGCCTGGGGTGATCCCCGCAGCGGGGTCGACAGCGAGATGACGTCCTCGGGCCAGAGCACCAGCTTGGGCCTGGGTCGGTGAGCGAAGAGGGTGGCGCTGGCGGCCACCTGCGCATCGAAGACGGTGGTGGGCGACACCTGTTCCTTGCTCAGACCGCGGACTCCGCCACCTTGGACCACCGCCACCGACACCGTCCCCACCGCCGGCCCACCGTCGGGGGCCCATGCCCCGGCCACCACCAGGGCGACCAGCCCGATGAAGATGGTGAAGGCCCCCCGGGCGGCGTGCCCGCCCAGACCGGCCCGGCCCCGCGCCGCGGCGACCAGCGTGGCCACGACGACACCGCCGGCCCACACCCCGGCGGTCATGAGGAGCGGCCCGCCCAGCCGGGCCAGCTCGAGCAGGGGGCCGTTGGTCTGACCCAGGAATACCCCGCCCAGCGGCAGCCCGCCGAAGGGCCAGGTCATCCGGATGGCCTCGGTCAGGGTGTTGGCGGCCACGAAGGCCGGGGCCCGGCCGCGAGAGCGGGGGGTGAGCACGGCGGCCAGGCCGATAGCCAGGGCCTCGAGCAGGATCAGCGCCACCGCCCCGTACCAGTTGAACGTGCGGGCCCACATCAGCCCCGGTCCGTAGCACCCCAGTCCGGCCCACCATCCGGCCCAGAGGCGTGTGCGGGCCCGCAGCCCGGCCAGGCGCCAGTAGAGGAGGGCGGCGCCGGCCAGGCCCAAGGGCCACCAGCCCCACGGGGGCAGTGAGAAGGCCAGGAGGAGTCCTGCGACGGCGGCGCCGGACGCCACACCGCCGCGCCGCGGCGGTCGGCTCACCGGACCAGGCGGGCGGCGGCGCGGCCGCTGGCGATGCAGGCCGGAATCCCCACCCCCCGATAGGCCGAACCGGCCACGGCCAGCCCACCGAGACGGGCCGCCGCCGCCTCGATCCCGGCCGTCCGCATGAGGTGGTGGACCCGATACTGGGGGAAGGCCTGGGGGAAGCGCGTCACCTGCGTGCTCAGCGGGGCGCCGGTCAATCCGATCAGTGCTTCCAGTTCGTCGAGGACCCCGATCACCACGTCGTGATCGCTCCATCCCTCGGCGCGGTTGTCGCCGTAGCGACCTATCGAAGCCCGGATGACGACGTCACCCTGGCGGGACAGGTGCGGCCACTTGTCGGTCAGGTAGGTGCAGGCCGTCACCATCCAGCCCTCGTCGGTGCCCGGCCGTCGCACCCGACGGGGCACCAGAAATCCGGTGCCCCGTCGCGGCCCGAGCGCGTCCGGTGGCAGGCGAAGGGTGACGAGGAGGACGGACGCGTAGTCGATGGCGGCCAACAGGCCGCCCATCTCCTGGTCGTGTGGACGGACGAGCTCGGCGGCCTGCGGTGCGGGGACGGCCAGCACCACGCCGGTGGCCTCGAGGTGGTGATGACCTTGCTCGTCGTCGAGGCTCACCGACCAGTCGGGGCCGGAGCGCTCCAAGCTGTGCACCACGCTGGAGGGACGGATGGTCACGCCGCGCTCGGCCAGGGCAGAGCCCAGGCGGTCGGCCATGTGCTGCAGGCCGCCGTCCAACGCCCAGAAGAGGGGCGGTGGATTGTCCGCCGGCACCGGCGTCGTTTCTGACCGCAAGGCCTTCATCAGGCTGCCCCGCCGTTGGGCCGCCGCCAGCAAGGCCGGGTAGATGGCGGCAGCCGACATGTCATCGACCGAACCGGCATGGATGCCGCCGATCATGGGATCGGCCAGCAGGTCGACCACCCGTTGCCCCAGCTTGCGCGACAGCATCGGGCCGATGGCCCGATCTCCGATCGGTCCGCGCCGGTCGGGCCGCGGCAACAGCACATCGCGCCCGAGAGCGAGCGTCCCCCGCCAGCCCACGATGCCCGAGCGCACCGTGGGCCAGGCCCGTACCGGGACACCGAGGGTCAGACCATCGGGCAAGGGACGGACCCGACCGCGGGCCCAGACGCCGGCGCCCCGGGCGCCGACGGGCACCAGCGCGTCGCCCAGGCCGATCTCGCGGCACAACTCGGCTGCTTCAGGTCGCCGACCCAGGAACCCGTCCGGACCGAGGTCGACGACGCGGTCGCCGACGGAGCCGCTGCGCAACGACCCACCGAGACGATCCGATGCCTCGAGCACCGTCACTTCCGGGTTCGAGGCATCGGGTCCGGCGGCGCCACCGGTCAGCTCCCACGCCGCGGCCAGGCCGCTGATGCCGCCGCCTATGACGACGACGTGGCGGTTCACGGAACTCGGGCCGCCGCCGCGATGACGGCATCGGCCAGGACGGCCAGGAAAGCGGCATCGTCGTTGAGCGAGGTGGTACGGGCGAAGCCGAGGCCGGCCCGGGCCGCGCCGGCCTGGGCCTCGACATCGAGGTCGTAGAGCACCTCGAGATGATCGGAGACGAACCCGATGGGGCAGACCACCACCGCGCCGACCGCGTCGTCCTCACCCAGCGTGGCGATGACCTCGTTGACGTCCGGTCCGAGCCACGGTTCGGGGGTCCGTCCCGCGCTCTGCCAGGCCACCGACCAGTCGGGCACCCCGGCCGCCTCCGCCACCAGGCGGGCCGACTCCTCGAGCTGGGCCGGGTAGGTGTCGCCCTGCTCGACCACGCGCGCCGGCAGGGAATGGGCGGTGAAGACGACCCGGACGGGCCGACCCTCCACTTGGTCCACGGCGTCGCGCACGCGCCGAGCCAGCAGGGCAACCAAGGCGGGTTGGCGGTACCAGGGAGGCACCTCGACGAAGGGCACCGACTCCTCGACGGCGCGGCGGGCCCGCTCGAGGTACTCGCCCGACCCCATGCTCGAACCGTGCGGGGTGAGCACCAGGCCGACCACGCCGCGGATCCCGCCCGCCACCAGTTCCGCCGCCGCCTGCTCGATGGGGGGGTCGGCGTGCTTGGCCCCGTACGCCACCACGAAGGCGCCCGGTGCACGAGCCTCGAGGGCATGGCGGATGCCGTCCACTTGGGCCGCGGTGCGTTCGTTGAGGGGGGACAGCCCGCCGATGGCGTCATAGCGACGAGTCAGGTCGGCCAGCTGTTCCTCGGTCGGGGGCCGCCCGTGCCGGATCCGCGTGTAGAAGGGCGCGATCTCCGCACTGCTGGCCGGTGTCCCGTGCGCCATGACCAGCACGCCGAGCGACCGGCTCACGGCCGGGCCGACTCTTGGTGGACCAGATCGACGACGGCCGCCAAAATCCCGACATCGGATTCGGGCAGCACCCCGTGTCCGAGGTTGAAGATGTGGCCGGTTTCCGAGCCATCGGCCGCGGCGGCCAACACGTCGCGTGCGCCCTGGGCCACCACCTCCCAGGGCGTGCCACAGCAGAGCGCCGGGTCCAGGTTGCCCTGGATGCCAAGCCCGGGGCCGATGCGCCGTCGCGCCTCGTTGAGCGGGACCCGCCAGTCCACCCCGACCACCGCCGGCCCGGCACTGGCCATAGCCCCGAGGAGCTCGCCGGTGCCGACCCCGAAGAGGATGGCCGGCACGCCCAGATCAGCGATGCCCTCGAGCACCTGCCGGGTGGCCGGCAGGACGAAGCGGGTGTATTCGGCGGGAGACAGCGAACCGGCCCAGCTGTCGAAGAGCTGCACCGCCTGCACCCCGGCTTCGATCTGGGCCCGTAGCGAGGCGATGGCCAGGGTGGCCAGCCGGCTCATCAGCTCGTCCCATAGGGCGGGGTCGCCGTGCATGAGGGTCTTGACCTTGGTGAAGGTGCGCGAGGGCCCGCCCTCAATCAGGTACGACGCCACGGTGAAGGGTGCGCCGGCGAACCCGATCAGCGCGACGCCGCTGCCCTCGAGCTCCTTGCGAACCAAGCGCACCGCTTCGGCCACGTAGGGCACGTCGGCTTCGGGCTCGAGCGGGCGCAGTCGCGCCAAGTCGGCCGCGCTGGCGAAGGGTTCGGAGACCACCGGTCCGCGGCCGGGCTCGATGTCGATGCCGAAGCCGATGGCCTGGATCGGCACCACGATGTCGGAGAACAGGACGGCGGCGTCGACCCCGTAGCGGCGGACGGGTTGCAGGGTCAGTTCAGCGGCCAACGGAGCGTCGGCGATGGCCGAGAGGATCGAACCGGTACCGCGGGCGGCGCGGTATTCGGGCAAGGCCCGCCCGGCTTGCCGCATGAACCACACCGGCGTGCGCGACACCGGCTGGCGCAGGCACGCCCGCACCAGGTCCGTGTCGGCACCCGCCGGGTCGCTCACCCGAGCGGCTCGATGATCACCGCGGTGCCGTAGGCGCAGATCTCGGTCCAGTTGCCACCCATCTCCGAGGTGTCGAAGCGCATGGCCAACACGGCGTTGGCGCCGCGGCCTTCGGCCTCGGCCACCATGCGCCCGACCACCTCTTCCCGGCTCAGCTGCAAATTCTTCGTCATGCCCTTGAGCTCGCCACCGGCCAGCGACTTGAACGACGCGCCAATCTGCGAGCCGAGGTTTCGGGAGCGCACCGTAAGCCCGAAGACCTCACCGAGCACCGAGGTCACCCGGTACCCGGGCACATCGTTCATCGTCGAGATGAGCATGGCGTCCTCCTTGGTCGGATCAACTGGGCGCTCATCGTAGGCGCTGACCTGGGGACTTCCCCTGCGCTGGGGACCGTTTAAGCTGAACCGTTTCCCTCAGGCGAAGGGAGAAAGGGGACCGGTGGCGCAACATCCCGATCTGCAGGCCGAGCAGGAGTTCCTCGACCGGGCCCATGAAGGCCTCGAGTCGATGCGAGGCGAGGCGCGGCAGATGCTCGATGGGGTTCTCGACCTGGGTAAGGGGGGTACCTTCCAGTCGCGGACCGAGCGGGACATCGTGGTGCGCACCAGCCTGGCCCGGCTCGAGCAGCTCGACATCGGGGACCAGGCCCTCTATTTCGGCCGCATCGACCGCCTGCCCGAACCCGGCGACGGTGAAGGGCCGGCCCACAACGGGAACGGCGACGGCTGGCGCTTGGGGGAGTCCTTTCACATCGGGCGGCTGGCCGTCTCGGGTCCGGACCACGAGCCATTGGTGGTCGACTGGCGGGCCCCGGTGGCCGAACCCTTCTATCGGGCCACCGGGCTCGATCCCCAGGGGCTGGCCCGGCGCCGGCACTTGGCCGTGCGGGGGCGCAGTGTCCTCGGTCTCGAAGACGAGTACTTCGTCGACCCTGATCACCCCCAGATGGTGCCGATCGAGAGGGAGGAAACCAGCGGGTACGACCCCTCGCGGGAGGGCGAGCGGCTCCTGACCGACGGGATGATGCTGGGCGGTCCAGGCGCCTTGCTCTCATCGCTCGGACAGGCCCGCACCGGCCAGATGGGCGACATCATCGGCACCATCCAGCGGGAGCAGGACGAGATCATCCGCGCCCCGTTGGGCGGCGTCCTGGTCGTCCAGGGCGGTCCGGGCACCGGGAAGACGGCGGTGGCCCTGCACCGGGCGGCCTATCTCCTTTACACGCACCGCTTCCCGCTCGAGCGCCAGGGCGTGCTGGTGGTCGGGCCCAATCCGCTCTTCCTGCGCTACATCGAGCAGGTGCTGCCCTCGCTGGGCGAGACCGGCGTGAGCCTCTCGACCGTGGCCGGGCTGGTGCAAGAGGTGCGGGTACGCGGCGTCGACGATCCGGCGACGGCCAAGCTCAAGGGCGACGTCCGCATGGTCAAGTTCCTCGCCCGCGCCGTGCGCGGCCGCCAGCGTCCCCTCCGTGAGGACGCCGAGATCCCCTTTGGCGCCATCGTGCTGCGCCTGCGCGCCACTGCCACTGAGGAGATCGTGGGCATGGCCCGGCGCCGGCCCGGGACGCACAACGCGCGGCGACGGTTCGTCGAGAACCAGGTCCTGCGGCTGCTGTTCGACGAATACCGGGTCCGCGTCAGCCGCGGCGCCGCCGCGCTCGAACTCGAAGAGGAAGCCCCGACCGCCGAGGAGCAGCGCGACCTGCTGCAGCGGCTCCGCCGCGTGCCCAAGGTGGGCGAAGCGCTCGACCGGATGTGGCCCCGCCTCTCGCCGCACGAGTTCATCCACGATCTTTTCGGCGCCCGCCCGCTGCTCAAGGCCGCCGCGGCCGGCCTGTTCGAGGATCATGAGGCGGCCCGGCTCTTCCGGCCCCGCAGCGAATCGCTCGAGACGGTGCCCTGGACGGTGGGTGACACCGCCCTGATCGACGAGGCGCGCACCCTCCTCGGACCGCGCCGGAGCCGGTCCAATCGGAATCGGGCCCAACGGGCCGAGGAGGGAACAGCCCAGGACGGCGGGTTCTGGCCCCAGGGTCTGGCCGTCTCGCCGGCCCCGACGATGACCGCGGCGGCGGGGAACGAGGACGAGATCCGTTCCTTCGGGCACATCGTGGTGGACGAGGTCCAGGACCTCTCGCCTATGCAGCTGCGCATGCTCCAGCGACGCTCCCTGTCGGGCTCGATGACCGTGGTGGGGGACATTGCCCAAGCGACCGGACCGTGGGCGCCCCAGGACTGGAGCGAGGTCATCCGTCACCTGGCGCCCCAGCGACCGAGCCGGATCGTCGAGCTCACCGTGAGCTACCGCACGCCGTCGGAGGTGGTGGCGGTGGCGGCCCAGGTGCTGGCCCTGGCCGCTCCCTCGGTGGCGCCGCCTCGGCCGGTCCGAGCGTCGGGCCAGAACCCACGCCTGATCTCGTGTGCCCGGGGCGAGTTGCCCAGCCGGGTGGCGGAGGTGACCCGGGAGGAGATGGCCGCGGTGATGCCGGGCCGGGTGGCCGTCCTGGCCCCCGCCGTCATGCTGCCCGAGTTGACCCGGGTCCTGGCCGAGGCCGGCCTGGACCCGGTCGATCCCCGCCAACCCGGAGGAGTGGGCCTGGCCGCCGGATTGGTCGTCCTACCGGCCGATGAGACCAACGGATTGGAGTTCGATGCCGTCGTGGTAGTCGAGCCGGCCCGGGTGGCCTCGGTGGGCGAGGGATCGCCCGACGAGGGTCCGCCGGTGCCGACCACCCGTGGTTTGCGCACCCTTTATGTGGCCCTGACCCGGCCCACCCGGCGCTTGGCCATCGTCCACGCCGACCCCTTGCCGGTGCCGCTTGACGTGTCCGTTGCGTGAATGACAACGCTGTTACCTGCTTGTTGGCGTTTCTCGCCTGCTGTCGACTAGAAAAAGCGCTGTGACCCAGGCTGTTTCGGTCCAACATCCCGCGCCACAGGGCAAGATCGTTCACGACCGACCGCCCATGCTGGCGGTCGGCGTCATGATCTGGCTCGGCTCCGAGCTGATGTTCTTCAGCGGCCTCTTCGCGGCCTTCTTCACCATCCGGGCCAACGCCCCCGGCGGGGTATGGCCGCCGCCGGGGACCCACCTCGACACCGTCCGGGGCATCATCTTCACCCTGGTCCTGGTCTCGTCCAGCTTCACCATGCAGTGGGCGGTCCGGCAGGCCGAGTGGCGGAACCGCAAGAGCGCCCGGCGCTTCATCATCTTCACCATCATCTTGGGTGCGGCCTTCCTCGGGAATCAGGCCACCGAGTGGCTGTTCCTGCCCACCCGTTGGTACACCAACTCCTACGGGTCCCTTTTCTTCATCATGACGGGCCTCCATGGTTTGCACGTGTTCCTGGGCCTGGTCGCCATGGCCTTCCTCCTCGGCCGCATGCGCGGTGATGTGGGCGGGGACCCCGGAGAACTGTCTGCCATACAAGGGGTGAGCTACTACTGGCACTTCGTCGACATTGTCTGGATCGGGCTGTTCAGTTGCCTGTTCTTCCTCAAATAGTCGTGCGCTCTATGCCCTCCTCCCGTCGGCGTCGCAGCCGGGCCTCCCTGGTCCTCCCGGGCGCCCTCCTGACCATCGCGGCGCTCAGCGCGCTCAGCCTGTTCCTTCCCGGTGCCAGCGCGGGCGCTCAGACCAGGGCGAACCAGGATTCGAGCACGAGTGCCGGCAGCAAGATCAACCAGGGCTGCGGGAGCCTCAACCTCAAGGGCGTGAGCGGGATCCAGAACACGGGCAACCCGCTCAAGAGTTCCAACCTGCAGTGCCGCGACGGCAAGCTCAACTCCTACGGCAACAGCGACATCACCTACGCCAACCCGCCGGAGTCCTACGTCAACGCGGGCCGGCTGCTCTTCGACCAGACCTGCTCGAGCTGCCACGGCCCTGACGCCAGTGGCGTGCAGGCCAACGGGCAAGCCACCATCGGGCCGAATCTCCAGGGTGTGGGCGCTGCCGTGGTCGACTTCTGGGTGTCGACCGGCCGCATGCCGGCCACCGACATCAAGGCGGTGGAGGCCGAGCGCAAGGCCAGCCGGCTCACGCCCAAGCAGGCCCTCGAGCTGGCGGCCTACGTCAATTCGCTGGACCCGGCCGCCCCGGCTGTCCCGACGCCGAACCTCAAGGGGGCCAACCTGGCCACCGGGGCCGATCTCTTCTCGCTGAACTGCGCGGCGTGCCACACCATCACCGGTGCCGGTGACGCCCTGGCCTTCGGGACCAACGCGCCCTCGCTGCAGAACCGGAGCGTGACGGCCCAGCAGGTGGCCGAGGCCATCCGCATCGGCCCAGCCAACATGCCCCGCTTCTCGGGCAACCTGAGCGACAACCAGGTCCGCGATCTGGTGGCCTACGTCACCCAGCGGATCCAGCACCCGGCCGACCCCGGTGGCGCCGGTCTGGGTGGTGTCGGTCCGGTGGCTGAAGGCTTCGTGGCCCTCCTCATCGGTTGCGGAGGCCTGGCCCTCATCTGCTTCTGGATCGGAGAGCGGTCGTGAGCGACGAACTCGACCAGCACGACGGGCGGGAACCGTCGCGGACCCGGGTGCCGGTGCCGGTGGCCGCCCTGGACGATCCCCACCTCGGGGACTTCGCCCAGAAACCCCAGCGGGTGGAAGGCATCGTGGCCATCATCTTCTGCGTGGCCATCGTGCTCCTGGCCGGATTCGGGGCCGCCTATTGGCAGAACTGGAACCCCTGGGAGCTCGGCGCCACCCTCGGGGGTGGCCTGTTCGCCCTGGGATTCGGCCTGACCGCGTGGGGCAAGTACCTCATGCCCCAGGGCCCGTTCGTCGAAGAGCGCCATGTGCTGCGCTCGACCGACGCCGAGCGGGATTCCATGGCGGCCGCCCTGGTCGAGCGCACGACCGTGGTGGTGCGCCGCCGGCAGCTGCTCGGGGGGCTCTTCGCCCTGGGCGCCGGGATCTTCGGCATCGTGGCCCTCTTCCCCTTGCTGCGCTCGCTCGGCCCGCTGCCCAAAACATCGTTCGACACCACCGACTGGAAGGACGGTCTCGAGCTGGTTGACGCCAACGGGCGCAACGTCCAGCGCGACACCCTCACGGTCGGCAGCATCATGACCGTGTACCCCAAGGGTTTCCAGAACAAGGACAGCGGGCAGGCTGTCGACCAGACGGTGTTGATCCGGGTACAGGACACCAGCCTGGTCACCCTGAAGGGCCGCGAGACCTGGGCGCCCGACGGCTACGTGGCCTACTCGAAGCTGTGCACCCACCTGGGCTGCCCGGTCGGCTTGTACGAGCAGGAGCTCGAGCTGCTGGTGTGCCCCTGCCACCAGTCCATGTTCAATGTGCGCAACGGCGCCGTTCCCCAATTCGGGCCGGCTCCACGCCCGCTGCCGCAGCTTCCCTTGAAGTGGAACAGTTCCGGCAATCTGGTAGCGCAGACTGGTTACGATCAGGCCGTCGGGCCGGGCTTCTTCGAACGGACCACCACATGAGCACGACGTCGATCGGGCCAAACACCAAGCGTTCGGCCAAAGCGGCCCAGGGCCCCTACGGGCGGGTCAGCCAGGTGGTCGACGAGTTGGACGACCGCCTCGGCATTGCCAAGGGCGGCCGGGTCTTCCTGGACAAGATCTTCCCGGACCATTGGTCCTTCATGCTGGGCGAGATCACGCTGTACTCGTTCGTCGTCCTGATCGCCACTGGCATCTTCCTGGCCCTCTACTTCGTGCCGTCGACGACGCAGGTCATCTATCACGGCACCTACGCCCCGTTGCGCGGTCAAAGGGTCTCGGAGGCCTACCAGTCGACCGTGAACATCTCCTTCAATGTTCGCGGCGGCCTGCTCATCCGGCAGATGCACCACTGGGCGGCCGACATCTTCATCGGGTCGATGATCGTGCACATGGCCCGCATCTTCTTCACCGGCGCTTTCCGCAAGCCGCGTGAGCTGAACTGGACCATCGGGATCGTCATGCTGATCCTGGCCGTGCTCGAGGGCTTCATCGGCTACTCGCTGCCGGACGACCTGATCTCGGGCACCGGTCTCCGTATCGGTTACTCCATCGCTGAGGCCACGCCGTTCGTTGGTAGCTACATGTGTTCGTTCATCTGGGGTGGCCAGTTCCCGGGCAACGCGGTCATCCCGCGCTTCTACATCATCCACGTTCTGATCATCCCGCTCATCCTGTTCGGCCTGATCGGGGCCCACTTGACGCTCCTGGTTCGCCAGAAGCACACCCAATTCGCCGGAGAAGGTCGCACCGAGCACAACGTGGTCGGGTCGCCCATGTTCCCGACCTTCATGGCCAAGACCACCGGCTTCCTCTTCATGGTGACCGGGGTCACGGCTCTCCTCGGCGCCTTCGCGCAGATCAACCCGATCTGGCAGTTCGGTTCCTACAACCCATCGAAGATCTCCTATGCGGTCCAACCGGACTGGTACATGGGATTGCTCGACGGTGCGCTGCGCATCATGCCGTCGTGGGAATTCGCTGGATGGGGGCACACCATCCCGTTCGAAGTTGTCCTGCCGGCCATGATCTTGCCCGGCTTGTTGATCAACCTGTGGCTCCTCTATCCGGGTCTGGAACGGAAATTGACGGGCGACTATGAGCTCCACAACTTGCTTGACCGACCACGGGACAGACCCAAACGAACAGCGGCCGGCGTGGCCATGTTCGCCTTCATGTTCACGCTCTTCTGCGCCAGCTCGACGGACGTGCTGGCCAACTACTTCCACGTGTCATTGAACGTGACGCTGTGGTTCTTCCGCATCGCGACCATCGTGATTCCGATCATCGCCGGTTTTGTGGCGTACCGGCTCTGCCTCGAGATGCAGGGCGTGCACAAGGTCGGCCAGCGCAAGCGTGCCGTCATCGTCTACCGCTCGGACCGGGGCGCCTACTCGACCGTCGAGTCAGACGTGCGACCCGATGACGACCGTACTGAATTGCACCCCGAACCCGTGCCCGTCCGCATCGACGTGGAGCCGCTGCTGCCCGTCGGCAACGGGACCACGGTCAGCTCGCCCACCGGCGTGCGCCAGGTCACGCGCTGAACCAACCGGCCCCCGAGGCCAGCGCCCGAGACTTCTGGGTCGCCTTTGAATCCATTCACGCCGTCACCTACTTCGCCCCGGCCTGCCGGGACGCCTTCCGTGAGGCCGGACTGCGGGGGTTCTGGGCCGGGTACTTCGCGGCCCGGTCGGCTCCGCTGGGCCTAGCCGGCGCCAGCCTGGTGACGGCGGCCTTCTACAACTTCGAGCCGGCCATGGTGGCCCAAGCGATACCGGTCAGCTGGGAGGTGGTCGATCCGGCCGAGCTGGCGGCGATCCGGGCCGACGCCGGGGCCAGGGCGATCGCCGATTACGCCGATCCGGCTGGAATCGACGGGCTGGAGAAGGTCCTGCCCTTGCTCCGCCAGGCGGCCCAGGCTGCCCCGATGGCGGGGCGCCCGCTGGCCGCGGCCAACCGAGCCCTGTGGCCCGCCATCGAGCGGCAGGTGAACGGGGAGCACCGTGTTCTGGCCGAGGCCTGGCAGGCCTGTACCACCCTCAGGGAGCACCGTGGCGACGGCCATGTCGCCGCTCTGGTCAGCCGGGGCTTGAGCGGGCTCGAGGCCCACCTCCTGGTCGTGGGCTGCGAGGACGTGCCGGTCGAGACGCTGCGGGATAACCGAGGTTGGAGCGAGGCCCAGTGGCTCGACGCGCTGACGCATCTGGTGGCGCGGGGCCTGCTCCAATCCGACGGGGTGGCCACGCCGGCCGGGCAGGCGCGACGCCGCGACGTCGAAGCCCTGACGGACGACTTGGCCGAGATTCCGTTGGCCGTGCTCTCGAGCGGTGAGCGAGCTGAGTTGTTCAACGCCCTGCGCCAGTGCGCCGAAGCCATCCAGCACAGCGGCCTCTATCCGTTCCCGAACCCCATGGGGCTCCCGAGGATCTGAACGACCCTTCGGGCACAATGCAGAAGTGCCCTGGGACTGCCCGAAGTGTCAGCGTCGCTTCCGCCGCGACGGCCAGCGCCATGAGTGTGCGCCGGCCATGTCGCTCGAGGAGTACTTCTCCACCGGCCATCCTCGGGAGCAGCAGATCTTCGAAACGGTGATGGCCCATCTCGACACGGTCGGGCCGGTGCATGTCGAACCTGTCTCGGTCGGCATCTTCTTGAAGCGTTCCCAGTCCTTCGCCGAGCTCCGTCCCATGCTGCGCTGGGTGGCCCTCTCGTTCTCCCTGCCTCGGATGGTGA
Organism: Acidimicrobiales bacterium; assembly: GCA_036489775.1. Classification (GTDB taxonomy): domain Bacteria; phylum Actinomycetota; class Acidimicrobiia; order Acidimicrobiales; family RAAP-2; genus Bog-473. The sequence continues at coordinate 76,397 of DASXFC010000034.1, read as the reverse complement.
GCCACCCTCGCATCACCCGGAAGGTGATGGCGTACGGCGGGCACTACTTCCACGTCGCCAACCTCCGCGACCCGGGGGACTTCGACGTCGCCCTTCAGGCCTGTCTGACCGAGGCGTATCTCGACTCGCCGGAGTAGCTTGACATGTGACTAAATAGTCACATATAGTGCTTGACGTGGACTTGGTCTTCAAGGCTCTGGCTGATCCGACCCGGCGGACGCTGCTCGACGCACTCTTCCGCCAGGACGGCCAGACCCTCTCGATGCTCGAAGAGGAGGCAGCAGAAATGACCCGGTTCGGGGTCATGAAACACCTCAAAGTGCTCGAGGAGGCCGGGTTGGTGGTGACGAGGCGGCAGGGCCGCCAGAAGCTCCACTACCTGAACCCCGTGCCCATACGACTGGTCCACGACCGCTGGGTGAGCAAGTACGCCGAGCCCTGGGTGGCAGGGCTGAGCGAAATTAAAGAGCGACTGGAGCGACAGATGGAGAAGGTGTTCGAGATCTACATCCGGACCACGCCGGAGCGGTTGTGGGAGGCCATCACCGACCCGGCCATCCGGGCCAAATACAACTTCGGCATGGGCAACCGTTCCGACTGGCAGATTGGTTCGCCCATCGAGATGGGCGTCAAGGAGAGAGACCTCCTCCTGGGCGAGGGCGAAGTGCTCGAGATCGACCCACCCCGGCGACTGGTCCACACCATGGTGGCGCTCTGGGGTGATGACGTGAAGGCCGAGGGAACGAGTCGGGTCACCTGGGACATCGCGCAGATCGAGGACTCGTGCCGGCTGCTGGTGATCCACGACCAGCTGCGCGAGGGCGCCAACGACCAGCTCTACGGCGGCTGGCCGATGATCCTCTCGGGCCTCAAGACGTGGCTGGAGTCCGGTGAGCTGCTGACGACGCCGGGGTCGCTGATGTACGGGTGAGGTTGACGGGGCGGGCTCGGTCGAAGGCGGCCATGGCCAGGGTCAGCACGCCGAAGCCCGCCCCCAGCCAGCACACCCCGGCCCAGCCGTCGGCGCTGTAGGTCAGGCCGGCCAGGACCGAGCCGATGGCTCCGCCGATGAAGTAGCAGACCATGTAGGCACTGTTGATCCGGCTCCGGGCCTCGGGCCGCAGGGCGTAGATGATGGACTGGTTGGTGATCTGCATGCCCTGGGTCCCCATGTCGAGGACCACGATCCCGATGATGACGGCGGCTAATGACGTGCGCCCGAGGGCCAGGATGGCAAAGGAGCCAACCAAAAGGACGCCCCAGAGCGGTGTGGTCAGGTGGTGGCGACCGGCATCGGCCCAACGCCCGGCCAGGTTCGCCGCCATGATCCCGCCCGCGCCGACCAGGCCGAAGAGGCCGATGACGGCGTTGGAGTAGTGGTAGGGCGAACCGGACAGCAGGAAAGCCAGCGTGGTCCAGAGCACGCTGAAAGCCCCGAAGCCGCAGGCACCGTGCCAGGCCCGCCGGCGCAGCGCCGGTTCGTCGCGGAGCAGCGCCAGCGTCGAACCGACCAGACTCGGGTAGCTGGCGTGGGGCCGGCGTCCCTCGGCTGGGAGCGCCCGCCACAAGATGACAACGAAAACCACCATCAGCCCGGCCGAGAACCAGTAGACGGCCCGCCAACCGGCCAGCTGGGCCACCAGGCCCGACACTGTGCGGGCGAGCAGGATGCCGGTCAGCAGCCCGGTCATGATGCGGGCCACCACCCGGCCCCGACGCTCCTCGGGCGCCAGGTCGGCGGCAAAGGGGATCATGACCTGCCCGGCCACCGAGGCCGCCCCGACGGCCACCGAAGCCACCCCGAAAACCCACAGATTGGGGGCCAGGGCGCAACCGACCAAGGCGATCGCCGCTACCGCGTAGATGCGCGTGACCAGGAGCCGGCGGGCCAACAGGTCCCCGAGGGGGACCACCAGCAACAGACCAGCGGCATAGCCGACCTGGGTGCAGGTCACGATCAGTGAGACCTGGCCCGAGCCCGCATGGAATTCCTCTCCTATCTGGTGCAGGACCGGCTGGGCGTAATAGAGGTTGGCCACCACGGCGCCGGTGGCCACCGCGATCAGGGTGACCAGCGACCGCGACATGCCCGCAGGCGCGGACGGCTCCGCAGGCGTCTCGGTGGGTGAACTCACCCGTTCAGGCTAAAGGCGGAGCGGCGACCGGCGGGCCGTCGCTCGGAGCATTCAGACGTGGCCACCCCGGCGGCTCTCGGCGGTAACGCCGGTGAGCGCGGTGAGGATGAGAGGGATGCCGATGAAGATGAGCCAGACGCCGAAAACCAGCGCCAGCACGGTCAGGAAGGCGCCCATGCCCATCACGAAGGGCCAGATAGAGGAACCGGGGAACGAGTCGATCTCGCCGGCGCCCTCCTCGATGGAGGCGTCGCTACGGTCCTCGAGCCGCTTGCCCATGCGGCGGTGCCAGAAGAAGTAGTAGCTGCCGGGCAGGAAGCCCAGGGCGGCGGTGCCGGCCAGCATCATGGTGCCGCCGTCCTCGTAGGAGGTGAACCAGTAGACGATGCCGACCACGCCGAAGAAGGCGCCTAGGAAGAGCAGGAACATCGCTTCGATCCTCACACCAGCGCCTCTGCCCTCTTCTTGGCCGCCAGTTCTGCCGCCTTGCCGTGCGGGACCGTGAGGTGATCAGGGTGGTTGTAGTCCCAGGTCGGCCGCTCCGAACGGATGGGGGGCAGGTGGGTGTAGTTGTGGTGCGGCGGCGGCGAGGTGGTGAACCACTCCAGCGTGTGGGCATCCCACGGGTTGTCACCCGCTGGGACGGGGTTGCGCCAGGACACCACGAAGTTGATGAGTAAAAGCAGGAACGAGAAAGCGATGATGAAGGCGCCGACCGTCGACACGATGTTGTAGCTCTGCCAGCCCAGGTTGGACGGGTAGCTGGCGACCCGTCGAGGCATGCCGAGCAGGCCGACCACGTACTGGGGCATGAAGGTGACCCAGAAGCCGATGAACATGAGCCAGAAGTGCCACTTGCCCAAACTCTCCCGCAACATCCGGCCGAACATCTTGGGGTACCAGTAGTAGAGCCCGGCGAAGCCACCGAACACAGCGGTGCCGAAGAGCACCTGGTGGAAGTGGGCCACCACGAAGTAGGTGTCGTGCGTGGCGAAGTCGATCGGCGGTGAGGCCAGCATGATGCCGGTCACGCCACCCATCAAGAAGGCGAAGAGGAACCCGATACAGAAAAGCATGGGGACGCTGAAGGTCAATTGGCCATGCCACATGGTGCCGATCCAGTTGAAGAACTTGATGCCGGTCGGCACGGCGATGAGCAGGCTCAAGAAGGAGAAGAAGGGCAGCAGCACGGCGCCGGTGGTGAACATGTGGTGCGCCCACACACCGGTGGAGAGGGCGGCGATGGCCATGGTGGCGAAGACCATGCCCTTGTACCCGAAGACCGGCTTGCGAGAGAAGACGGGCAATACCTCGGTCACGATGCCGAAGAAGGGCAGGGCCAGGATGTACACCTCGGGATGGCCAAAGAACCAGAAGAGGTTTTGCCATAACAACGGTGACCCACAGGCCACCGCCAAGCTCTGACCGGCATGGACGAAGGTGGTGGCGCCGGTGACCGTGGTACAGCCCGTCACCGTATAGATGTGGGTATTGAAGTGCCGGTCGCAGAACAGCATGATCAGCGCGGCGGTCAGTACCGGGAAGGCGATCAGGATCAGGATGCCGGTCACCAGCATGTTCCAGGTGAAGATCGGCATTCGGAACATGGTCATGCCAGGGGCGCGCAGATAGAAGATGGTGGCGACCAGGTTGACGCCGGTGAAGATGGCGGAGAACCCGGTGAGGGCCAGGGCCATGATCCAGACGTCACCGCCGGCACCCGGTGAGCTGGTGGCACTGGACAGCGGTGCGTAGGCCACCCAGCCGAAGCTGGCGGCACCGCCGGCTACGAAGAAGCCCATGAGCATGGTGATGGAGCCGGACAGGTACAGCCAGTAGCTCAGTGCGTTCAGCCGCGGGAAGGCCATGTCGGGGGCGCCGATCTGCAGCGGCACGATGAAGTTGGCCAGGCCGCCGAAGGCGAACGGGCCGGCGAAGAGGTACAGCATCAAGCTGCCGTGCATGGTGAACAGCTCGTTGTACTGGCCGAAGGTCAGCAGCGTGCTGTGGGGCGAGGTCAGCTGCAGCCGGATGAGCAGGGCCATGATGCCGGCCAGGTAGAACATGACGACTGAAGTGATCATGTAGCTGAGGCCGATCACCTTGTGGTCGGTTGAGGTCAGCCACTTGAGGATGCCAGTCGGGCCGTCGTGGTGCGCGGCGTGGGCATGCTCATCGTCGTGGGCACCGTGGGTCCCGCTTGGAACGTGCAGTTCAGCCACGTCCTCCTCGACGGGAGTGATCGGGGGCGCAATGACGTCAGTCACCGTAGAGGTCACCTCCTAGGTTGCCCTGCGAGGGGACGTTTTGTTTCACGCTGCTCGGGAGCGACGGGCTCGAGTTGGGGTGGGCCTTGAGATTGGCCTGCTGGCTGTGGAGCCACGCGGTGTACTGCGACGGGCTCACCGCCTTCACGTTGAAGAACATGAGCGAGTGGTAGAGGCCGCAGAGCTGGGTGCACTGGCCCCGGTAGGTGCCCGAGTGCAGGACGTTGAAATCGAACTCGGTGTTGTAGCCCGGGCTGGCATAACGGCTGAAGTTGAACTGGGGCACGTAGAAGCCGTGCAGCACGTCGAGCGAGCTCAGTGTGATCTCGGTGTCGGTCCCGGTCGGCACCACCATGGTCGGTGCCTCGGTGGTCTCACCGATGACCTTCACACACTTGGTCTCGTCGGCCTTGGGCGAGGATGGGTTGGCGCAGCCAGAACCGGCTCCGCCCGAGTACTCGAACTCCCAGCCCCACTGGAAGGCATAGACCCGGATGGTGGCTCCTGGGTTGGGCGGCGTGGCGTCGACCTTGTTCTCCGAGATGACGGTGGCCACGAAGAGCCCGAGCACGATCAGGATCGGCACGATGGTGTAGATGATCTCAGTGAGCGTGTGGTACTGGGTCTGACGAGGCAATTCGTCCGACTTGCGGCGGTACCGGAAGACGGCCCAGAGGATCAGTAGGAGGACGAAGCCGCCGACGATCAGGCCGGCGACGAAGAAGCCCTGCCACAGGTGGAACTCGGTCCGGCCCTGGGCGGTCGACCCCTTGTACTCCCCGAAGGTGGGGACGGTGCAGCCGGTCAGCAGGAAGGCCGTGACGACGACACCGAGGATGGCCAAGGGCCGGCGGCGGCGCCTGGGTGCGCTGGCTTGAGAAGTGAGGCCGGGCGTATCGGCGGAAGGGCTGGTCAACGACGAGTCCACGGCGCTGACACTAGCGAAACCGAGCCAAAAAAAGCGAAGTAGCAGTCCAGAGCGTTGCGCTCGCGCGGCTCGGGTGTTGACGGAGCGCTCAGCCGCCGTTTTCGGGGGTCGGGGTCGACTCGTCGTCGGCCCACTTGAAGATGCCGCGGGCCATGGTCGAGGCGGCTCGGGCCGCCCGGGCCGAGAAGACCTGCTGGCGCGCCCGTTGAGTCACCGGGTTGCTGGGCTCGGCCAACCAGGCGTGCTCGGCCAGGTGCCCCGCTAAGCGGAGGGCGCGGTCGGCCCCGGCGTCTTCTTCCGCGCTCGCTTCGGCCTGGGCCAGCAACTCGAGGGCACGGTCGGCCAACGCGGCCGCGCCGCCGGCCAGATCGGCCAGCTCCCGGGCCAGGGCCCGCTCGGCCGCCGGCTTGAGGGTGGCCGGGTTGCCGTCCCACCAGCCCCCGTAGAGCCGCCAGACGGTGTGGACGACGAATTCAGGCTCGTCGTAGACGGGACGGAGGTAGGGGCGGCTCTCCAGGGCGGCCGGCGGGCGGACGCTGTGGATGGCGTCGTCGAGACGACCACCGGCGTTCATGACGGCCAGGGTCTGGTCGACGAGGGAATCGAGGAGGTCAGCGGTGTCGGTCAGCGCCTGGCGGATCCGGTCGGCACCGATCACCGGAAACCCATGTCCAGGGAGGAGGTAGTCGGCCTCCAGGTGGACCATGCGGCGGAGCGCTTGGGCCCACTCGCGGGGATAGCGCTGCACCTTCTGGGGGTTCCCGGCATTGGGGGAGGCCCAAATGAAGAGATCTCCACAGCAGAGGACCCGGCGGTCGGGTTGCCAGGTGATGGTGTGATCGTCCGTCTCGCCCTTCTCGTGCCGCAGCGAGAAGTTCACTCCGCCCACTGAGAGGTCCAAGCTGTCGTGGTAGGTGCGATCGGGATAGCGGTACTCGGTCGGCCAGTTGAGGTCCTTGAACCCGAACTGGCGGCGGTTGATCACCGTGTTGTAGCCCGCGGTGAAGATGTAGCGATCGAAGCGAGCGGGCAGGGCGTGATGAGCGATCACCTCGGGAGCCGGCCAGCCCTCTTGCCGGGCCTCCTCCTCCCAGACCGGAACGCCGAAGACGTGGTCGATGTGCCCGTGGGAGTAGATGGCGGTGTGCAGGGGGGCGCTGCTCCAACGCCGGATGTCACCGTGCACGACCGTGGCTAGGGGCAGGCTGCCCGTGTCGACCAGAACCAGACCGTCCTCGGTGCCGAAGGCGGAGACGTTGGCGAAGGACGGGGTAAACCCCACACCTTCGGTGACCTCGACGAACCCACCCACGTGGTCCACCGGATGCATGGTGGCCGTGGAAACCTCGCCCCGCCAGAGGCGGTCGGCCAAGGTCAGTACGTCAGTGGTCACGATCCCCCGCCGTGTCGTGCACCCGGGTGCCGCAAGGCCCCCGGTCGAACCTCAGCTGCTCGACTTGGTCTCGTCAGGTGCGGTTGCGGTCGCTTCGGAGGTCGTGGTGGCGGACGCCTCGGACGCTTTCTTGCCCTCGGTGATGCCCTTTTCGAACTCGGTCTTGGCCGATCCCAAGTTCCGAGCCAACTTCGGGATGGCTGCGCCGCCGAAGAGGAGCACCAGCACCACGATCAGGACGATGACGCCATCGACCCCGAAAATATCACCCAGCATGTGCTTTTCCTCCAGCCTGGTCCTCTCGGACCATAATCAGGTTAGACCCATTTGTCGCCACCAGATGCAGCGTGGACCCTCGTCTGGAGTGTTCGGAGTCACCCCGAGAGAAGGATGCCCATGGCCAGGGCGGCCACGCTGGCGGTGCCGGCGACAGAACCCCAGATGGCGAGGGCCGGCTTGCTGGTGGCCCGCTGGTGCATGAAGGCTCCAACCCCAGCTGCGGCCACCACCACGATCTTGGCGATCAGCACGGCGTGCCACGCCGCGGTCTGATCGGCCCAGGTGAAGGTGGAGATGTTCCAGAAGCCGGTGATGACGAGCACGGCATAGGCCGGCCAGGCCAGCCGGGCGAAGGCCTTGGCCAGGATCTTGGGCGCATCACCGCCCATGGCGCGGGCCGGCCCGAGCATTCCCATCATCACGATCTGCCCACCGACCCAGATCGTGGCGGCCAGAACGTGGAGCGTGAGCCGGATGGTGTCGAAGGCCGGCGCCAGCATGTGATCGGACTACTTGCCCTGCCAGTTGGGGGGACGCTTCTCGGCGAAGGCGATCGGCCCTTCCATGGCATCGGCCGATGAGAAGACCACGCCGACCGCTTGGCCGTTGATGGCCCAGCCCTCGGACTCGGGCACCTCGGCTGCCCGCTTCATCACACTCTTGGAGTAGCGCACGGCCAGGGGGGCGTTGGCCGCGATGCGATCAGCCAGCTCCAGTGCTTCGTCGAGCAGCTTCTCGGGCGACACCACCTTGTTGACCAGACCGAGGGCGTAGGCCCGTTCGGCGTCGATCGGGTCACCGGTCATGGCCAGTTCGAGGGCGACCGCGATGGGCAGCCGCTTGGGCATGCGGATCAGGCCACCGGCGCCGGCGATGAGGCCCCGCTTGGCTTCTGGGATGCCGAAGGTGGCATGTGAGGCGGCGATCACCAGGTCGCACGAGAGCATGATCTCGAAGCCACCGGCCAAGGCCGAGCCGTTGACGGCCGCGATGATCGGCTTGGGGAAGTCCCGCTGGGTCAGACCGGCGAAACCTCCGCTGGCGCCCAGGATGTCGCCACCCTCGCCGCTCGAGAAGGCCTTGAGGTCCATGCCGGCGCTGAAGGCCTTGTCGCCACTGCCGGTGACGATCACGACCCAGCAGTCGGCGTCTTCGGCCAGATCATCCATGATGCTGCCCATCGCCTTGGAGACGGCGCCGTTGATGGCGTTACGAGCCTCGGGCCGGTTGATGGTGAGGATTTCGACGTGCCCCCGCCGCTCTCGCAGAACTTCGTCAGCCATGGTGGCTCCTTCCTGTGCGCAGTGCGCCGGTGAGGCTACCGGTCAGGGCTCGGCGGGAGGAATTGGCAGGGCCGGGCTCTCGGCTTCTGCCAGCAGGAGCGCGGTGGCCTGGGCCCGGCTGCGGTTGGAGTAGATGACCGTGAATATGAACATCGAGCCGATGCACACCCCCGAGACAACGGGCGAGATGGCCAGGAAGGCGCCGGTGGAGAGGACCGACGGCAGGGCCAGGATCAGGCGCGCGCTGCATTCGATCAGCAGTCCGACCCCCCAGACCATGGTGAGGATGCGGAAGGTGCGCCGGCCGGTGGGCAGTTCGTGCAGTTCGTCGAAGGCCACCTTCTTCTCGGGGTCGTTGCCAGCCGAGAGGTAGCGGCCCACATAGAAGATGGCCGGCCGTCCCGGGAGGAAGACCGAGATGATGCAGATCAAGCCGAAGACGGCGGTGAAGACCGAGTCGCGGGCCTTGAGCACGTAGGCGTTGCCACCGAGCAGCGTCGAGGTCACCACGCCCACCACGAAACCGAACAGGACGATGCCGCCGATGAAGTCGAACTGGCGGGTGCGGATGACCCCGAAGAGGATCCAGGCCACCGGGAAGATACCGGCGATGATGAGGGCTTGGGCGTCGCTGTGCACATGGTGGCGCACCGCGTAGTAGACGCCGAGAGGGACCAGGGCGCCGAAGACAATGCTCGGCGCCAGCTCGCGCACCGAAGGCACGCCCGGCTCGTAGGTGGTCCCCTCCGGATCAGGTGTCCGGTCCACGACGCGTCAATGTACTGCTGAGCGGGCCCGGCCGCCCCCGATCACCGCGGGCGACCCGTGCCAAGCTGAAGTCCGTGACCCCCGCTCGAGCCACGAAAGAGAGGCCCCAGCAGCCATTCCTGATCGGGGTGGCGACCTCGGGCTACCAGATCGAGGGCGGGTTTAACGGTGAGGGTGAGCCCCACAACAACTGGGCCCTGTGGGAACGCACCGGACGCGCCGCTCGCTCGGGCGTGGCCGCGATGTTCTGGGAACACCCCGAAGAAGCACTCGACCGGGCTGCCTCCCTCGGCTGCAACGCCTTCCGGCTGAGCGTCGAGTGGGCCCGCCTCGAGCCTCAAGCCGACCAGTTCGATCAGGCCGCTCTGGAGCGCTATGGCGAGATCCTCTCGATGTGCCAGGCGCGCGGGCTGGTGCCGATCGTGACGCTCCACCACTTCACCCACCCGTGGTGGCTGGGCGAGGAGTTCTGGCTGCGGCCGGCCTCACCCGAGCGGTTCGCCCGCCACGTCGCGCGGGTGGTGGCCGCGCTGTCTCCCTGGTGTGGTCACTGGGTCACCATCAACGAGCCGAACATCGTGATGCTCATGGGCTGGATCGAGGGGTCGTGCCCCCCCGGGCGGCGCATGGCGGTGGCCGACGCCTACTGCGTCCTGGACAACATGCTGACGGCCCACGTGCTGGCCACGGACGTGATCGTTGGGATCCAGCCCGAAGCGGTGATCGCGTGCAACACCAGCGCCTCCTCGATCTACGAACACGACCGCCTGTTGACGGATCTGCTGTTGCTGGGCGCGGCGGGGATCGATCCGGGCGAGGTCGATCGCTATGTCGACGAGCGGCGGGCCATGCACGATGCCCTCTTCCCACCTCAGCACCTGGGCGAGCTGCTCCTTCGCCGCTACTTCGCCGCGATCTCCCCTTATGGCACCGTCAATCCCGGGGGTGGGCGCCTGTTCCCCCTGGTGCGGTCCCGCGCCCGGCGCCCGGCTACCCGGCGGGTCGTCGAGGCGGTCCATGCCGCCAAGACGGTGCGGCCGCTCGGACCGATCGGCTTCGACTTCTACGATCCGGTGGCCAGCCGGGCCACCCGCTGGCCCGGTTACCGGGACGGCCAGGGACAGTGGGTCTGGTCGCCGGGCCGGGAAATCTGGGACGTGCCGGCCGACCCACCCGGCCTGCTGCGGTGGTGCCACGACACCGCCGCCTTTTACCCGGATCATCCCCTCTGGGTGGTCGAGAACGGCATGGCGACCAGGGTGCGCGACGACGGTCGGGGCGAGGCGCGGGCCGACGGGTGGCAACGCCCCCGCTTCATCCGCGAGTACCTCGACGCGGTGGGTGACGCAGTGGAGCGCGGGACGCCGGTGCAGGCCTACCTGCACTGGTCACTGGTCGACAACTACGAGTGGGGCTCCTACCAGCCGCGGCTCGGGCTCTTCGGCATGGAGCGGTTCGGTGACGGCAGTGCCCGCTGGTTGGACACTGACGCCCAGGGTCTCGATGCGCCCGGCGAGTTCGCCCGCTCGATCACGGCGCTGCGCTCCCGGTTGGCCGCCGCGGCCGCAGGCTGATCAGCCGGCCGCTCAGCCGGCCGCTCAGTCGGCCTCGGTCTGCTTCACCTGTCGCCGCTCGTTGCGGTGCCGTCGTACCGCCAGGGTGACGATGACGACCACGATGATCCCGAGCAGGACGTAGGACACGACACCTGACGCCCGCTCCACTTTCTGTCCGACGAAGTAGCCCAGCAAGCAGAACCCGGTCCCCCAGATGATGCCGCCGGCCGCGTTGGCCGGGAGGAAGGTCCGGTAGCGCATGGCGGAGGTGCCGGCCAGGCCGGGCACCACGGCCCGCAGGAAGGCCGAGAACCGGGCGATGAACACGGCGATGGCGCCCCGGCGATTCAACTCCTCCAGGGCTCGGTCGAGCACCCGCCGGCGTTTGGCCAAGGGTTTGGTGGCCAGGAGGCGTTGACCCCAGCGCTGGCCGACCAGGTAACCGACCGAGTCACCGATGATGGCGCAGCCCGCCACCACCGCGATCAGGGCGACGATGTTGACCCGGGCTTCGGAAGCCAGGACGCCACCGAGAATGACCGCGGTCTCGCCGGGAAAGATGAAGCCCAGCATGATCGAGGCCTCGGCGAAGACCAGGACGCCGACCAGGCAATAGGCCTCCCAGCCGTGCAGGGAGAGGATGGGACTGAGAATTCGCCCGATCATGGCGGGGCGTCCGGGTCAGTTGACGGCGCGCAGGGTGTGATCGCGTGCAGTGAACTGGCGCCAGCGGTCTTCGACCCGGCGTATGAAGGACTGACCGGACGAGAGGTGCGCCAGGATGTCCGCCTGCCCCTGCGGGCGGGCCAGCATCCAGCTGTGGCCGCCGGGCACCCACTGCACCGGCGCTCGCGCGATCGATGCGAACTCGGTGGCGGCCTGGCCCGGGGTGATGCGGTCGAAGCAACCCCACTCGTTGAGGATCGGGATCTGCTGGGCCACCAGCGAGCGCACTTCGGTGCGCTGATCAAGCGACATGAGCAGGCTGCCAATGGGCATGGTCTGCCCGACGGTGCGGATGTTGCGGCGGACGTCGGGCAGCACCGCTCGCACCGTCGAGTACATCCGGCCGATGAAGAGGTCAGGGAGGTCGAAGACCACCGCCGCCATCATGTCGACCATGGGGGCGACGTCGGGCAGGATCGGCGAGAGCAAAGCGGGGAGGATGCCGCGCCGGTCCTTCCAGGCCGGCGTGCTCACGCCGTCGCGGTAGATGACCCCGAGCGTGCGGCGCGGGTGGTCGTGGGCGAACTGGACGGCCACCGCACCGCCCATGGAGTGACCGAGCAGCACCACCGGTCCGGCGTCGACCTGATGGACGATGGCCATGACCTGGTTGGCCAGGTTCTCCATAGAGACGCTGTGCCAGTCGAGCGGATCACTCCCACCGAACCCGGGCAGGCTGGGGTTGATGACCCGCCAGCCCAGCTGCTCGGCCAGCCGGGCGCTCTCACGCCAGTACATGCCCCCGCCGGCGAAGTAGCCGTGGATGTTGACGGCCCAGATGGGCGGGCTGCCCGGGCCCTCGGGCCCGTAGGCCTCGGTGTTGTCAGAGACGGCGAAGCGCAGTCGGCGCCCCTCGACCATGATCGAACTGGGCACCATGCGAATGGTGGGGGACTTGCGGATCTTGCGGACGTACTGGTCACGGACGATGCCCAGGCCGTGCGGCGCATGGCCGGCATCGGCCAGTTGCACTGGTGAGGGGCCATCTGAGGCAGCCACGATCGCCCCGGAGATCTGGAGCGCGTCCTCGGACCCTGCGGCGGCCTTCCTTTTGAACAGCGCCATCTGTGGTTCTCCCAGTCGAGCGTCCGCCCTCGGCGATAACGCCCGGATCGGGCTCGCCTTACGAACACCGTACCCGGCACTCTCGCCATCGATGCAACTCCCGCGTGCAGTTCGAGCCATTCACTGCGACGATGGAGCCATGAGTGCAGACATCGTCATCAGGGGTGGCACGGTGATCGACGGGACGGGCGCTCCGGGCCAGCAGGCCGACGTGGCCATCACGGGCGGCCACATCAGCGGCATCGGATCCGACCTCAGCGCCAAACGCACCCTGGACGCCCCGGGTCATGTGGTGACCCCGGGGTTCATCGACATCCACACCCACTACGACGCCCAGGTCTTCTGGGATCCTTCGCTTACGCCGTCGGCCTTCCACGGGGTGACCTCGGTGGTGGCGGGGAACTGCGGCTTTTCCATCGCGCCCATCCGGGCTGAGGGTGTGAGCCTGCTGGCACACACGCTCCAGCACGTCGAGGACATGAGCTTCGACACCCTGGCCGCCGGGGTGCCCTGGGACGAGTTCGAAACGTTCTCGGAGTACCTCGACGCCGTCGCCGGCCGCGGCGTCGCCTTGAACTTCAGCTGCTACGTCGGCCACACCGCGGTGCGGCTCTTCGTCATGGGCGAGGAGGCCTACGAGCGCGCCGCCACCGAAGACGAGATCGCGCAGATGCAAGAGGTGGTGGCTGATGCCATGGCGGCCGGCGCCGCCGGCTTCGCCTCGAGCGCCTCACCGACGCACAACGGCGACCACGGACGGCCCGTCCCTTCCCGGGTGGCCGATCTGGCCGAGCTGCGGGCCTTGCTCGAGCCCCTGCGGGGCGGCTCCCGCGGCGTGGTGGCACTGCTCCCGGGCGGCGTGTTCCCCAACGAAGAAGTCTTCAAGCTCCAGCGCGAGATCCAGCGGCCCTTCACCTGGACCGCGCTGCTCACGGTGAAGGACTACCCGTACCACGAGAAGGTGGTGGCCGAGCACGATGCGGCCTGGGCCGACGGCGTGGAGGTCTGGCCCCAGGTGTCGTGCCGCCCTCTGGTCTTCCAGATGAATCTGTCCGAGCCATTCACCCTCAATATGCGCTCGAGTTTCGCCGCCCTCATGGGCAAGTCGAAGGACGAGCGGCTGGCTGCCTACCGCGATCCGGCCTGGCGCGAGTCGGCCTGGGCCGACGTGAGCGGGCGCAATGGTGGCTTCCCGCTCAACTGGGACGCCATCTCGGTGGCCGAGTCGGCCAGCCATCCCGACCTGGCCGACCGGCATGTCGCGGTCATCGCCGAGGAGCGCGGCTGTTCGCCGCTCGATGTGATGCTCGACATCTCCATCGATGACGACCTGTCGGCCAGGTTCTGGTCGGTCCTGGCCAACAACGATCCCGACGCCATCGCCTGGCTGCTGCCCCGGGACCACGTGCTGTTGGGCCTGGCCGACTCCGGCGCACACGTCTCCCAGCTCTGTGACGCCTGCTTCTCGACCGATCTACTCGGCAACTGGGTGCGTGAGCGCCAGGTGATGCCGTTGGAGCGGGCTATTCACAAGCTCACCGGTGAACCGGCCGCCGTCTATGGCATGGCCGACCGGGGCACGTTGGCCGTGGGCCAGGCGGCTGACATCTGTGTCTTCGACCCGGCCACCGTGGCGCCGGGCCCGCTGCGCCGGGTGTGGGACTTCCCGGCCAACGGCGAGCGGCTGAGCGCCGACGCACCGGTCGGGATGCTGCACACCCTGGTCAACGGGGTGCCGATCCGGCTGGACGGAGCGATGGACTCGGTCGGGCTGGACGCGCGCCCCGGGGTGGTGCTCCGGGCCTAAAAGAGCAGGGCCCCGCTTAGGTGCAGCTTCGGCTGGGGACGTTGATGAGCGCCGGGGTGGCGGTCTGGATCACGCAGCCTCCAGCAGTGGTGATCGTGACGGCAGAACCCGCGGCACCGATCGCCAGCAGACTCTCGAACCGTTGGAACTGCACCACTTGATTGGGTGCTTCGGCGAAGTGGTAGCCGATATCCCACAGCTGGCCGCTGGTGGCGACGGTGTCGTTCGTCCAGGCGCTGGGGTCGGTGGTCACAGGCTTGAAGAGACCCCACTGGAGCATGGCATTGATCTCGTTGACGAAGTCCGGAATGTCGTGGCCGCCCGAGTGGACCTGGTAGGTGACGTCGACGCCGGCGGCGGTGAGGGCTTGGTGGTAAAGCACGTTCATCGGATAGATGATCGCCTCCTCCCAGGTCCCGTTCACGAGCTCCTCGGCGTAGGCGGTTCCCTGACCCAGCAGGGCCAAGTTACCGCTGTTGGGAATGGCGGTGCCGGTGCTCTCGAAGACTCGGGTCTGCTTCAGGTTGATGGCCAAACTGGTCGGGTTGTGGCCGTCGGCGTAGAAGCCGTTGGGCGGGCCGTAGACCGGATCCGGATCGTGGTCGCCGTTGGCCGAAGCCTCTGATTCGAAGGCCATCGCTGGTTGGACGACTGGTGCGGCGAGCTGGGGGTCATCGAAGCCCGACAGCGTTGCCACTGACCCGAAGAAGCCAGGCAGCCGCCCAGCCAGGTAGACAGCGCCGAGTCCGCCCATGGAGATACCGGCGATTGCGTGGTACTGGCGCTGGGGCAGGATCGGGTAGCGAGCCAAGATGGTGGGGATCACGGTGTCGAGCTCGTAGGTCTCCCAGGCCGGGCTACCGCGTTCACCGTCGTTCCACCAGTCGGCGAACCAGCCGCCTGGTCCCCCATCGGGCATGACCACGATGGCATCGAGATGGTCGAACTCGTTGGTCAGTCCGTATTGGGCGTAAAAGTCGTAGTTGCCGTCGAGCCCATTGAGCAGGACCAGAAGCGGGTAGCGCGTGTCCGGGTTGTATCCGGCCGGCAGCAGCACGTCAGCCCGCGGAGGGCCCGAGTAGTTCAGCCATTGCGGGGGGATCTCTCCGGCCGGGGCCGGGATGGTGATGGTCACCAGCTGGGGCGATGACGACGGAGTGCTCCCAGCAGCCACGGTGTTGTTGGCCACGAGCATGGTCGTGGCGAGGAGCCCGAGGCATCCGATCACCCGCCAACGGCTTATGCGCTTCGCCCATCCCCCCACGAGTTCGAGTCCGGCCTAGGTCACGTCGCGGCGGAACGTCGTGAAGTAGCCAATGGTCAGGGGGCCGACTCCCCAGCCGAGCATGGCCAGGCCACCCTGCCACCATGGGAGCAACGAGAAAATGCTCGAACCGGTGCCTCCGAAGCTGGCGCCCTTGGCCAGAATCCCGGCGAAGGAAGCGGTGGCCTCTCCGGGAAGCCAGTTGAGGTCGTAGTGGAAGACCTCGACGAAGAGCAGCACGAGCAAGCCTTCGAGGATGAGTGATTCACCGATGGTGACCAGCACGCCCGCGATCTGGTTCTTGACCAGCGTTCCGAAGCCGAGACCGAAGAGTCCCAAGAGGACGGTCACGGCGAACATCTGGGGCATAACCGCCCCGGCCTGATTGAGGACCGAGCTGGCCGAGCCGCCCATCGAGGCGTCCCAGGGGAGACCCAGGGCGAACACGGCAATGAAGGTGGTCAGCGCCATGCCGATGCACCAGATGGTGGTGGTGATGACCTTGGCACCCAGCACCACGCTGCGCTTGGGGGTGAGGAGCAGTGTGGTGGTCAGGGTCTTGTGCCGGTACTCGACCGTCAGGCACAAGACGCCGAGAACGGGGGCTAACAGCGTGGCGCTGCGGAAGCCGGCACCGAGCAGGAGGCGTCGGTCCGAGAGGGTTTGCACGGCGGCAAAGGTGTGGTGCGGGAAGGTGTGGTTCCCGGCGTTGATGAACGAGAACATGATGAAGAGGCACGTGAGGGGGAAGGCCAGCAAGAGGACGACCCACATCCCGGGCATGGTGCGCATCTTGAGCAGCTCGGATCGCAGGGCCAGCTTCACGGCGTCGCTCCCTGTTCGCCGAATCCCAGTCCCTGGGTGAGAGAGAGGAAGACCGATTCGAGGTCGCTCCCCTCATGGATCAATTCGTAGATGACGATCTGGTTCTGGGCCAAGACCGGACCGAGCTTTTCGGGCGTTGTCTGGTGCACCGTCACCTGATCGGCCGACAGTTCGGTAAAGGTGATGCCCTGCTGGGTCAGAACTTCGGATAGGCGCCGAAGCTCGGGGGTGCGCACCCGCATGGTCGAGGTCTGCAGGTTGCCGGTTACCTCTTCGAGGGATCCCTGGACGCGCAGCTCCCCGTGCGAGACGATGACGACGCGATCGATCGTCTGTGCCATCTCCGACAACAGGTGGGACGAGACCAGCACGGTCTTGCCTTCGCCGGCGAGGTAGCGCATGAAATCGCGCAGCCAGGCAATGCCCTGCGGGTCGAGTCCGTTCGACGGTTCGTCGAGGATGAGGACAGATGGGTCACCGATCAACGCCCCCGCCAATTCCAGGCGCTGCCGCATGCCGAGCGAGAAGCCGCCGACGCGTCGATTGGCATCGCCCATGAGCCCGACCAGATCGAGAGAGGCGTCGACCTTGTCGTCACCCTGGCCACAGGCGCGAGCCACCGTGCGTAGGTGGGCCCGGGCTCGGCGGGACGGATGGAAGCTGGTCGCTTCGAGCACCGCGCCCACCTTGGTGGCCGGATTGACGATGTCCCGGTAGGCCATGCCACCGATGGTCGCCTGACCCGAACTGGGATTGACCAGTCCGAGCAACATGCGCAACGTGGTCGTCTTGCCAGAGCCGTTTGGCCCGAGGAAGCCCGTGACGCAGCCGGGCTCGACGGTGAAGGTGAGATCTTTGACGGCCATGACCGGCCCGAAGTGTTTGGTCAGTCGGTTGATTTCAATTGGAAGACCGACCGGAGCCGCGTGTGCCGTTGTCACCAGCGCTGGACCCTAGTGCCAGGGGTGTGGCGGTGGCACTCCTCAGGAATGGGAGATGCCCTCGGGGAGCAGCAGCCGCACCGACACCGCGAGCTCGTCGTAGACGCGGCCCATGGTGGACCATCCGTTGATCCAACCGACCAATGCTGAGTACCAGACGTGGCCGATCATGCGGGCCCGTTCTGACATGTCGGGGACGGCCGGTTCACCCATGGCTCGGGCGATGATGCCCTCCATCAAGAGAGTGATCTGCTGCTGGCAACCGACGGCGGCCGGATCGGGCGAGGAGAGCGAGGTGAAGACGGCGGCCACCAACCGTGGTTGGCGTCCCATGGCCCGCAGCGCCCGGTCGAGTACATCGAGGACCCGATCGGCCGGGTGGTCACCGCGGGGCGGATGCTGTCCGATGCGCGAGTCGAGCATCTCGACCCAGTGGACCAGAGTGGCCGCCAGCAGATGGTCCTTGCTGGTGAAGTAGCGGTAGACGGTGCCCATGGCGACGTCGGCCCGAGCCGCCACGTCACGCATTTGGACCGCCTCATACCCGCCCTCGAGACCCAGCGCCATGGCCGCATCGATGACGCGCTGACGCCTCGCTTGCTGGGCGCGAGTGAGCGGGCGGGTCAGCGTCTGCTCCATCCCGTCATCGTATCCGGGGCGCCACCTGGGCCTTCGGGACGTCGCCACTACGCTGGCCGCCCATGACGGGACAGGCGCGTCAGCCCGAGGCCGACATCATCTCGCTCGACGACGTCGTCGAGGGCCTGGCCACCACCGATGGGCGGGTGCCCGGCGAAAGGGGCCGCCTGACCCGACGCCGGCTCCTCGATGCGACGGTCGAGCTCCTCAACACCACCTCGTGGCGCTCGATCAAAGTCACCGACATCGCCCGCCAGGCCGGGACCTCGCCGGCCACCTTCTACCAGTACTTCGCCAACGTCGAGGAAGCGATCAGGGTGCTGGCCGAGAGCATGGTCGACCAGGCGGCACAGCTGTCCGAACTGGTGGGCGGCGACTGGTCCGAGGAGGCCAGCTGGCCGACCGCCCGGTCGGTCACTGAGGGCTTCCTGGCCTACTGGGAGGAGAACCGCGCCATCTTCCGGGTGGTCGATCTGGCCACCGAAGAAGGCGAGTCGCAGCTGCGCGGCATCCGGGTCCGTGCCCTCAATGCGGTCACCATCGCCCTGGCCCAGGTGATCAGCCAGGCCTCACCGCCCCAGCGCGGCGGGGTCGGCGGGGCCACCAGTTCGCCGGCCGGTGCCGATGCCATGGCGGTGGCCGGCACCATCGTGGCCATGTTCGCCAGCGTTTCAGCGCATCGTTACGGCTTCGAATTCTGGGGCATCCGGACCCGGCACCTGATCGACACCCAGGCTCGGATCCTGCATTGGGCGGTCACCGGGCGACCCGCCCCGGCGGCGCCAACCGATGGGCGGCCGGCCAGCGGACCACGCACCGGTCCGGTGCTCGGCGGCGCGGTGGTCCAGCACCGGCGGCCTGGTCGCGCTACTTGACCGCGACGGGATTGAGGGGAGCGCCCAGCCCGTTGGTGAACGGCAGCGGCGTGGCGTCGAGGAGGAAGGTGTACTGGCCGTCGGCGTGGCAGTCGGCGGCCAAGGGGTCGAGCACCCAGTTCTGCCCCTGGGTCAGGCCCATCTCGACCAGGTGCAGCGCGTGGACCGGCAGGTAGATGTCTTCGTACTGGCAGGGGTAGACCTCGAAGACCAGGGTGTCGGTGGCGACGGCTGCGACGTCACGGGTGTGGAACCACTCGGCGGTCTCGATGGTCAATCCCGGTGAGGGCCAGGTGTAGGCGACGAGGTCACGCGACGAGGGGTCGAGGTGGCGCATTTGCCCCGTCCGGACCAGGACGATATCGCCGGGCTCGAGGCTGACCCCGGCCAGCGCCACCGCCGCGTCGAGATCGGCCGGGCTGATCGGGTAGCCCGGCTCGAGGTAGTCGATCCCCAGGGCCCGGGGCACGTCGAGCAGGATGCCCCGGCTCAGCACCGTGGTCAGCAGGTGGATGCCGCAGCGGGTCGCCCCCTGGCCGGTGACCGAATCTGCGGGGTACCCGTTGTAGATGACGCCGTCGTAGCTGACGTGGGCCAGGCCGTCCCAGTGCGTCGCGCACTGTAAGGCCAGGGTCACCACGTCCTCGCTGGCGCAGACCCAGTCGGGGTCCGGGCTCAACGGCTGGTTGACCTGGATCATGGAGCGGGTGGGATTGACCCGGCCCTCGATGAAGCCCATCTGGATGCCCTCGGCCTCCGACAGCGGGAGCCCGAGCGGGAAGCTCTTGCCACTCCGCACGGCCCCGGCGGCGCGCCGGCGGGCCGCGTCATCGACCAGGTTGAGGGTGCCGACCTGGTCTTGCGGACCCCAGCGGTCCCAGTTGCGGACGCGGGCCGCCACCTCGGCAAATGGGGAGCGGACGGTCACGCGGCGACTGTAGCGGCCACCTCTGGGCGCCGTCCGGGGGTGGGCTCGGTTGTCTGAGCGGGACGAGAGGACGATACTGAGGCGCGACACGCCGACGACGCGGGAGGGCATGAAAATGACGACGGTACGAGCATCGGTCTGTAGCGGTCTGAGCGAACCCTGGAAGACCGAAGAGATCGAGATCGATCCGCCCGCCAACCGCGAGGTGCGGGTCAAGATGGTCTATTCGGGCCTGTGCCACTCCGACGAGCACCTCCGCACCGGTGACATCGGTGCGCCGCCCGAATTGCTCGAGATGATCGGCGTCAAGTCGATGTTCCCCGTGGTGGGCGGCCACGAAGGCTCGGGCATCGTCACCGAGGTCGGCACCAACGTGACGCAGGTCGCCGAGGGCGACCACGTGGCCGTGTCCTTCATCCCGTCCTGCGGCACCTGCTTCTGGTGCGCCTCGGGCCGCCAGAACCTGTGCGACCTCGGCATGATGACGCTCGCCGGCGGGATGATCAGCGACGGCACCTACCGCTACCACCTCGAAGGCGAGAACCTGAACCGCATGGCCCAACTCGGCACGTTCGCCGACGAGATGGTCTGCCACGAGAACTCGGTGGTCCGCATCAACGGATGGGACAACATGAAGGCCGCTGCGCTCATCAGCTGCGGCATCGCGACGGGCTTCGGCTCCGCCGTCGACCGGGGCAAGGTCAAGCCGGGCGAGACGGTTGTCGTCGCCGGCTGCGGCGGCGTGGGCTCGGGCGCCATCCAGGGCGCGCGCATCGCCGGCGCGCGCCACATCGTCGCCGTCGACCCGGTGCCCTACAAGCTCGAGCGGGCCAAGGAGATCGGCGCCACCCACACGGCCGCCTCGCTGACCGACGCCGCGTTCCTGCTGCCCGAGCTGACGATGGGCCGCAACGCCGACGTGGTCATCCTCACGCCCGGCGTCCTGCACGGCGACATGATCGCCGCCGCCGCCCAGTGCGGCTCCAAGGACGCGCGCATCGTGGTGACCGCCATCTCGCCGTTCTCCGCCATGGACGTGCAGCTGAACCTGTTCAACCTGGCCATGTTCAACCAGTCGGTCCTCGGCACCGTGTTCGGCTCGCAGAGCCCCCGCGTCCAGGTGCCGAACCTGCTCAACCTCTACGAGTCGGGCCAGCTCCAGATCGACGAGCTCATCACCCAGGAGTACACGCTCGACCAGGTCCAGCAGGGCTACGACGACCAGGCCGCCGGCACGATCATCCGCGGCGTGGTGGCGTTCGACAGCTGATCCGCTCGCAGTCGCAGTCGCAGTCGCAGTCGCAGCCAGGGGCCTGACGGCCCCCCTCGCCGTCCCTCCGGACTCAGCCGCCGAGGTGTCGGGCGAACCCGTCGGGGACCACGATGTCGTGGGGCCCGAGCTCACGAATGGACGAGTGCCCGAGCCCGAGGAGCCCTGACTCCACGCCGCTGCGCAGGATGTCGAGCACGTTCTCCACGCCGGCTTGCCCGTTGGCGGCCAGGCCCCACAGCGAGGCGCGCCCGATCATGACGGCGCGCGCGCCGAGCGCCACCGCCTTCACGACGTCGCTGCCGCGCCGGATGCCGCCGTCGAGGAGCACCTCGATGTCCCCCCCGACCGCCTCGGCGACGGCGGGGAGCGTGCGGATCGTCGCCGGCGTGCCGTCGAGGTTGTTGCCGCCGTGGTTGGATACCGAGATCGCCGTCACCCCCGCGTCGACGGCGCGCTTGGCGTCGTCCACCCGGGTCACGCCCTTCAACATGAACGGCCCGCCCCACTGCTCGCGCAGCCAGGCCACGTCCTCCCAGCTGGGGGGCGGGGTCCCCATCCACTCGCCGTAGGCGCCGAAGAAGGTCGGGCCGTCCTCGCCCTTGGGGACCATGTTGGGCGTCGTCAGGTCCGGCACCTTGCCCGTCTTGGCGTAGGACCAGAGCCAGCGCGGGTGGCGCAGCGCCTCGGGGGCGAACTGGAGCATGGTGCGCAGGTTCATCGACTCGGGGATGCTCGGGCTGCCCCAGTCGCGCCCGTGGGAGAACGACCAGTCGAGCGTCGCGATCAGCCCGACGGCGCCGGCGGCGCGCGCCCGCTCGGCCCGGGCCTGGATCTGCTCGCGCGACCCGATCCAGTAGATCTGGAAGAAGGTCTGGGGGTTGGCCGCGACCACCTCCTCGACCGGCTTGCTGGCGAACGAGCTGAGCCCCATGGCCGTGCCCCGCGCCGCCGCGGCCCTCGCCATGGCGACCTCGCCGTCGGGGTGCACGGCCTGGACGCCGGTGGGCGAGATCACGACGGGGAACGAGATGTCCTGGCCCATGACCGTGGTGGCGAGGTCCCGCTTCTCCGACAGGCCCGCCACGTGCGGGGCGAAGCCCAGCTCGCCGTAGGCGGCGACGTTGTCCTCGAGGGTGAGGCCCCGTTCGGACCCCGCGATGAGCGCCCCGTAGACCGACTTGGGCAGGCGCTTCTTGGCCCGCCGCTGCGCCTCGGCGACCGTCTCGAACCACTTGTTTGCCATGCCGACCCTCTCGTGACGACCCATCGGCCCGCTCGCCGGATGCGTCCGTGACCGGGAGACTCTACGCGCCCGGCCCGGTCCTTCCCCAGTCCCGCCGGCCGCTCGACTCGGCGTTGTTAGGGTCGCCGCCGTGACCGGCGACGCGGCGGAGTCCCCCACGCTGAGCCCCGAGGAGAAGGCGCGCCGTGCCGCCAGCTTCGGCGGCATCGCCTCGCACTACGAGCGCTACCGCCCCGGCCCGCCGCTCGAGGCCGTCGACTGGATCCTGCCCGAGGGCGCACGGACCGTGGTCGACCTGGGCGCAGGGACGGGGGCCCTGACCCGCCTGCTGGTCGGGCGGGTGCCCGACGTGGTGGCGGTGGAGCCCGACGACCGCATGCGGGCCGTCCTGTCCGAGGCCGTGCCGTCGGCCCGGTCGGTGGCCGGCCGCGGCGAGTCGATGCCGCTGCCCGACGCCAGCGCCGACGCCGTCATCGCCTCGACGTCGTGGCACTGGATGGACCTGGTCCCCACGCTGACCGAGGTGGCCCGGGTGCTCGCGCCGGGCGGCGTCCTCGGCGTGCTCTGGACCGGTCCGGACCGCGACGCAGCCTTCATGGCCCAGGCGCAGGCCGCCATGAGCGCGTTCGGAATGAGCGGCGGGACCGGCGGGACCGGTGAGAACGGTGAGAACGGTGAGAACGGTGAGAACGACGAAGGGGCAACCGAGCTGGCCAAGATGATCAACGACCCGGCGGCGGGGCACCAGGTCCTCGAGATCCCGCCCGGCGTGCCCTTCGACCAGCCCGAGACCACGGAGTTCAAGTGGGACCAGGCACTCACCGCCGACGACCTGCTCGGGCTGCTCGGCACGTTCAGCTGGGTGATCCTGATGGACGAGGACGCGCGCCGTGGCCTCTACGAGATGGCCCGTGCCCTCCTGCACCAAGAGGGGATCGAGGGCGGCGCGACGATCGACGTCGGCTACAGCGCCGCCGTGTGGAAGGCACGACGACACTCGTAGCCGTCTCGCCCGTCCCTACCATGACGGGATGTCCATCGACATCAGGCCCGCGGTCCTCGAGGACACCCCCGCCGTGTTGGGCTTCTGGCGTGACGTCGCCGCGCCCACGACGACCGACGACGCCGACGGCGTCGCCGCCCTGCTGGCACGCGACCCCGGGGCCCTCCTGGTCGCCGAGTCCTGCGGGCGGATCGTCGGCACGGTGATCGCAGCGTGGGACGGGTGGCGTGGCTCGGTCTACCGGATCGCCGTGGACCCGGCACACCGCCGGGAGGGACTGGGCCGCCGCCTGCTCGACGAGGCCGAGCAACGACTCCGCACCCTTGGGGCGCGCCGGATGCACGCCATCGTCGTCGGGTCCGATGAGCGGGCGGTGGGATTCTGGGAAGCGTCGGAGTGGGAGTTCCAGGACTCGCAGCTGCGCTTCACGCGGAGCTAGGCCGAGGGCCCACCTCCGGCGCCAGGTTCTGCCGCAACGACCGCTCCGACCACACCCTCGATCGGAACGCCACACGCGGTACCAGCGGCGCCACTGTCCGCTCCCGCGCGCAACCGAGCCAGACGCCGGCCCCGTACGCGACGTCCTCGGCGACGTGGAGCGCGACATAGGACACGGGATCGAGCTCGCTGCCGTCCTTCATCCAATCGGCCAGCGCGGGCACCAGCAGGGCCAGCGCTGCACGCTTCCGCGTGCGGCGGAAGGCCAACCCGAACACCAGTGCGGGGCTCTCGGCGCGCGCCAGGCCGGCCAGTGCGGGTAGGGCCGAGCGCAGGGTCCCGTCGCCTGCAATGCGCGTCGCCACGGCGACGGGGTCGCGGGTCAGGCCGCGTAGACGGTGCGCCAGGAGGCCGACGGACGCGGCGAGCGTCGTCAGGGCGAGCGTGGGGCGGCGCGCCAGGGCCAAGAGCCAGACCGCCAGCGACCAGGCCGACACCTGGAGCGGGGGGAGCGCCCCGAGGTGGCGGCGGGACAAGGCCGCCGCCGAGGTCCCGTAGAAGGAACGGCGGGCCAGGAACTCCCCGAGCGTCGCCGGCCCGTCGTGCGCCACCGTGCTCGCGGGGACGTAGCGCACGTCCCACCCGGCGTCCGCCAGGCGCCACACCAGGTCGACGTCCTCGCCCCCACGCAGGGTCGCGTCGAACAGGTCGGGGCCTTGTGTGACCCCCGCTCGCACGACCAACGCCGCGCTCGGCACGTACGGGATCGGCGAGCCCCGGCGCACCGCGCCCTCGGTCGCCCCCCGGTCCAGAGACGAGCGCACCCGTTCGTAGCGCGCCAGCAGGCCGAGCGGCGCGTGCAGCAGCGGGACCACGCGCGGCGCCACCGCGCCCACGACGGGGTCGTCGAAATGCCCCAGCAACCGGTCCAGCCACCCCGGACCGGGGACGCAATCGGAGTCGACGAAGGCGACCAGGGCGGTGTGGACCACCGCGAGGCCGGCGTTGCGGGCGCCGGCGGGTCCGCCGTTGTTGGGGAGGGGGACGAACCGGGCCCCGTGGCGCTCGGCGACCTCCTTCGTGGCGCCGGCATCGATCGACGCGTCGTCCACGACGACGCAGTCCAGGTCCGAGACGGCGTCGAGCAGACGGTCGAGTTCTGCTGGCCGATCGCGCACCGGAACCACCACCGTGACGTCGTCCTTCCGAAACGTCGACGTCGTCGGGCGCGGCACGTACGCCCCGGACGACACGAGCCGTCGCGCCAGGAGCCGGGCGCCGGGCCTCTCGCCCACGGGGTGGCCGATCCGCCACCACGCCAGCAGCTTCCGGGCGCGCTCCGAAATATGGAAGAGGCGAATGGGGCTGCCACCGAGCACGACGGCCCCGCCGTCGACGCTGTCGAGGTGCGCTGTTCCGGGCGCGGAGCGCAGCGTGAAGGTCCCCGGGAGCGGCGTCGTCCTCTCGTCCGGTGCGGCCAGCAGCGCCGCCGGGCGATCTGGGGTCGCTGAGGGGGGCACGCCTCAATCTTGGCAGCGGTCGACGGCGATAGGCTGGGCCTTCGCCCAGAGGAGGTCGGGATGCTGGCTGAGGACCAAGACACCCAGGACGTCGAGGACGTGTCCGAAGAGGACATTGACGACCTCTTGGTGGAAGAGGTCTCCATCGACGGGATGTGCGGCGTCTATTGAGCGTGACCGAAGCGCGGTCGCCGCAGACCGCGTTCGCAGTCGAGCGGGCATGGCGGCTCAATCCCCAGGTTGCGTTGCGCGACGAGTCGTTCGGCGCGCTGGCGTATCACTTCGGCAACCGCCGGCTGACCTTTCTCAAGTCGCGCACCCTCGTGGAGCTCGTGTCGTCGCTCGGCGAGTACCCGAGTGCGGCGGCGGCGATTCGCGCCTGCGTTCCCGAAGCCAGCCGAGCCGCCTACGAGCGGGCGTTGGCGCGGCTGGCGGCCTCGGAGGTGATTGATGCCTGCTGAGGTGGCACCGCTTCCGCTCAAGGACCAGTTCACTCGCGGCCTCGACGCGCCCATCTGCCTGACCTGGGAGCTGACGTACGCCTGCAACCTCGCCTGCGTCCATTGCCTGAGCTCGTCGGGCCGTCGTGACCCGGCCGAGCTCACGCCCGCCGAGGCGCGACGCGTCATTGACGAACTGGTCGACCTCAAGGTCTTCTACATCAACCTCGGCGGAGGCGAGCCGATGTTGCGACCGGACTTCTTCGACCTCATCGGATACTCCGTGGAGCGGCGGGTCGGCGTCAAGTTCTCGACCAACGGGACCCGGATCACGCCGGCGCGAGCGAGGCAGTTGGCCGCCCTCGATTATCTCGACGTCCAAGTCAGCATCGACGGCGCGACGGCAACCACCAACGACGCCGTACGCGGCGACGGGTCCTTTGCCGCGGCCCGCCAGGCCATGGACAACCTGGCGGCGGCCGACTTCGGACCCTTCAAGGTCAGCGTGGTCGTGACGCGCCAAAACGTGGAGGAGCTCGACGCGCTGGCCGCGATCGCCGATTCCTATGGCGCCCAGCTCCGGCTGACCCGGCTGCGTCCCTCCGGTCGTGCGGTCGACACCTGGGACGCCCTGCATCCAACGGCGGCGCAGCAGCGCCAGCTCTACCACTGGTTGATCGAGCGGCCGGGCGTCCTCACCGGCGACTCGTTCTTCCACCTCTCCGCGCTGGGTGAGCCGCTCGACGGGCTCAACCTCTGCGGTGCGGGGCGCGTGGTCTGCCTGATCGACCCGATCGGCGACGTCTATGCCTGCCCGTTCGTCATCGATCGCCAGTTCCTCGCCGGCAATGTCCGCGACCCGGGCGGGTTTCCCGTCGTCTGGCGCGACTCGGCCCTCTTCACGTCGCTCCGCGAACCACAGAGCGCCGGCGCGTGTGCGTCCTGCGGCTCATTCGACGCCTGCCGCGGTGGGTGCATGGCAGCGAAGTTCTTCACGGGGCTCCCGCTGGACGGGCCCGATCCCGAGTGCGTCCTCGGGCACGGTGAGGCCGCACTGGCCGCGCTCGACGCGCGGCCGCATTCGGTGATCGGCCACTCCAAGGTGGCGCGGGACGGCACGCCCATTCCAGTGCCGACGCCCGTGCGGTTCCGCTCGCCCGTCCGCACCTGATCGACATGGAGCTCGGCCGCGCCACCTGGAGGCACGTGGAGGCGACGGCGGGCGAGGTCTTGCTCGCCGTGCCGCTCGGATCGCTCGAACAGCACGGGCCGCACCTCCCGCTCGACACCGACACCCAGATCGCGGTGGCGCTCGCGCGTGGGCTGGCCGAACGGAGAACGGACGTGACCATCGCGCCCGCAGTCGCCTACGGGGCCAGCGGCGAGCATGCCGCGTTCCCCGGCACGCTGCTCGTCGGGCACGATGTCCTGAGCGAGTTGCTCGTCGAGCTGGTACGCAGCGCTCGGACGACGTTCGCCGGCGTCGTCTTGGTCAACGCCCATGGGGGCAACCAGCCGGCCCTCGCCGCGGTGGAGCAGCGGTGTGGGGCCGAGGGCGATGCGGTGCTCGTGTGGCGAGCCGGGGTTCGGGGCGGTGACGCGCATGCGGGGAGGACCGAGACGTCGCTCATGCTGGCCATCGACGCCTCCGTTGTCCGCGCGGAGTTGGCCGAGTCTGGGTGCACCGAGCCGATCGATCGCCTCTTGCCCCGTCTGCGCGTGGAGGGGGTGCGGCCGGTATCGTCCAACGGCGTGTTGGGCGATCCCACAGGAGCGACTGCTGAAGAAGGACGCACCCTGCTCGACGCATTGGTGAGTGACCTCACCGCGTCCGTGAGCCGCTGTTGGCCCGTCTCGTGAGTCCCACGGCCGTCGTCACCGGTGCCGCCCGTGGCATGGGCGCGGCGACCGTCGACGCGCTCGTGGCCGCCGGGTGGAACGTCGTCGCCGTCGACCGCGGCGCGGATGATCCGGCCCTGGACTACTCGCTCGCCACAAAGTCCGACCTGGAGGAGGTCGCGGCCAGGCACGGGGACGCCGTTCGCACCATGGTCGGTGACGTCCGGAGCCGCTCGGACATGCAAGCCGCTGTGGACGAGGCGGTCCAGCACTTTGGGGGACTGCGGGCGGCCGTGGCCGCAGCCGGCGTCATCAGTGGAGGTCCGCCCCTGTGGGAGACGGACGATGCACAGTGGGACGTCCTCTTCGACGTCAACGTGAACGGTGTGCGCAATCTCGCCGCCGCGGCGGTGCCGGTGCTGTTGCAGGAACCGGCGCCGCGCCAGGGACGCGTCGTCGCAATCGCGTCGGCCGCCGGGCTCCTCGGCCTCAGGCGCCTCAGCGCCTACAGCGCGTCCAAGCATGCCGTCATCGGCCTCATGCGCTCGTTGGCCGCCGACCTCGCCGGGACCGGCGTCACGGCCAACTCTGTGTGCCCCGGGTCGACCCGTGGGCCGATGCTCGACGCGTCGGCCGCCGTCTACGGCCTCGCCTCGGCCGAGGAGTTCTCCGGCCAGCAGCTGGTCGAGCGCCTCCTCGAGCCCTCTGAGCCCGCCGCCCTCATCGCCTGGCTCTGCGGCCCCGAGGCCAGCGGCGTGACCGGGACAGCGCTCCCGGTAGACGGGGGTATGACGTCCTGACCGAAGCGAGACGGGAGGAACCCATGGCCGCGGACGAATGCGCGCATCTGGACCAGATCAACGACGTGACCCCCCTGACAGAGGGATGCGGTGAGTGCATGAAGACGGGCGACCGCTGGGTACACCTCCGCCTCTGTCTCACCTGCGGGGGCGTCAACTGTTGTGACTCTTCCCCCAACCGGCATGCGACGAAGCATTTCCACGGCACGGGGCACCCACTCATGCAGTCTGTCGAGCCCGGCGAAGACTGGATCTGGTGCTTCGTCGACGAGCTCGCAATGGAGCCCGCCTAGAGTCAGGAGCCGGTGCCGTAGGTCGTGTCGCGCCGATCGGTGCGCGCCGAGCCGACCGCCGCCACTGCGTGCTCGAGGTCGGACACCAAGTCGGGCACCGTGACGGCGCTGCCGGCGTGAACGGTGGCGTGGAGCGAGTCCGGACGGTTTTGCCGGTCCAGGTACCAGCCGTTGGCGGCGAGTCGCTCGCTGACGGCGAAGATGTCGAGGGCGTCGGGGTCGCGCGCGCCGAAGGCGAGGACCGTGGCGGGGGGATCGCCGCGCACTTCGAGGGCGTCGATGCCCTCGATGCCCGCACGCAGCTGGCGCGCCGCGTCATGGGCCACCCGAGTGAGCTCGAGATAGCCCTGGCGGCCGATGTGCATGATGGCCGCCCACGCCGCCGCGATCGGACCGGCCGGGCGGGTGCCGGCCATGGCGGTCGAGGCGTAGAGGCCGCCCAGCCAGTCGCTCGTGATGAAGAGTTGCTTGCGGGCCAGCTCGTGGTCCCGGTACAGGATCACCGAAACGCCTTTGGAGGCGTAGCCGTACTTGTGCACGTCGGCCGACATGGAGGTGACCCCGGGGACGCGGAAGTCGAAGGGCACATCGAGCCGTCCCAGGTCGCGGAGGAAGGGGAGCAGGAAGCCGCCCATGCAAGCGTCGACGTGGCAGAGGATCCCGCGCCCTTGCGCCAGCGCGGCGATGTCGGCGATCGGATCGATCACTCCCTGCGGGTAGGTGGGCGCGGAGCCGACCACCATGATCGTGTCGTCCGAGCAGGCCGCCTCGAGCGACTCGGCGCTGGTGCGGAAGTCCGGTCCCACGGGGACCCGGATCAGGTCGACGTCGAAGTAGTCCGCGGCCTTGGTGAACGCCGCGTGCGCGCTCTCACCTGCGACCACGCTCGGCCGGGCGATCCCGCGCTCGCGCGCGACGTCGCGGGCCGTCTTGACTGCCTGCAACAGGCTCTCTGTGCCACCCGAAGTCAGGTACCCCTCGACTGCGCCACCGGCTTCGGGCGCGTCCGCGCCGAGCAGCGTCGCGGTGTTGGAAACGATGTCGTGCTGCATGACGCCGATACTCGGGAAGGCGAGCACGTTGAGCCCGTTCTCGGCGCTGAAGAGCGACAAGGCGTCAGAGAGCAGCTCGTGCACCTCCTCACCCGCCGAGTACACGAGGGAGAAGACCCGGCCACCGCGCCAGTCCTGGTCATCCTGCTTGAGGCTGATGAGCTGCTGCATGACGTCGGCGCGCGGCAAGCCCAGCTCGGGCATCGGGGTGTGCGGGAAGACGGCCACGTGCGTTCTTAGCCCAACGGAGGCGCTCCGTGCGCTGAGTGGGGACCGCTGGGAAGGCGGCCGCCGCCCGGCTACGAGCTCCAGATGATGGCCTGGGGCTCCGTGTAGGCCAGCAGCCCGTAGTCGCCGCCGTCGCGGCCGACGCCGGACATCTTGAAGCCCCCGAAGGGGGCGTCATGGTTGCGCTGCGCGGTGTTGACGCCGACGTGGCCGGCCTGGAGGCGCTTGGCCACCCGCAGGGCGCGGGCGCCGTCGCCCGAGAAGACGTAGTCGTAGAGCCCGAACTCCGTGTCGTTGGCGATCGCGATCCCCTCCTCTTCGTCGTCGAAGGGGATCATCGTGATCACGGGGCCGAAGATCTCCTCGCGGGCGACCCGCATCTCGTTGGTCCCCGTGATCAACGTGGGCGCCACGTAGAAGCCCTTGGGCAGGTCGGCCGGCCGCTGCCCGCCGATCACGACCTCGCCACCGTCCTCCTTGGCTGTGGCGATGTGGGCCTCGATCCGGCCCCGCTGGGCGGCCGAGATCACCGGACCGATGATCGTCTTGGGGTCGGTCGGGTCGCCCACCTTGAGGAAGCCGGCCATCTGCGCGAGGCCGTCGCGCACCTGGTCGAACACGCTCCGGTGTACGACCGCCCGGGTCGGCGCAGTGCAGATCTGCCCCGAGTGGAACGACCACGTCGAGCCGATGCAGCCGATGGCGCCCTTGATGTCGGCGTCCTCGAAGACCACGCAGGCGCCCTTGCCACCAAGCTCGAGCAACGTCCGCTTCATGGTGCGCGCGGCCTTCTCGGCGATGGTCACGCCCACCTGGGTCGAACCAGTGAAGCTGACGCAGTCGACGTCATCGGCGTCCACCAGCGCGGCGGAGGCGGCCGGGCCATTCCCGTTGACCAGGTTCACCACACCGGGCGGGAAGCCCACGTCGTTGAGGATGCGGACGAGTTCCACGATGGCGAGGGGATCCTGCGGCGCCGGCTTGATCACCACGGTATTGCCGGCCGCCAGCGCCGGCGCCACCTTGCCGGCCATGTTCACCATCGGGAAGTTGTACGAGGTGATGCACGCGACCACGCCCAGCGGTTGACGGTTGACCATGGCGCCGATGATCCCGCCGGGCGCCAGCGGCGTCGCCTGGGCCGACTGCGGCAGCAGCGGTGTCTGTAGCACCTGGCGCGGGTCGCGGGCATAGCGCTCGAAGCGGTCGGCGGCGACCGGAACCTGCATGCGTGACCCGACGGTCGCCGTGGCGCCGGTCTCGGCGATCACGAGCGGGAGCAACTCCGATGACTTGGCCCGGATGGCCGCTGCAGCCTCCCGCATGAGGGTACTGCGCTCCTCGACCGACCAGGCCGCCCATCCGGGCTGTGCCTCCTTGGCGGCCGCGGCGGCGGCGATGGCGTCGTTGGCGCTCGCGTTCGGCGCCCGCCCCACCAGCTCCTCGGTGGCTGGGTTCACGATCTCGTAGGTGCCCTCTGATGCGTCGACCCACTTGCCTCCGATGAGGAGCTGGTGCTCGTCGCGCGTCGTCGTCTCGGCCATGTGGACTCCCAGGTCGGGGCTGCGCCAGCACATCTGACGCCCCGTCACATTCAACTCCGCACCGACGAGGTGTGCCAAAGTGCCAGCTCGTCCTCATTTCGCCTCAGGCCGGTTGTGCCCGCCCCATTGGGTGCATCATCTGGCTCGCCCGCGCTGAAATTGAGCGTTTCGTGACCTTCGGCAGTTCGCAAGGTCACAGGACCTGCGCGATTCTCTAGATTGAAAGAGTCCACGGGGGATGAACGGAGTCTGGTGATGAGTCGGCCTGCCGATTTGGTCCCTCCCTCGCCGCGCCATGAGGCCGGCTATCGGGACGATGTGTCCGCGATCGTGGGTGACACCATCTTGGGGAGCGCCGACGTCGCGCGGGCTCGCGAGCGCCGCCGGCTGACGCGCCTGCGACGCCTCGTAGCGGCCGGCGCGCTC
Organism: Acidimicrobiales bacterium; assembly: GCA_036489775.1. Taxonomy (GTDB): domain Bacteria; phylum Actinomycetota; class Acidimicrobiia; order Acidimicrobiales; family RAAP-2; genus Bog-473. The sequence goes on along the minus strand of DASXFC010000034.1, from coordinate 44,619 downwards.
CTTTTGGGGTGGGTGGTCATCCGCTCCATGAGCGGGCGCAGCATCTTCCCATCGCTGCACCTTCCGCACTGGCTCGGCGGTGCGCTACCGATCATCCTCATCGTGCTCATGCTCGGCGCCGTCATGGCTGCGCCCTTCCTGGGTGCGGGCCGGTCGCCGCACACCTTGGTGCGTCCGGGGGAGACGGCCGTCGGCCTGCACGACCTCGTTGGGATCGATCCGATCAAGGCTGAAGTCGTGCGCTCCATCAACCTCTTCCTGGCCCACCAGACCTTCCGCGACACCATGGGCGGGTCGGCCCGACGCGGCGTGTTGTTCGAGGGGCCGCCGGGGACGGGCAAGACGTTCGTCGCCAAGGCGATGGCGAAGGAGGCAAACGTCCCGTTCCTCTTCGTTTCCGCGTCGGCGTTCCAGTCGATGTACTACGGGCAGACCAACCGCAAGATCCGTTCCTTCTTCAAGCAACTGCGAAAGTACGCGCGCAAGGAGGGGGGAGCCATCGGCTTCATTGAGGAGATCGACGCCATTGGCGCCTCGCGTCGCGGCCTTGGGGGCAGTGGCGGGACCGAGGGCGTCACCGGCGTCGTGAACGAACTGCTCGTGCAGCTCCAGTCGTTCGACACTCCCAGCCGCGGACAACGCTTCGCCTGGAGCTGGATCGATCTGTTCAACCGCTACCTCCCGGACGGGTCGAAGCTGCGCAAGCCCGAGGTGGTGCCGGCCAACGTGCTCGTGGTGGGCGCGACCAATCGCAAGGACGACTTGGACCCGGCCCTGATCCGACCCGGCCGCTTCGACCGCACCATTTACTTCGGCCTGCCCGGCCGCCGGGCGCGGGCGGACATCGTCGCCTACTACCTGGGCAAGAAGGCCCATGCGTCGGACCTGGACGAGCACGGCGCGGTCGACATCGTGGCCGGCATGACGTTCGGCTACTCGCCCGCCGCGCTGGAACGCCTCATGGACGAGGCGCTGGTGATCGCGCTCACTCACGGTCGCGCGGCCATGACGATGGCCGACGTTGGCGAGGCGAAGATGCTGGTCGAGCTCGGCGTCACCGACGAGACCATCTACACGCCGAACGAGCGAGACCGGGTGGCCACGCACGAGGCCGGTCACGCCACCGTGGCGTATTTCGTCGGGCAGACCCGCCAGCTCGACGTCCTTTCCATCGTCAAGCGGCGGGATTCGCTCGGCCTGCTCCAGCACTCCGACACCGAAGAGCGCTTCACCAAGAGCAGCGAGGAGATGCATGCGCTGCTGCAGATCGCCATGGGCGGCATGGTGGCCGAGGAGCACTGGTTTGACGAGGTCTCCACGGGACCAGCGTCCGATCTGGCTGCGGCGACCAGTATCGGTGCACAGATGATTGGAGCCTGCGGCATGGGCAACTCCCTGATCTCCGTGGCGGCTGCCGGCAACGGGTACCTCGAGGGCAACCTCGTGGACAAGGTGCTCGGGGACAAGGCTGCCCGCGCCGAGCTCGACGCGTTGTTGATGGGCGCCTGCGATGGGGCGAAGGAGATCGTCGCCGCGCACCCCGAGGTGGTGGAGGCGCTGCGCGATCACCTTCTCGAGCGCGACGAGCTCGTCGGCTCCGAGATCACCGATGTCATCGAGGCCGCCCTCCAGGAGTCGCCCGAGGCGGCGGTCATCACGGTCCTTCCGCGGCCTCCGGCCGCCGCGTCGCAGGGCTGAGACGCCGAACTTCAAGAGACCATAAGAATCCAAACGACACCTGGTCTTTCGCGTCCCTTGCGCGGCGAATCGGATTGATTCGGCCGGTACCATCGCCGACATCGACCGGTAACCCGCTTAGAAGGAGCAATGACCGCAGACCAGGACAGACGAGCGCCCCCCTGGCGCCTGGCCGTGTGCTCGGGACTGGTCTCAGCGGGCGTCCTGACCGTCGCGCTTGTCGTCCCGATGGACTCGGCCACCGCCGCATCGACGACGACGACCCCACCCACCACGACCACTTCGATGCCGGTACCCGCCAGCAACTCGTCCGGGTGCCAGGAGGCGCGACAGCCCAAGCCGGGAACGACCATCCAGTACATGAAGGCCGGCGGTGACTCGGGCGGCTACATCCGACAGCTGCCCTCCTCCTACACCGGGCGAACGCCTTTGCCCGTCGTGGTGGATCTGCACGGCTACGACGTATCGGCCGCCGACATGCTCACGGTGACCCAGCTGGGGACATACGGCAACCGAGACGGCTTCATCACGATCACCCCACAAGTGGCACGCCGCATCCCGTACTGGCAGACCGGATTCAAGAGCAAGGATCTCGCCTTCTTGCGAGGGGTGCTGACCAACGTGACATCGAGTCTGTGCGTCGATCAGAACCGGGTCTTCGTGACCGGGTATTCGAACGGGGCCATTATGGCGTCGGTCCTCGCGTGTGCGGACGCCACCCAGGTGGCGGCCATCGCACCGGTATCCGGCGTCGCGAACCCGGCTCACTGCAACGCGTCGCGCCCCGTGCCCGTCGTCGCGTTCCACGGGACGAGCGACCCCTTGGTCTCCTACACCGGCGGGCTCGGAGCCCTGGCCTACAAGCTCCCGCTCCCGCCGGGAACCAAGGGCACGATCAGCCAATTGCTGGGCAACAACGTCCCGCAGTCGACCTCGGGACCGTCCATCCCCAAGATCACTGCCGCCTGGGCCAAGCGCGACGATTGCGCGTCGACCTCCACCACCCGCGTCGTGGCGAAGAACGTGGCGCTGATCTCCTATGCCTGCCCCAAGGGCAACTCGGTTGACCTCTACCGCATCCGCGGTGGTGGGCACACCTGGCCGGGCAGCGTGCTCGATAGCAAGTCGAAGGAAGTGGGGACCACGACGATGGCCATCAACGCCGACAAGATCATGTGGAACTTCTTCAGTGCCCACCCGCTCCGGCGCTGAGCCCTCGCGCATCCATCGCAGGCTCGCCTGACGTCAGATCGTCATACAACGACAACACGATTCTGATGGGGTCTTTATCTGGCGGGGGCAGTATTTCTTTGTGGCCCCGACCGTCTTCGAGTCCTGCAACAGCACCTGGGTGTTCGACGCTGCACACATGCGGTTCCGGCGGATCCTCAAGGGGATCGAGGTGGACAGTCGCGCCGTCTTCACCGAGTGGCGTCCGTACTTCGGCCTGGAGGCGGCCGACGACTCGGAGGCCTTTACCGTCCTGTTGAACCCCGAAGGCACGCGGCTCATCAGGTCGTGGCGCCACACCGGTGACTGTGCGCAGTGCGGCGGCCACGTCACGGCCGAGCTGTCGCTCGATGACATCGAGGCCGCGCGGGCCTAAGCCGGCGGCGGCCCCGGCTTCTGGCCCAGGAGGTGCAGCACGAAACGGCCCAGTCGACCCGGCGGCCGGCTCCGCTGCGCCGCCATGGCCTCCTTCTCGTTGGTGCGGGTCAGCGGCCCGCCCAGCCGCCAGTAGCGCCGTCCCCCGCCCGTGTACCGCATGTAGTCGGGCACCGGGGGCAGCTTTTGCTTCGGCTTGCGAGGGTGCCTGCCCTTCGGTCCCATGGCGAAGGACGGATCACCCGGTCAGGTGGGACGTGTCGTTGTAGCCACGCAAGACCCAGCGCTCGCCCGTGACCACGACCTTGGAGATCGATGCGTTGTCAGCCCCAAGGAAGGCAAAAGGGTCGGATCGGGTGGCCTGCGCCAAAACCTCGCCGATGGCGGCCCCGTGGCTGAAGACGACCACCCGACCACCCGGGTGGGTCGCCGTGATCCGCTCGACGGCTCGCCGGAGACGCCCGCCGAACACCTCGCGCGACTCGGCGCCCGGGATCACGTCCCAGCGCTGCTCGGCGAAGACCTGTTCGAGCAGCGGGTCGTGGTCCGCCGCCTTCTGGCGCAGCAGCCCACCCTCCCACTCACCCAGGAACACCTCGCGTAGGTCAGCGTCGACGACCGGGGTCATCCCGGTCCGGTCGACCAACGGGGCCCCTGTCTCGGCCGTGCGCCGCAAGGTACTGACATACAGGCCGTCGAAGAGCTCGTGACCGAGTCGCGCCGCCACCAGTTCGGCTTGGTGGCGCCCGACGTCCGAGAGCGGCGGGTCACCCTGGCCCTCGACCAGCTCGAAGGTTTCGCCCTCAATCGAGTCCGCTGACGCGCCGTGGCGCACCAGGACCAGCTCGGTCGAGCCCGGGGGCCCGACGTAGGGGCGCTGGCTGAAGCTTCGTGGCGACGTCACGGCCGCCGAGTGTAGGAACGATCAGCGCGGCGCGTGGAGCTCGGGCGGGCCGTGGTCCTCGTCGTCCTCGACCACTTCGACGTCGATCACGTTGGGGTCGTGCGGCGCCGGCGTCGGGGTCGCCCCCCAGCCAGCCGGTCCGTGTTGCGCGGGCGCCCCGGTGCGAAAGGTGGCGAAGAACGCGCCCGGTCCCTGCGAGAAGTTCACGACGAGCGGGCGGCCGGCGTTCGGGCCGAGTCGGGCCCACATGGGCTGGGCTCGCCGGAACACCACGTACTGCTGCACGGCCAGGGTGAGCCCGAGGTAGAGCAGGAAGCTGGACCCGACCAGCCCGGCCCCGCCGGCGTGATCGCCCAGGACGTCGCCGCCGAAGTGCACGAGCAAGGAGACCAGCCACAGGGCCATCGTCACGACGTTGCCCTGACGCACCACCCACCCGTTGCTGTCCCAGACCCGCATGGACAACCCGCGCAACGCGCCGACGCCGATGGCGCCGACCACCAAGGTGGCGACGACCCAGCCCCAGGCGCCCGAGGTGACGTGGTGATCGCCCGCGTACCCCGTCATGGTGAAGAGGCCGATGACGCCCAGGACCAACGGCAGGCGGGGTACGTACGCGCGCGGGACCGGGACCACCCGGATCTGCCGCAGCAAGACAAAAGTGAGCACCAGTACGCCCACGACGTAAGAGAAGACGACCACGCCTCCAGCCTATGGCTGGGGGTGGCTCAGTGGTTCAGCAGGGGGCCCACCTCGGCCCCGAAGCGAGCCGTTTGCTCGCAGAACTCTTCGACGCTGCGGGCCATGAAACGCACCTGGAGGTGGTTCACCCCCATCTCCACCAGCTCGCCGAGCGAGCCCGCCACCTCGTCGGCCGATCCGGTGAGCACCCAGCCGGGCAGTTCCCATCCCGAGCCGCTCGAACTCAGGTAGATGGGCTCGACGATGGTGCCGATGTCGACGGGCGCCCCGGCGCGCAACTCGTCGCGCAGCTCGCGCAGGCGGGCGATCTGCCCGGGCAGGTCCCGCCGCCGCGTGCCCTGGGGCAGCCACCCGTCGCCGTAGGCGGCGGTCCGTCGGATGGCCGCCGGGGACGAACCGCCGATCCAGATGGGCGGGCGCGGCTGGCGGACCGGGCGCGGCGCAAGGCCCATGTCGCGCGCGGGGAAGCGCGGGCCCGGGAGTTCGGGGAACTCCGCCGTGAAGCAACGGGCCAGCGCGGCGACCGCCTCGTCGGTGTGGCGGCCCCGCGCCGCGAAGTCACCGGTCAAGAGCTCGTACTCCTCGGGTACGTGTCCTGCGCCGACGCCGACGATGAGGCGACCCCCCGAAAGCGCGTCCAATGTCGACAGCTCCTTGGCTGCCCGCAGCGGGTGGCGCTGGGCGAGGATCAGCACGTGGGAGAGGAGGTGGGTGCGCGTCGTCAGCGCGGCCAGCCAACCCAGCGTCGCGGTGGTGTCGTACCAGATCGTGCCCATTGCGTCGGCCAGGCGGCGCGGGATGGCCGTGTGGTCGCAGACCCCGAGATAGAAGAAGTCGGCCTCATCGGCCGCGCGGGCGATGCGGGCCAGCTCGGCCGGTCCAGCCTCCTTCTCCCAGTCGGCCACATACAGCGTCGACTGCGACTGGATCGGCAGTTGCATGCCGTAGACCACGCGTCCCTCGGGGACGGCGCGCACCACGTCGGCGGGGAGCTGTGCCTGGTCGGTCATCGCGGTGTCTCCGTTCGGACGGGCGGGGCCATCTCCCGCTCAGGCATAGGCGGCCAAGGCGGCCGAGAGGTCGGCCGGGGTCCCAAAGCTCGTGGAGAGGATGCGGGCCCGCTTGAGGTGGAGATGGAGCGGCACCTCCCAGGTGTACCCCATGCCGCCGTGGACCTGGATGGCGGTCCGCGCGTTGGCGAGGGCGGCTTCGTCGGCCATGAGCTTGGCACCCGAGAGGCTCCGTTCGAGCATCTGGCCCGGGGCACAGCCGGCCGTCTCGGCCTCTGATGCGACGACGTCGGGTGCGTCGGACAGGCAGGCCGCCGCGTGCACTCCGGCACGCGCCACTTCCGCGCGCACCAGCATGTCGGCGCACATGTGCTTCACCGCCTGGAACGAGCCGATCGGCTTGCCGAACTGCTGGCGCTCCTTGGCGTAGGCGACCGCCAGTTCGAGTGTCGCCACCGCGTGGCCCACCTGCAGCGCGGCGCTGAGCAACATGCCGCGCTGCCACAGGTGCCCGTCGTCGCCCGGCACCGTGCCGCCGAAGGGGAGCGCGTCGAGACTCCAGAGCGGGGTCAGCGGATCGAGCGGGTGTTCCAGGCGGTGGGCGCCTCCGATGGGCGCCGGCGCGAGCAGCTGGCCGGGGCCGTCGCCGTCCAGCACGAGCAATGCGTCCAGCGAACCGAGGTGTTCGACCAGCACGGGCCCCTGCCGGCTCGCGGTGTGCACACCCACCAGGGCGCGACCCTCTGCCGCACCGCTGACGGCGCCGACGCTCGCGGCCAGGAACGTACCGACGAGCGGGCCGGGCACGAGCGCTCGTCCCAGCTCCTCGAAGACGATTGCCGCATCGGCGAGCCCAAGCCCGGTCCCGATCGGCTCGGGCAAGGTCAGCGCGAAGACGCCGGTCTCTCCGAGCGCCGCCCAGTCGTCGGCGGCGATGGCGCGCTCTTGGCCTTCGCGCGCCCGCAGGTGCTCGAGCGGCAACCGGCCGGTCAGCATGGAGCGGATGCCGTCGGCCAGCTCGCGCTGGTTGTCGCCGACCCGGAAGTCCATCAGCGCGCCCTGGGCAGGCCGAGGATGCGCTCGGCCACGATGTTCCTCTGGACCTGCGAGGTCCCGGCCGCGATCGTCAGGTTGATCGACTTGAACCACGCGTGCAGCAGTTCCCCGTTGCCCAACGCGACGCCGTCGGGACCGTCGAGGGGGTCTGCACAGAGCGCGGCACGGTCGAGCACCTCGACGCCCAGGTCGCCGAGGGCCTGCGCGTGCTCCGAGAATGACAACTTGAACACCGAGCCGCCGATGCCGGGGACCCCGGTCTTTGCCGCCTCCGAGACGTTGCGCTTGGTCAGCGCCCACAGCGCGTCGAACGCAGCTACCAGGTGGCCGATCCGCCGCTCCAGCCCCTCGTCGCCGAGGAGCCCGAGACGGTTGGCCACCGCACGCACCTCGCCGAGCAGGCGCATGGACTCGAGGAGCTCGCCGACGAAGGCCGTCCCCCGCTCGAAGGACAGCGTGACCATGGTCACCCGCCACCCGTCGTTCTCGTCGCCTACCCGGTTGGCCACCGGGATGCGCACGTCGGTGAGGAACAGCTCGGCGAACTCGGTGGTGCCTTCGATCGTGCGCAACGGCCGGATCTCAATGCCCGGCGAGTCCATCGGCATGATCAACCAGCTGATGCCGCGGTTGCCGGCGTCGCCGGTGCGCACGAGCAGCTCGCAGTAGTCGGCCACCTCGGCGTGCGACGTCCAGATCTTCGACCCGGTGACCACGTAGTCGTCGCCGTCGCGGACGGCCCGGGTGCGCAGTGAGGCCAAGTCGCTCCCCGCGTCGGGCTCGCTGAAGCCCTGGCACCAGACCTCCTCGCCGCGCAGGATGGCCGGGAGGTAGCGCTCCCGCTGCGCGGGTGTGCCCTCAGCGATGATCGTCGGACCCGCATGGAGGAGGCCGACGAAGTTGACGCCCACGTAGGGGGCCCCGGCCCGTTCGCATTCCTCCTTGAAGATCAGTTGCTCGACGGGCGACGCCCCCCGACCGCCACCCTCGGCCGGCCAGTCGACGCCGGCGTACCCGGCCTCGAACAGGAGACGCTGCCAGCGCAGGTCGTAGGCGCGGCGAGCCGGCCAGTCGTCCTGGGGCGGTGGCGCGCCCAGCGTCGGCAGCGAGGCGCCCAGCCAGCGGCGCAGTTCACTGCGGAAGGTCTGCTCGGACGCGGTGTAGCGGAGATCCATGCGCGAGAAGGATCAGTGACGGCTCAGCCGGGTGCGGGTGCGGGTGCCGGGCCGCGTCAGGCGACGAGGTCGAGGCCGAACAGCTTGATCGCGTTGCCCCGCACGATCTTGCGGCGCTGCTCGTCGGTGAGGTCCGCCATCTGCTCCTCGGCAATCTCGCGGGTGCGCGGCCAGGTCGAGTCGGAGTGCGGGTAATCGGACTCGTAGGTGATGTTGTCCTCGCCGATCTCGTCGACGGACTTCAGTCCGTGCGCGTCGTCGAAGAAGCACCCCCACACGTGGTCCTTGAAGTAGCTCGACGGCTTCTCCGGCACAATGTCGGCGACGCCGCCCCAGCCGCGGTTGTCCTCCCACACCCGGTCCGCCCGTTCCAAGATGTAGGGGATCCACCCGATCTGACCCTCGGAGTAGGCCACCTTCAGCTCGGGGATCCGCACGAAGACGCCGCTGAACAAGAAGTCGACGAGCGAGAAGGTGGCGTTCGTGTGCGTCAGCGTCGAACCGACGGCCGGCGGGGCGTCCGCCGACGTCGACGGCATCTTCGAAGACGACCCGATGTGCATGTTGACGATGGTCTGGGTCTCCGCGCAGGCCCGGAAGAACGGGTCCCAGTAGTGGTCGGGGTCGTGCACGCTGGGCAGGCCCAGGAACGGGGGGATCTCGCTGAAGCACACGGCACGGACGCCGCGCTCGGCGTTGCGCCGCACCTCGGCCGCCGCCAGTTCGGCGTCCCACAGCGGGATCAGGCACAGCGGGATCAGGCGGCCACCCGAGTCGCCGCACCACTCATCGACCATCCAGTCGTTGTAGGCCTTCACGCACAGCAGACCGAGCTCGTGGTCCTTGGCCTCGGTGAACGTCTGGCCGCAGAAGCGCGGGAAGGTCGGAAAGCACAGCGCCGCCTCGATGTGGTTGGCGTCCATGTCGTCGAGCCGGGGCTTGACCTCGTAGGAGCCCGGCCGCATGTCCTCGTAGGTCACGCCCTTCATGGTCACCTCGTCCCGAGGCACGCCGACCGCCGAGTCGACCCGCAGCAGCGGCCGCTTCAGGTCCTCGTAGTACCACCAGTCGACGGGCGTGCCCTTGGACCCCTCCTTGACCTTGAGCGACCCACCGCGGAACTCGACCTCGGGCATCGGCGCCCGCACCACGCGCGGCCCCACCTCGGCGTACTTGGACGGGAGCCGGTCCTGCCACACGTTGGGCGGTTCGACCACGTGGTCGTCGACCGAGATGATCTTCGGCAGGGGCTCAGGCATGGGCATCGAGGTTAGTCCGGACCTGACGGGGCGTCAGATACGGACCGCCCCACCGCACCGGTTCAGAGGACCTCGGCGAACAGGTCGAGCATCGCCTGCCACGAGCGCCGGTCGGATGGCTCGTGATACTCAATCCCGGGCAGGTCGACGTTTGCCGCACGCGGGTTGGTGAACGAGTGCACGGCGCCCCCGTAGACCACCAGCTGCCAGTCCACGCCGCCGCCGGTCATCTCCTCTTCGAACGCCCGCCGCTGGGCGTTGTCCACGATCGGGTCGTCGGCGCCGATCATGACCAGCACCTTGCCCACGATGTTCTCGGCGTCCTGCGGGCGGGCGCTCACGAGCCCGGAGTGGAAGCCCACGACCGCCTTCAGGTCGGCCTCGCCGCGCGCCAGCTCGAGGGCGAGGGTGCCCCCGAAGCAGTACCCGATGGCCGCCAGCCGCTGGGGGTCGGTGCGCGGCTCTTGGAGCAGGATCTCCAGGCCGGCCATCCCGATGTCGCGCACCCGGAGCGGATCCCGGTAGAACTCGCCGATGCGCTCCATCATCTGCGCACGATCCTCGAGCGGCTTGCCCCCGCCCTGGTAGTCGAGCGCGAACGCGACGTAGCCGAGCTCGTCCGCCAGGCGCGCCGCCACCGCCCGGGCGTGGTCGTCGAGCCCGGGTCCCTCGTGGCAGACGAGCACGCCCGGTCGCTGGTCCGTACCGTCGCCGTCGGGCAGGGCGAGAGTCCCCACCATCGTCCGTCCGTCGGCTTCGTACGAGATGTTGCGTGTGGTGGCCATAGCCGCACCGTAGCGGCCCGCGGCAAACGCCATACTGGCTCGATGCGGGAGCACCCGGTCCGGCTTCTGCAAGTCCCGTTGGCCGCCCGGTTTGCCGCCGTGCCCGCCCTGCTGTGCCTCGGCGCCGTCCTCCTCACGGCGTGCAGCTCGAGCCCGTCGTCACCCGCGTCGTCGGCCACCACGACGACCCACCACGGTGCCGGTGCGTCCCACCCAGCCGGGTCCACCACGACGACGACGCCGCCCTCGACGTTGCCACCCGTCGCCACCTCAGGCCCGCTGCAGGCCGGCGCCCCGATCGCGCTGCCGTTCTCGGCCGACCGCGTCACCGCGGCCGAGAGCCCCGACGGCGCCGTCTTCGCCGCGCCGCAGGACCCGACGAACCCGGCGCCCGCTATCGCCTGGGTGATCGACGGCAACGGGCCCGCCGCCATCGCCGAGCACGTCGTCACCGGCATCGCCGCGCTGGCGGCGGACTCCACCAACTTCTACGCCGCGACCTACTCGAACGTCTACGCCTACAACCGCACCAGCGGCAACCAGGACGGGCAGTGGAACATGCCGACCGTCAACGCGGCCAACAGCTCCGACTCCGACCTGGTGGCGCTCGCCACCGGCGGCGGCAACGTGTTCGTCTCGGTCACCCAGGGCAACACGGTCAGCGTCTACCGTTTCAACCCCACCGCATCGGCCGGCCCGCACCTCGTAGTACGAGGGCTCGGCGACGCCATCGGCGCCGACGGCTCCATCTACTACGAGCGCGACGACCACCACCTGGCCGTCCTGCACCCGAACGGCGACACCACCGTCGGACCGGCACTGGCCGACGCGCCCAACGGCCTTGGTGGCGGCGTCCAGTACGTCGACGTGGTCGCGGCGGGCGCGGTCTGGGTCAGCGAGCCGGCCGGCCAGGGCCTCGATGCGGAATACACCACCTACGACGCCACCACCCTCGCCCGGGTCGGCTCCTACGGCGGCTCGGTCACCAGCTCGGTGGTCGACACCGCCGCCGGCCCCCTCGTGCTCCAGCCCGCCGGCGACTCGTCGAATTGCCCGTCCCCGTCACCGTCGTCACCCGTGTCGTGCGTCCTGCGCATCGACGAGCACGGTTCGACGAGCGACCCGGTCAGCGTCGGCGCCGCCGTGACGCTGGTCGGTCCCGGCCCCGCCGTCATCGTCTCGGATACCACGACGGGCCAGTTCGACCTCGTCCGCCTCTCCTGATCCGGCCCCGCCGGCGTCAGTACTGCATGGCGACGCCGCCGTTCGGACTGAGCAGCTGCCCGGTCACGAAGCTGCTGGCGTCCGAGGCGAGATACAGCACGCAATACCCGATGTCCGCCGCCTCCCCGACCCGCCGCAACGGCGCATGGCGCGCCATCGGCGTGAGCACCGCGTCCTTCAGCTCCTCGTTCAAAGAGCCGTCGGGGTTCGTGTAGTACCGCGCCGTCATGTTCGTCGGGATGAACCCTGGCGCAATCGAGTTGACCCGCACCCCGCGCTTGCCGACCTCGACGGCCATCGACTTGGTGAGCTGCGCCACGCCGGCCTTGCAGATGGCGTAGGGCCCGATGCCCGCGGCGGGTGTGAGGACAGCCGCCGAGGCCATGTTGATGATGGAGCCGCCGCCCTGTTCCACCATCACCTTCCCGGCGGCCTGACATCCGTACAGCACACCCTTGAGGTTGATGCTGAGGATGCGGTCGAACTCGTCGGGGTCGACGTCGATGATGGAGCTGTCGATCATGACGCCGGCGATGTTGCACATCACGTGCAGGCCGCCATGGCGAGCCGTGATGTGGCCGACGAGGGTTGACGCGGCGCCACGCTCCGAGACGTCGAGCTCGGCGCTCTCCGCCTGACCGCCCGCCTCGACGATGCCACGTGCCGTCTCGGCCGCGCCTTCGACATTGACGTCGGCGCAGACCACCGTCGCCCCGGCACCGGCCAGGACCTCGGCGCTCGTGCGCCCGATGCCGCCGGCGGCTCCGGTGACCAGGGCCACGCGGCCGGTCAGGTCGAACGCATCGCGCACACTCTGGGCTGTTTCCACCGGCGCACCCTACGCGCGCCGGCGCGGTCGGAGCCGATCAGCCCATCAGGCGATCAAGCGGTGATGCCCTCGAGGGCCAGGAGCGTCCGCTTCACCTTGAGGCCACCGCCGTACCCGCCGATGCCGTTGCTGGCCAGCACCCGGTGGCAGGGCACGATGACGGCGATCGGGTTGCGGCCGTTGGCCTGCCCGACGGCACGGGGCGCATTCGGACGGCCGACTCGCCGGGCCAGCTCGCCGTAGCTGATCGTCTCGCCGTAGGGGATGCGGGTCAGCTCGGTCCAGACCTCCCGTTGGAATTCCGTGCCGTCGAGATCCATGGGCACGTCGAAGTCGGTCCGCTGACCGGCGAAGTACTCATCGAGCTGCGACGCCGTCTCCTTGAGCACCGTCGGCACGTCGTCGGCGTCGTGGCGCGTGCGCCGGCTCTCGTTGGGCAGCCACAGGCCGATGAGCACGTCGCCATCGCACTCGAGCACGAGGCGGCCGATCGGGGTGTCGTAGGGCATGGTGACGGTACGCGTGCTCATGCTGCTCGTCCTTTCACTGGTCGGGTTGGGATCTCTGCGGTCGATACGGGTGCGGGTGCGGGAAGCGCCCACAGGTGGGCCATGGCGTAGCTGCGCCACGGTCGCCAGCTCTCGCTCGCCGCCACAAGTTGCGTCGGGTTGTCAGGCAGACCGATAGCCCGGGCGCCTTTGCGGATGCCGAGGTCGGTCGGCATGAAGGCATCGGGGTCTCGGAGTGCCCGCATGGCGACGTACTCCGCCGTCCACGGGCCGATGCCCGGGAGTGCGACGAGCGAGCGCCGCAGCTCGAGTGGGTCGGCGCCCGGGTCGATGACGACCTCTCCGCAGCCGACGGCCTCGGCCAGCGCCACGAGCGCCCGCCTGCGGCTGGCCGGCATGGCGAAGGCGCCGGGATCGCGTTCGGCCAGAGCCACGAGCTCCTCGGGGGTAGGAAAGAGATGCGTCAGTGAGCCCACCGGCTCGGGCAGGGCGTCGCCCGCTGCGTGCACCAATCGCCCAGCTACGGTGCGGGCGCCGGACACCGACACCTGCTGGCCGATCACGGCGCGCACCGCCAGCTCAAACCCGTCGGCCGCGCCGGGGACACGGCGGCCCAGGTCGCGTACGACCACCGCACCGAGGAAGGCCTCATCGCGCAGCGCTTCACCGACCGCGATCGGGTCGGCGTCAAGGTCGAGCAGCTGGCGGCAGCGCGCGACCGCGGTCGTGAGGTCGCGCAGGTCCGACAGGACGAGGTCCGCCCCGACGTAGGCCGGACCGTCGGCCGCCGCTTGCTCGTCGGGCGCCGCCAAGCTGACGACGGCATGGCCGTGCGGCAGGCACAGGGTGCGCCGGTACACGGAGCCCTCGAGCGACTCCACCCCCGGCAGCGCCCGCACGCCGAGAAAGTCGAGCACGGAGGCCGGGTTGAACGGTCGGCGGCACGGAAGGCGCAAATGGATGGCCTGGGGCGCGGCTTGTCGGCGGTCTCGCCTCGCCTGCACCGACTTGGTCGCCCGCACGCGCAAGCCACTCGGCGACTCGGCGAAGACCTGGCGGATCGTCTCGTTGCACTGGCGCACGCTGGCGAAGCCGGCGGCGAACGCGATGTGCGCGATGGGAAGGTCGGTCGTTTCGAGCAGGACGCGCGCCGTCTGGCTGCGCTGCGCCCGGGCCAGGGCGAGCGGTCCGGTGCCGACCTCGGCGGTGATGAGGCGGTTGAGCTGGCGGGTGCTGTACCCGAGGCGACCCGCCAGACCTTCGACCCCTTCGAGGTCCACGATCCCGTCGCGGATGAGCCGCATGGCCCGCGCCACGACGTCGGCGCGGACGTTCCATTCCGGGGAGCCGGGCGTGGCATCAGGTCGGCACCGCAGGCAGGCCCGGAACCCGGCCTGCTGGGCGGCGGCCGCCGTGGGGTAGAAGGACATGTTCTCCCGCTTGGGCGTGCGCGCCGGGCAGCTGGGCCGGCAGTAGATACCGGTCGAGGTCACGGCGCAGAAGAAGACCCCGTCAAAGCGGTCGTCCTTGCTCTTCGCCGCCTCGTAGCAGCGTTCCGGGTCCTCGATCACGGGTGCCAGCGTGGCACGCCGCTGTGACGATTACTGGCGGGAATCGGACATTGCCATTTTGGGCGGTTTTGGCTGTCGGGGACTGATCGGCGCCGGTGGCGGCGGGCGCCGCTTAACCGGCCGCCCGCGGCGCGGCGAGCGCGTGCGACAGGACGAGGCGGCGGTGGGTGGCCGCGTCGCCCCAGGCGCGGGAGAGCGCCCACGTGCGCTTCATAAAGAAGTGGAGGTCGCACTCCCACGTGTAGCCGATGGCGCCGTGTACCTGGAGCGACACGCTCGCGGCCAGGTCGGCCGCGTCGGACGCCATCGCCTTGGCCATGGACGCATCGTGCGACAGCGACAGTTGCGCCGTCGAAAGCGACCACGCGGCGCGGTAGGTGGCGGGGCGCGCGAACTCCAGCGCAACGCGCGCGTTGGCCAAGTGGTGCTTCACCGCCTGAAAGCTCCCGATCGGCTTGCCGAATTGGTGTCGATCCTTGGCGTAGGCCGCGGTCATGGCCAGCATGCGGTCGGCGAGTCCGACGAGGAGTGCGGCGTGCGCCGCGGCGGCGCGATCGGCTATGAGCGTCACTGCGGCTTCGGCTGCGACGCCATAGGCCAACAGCGTCTCGGAGGCGAGCGGCCAGTGGACGGTCGACAGGTCACGCGTCGCGCTCAGCGCCGGCGTCGGTTCGGCCGTACACGACGCCGCCGGCACCGCGTGGAGTTGCCAACCCGACTCGTCGTCCCGGCACGCCAGCAGCAAGATGTCAGCGTCGCGCGCGCCCACGACGCGCGGCGTGCGCAACATCCCGTCGGGCGACACTTCACTCGGCGACGTGATCCCGGCCGGCGTGACGTCGATCCCGCCTACTGCGAAGACGGCGTCGTCCTCGACGAGCGCGGCGAGCGCCGCCGCCGCGGCAGGGTAGGGCAGCAGCGCCGTCAGGGTGGGGGCCGCGAGCGCCGCCGTCTCGAGGAGCGGCTCGGGCAGGCAGGCGTAGCCGGACTCCTCGAGCACGCCGACCAGGTCGACGTCGCCCAGGCCGAGACCGTTAGCTGAGGTCGGCACCACGAGTGCCGGGGCGCCCAGTTCGGCCAGGACGGCCCAGCGGTTGGCGGACAGCTCGGCGCGGGCCTCCTCGTCGACGACCTCGAAGGACCGGAGCGCGTCGACGCTACATTCCGCATCGAGCACGGTACGCACACCGCGCCGCAGCTCTTCTTGGTCTTCGGAGAACGCGAAGTCCATCATCGAGGCAGCCCGAGCAGGCGCTCGGCCACAACGTTGCGCTGGATCTCGTTGGTGCCGGCGTAGATCGGGCCGGCGAGCGAGAACAAGTAGCCGTCGAGCCATTCGCCGGGAGCGCCGGCACTGAGCAGCTCGGCCTCGGGGCCGAGCAGATCGAGCGCCGTCGTGTAGATGGTGACGTCGGTCTCGGACCAGAAGATCTTGTTGGCGCTCGCCTCTGGGCCGACGGCTTGGCCGCGCGCCACCTTGGAGGCGGTCCAGTACGTGTGCAGCTTGTAGGCCTCGGCGTCCATGTGGGCCTGTGCCACCGCGTCGGTGGAAGCGGGTGGGCCGCCACGCGACGCGTAGAGCTGCACGAGGCGGTCGGCTGCCTCGGTATAGCGAGCCGGACTGCGCAGCGAGAGTCCGCGTTCGGAGCCGGCCGTGGCCATGGCGACGGACCAGCCGGCGCCGACCTCGCCGAGCACCTGGTCCTCGGGGATCTCGACGTTGTCGAAGAAGATCTCGGCGAAGCCCGTCTCGCCGTCGATCTGCGGGATCGGCCGCACGGTCACGCCCGGCGTGTCCATGGCGATCAGGAAGTAGGTCAGGCCACGGTGGCGCTCGGCCTCGGCGTCGGTGCGGAAGATGCCGAAGCACCAGTCGGCGAAGGCGCCGCGGCTGGCCCACGTCTTCTGGCCGTTGAGGATCCAGCCGTCGCCCGCGTCGTTGCGAGCCCCCCGGGAGCGGATGCCGGCGAGGTCGCTGCCGGCGTCGGGCTCGGACCAGCCTTGACACCAGATCTCGTCGGCGGAGGCCATCGGCGGGAGATACCGGGCCTTCTGCTCGGTCGTGCCGTACTCGAGCATCGTCGGGCCGAGGAGGAAGATGCCGTTCTGGCTGACTCGCTTCGGCGCGCGGGCTCGGTAGTACTCCTCTTCGAAGACGAGCCACTCGAAGATGCCGAGGTCCCGCCCGCCGTATTCGACCGGCCAGCTGACCACGGACCAGCGGTCGTTATAGAGGGTCCGTTCCCAGGCCCGGTGGGCCTCGAAGCCTTCGGGGGTATCGAAGGAGGGGAGCGGCTCGGCGGGGACGTGGGCGGCCAGCCAGGCGCGTGCTTGCGCTCGGAAGGCCTCAAGTTCGTCGCCGAAGGTCAGGTCCATGGGCCAGCGAATCTTCCACAGCGCCGGGGACGGCGCCAAGGAACGTGGTCAGCCAGGAGCGTCAGCTGTTGCCGACGGGGGCGCCGGGATCGCCCGTGTTGCCGGTGGCGCCGGTGTTGGTGATTGTCGTGGACGTGGTGGTGGGTGGGGCGGTGGAGGTGGTGGAGGGTGGGGTCGTGTACGTGTGGGTGGTTGGGGTCACGCCCCTCGTGGTGGTCGTGGTCGTGGTGGTTGGGCTGCCGTTGGCGACGGCGGTGGCGCCGTTGGGAGTGCTGACGATCGGCTGGTGATAGACGAGCGTGCGCACGAAGAACTGGGTGATGGCGGTAGCGATGCCGGCCTCGGTGGGCTGCTCGCCGGGATTGTCGAACTCGTGGCCCCCGCCGTTCACCATGACGAGCTCGTGCGGGACGTGGTTGGCGGTGAGGTCCCAGGACATTTCGAGTGACTGCTGGGGGTAGACGATCTCGTCGTCGGTGGAGTGCATCAGGAGGAACGGAGGGTCGCCGGGCGCGATGTAGGTGACCGGGCTCGCGGCCGTCAGGTCAGAGCCGAGCTTGTTGCGCGGCACTTTGCCGAGGAGCGAGACAAAGGTCTCGGCGACGGCGAAGCTGTCGCCCTGATTGCCCATCGTCAGCAGGTCGCTCGGCCCGGCCATGTCGACCACCGCTTGGATCTTGCTCGACTCGTCCGGGTAGGCGCCGATGTCCCAGCCGGCCGAGGGACCGGCCGTGCCGAGCAGCGCGACCAGGTGGCCGCCGGCACTCTGGCCCCAGGCGCCGATTTCGTTGGAGTCGATGTTGAGCTCGTGCGCGTTGGCGCGTAGGTAGCGAATGGCGCACTTCACATCGACGATCTGGTCGGGCCACTTCGCGTGCGGCCCGAGCCGGTAGTCGAGGCTCACGACCACGAAGCCATCCGAGGCCAGTTCGGGGCCGATCTTGTCGATGAGAAACCCACCGGTGGAGTAGTTGCCCGAGACCCACGAGCCGCCGTGGACGTAGACCGCGGTCGGCGCAGGACCGTCGAGGGTGGTGGGCTCGGTGATACGCGCCCGTTCGTGGTTGCAGTACGTGACCGTGGCCTTCTGCCCCGCACTGAGGATCGGGGCGGGCGTCGTGCCCGAAGTGGTCGCCTTCGGCGGGGTGGGGCTGGCACTGGTGCTGCAGCTGGTGAGCCCCGTGAGGGCGAGCGCGCAGACGAACGCGGCGGCGAGGGGTCTGCGCATGGGTCCTTATGTTGGCCGAAAGGGCGGGGAAACTGGTTCCACCCCTGGTCTGGTCTGGCGCAAATTCTGATTCGGCGTCACAATTGGCCCCCATGCCCAACGCCGTGATCATCGACGCCGTGCGCACCCCGGTCGGCCGCCGGGGCGGGCGCCTGTCCGGGTGGCACGCCACCGACCTGGCCGCCCAGCCCCTGGCCGCCCTCCTGGCGCGGAACGACCTCGATCCGTCCCTGGTCGAGGACGTCGTGATGGGGTGCACGATGACGGTGGGCGAGCAGGCCATGAACATCGCCCGCAACGCGGCCCTGGCCGCCGGGTTCCCCGAGTCGGTGCCAGGCACGACGGTCGATCGCCAGTGTGGCTCGGCCCAACAGGCGATCCACTTCGCCGCCCAAGCCGTCATGGCCGGCGCCATGGACGTGGCCATCGGGGGCGGGATCGAGTCGATGAGCCGGGTGCCGATCGGCTCGACCACCGAGCCGGGACCGGGCGAGGCGTACGGCCCGCTGTATTTGGAGCGCTACGAGCTCATTCATCAGGGCGAGTGCGCCGAGGAGATTGCCCGGCGCTGGAAGGTCACGCGCGAGGAGATGGACGCCTTCGCCCTGCAGTCGCACCAGCGGGCGGCGCGGGCCACCGACTCGGGCCGCTTTTCCAACGAGATCGTGGCGCTCGAAGCTCGGGTCCATCCGGACGTGCCCGGTGCGGCTGACGTCGATGTCAGCGGGCTCCTCGAGGTTGACGAGGGCGTGCGCCGCGACACGTCGCTCGAGAAGCTGGCGGGGCTCAGGGGGGCGTTCTCCGAGACCGGCACGGTCACGGCGGGGACGTCGTCGCAGATCTCGGATGGGGCGGCGGCCGTGCTGATCATGAGCGAGGAACGGGCGTCGTCGCTGGGATTCACGCCGCGGGCCCGCTTCCACACCTTCGCCGTGGCCGCGAACGACCCGCAGATCATGCTCACGGCGCCGATCCCGGCGACCGAGCTGGTGCTCGCCAAGGCGAAGCTCAAGCTCGACGAGATCGACCTGGTGGAGATCAACGAGGCGTTCGCCTCCGTCGTGCTCGCCTGGGAGCGCGAGTTCCACCCCGATATGGATCGGGTGAACGTCAACGGCGGGGCCATCGCGATCGGGCACCCGACGGGCTGCTCGGGCGCCCGTTTGATGTCGACGTTGCTCAACGAGCTCGAGCGCACCGGCGGTCGCTACGGGCTGCAGACGATGTGCGAGGGCGGCGGCCAGGCCAATGCGACGATTATCGAGCGGCTCGGCTGATGGGCACTGCCACTGCGGCGATTGAGGGCTGGTTCACCACCGGCCAGGACGGTCGCGACCCGGCGCTCCTCGGGTCGCGCTGCGAAGGGTGTGGCACCTTTGCCTTCCCCGCGGAGCGCAGCTACTGCAGGAACCCCGACTGTGCCTCGACGGCCTTCGAGACGGTCGAGCTCTCGCGCCGCGGCCGCATCTGGTCCTACACCGACGCCCGCTACCAACCGCCCCCGCCGTACATGGCGGCCGACCCCTACGTGCCGTTCTGCCTGGTCGCCGTCGAATTGGCGGCCGAGAAGCTCGTGGTGATGGGCCAGGTCGTTCCGGGCGTCACGGTCGAAGACCTCGCCGTGGGCGATGAGGTCGAGCTGGTGGTCGACACGCTCTACTCGGAGGGCGACTGCGACTACCTGGTGTGGAAATGGCAGCCGGTCGGCGCCGCGTCGACCACCGGCAGGGAGGGCTGAACGGTGGCCGACGACAAGAAGGTGGCGGTCCTGGGCGCGGGCATGCACGAGTGGGGCAAATGGGGCCGGCCCTTCGTCGAGTACGGGTTGGCGGCGGCGCGCGACGCCCTGGACGACGCGGGGCTGACGTGGCGCGACATGCAGTTCGTCTCGGGGGCCGACACGATCCGCAACGGGTACCCCGGCTTCGTCTCGGGGGCGACCTTCGCCCAGGCGCTCGGTTGGACGGGTGCACGCGTCTCGAGCGTCTACGCGGCGTGCGCTTCGGGCGCCGCGGCGATCGGCAGTGCCCGGGCGCAGATCCTGGCTGGGCTCTGTGACGTCGCGTTGGTGGTCGGTGCCGACACGACTCCGAAGGGGTTCTTCGCGCCGGTCGGCGGCGGCGACCGGAAAGACGACCCGGACTGGCTGCGCTTCCACTTGATGGGCGCGACGAACCCGACCTACTTCGCGTTGTACGCGCGCCGACGCATGGACCGCTTTGGGGCCAGCGAAGAGGACTTCGCACAGGTCAAGGTGAAGAACGCCCGCCATGGCTTGGCGAATCCGTACGCGCGTTACCGCAAGGAGGTCACGGTCGAGGAGGTGCTCGCCTCGCCGATGGTGGCCGATCCGCTCCGCCTGCTCGAGATCTGCGCCACGTCCGACGGCGGCGCGGCGTTGGTGCTCTCGAGCATGGACTTCGCCCGTCGCCATGGGAACGGAGCGGCGCCGCTCGTCACCATCGACGCCGTCTCGACAGTGACGCCGTCGTTCCCCAACACGGTGATCGAGATGCCGAACTTCGCCACCGACTCGGCCGCCGCCTTGGCGGGACAGGCCGGAGACTCGGTCCTCGGCGGGTTCCGCCCCTCGATCGCCACGGCCGCCTACGCCGAGGCGGGCATCGGCCCCGAGGACGTCAGCCTGGCCGAGGTGTACGACCTCTCATCCGCGCTCGAGCTCGACTGGTACGAGGACATCGGCCTGTGTGGCGAGGGCGAGGCGGAGAAGCTGCTCCGCGACGGCGCCACCACACTTGGCGGGCGGGTCCCCGTCAACCCCTCCGGTGGCCTCTCGTGCTTCGGTGAAGCCATTCCCGCCCAGGCCATCGCGCAGGTCTGTGAGTGCGTCTGGCAGCTGCGCGGCGACGCCACCGGGCACCAGGTGGAGGGTGCGCGGGTGGCCGTAACGGCCAACCAGGGACTGTTCGGCCACGGATCGTCGGTCGTCCTCAGTCGCTAAAACCCTGGTAGCAGGCGGGTTTCCCGCTCCCCAGGCGGGGTTTTTGCACACCGTGTGTGATCCCCGACCTTTGGGGTATTGGGACGGATGACGTCAAACGAGTGCAGTGCCTTGCTTAGGCTGGCGGGTACGCGTGAGTCGTCTTATTCGGGCTCGGCACGGTTCGACGCTACGAACGGAACGACGCTGCGATTGGAGGGACCAAATACATGTTGGCCTCGGATGTTTCTGAGTTGCGCCAAGATGAGCAGCAGCAAGGAGCAAGAAACTCAATGCCGGACCAGAGTGACCACGGGAGCGGGATCGGGACTGGGTCCGACGACGTCCTCAAGGCGCTGGCCGAGCTGGAGTCGGTGCTGCGGGAAAACGCCGAGAGCGAGCGTCTATTGGCCAAGCGGATCGCCGACGTACGTCTCGCCCGGGAGAACGGGCGGGAATGGAAGGCGATCCTCGGCGACGAGGACGAGCCGGGCACGGTGCAGCTGGTGAGCACCATTCTGCGCCGGCAGTCCGAGGCGAGTGGCTACCTGCGGCGCTCCCTGGTCGTGGCTCTCCGGGCCGAGGGCCAGAGCATCCCGAGCATCGCCCATCTGTTCGGTGTGACGCACCAGCGGGTCTCGAACCTGCTGCGCCGCGTCGCGCAGGGCAACGCGGCAGCGGACTCGAACTCGAACTCGGATTAGGACTCAGTCTTCCAGCTGCGCAAGCGAGCGTCGGCCGCGGACATGATGCCGTCGATGATCTCCGCCACGGGCGGGAGCGATTCGAGCACGCCCACAACTTGACCCGTCGGAAGTACGCCGACGTCTGTGCGGCCGTCGACAAGCGCGGCCTTCGTCATCACCGGCGCGTTGGCTGCCATCACCACCTGGGCCCAGGTGAGTTCGTTGCCCGCCTTCAAGGCGCGTCCCTCGCGCAACAAGGAGCGCAGCGTGGATCCGCTCTCCTTGCGGAAAGTGAGCGCGCTGCGCACGGCGCGGGGGAGTGCGCGCAACCACGACTGTGACTCCAGGTGGTCGACCAGCTCGGTACGCACGACGCGCTGGGGGGCGCCGTCGACCTTGGTGGTGACGACGGTCCCGGTGACGGGCGTGCCCAGGTAGAGACCCTTCACCGCGTCGGGCACGCGGCTCTCGGCCGACAGCAGGAAGCGGGTGCCCATGGCCACGCCGGCGGCGCCGTAGGCCAGCGCAGCGACCAGGCCCTGGCCGCTGAAGAATCCACCCGCCCCGAGGACGAGCACGCGATCCCCCACGGCGTCGACGACCTGGGGCAACAGGAGCGTCGTGGGCACGTTGCCGGTGTGGCCACCCCCTTCGGCTCCCTGGGCGATGACGGCGTCCACGCCCCACTCGGCCACCTTCTCGGCGTGCCGACGGGCGCCGACGGTCGGCATGACGAAGAGGCCGGCCTCCTTGCAGCGCTTCACGAGGGCGGGGTTGGGCGCCTGGGCGAAGCTGGCGACGGTTGCGCCGGTCTCGATCATGAGGTCGATCCGGTCGCCCACATCGGCAACATCCGTGCGCAGGTTGACCCCGAAGGGCGCCGAGGTTCGGCTGCGCACCTCGGCGATGGCCGCGGCCAGCTGGTCGAGGCTCATGGTGGCCGACGCGAGGACGCCGAGGCCGCCGGCTTCGCAGGTGGCGGCGACGAGCCGGGGCCCGGCCACCCAGCCCATCCCGGTCTGGACGAGCGGGTAGCGCACGCCGAGCCGCTCGCAGAACGCGGTGTGCAGCGCGGGGTGCAACGGGGCCGGAGCGCCGTCGGTGCCCGGACCGGGGCCGGTCAGGTCCGCACCTCGCGGTCGCGCAGCGAGCCGGGGTCGAGCACGACGCGGATGAGGTCGAGCTCGGCGGGGCTCGGCAGGCGCGTCTCGTCCACGTCGTCCTCCACGATGAGCTCGAAGCCCGTCGCTGCGACGATGTCGTCGATCCCGACGCCGGGGTGGTACGAGCGCAGCCGCATGGTGCGTTGTGGCGTCTCGAAGTCGAACACCCCGAGATTGGAGACGACGCGGCGGACGTCGTGGAAGCGCAAGGCGCCTGGCCCGGCGGCTGCGGCGCGGCCGTACCCGACGCCGCATACGACGTCGACGTGCTCGACGAAGGTGCGCGGGCTGTGATCGGGCACCCAATAACTCGTCGGATGGTTGACCGAGTTGCCGGGCGCGCCACGCACACCCACGAGCTGCACCTTGGGATGATCGTGGGGGCCGACGGCGGAGATGTTCTGGTTGCCGGTGCGATCGATCTGGCTCGCCATCATCATGATGTGGCGCCGGCCCGACCACACCACATCGAACACGCTGCGGTATGGCATGGCCGCCTCGCGCACCAGCTCGTTCGGGCGTGTGGCGATCGGGGGCGCTCCGAGCATGAGGGCGGCCTCGCCGTCGGTGAGCACCAGGTCGGGAGCGAACGACAGCTTGGCCAGGCGGGCGCCGATCGCAGGGATGGTCCCGAAGGGGCTCACCATGATCTCGCCCGCGTCGCGCCAGGCGTCGGCGCAGGCGATCACGCAGGACTCGGCCCGGGTGACGCCGGAGCCGCCTGGTTCGATTATGTCGTCGCTCATTGGCCCCGCCGTTCCTGTACGCGGGCCTGGTACTCGTCCTCGGGTACGAAGACGTACCGCTTGGCGAACGCCTCCCACTCGGCGGGGTCAGAGGCGGCCGCCGCGTACTCCTTCTGGAAGGCCTCATCGCGCCCGTAGTCGGGCGGGTTGGCGGTGAAGTGCGCGCCGCCCCGCGTCTCGGCCACCCCGTCGGTGAGCATGCGATGGATCGTCACGTTCGACAGCGGGTGGGTCTCGTCGGCCAGCTCGCCGTTGGGGACGATGCGTTCGGTAGTGAGGAAGCGCCGCTCGGCGGCACCGAGGAAGAGAGCGTCGAAGAAGGGGTCGGGGCTCAGGATCTGCCCGTTGCCGGCGGTGTCGGCGCGGTTGACGTGGACGATCGCCGCGTCGAGGTGCAGGGCGGGCATGGCCAGCAGCTCGACGTCGGCGTCGGACGAGTCGGTCAGGTACGGGCTGCCCACGCCGTAGGGCGAGCGGACGAGGCGCAGGTCGGGGTCGATGGCGAGGACGTCGGAGCCGAGGCCGGCCCGGGTGGGCAGGAAGGGCACCCGCCAGGCCGCTGCCTGGAGGCCGAGGAAGAACATCCCTTCGTCCACTTCCATCACCTCGACGTGGCCGTGCTGGCGAGCGGCCCGCCAGTGTGGGTCCAGGGCGATGGAGTCGAGCGTCACGAATCCGCACACGACCTTGCGCACCTTGCCGGTGGCGCAGAGCAGGCCCACGTCGGGGCCGCCGTAGGCCACGACGGTGAGGTCAGTGAGATCGGAGCGGCAGAGCGCGCGCACGACGGCCATCGGCTTGCGGCGCGAGCCCCAGCCACCGATGCCAATGGTCATGCCCGAGCGGAGCTCGCCGACGATGTCGTCGACGGTCGTGGACTTGTCGCTCATTTCGAGGTGTCGGCGTCGCGCTTCTCGACGAAGGCGGCCCGTTGCTCGTCGGCCACGCCGCGCACGTGCAGCTCGTACGTGAAGCCCTGCTCGAAGCGGTAGGAGCGCTTGACGTCGACGGGATCGATGCCGTTCAGCGACTCCTTGGCGCGGCGGATGATGGTCGGGCTCTTGGTCGCGATCTCAGCGGCCAGCTCGAGTGCGGACGCCTGGAGGCGGTCCGGCGGGACCACGGCGGCCACCGAGCCATAGGAGGCGAGCTCGGCGGCGGTGATCGGCTTGGCCGTGTAGACCATCTTGCGCATGGCGTGTTGGGGGACGAGCCGGGCGAGGTGGGTGGCGGCGCCGAGCGCGCCGCGGTCGACCTCGGGCAGCCCGAAGGTGGCGTCCACGGAGGCGATCACCATGTCGGCGTTGCCGGCCAGGCCGATGCCGCCACCCAGGCAGAAGCCCTGGACCGCCGCGATGACGGGGACCTCGCAGTCGTAGACGGCGGCGAAGGCGGCGGCGCAGCCGCGGTTCACGCCGACCAACGCCTCGTCGCCCTTGGCGTTGATCTCCTTGATGTCGACGCCGGCGCAGAAGCCACGCCCGGTGGCCCGCAAGATCACGACCCGATTGGTAGGGACACGACCGGCCGCGAGGAGGGCGTCGGCCAGGGCGAACCAGCCGGCCACATCGAGGGCGTTGACCGGAGGGTGGTCTATTACGACCTCGGCGATCCCTTCGTGCTCCTGGACCACGTCGATGGGCATGGGGCGGCCGGTCTCCTCGGTCGATGGTCGTTCAACGGGGGCGTTTCCCCGGGTTCGGGTGCTGACGCCGCGTCAGAAACCCGTTGGGAACTTAGGTCAGCGCACTGGGCAGGGCCAACACCGGGGCGGGGGCTGGGGCTGGGGCTGCCGTAGGGTTTGGCCCGTGACGCAGCCCTTGTACGACTTCAGCGAACGCGTGGTCGTCGTGACCGGCGGGTCGCGGGGGGTCGGGGCTGAGATCGTGCGCGCCTTCGTGGGGGCGGGCGCCCACGTCGTGGCCTGCGGGCGCCACGAGGCGGAGGTCGAAGGGGCTGTTTTTATGACCGCCGACGTGCGCAAGCCGGCGGACGCCGAGAAGGTGGTGGCCAAGGCGGTCGAGCACTTCGGCCGGCTCGACGTGCTCGTGAACAACGCTGGCGGCGCTCCTTATGCCATGGCGGCCGACATGTCGCCCCGCTTCGTGGAGGCCGTGATCAGCCTGAATTTGCTGGCGCCGTTGTGGTGCGCACAGTCGGCACACAAGGTGATGGTGGTGCAGGAGGACGGGGGCTGCATCGTGAACGTGTCCAGCGTGTCGGGGTTGCGTCCGTCGCCGGGCGCATCCGCCTACGGGGCCGCGAAGGCCGGTCTCATCAACCTGACCACCACCCTGGCGGTGGAATGGGCACCGCTGGTCCGGCTCAACTGCGTGACCGCCGGCCTGCTCGATACCGGCGCCGGCGACGAGTTCTACGGCGGCCCGGGAGGGCTGGAGCGAGTGGCGGCGACGGTGCCGCTCGGCCGTATGGGCACGCCGACCGACGTGGCCTCGGCGTGCCTGTGGTTGGCCAGCCCGGGGTCCTCGTACGTCTCGGGGGCGAATCTCGTGCTGCACGGGGGCGGCGAATGGCCCGCCTACCTACGGGCGGCCCAGGAGGGCGGCGGAGCCGAATGAGGCACACTCACCCGGGTTGAGCTGACCGAATACCGGTCGGTCCGGGCGTAGCTGCTAAACAGAGCGCTCGTGAAATTGGCGGTCCCCACGGAGACCCGTCCCGGAGAGCGCCGAGTTGGCCTGGTGCCGGACGTGGTCAAGAAGTTGGTCGGCGCGGGCTGGGACATTTGGGTCCAGGCGGGCGCCGGCGCGGAGTCTGAATTCCTCGACGACGCCTATAAGGAGGCTGGCGCCACCGTCGCCCCTGACGCCGCCGCCACGCTGTCCGGCGCAGGGCTCGTGGTACGAGTGAACGCGCCGAGCGCCGAGGAGGCCCAAGCCCTGCCTGATGGCGCCGCTGTCCTGAGCTTCTTCCAGGTCGGCCAGTCCGAGGACGCGGTGCGGGCGTTGGCGGCCAAGAAGGCCACCGTGTTCAGCTTCGACCTGCTGCCCCGCATCAGCCGCGCCCAAGGCATGGATGCGCTCAGCTCCCAGGCGACCGTGTCCGGTTACCGCGCCGGTCTGGCGGCAGCCGACCAACTGACCAAGTTCTTCCCCATGTTCATGACGGCGGCCGGCACCGTGCCTCCGGCCAAGGTGCTCGTCATGGGTGTCGGGGTCGCGGGCCTGCAGTCCATCGCCACGGCGCGTCGACTCGGCGCCATGGTCAAGGCCTACGACGTGCGGGCCGCGGCCAAGGAGGAGGCCGAGAGCCTCGGTGCCACTTTCGTCGACACCGGCGTCTCGGCTGAGGGCACGGGCGGGTACGCGCGGGAGCTGACGCCCGAAGAGCTCGACCGCCAGCGCGCCGCCCTGGCCGAGGAGGTCGGCCGCTCCGACGTCGTGATCACCACCGCGGCCGTGCCCGGGCGTAAGGCACCCGTCTTGTTGACCACCTCGATGGTGGAGGGGATGGCTCCGGGCGCCGTCGTCATCGACATGGCGGCCGACCAGGGTGGCAACTGCGAACTCACCAAGGCCGGCGAGGTCGTCGACCATCAGGGCGTGCACATCGTCGGTATGACGAACCCGCCGTCGAGCATGCCAACGCACGCCAGCTTCCTCTTCGCCCGCAACGTGGCCAATGTGTTGGGCCTGATGGGACCCGAGGGTGCCCTCAGGCCCGATTGGGACGACGAGATCGTCACCGGCATGTGCGTGTTGCGTGACGGGGCGGCGATGGCGCCGGCGGCGGTGGAGCTGCTCGGCGGGACGGGAGGCGCCCAGTCGTGATCGGTCTGCTCCTGCAGTCGGCGCCGACGGCGACCGGTGGTTCGGCGACCGGCATCGTCGCCTACCTGACGATCTTCGTCCTCGCTGCGTTCGTCGGGATCGAGGTGGTCTCGAAGGTCCCGAGCATTTTGCACACCCCGCTGATGTCGGGGTCGAACGCGATCCATGGGATCGTGCTGGTCGGCGCGCTGACCATCATGGGCGAGGCTCACGGGACGGCCGAGCTCGTCCTCGGCTTCGTCGCCGTCTTCCTGGCCACGCTCAACGTGGTCGGCGGGTTCGTCGTCACGGACCGCATGCTCGAGATGTTCAAGGGCAAGCCGGGCGACCGGGCCAAGGCGCCGGCCGCTGCGCCCAAGGACGCGAATGCTGCTAGCGGCAGTGGTAACGGAGGCGCTGCCTGATGGTCGCCGCGTCCTTCACCCTGGCTACCGCGCGCGACCTCGCCTACCTGGTCGCCATCGCCGGGTTCATCATCGCCCTGAAGGGGCTGAGCTCGCCCCGCCACGCCCGCATCGGCAACTGGGTTGGCGCCGCCGCAGCCACCCTCGCCATCGGCATGACGTTCACGCTGCCGACACTGCGGGACTCGGGCAAGAACCTGGTGCTGGCGATCATCGCCATGGTCCTCGGCGCGGCGGTCGCCGTTCCGGTGGCCCGCTTCGTCAAGATGACCGCGATGCCACAGCTCGTGGCCATCTTCAACGGTGTCGGCGGCGGCGCGGCGGCGCTGATCTCCGTCGTCGAGCTGCTGCACCTGCACTCGCTCGGCCTGAGCCCGGCCGTCTACGTCACGGCCGAGGTTCTTCTCGGCGTCCTCATCGGCTCGGTGTCGTTCTCGGGCAGCGCCATCGCGTTCATCAAGCTGCAGGAGCTCATCACCGGACGTCCGATCACCTATCCGGGCCAACAGGTGATCAACGCGCTGGTCGGCGCCGCCATCGCCGTGATGATCATTCTGGCGCTCGTCACCGGCAATATCGCCTTCGTCTGGATCATCCTCGGCCTCTCCCTCGTCCTTGGTGTCATCTTCGTGCTGCCCATCGGCGGCGCCGACGTGCCGGTGCTCATTTCACTGTTGAACTCGTTCACCGGCCTGGCCGTGGCCGCCTCGGGCTTCGTGCTCGACAACGCGCTGTTGATCGTCGCCGGCACCCTGGTCGGCGCCTCGGGCATCATCCTGACCCGGCTCATGAGCTCGGCGATGGGCCGCTCGTTGCCCAACATCCTCTTCAGTGCGTTCGGCGCCGTGATCACGGCCACCGGCGGCGAGGAGGGCGATGCCAGCCGCCCGGTCCGCGCCGGCACGCCCGAGGACGTCGGCGTGCTCCTCGCGTATGCCCGCAAGGTCGTCATCATCCCCGGCTACGGCCTGGCCGTGGCGCAGGCCCAGCACACTGCGCGCGAGCTGGAGGAGGCCCTCAAGGCCCGCGGCGTCGAGACCTTCTTCGCCATCCACCCGGTGGCGGGCCGGATGCCCGGCCACATGAACGTGCTGCTCGCCGAGGCCAACGTGCCTTACGAGGACTTGAAGGAGATGGACGAGGCCAATCCCGAGATGTCGACGGCCGACGTCGCTCTGGTGGTCGGAGCAAACGACACGGTGAACCCGGCGGCCAAATCGACGCCGGGCAGCCCCATCTACGGCATGCCGATCATTCACGCCGACGAGGCCGAGAACATCATCTTCCTCAAGCGCTCCATGCGCCCAGGTTTTGCCGGCATCGACAACGAGCTGCTCTACGACCCCAAGACAACGATGCTGTTCGGCGACGCCAAGGACACCTTGCAGAAGTTGGTCGCCGCGGTCAACGACGCCTGAGACTGCAGCTAGTCCGGAGCCGTCACGACGGTCCATAACGGCGACGGGCGCGACGTCATGGTGCGGCCGCTCGGACCGACGAAGGTCAGTACGTCATTCGCGCTGCCGGACATGGTCCACTGTTTGGAATGCACCACTCCGTGATGATGGACGCAGAGCAGCGCCAGATTGTCCAGGTTTGTCGGCCCTCGATCGGGCTTCCACTCCTTGATGTGGTGCACATTGGTGAATACCACGTTGTCGCAGCCGGGAAAGCGGCAATGGCGATCTCTCCGCCGCACCTCGCGGTGTTGGGGGCCCGACGGATCACGTCGGGCGCGTCCCTCGTACATGGTGTACCCCAAGTCGTCGTCCACCGCCAGCGTGATCGTGGCGTCGCAGACGACCCGGCGCACCGTTTCGAGGCTGAGGAAGCCGCCTCGCTCCAGATCGCCGGCCAGCGCTGAGGCGTCCCCGGATTCGTCAAGGAGCGCCGCTGCGGGGACGTGCACCACGACGAAGTAGGGACTGGCCCCCGTCCCGCCATTGCCAGCACGGATCAGCCCCATGAAGGCATCGGCCATCCGCTGGTCCCATGTCGCCTCCCCGTTTCCCGAAGGAACTTCCTTTGCCATCGCTTCGAGGCGGCTCTTCGCCTCCGCAAACGACTCGGGCGGGAGTTGGACGGTCATGGTGCGGACCGCGTCGTTGCAGCGCAGTGAACGGCGCGCCTGCTCGGAGGCCGGGTCCGGTGGCGGCGCGCTCGTCCGCGTCTGCGCCAGCACCGCGAGCTCTCGCACGGAACGAATCCGCGCCTCGTCCAGTAACTCGGATTCGCTTTCGGGCGTGGCGACGTCGGAGACGACCCGCAGCTTGTCGAAGCTGATTTCGCCGGCCTGCAGTGCCGCCACCAGGCGCGGGACGTCCCATGCCTTCTGTGCCACACGGACGAGGGCGCGGGCGCCCGGCCTCGAGAGCTCGAAGCGTTCGGCGGTCCAGGCGGCGGCGGAGGTCGCGCCGTCGTCCCGGAAGGCCTCACGGCGGTCCGCCTCTCCCAGCAGCTGGACGATGTGGCCCTCAAGAGCGGCCCGGAGGCGGAAGAGGTCGTCAAGGCGGCCTCCGAGCTCCGCATTGGACATCGCCGCCATCGAACCGTTGGTCGTCGCCGGTAGCGACAGCACGACCTCCGGAGCCTGTTCAATGCGAGTCATCGCCAAAAGAACGGTCGCCCGCCCCTCCGTATGAGTTGCCAATTTTCTGTGCGTCAGCGGTGAGCCGACTGAACCGATGACTCCGCCGGTTGCCAAACGGTTGCCAACGTCGGTGTGGCGCCCGACCTGGACCCTCGCCGGCCGATCGCATTCCGTCGGACCGTGCGGTTGGGCGACCCGGAGTGTTTCCTGACATATGGGGCTGGCTCGGAGGAGGCTTGCCCACCACGCCAGGGGGCGGAACCTGTGGGGGGTGGGGAGAGGAGCGGTGCAGAGCATCCTGCCCCGCACCAAGCCGCCCCGTCACGCCGCACATGCTGCAGCGCCCGAGCACGCGGACCCCGCCGCCGGCACCACCACCGCCGCCGCCACCACCACCACGACCGGCCGCTTCGCCCGCGGCTCCGCTAGTGCTCTCACCTTCGCACGCGTCCACGTCGTGAAGCGGGCCAAGCGCAGGGCGCCCGTCATCGCCACCTCTGTCTTTTGCGTTGCCATGCTGTGCTTCGGCTTCCTTATCAGCCTCGCCCCTTCGAGCTCGTCGGGGGACCCTCATGGCTCGGCCGCGGCGTCGCACGCGCGGCACCACGGGAAAGACACGAGCGCCACCTTCACCAACAACGAGGGCAACGCGCTCAAGATGCTGGGAGCCAACGCCCACGTCAACCTCGCGCCCGCCACCGCACCCCCGGCCGCTGCCCCGGCTGCGTTGGTGAACCAGCCGCCACTCGCCGCACGAGAGAACTTCGCGTTCGCGCCCTACTGGACCCTGGCGCAGTCGTCGACGTTCAACATCACGGGCCTCTCGACGTTGGCCTATTTCTCTATCGACGTGAACGCCAACGGCACGCTCGACGAGAGCGGGTCGGGCTGGGACGGCTTCCAGAGCCAGGACCTGGCCGACCTGATCACTCGCGCCCACGCCGCGGGCGAGCGGGTCGTGCTCACGGTGACCGACTTCGACCAGAGCTCGTTGAACGCGATTACCTCGTCGCCGACCGCGCCGGGCACGCTGTCCTCCATCCTGATCCCATTGCTGCAGGCGAAGTCGCTGGACGGAGTGAACTTCGACTTCGAGGGCGAAGGCAGCGGGGACCAGGCCGGCCTGACCAACCTCATCACGTCGGTGGCCGGGTCGTTACGGGCCGCGGACCCGCACTGGCAGATCACGATGGACACGTACGCCTCGTCGGCCGGCGACCCGGGAGGCTTCTACAACATCCCCGCGCTGGCGCCGGCCGTCGACGCCTTCTTCGTCATGGACTACGAGTTGAACCTGCAGGGCACGCCGTCTGCCGCCTCACCACTCACCAGTGGGGAGTTCAGCAGCCTCACCACGCTCCAGCAGTACACGTCGGCGGTGCCCGCGTCCAAGGTCATCCTCGGCATCCCCTTCTTTGGCATCGACTGGCCCTCCAGCAACGGGACCATGGCGGCCACGGCGGCCGGCGGTGCCAACGACATTGCGGACTCGCAGGCTGCGGCGAACGGCCCCGAGTATTGGGACCCGGTCACCGACACGGCCTGGACGAGCTACCAGGTCGGCGGCCAATGGCACGAGTCGTATTACGAGGGCCTGAACGGGCTGTTCGACGTGTCACAGCTGGCCTCACGCTACGACGCGCGAGGAGTCGGCATCTGGGCCCTCGGCATGGAGAACAACGACGCTGAGATGATCGCGGCGCTCGACGGCATCTCGCCGGGCTCGCCGCCCGGCACCGGGCCCCAGGCCACCTCCTCCTCGCCTGCCCCGGGTGCCCCCGCCCCGGGCACCCCCGCCGGTGCCGGCGCCGGAGCCGGCGGGCCGACAGCGGTTGCGGGGCCGGCCACGACGACCAGCCAACCGGCCGCGCCCACCTCGGTGGATGGGCCGGCGGCCGGAGTCTCGACGACGACCGCGACCGTGGCGCCGTTCATCACCGCGCAGAACAACAAGAGCACCGTGAACCTCACCCCGCTCGCCGCCAGCCAGGTGGACACCCTCACTCTGGACGGCCAGGTGACGAACTTCCAGTCGAACGAGCAGGCCTACTCCTGCCTCAACGGAGTGACCCTGAACTTCTACAGCAACTTGGAGGGCGGGCAGGTGGCGGTCGCCACGAAGCCGACCGACTGCGTGACCCAGGACTTCAAGCTCTCCTGAACCCGTAGCCCGGCCCACCACCCCGGTAGCCGACCCGGACGCACGGAATCCGGCCGATAGCGTGGCCGTAGAACCATGGACGTGGACACCGCGCACGCACGCCCCACCGCCGACGTAGCGGACGCCGGGCACCGAGCCAGCCGAGATCGAGACCGAGATCGGGATATACCGCCGATCCTGCGCACCCAGCGCACCCTCCAGGTCGTCCTCGGCCTCCTGTGGATCCTCGATGCGGCTCTTCAATTCCAGCCGTACATGTTCGGCAACGGTTTCGTCGACTCCTTCATCCTCCCCAACGCCGCCGGACAGCCCTTCGTCTTAGGCGACCTGATCACCCACATCGGGCACTTCATCGGCCCGGACGTCGCGGTCTGGAACACGTTCTTCGCGTTGATCCAGCTCGGCATCGGCGTCGGCCTGCTCTTCAAACGAACCGCCAGACCGGCCCTCGCCGTCTCGTTCGTCTGGGTGCTCGGCGTCTGGCTCTTCGGCGAGGGCCTGGGCATGCTCCTGACCGGCACGGCCACGGCGCTCACGGGCGCGCCGGGCTCGGTGCTCATGTACGGGCTCCTCGGCCTCATGGCCTGGCCCCGCGCGCCACGCCGCTACCAACCCGACTGGAGCGACCGCCCCACCGGCATTGCGACCTCCGCCGCCGCCCAGGGCATCGGACGTTCCGTCACGCCGCTCGTCGTCTGGGCCGGCTACTGGTGGTTGGCCGCCGTCCTCTTCTTACTCCCCGACAACCGCACCACCACCTCCATCCAAAGTGCCGTGGTGGGCATGGGGGACGGCCTCCCGAGCTGGTACGCCCACTTCCTGACCGACCTCGGCAACCTGTTCTCGACGTCGGGCACCCAGACGGCCTGGGTCCTCGCCATCATCGCCGTCATCATCGGCCTCGGACCGCTCATCGCACGACGCCCCGGCGCCTTCCTCCTCGCCGGAGCCATCGTCTCCCTCGCCTTCTGGATCGCCGGCCAGGGCCTGGTGGGCAATCTCTTCACCGGCAGCGACACCGACCCGAACACCGGGCCGCTGATCATCCTGCTGGCCGTGGCAATGGTGCCGACCGTGATCGCGTCGAAGGCGGAATGGCGTTCGCCCGCCGGCGAGATACTCCGGCGGATCCCGGCGGTCGGCGTCCTCGGCCTCGCCGGCCTCGGCGCGGCGCTGGCCATCGCGGCGAGTTACCCCGTCGCCCCGGCCGAGTCGACGACCGCCGCCATGGGCGGCATGGTCATGGGTGGCAGTGGAGCGGGCGCCGGCGCCGGCGCGTCGCCGGACCAGGCGGTGAGCGCCGAGACGTGCAAGCCGCACCAGAACGGGCTGCAGATCTCCGGGCTCGATCTGGCCAACTCGCCCATCATGGCCATGGGCACCGCCGCCGGCGCCAGCATGGACATGAACGGCGCCGACGCCAGCGCGGCCGCCGGCTTCAACACGACGACGCCCAACTGGCACTACATCGGCCCCGCCATCCCGCAGGCCGAGGCGCAGACCTTGTTGAACGAGGGCAACAACGGGCCGAGCGACATCCACATGGCTGTGAGCGGGTGTGCGGCCCGACTCACGTCGGGTGAGGACATCGCGGCGCAGCAGTACGTGCAGCAGACGAGTGAGGACGTGTCGGAGCTGGCGAACCCGTTCGAGGCGGTGGCGGCTGGCTACGTCGCCGCCTCACCGACCGACTACCCCGTCGTGTACTACGTGAACCCACAGATCGTGGCGGCGAATGCGGCGGCGGGGCGGACGCTCGACCCACATCATGTCGACGGCCTGGTCTACGCCGCCACGCCGTCGGGCCAAGAGGTGCTCGCCGCCGCGTTCTACATCCTGCCGGCGAGCAAGACGACGGTGCCGATGCCCTACGGCGCGCTCGTACAGTGGCACCGCCGCACGCAGGTGTGCGGACAGAGCACGGTCAACCCGGCGATGCCGCTCGACATCACGGGCTACCCGCCGTGCGCGGCCGGCACGACGCTGCAACCGACGCCCTATATGTCGATGGTGTGGCAGGTGCCGGTGGCGGGCGGGCCGCTGGCGATACAGCCGCCGGATATCCAGATCGTGGAGGCGGCCGTGATGCAGGTCAACGGGACGTAATTTCGCCCCAAAGGATGACGGCCGGCCGCCCGATTCCGACTCAGGGCTGATCCGGCGGGGTGGCCCGCCTTCGTAGCCTGGAATCCATGGCCGCTTCCCCCGACGTCATCGAGCGCGTGCTGGGCTGGGCGCGGGTCGACTTTTCGCCGGGGCACCGCCAACCGCCGTGGTGGCGTGTGGCGCTCGCCACGGTCCTGTCGATCGGGTTGTCGCTGGCGGCCGACGCTGGGCTGGTGGCGATAGGAACGCACGTGTTTCCGGCGACCAGGGGCTACAGCCACTTCCAGTTCTCCGACTACTCCAAGCTCACGATCATCGGCGTGCTGATCGCGTGCGCCGCGTGGCCGGTCGTGACGAGGATCAGCTCGGCGCCGCGGTGGCTGTTCTTCCGCCTCGCCATCTTGGTGACGCTCGTGCTGTGGCTGCCCGACCTGTGGATCTGGCGCAAGGGGCAGCCGGCGCACGCCGTGGGCGTGTTGATGGTGATGCATCTCGCCATCGCGCTCATCACCTACAACCTCTTGGTGCGCCTGGCGCCGGTGCAAGCCCGGCGGGCGGGGCGCGGTGCGCACGTCGCCGCGACGAGCGAGACGAACGCCTCCTAACGGGGGGCGATGGCGTCGACCTCGCGCAGCACGTCGTCGCTCGGACGCCAGCCGCCCGCCGCCACGTTCGATGCGACCTGCTCGGGTTTGGTGGCCCCGGCGATGACCGATGCCACGGCCGGACGCGAGAGGAGCCAGCCGAAGGCGAGGTCGAGCACGGTGTGCCCGTCCCGCTGGGCGAGTTCGTTCAATGAGGCCACCTGGCCGAGGCGCTCGTCGGTCAGCTGGCTGGCCGCCCGGTCGCCCATGGCGGCGAGGCGGGTCCCCTCCGGCGGCGGCTCGCCGCGCTGGTACTTGCCGCTGAGCAGTCCGCTGGCGAGGGGGAAGAAGGGCAAGAAGGCGACGCCCAGGCGCTCGCACTCGGCCAGGACGCCGTCCTCGGGGTCGCGGTGGAGGATGTTGTACTGGTTCTGCACGCTGACGAAGCCCGGTGCGCCGGCCGGCGTGGCGGCGGCCGCGTCCACGAGCATCTGGGCGTCGAAGTTGGAACAGCCGAACTCGCGGATCTTGCCCTCGGCCACGAGCTCGGACAGCGCGCCAATGGTCTCGGCGATGGGCGTCTTCGGGTCGGGGAAGTGCAGCTGATACAGGTCGATGTGGTCGGTGCCGAGGCGCGCCAGGCTGTCCTCGACGGCTTGGCGGATATAGGTCGCTGACGCTCCGCCCTCGTGTCCCTCGTAGGGCGCGCCGAACTTGGAGGCCAGGACGATGTCGTCGCGGCGCGTGCCCAGCGCGGCGCCGAGGTAGGTCTCGCTCTTGGTCCCGCCATAGATGTCGGCGGTGTCGAACAGGGTGATGCCGGCATCGAGCGCGGCGCCCACCACGGCGTCGGTCTCCTTGCGCCCGATGCGCATGCCGAAGTTGTTGCAGCCCAGTCCGACCACACTCACCTTGAACGAGCCGATCGTGCGCGTCTCCACTGCGAGGTCCTCCCGACGGCCGGCACAAGCGGACGCCCCGGCCGGGCTGTACTGTACCGGCGACTTCGGGTTGAGCACGAGGAGACAGCCATGGCAGAGGGCGCAGTGGACGTGACGGTGGGAGCCACCCCGGACGAGGTGTGGGAGAAGGTCGGCGACTTCGGTGGCATCGGGGACTTCTTCCCCGGGATCGACTCGTTCCGCGTCGAGGGCGACGACCGCATCATCGGCATGTTCGGCATGGAGATCCGCGAGCGGCTGGTGTCGCGCAACGACGCCACGCGCACCATCACGTACTCGGTCGTCGACGGCGTGCCGATCGACAGCCATACGGCGAGCATCACCGTCGAGCCCGAGGGCGACGGCTCGAAGGTCACGTGGGCCTACGCCGTGACCCCCGACGAGATGGCGCCCATCTTCGGCGACACCTACAAGGCCGCGCTGGCCTCGCTGGAGAGCGCGTTCTCCTGAACCGGAGCGCCCACCCACCAGGGGATGGGTGAGCGCGAGTGCGGGTCGCCTACCCTGACCCAGTGAGCTCAGGCGCGGCGGATGCACCGGCGGATCGCGCACCCCCGTTGCGCGCACCTCTGAGCGAGGACGTGCCGCGGATCTACCCGCGCCGCCTGCCCGACCCCTCGGGGCGCGAGCTCGTGCGCCGGGGCCGCACGATCGCCAAGGTGGTGGCGGTCCACTTCACCCCGACGGCGATCCGCCAGCTGCGCACGATCCGCCAGGGCGCGCTGCCCGCGGCACAGCTGGCCCGCCCGTTGCGCAAGAGCTTCCAGGACCTGGGCGGGACGTTCATGAAGTTCGGCCAGATCATCGCCTCGTCGCCCGGGATGTTCGGCGACGAGGTGGCCGACGAGTTCAGGGCCTGCCTCGACACCGGTCCGGCGGTGCCGTTCGCCGACGTCCGCCAACGCGTCGAGGAGGACCTCGGGCTCTCGCTGCGCGACGCCTTCGCCGACTTCGAGACCGAGCCCATCGGGACCGCGTCCATCGCCGTGGTGCACCGGGCCCGCCTGCTCGACGGGCGCGTCGTCGCGGTCAAGGTACTGCGGCCCAACGTCGAGCAGGTGGTGGCGACCGACCTCGACCTCATGCAGCCGTTACTCGAGCTCCTCGTGCGCCAGACCGGCGACCAGATGGCGGGCAACGTGCTGCAACTCCTCGACGGCTTCCGGGTGCAGATCGGCGAGGAGATGGACCTGCGCAACGAGGCGCGCTCGCTCGCGCACTTCCGGCGGCTGCAGAACGAATTCGACCTGAAGCTGATGGCGGTGCCCGAGCCCTACATCGAGCTGTCGGGGCGCAACGTGCTCACGATGGAGTTCTTCGACGGCGTGCCGATCGACGACCTGGCCAAGGTGGCCGAGCTCGGGCACGACCCGACCCCGCTGGTGCAGGAGGTGATGAGGGCCTTCTTCCTCACCACGGTGCGCTGGGGCGCCTTCCACGGCGACGTGCACGCCGGCAACATGATGCTGCTGCGCGACGGCCGCATCGGCGTCATCGACTGGGGCATCGTCGGGCGCCTCGACCCGTCGACGCACCGCTTCTTCATCTCGCTGCTGTCGGCCGCCATGGGTGACGAGGCCGGGTGGGCGGTGGTGACCAAGCACATCACCGACGTCTACGGCCCTTCGATCGGCGAGGCGGTGGGCCTCTCGGGCGACGACCTCACCGCGTTCTTCCGCTCCGTCCTGGAGCCGGCGCTGAACCGGCCCTTCGGCGAGGTGAGCCTGGCCGGCATCATGCAGACGATCCAGCTCCAGATGGCCCAGGCCCAAGGGGTGGAGGCGCACCAGCGCAGCGTCCGGGCCATCGTGCGGCGGCTGCGCACGCAGCGCCGGGTGCGACGTATGGCCGACGAGTCGGGTGGGCTGATGTCCGACTTCGACCGCGGCACCTTCCTCCTGGCCAAGCAGCTGATGTACTTCGAGCGCTACGGCCGGATGTTCGTCTCGGAGGTCCCGATCCTCAACGACCGGGCCTTCATCACCCAGCTGCTGGACGGGGTCGACCTGGGGGACGGGTAGGCCAGGGCCTGGGCACCTGGCACGGAACTGGAATCTGTTCTATTTTCACCCCGGGCCCGGATCGGGCCCGTTCGGAAGCGGGAGGGGAGGTGCGATGGCTGACGAGACCGTGATCTACAAGGCCGACCATGTGCTCGAGTACCCCTTCGTGCGCTCGGTCGGGCCGGTGATCGGCGCCTTCCTGACCGGCCTGCGCGACGGCAAGGTGGTCGGGATCAAGGGGACCGGGGGCCGGGTCATCGTGCCCCCCACCGAGTACGACCCCGAGACCGGCGAGGAGACCACCGACGTGGTGGAGGTCGGTCCCGAGGGGACCGTGACCTCGTGGTCGTGGGTGCCCCACCCGCGGCGCAAGCACCCGTTGGCCGAGCCCTTCGCCTGGGTGCTGGTGCAGTTCGACGGCGCCGACACCTCGTTCCTCCACGTACTGCCGGCGGCGTCGCCCGACGAGGTGTCGACAGGGATGCGGGTGCGGCCGCAGTTCGCGCCCGAGGCGGACCGGGTCGGTCATGTCAAGGACATCAGCCACTTCGTGGCAGTCGGGAGTGCATCGTGAGCGAGCGTGAGCCGGTGACGATGATGGATGCGGCGACGCGCCTGGACTACGTGTTCACCGCCGGCGTGGCCATGAGCAAGAACCTGCACGGCTACGAGGTGGGCAAGTTCATCGGGCAGCGTTGCCCCAAGTGCAAGAAGGTGTACACCCCCTCACGGGGCTCCTGCCCGACCGACGGCCTGCCCACCGACGAGATCGTCGAGCTCCCCAACACCGGCACCATGACCACGTACTGCGTCGTCAACGTGCCCTTCGCCGGCCAGTCGATCGAGATTCCGTACATCTGCGGGCAGATCCTCCTCGACGGGGCCAACCTGTCGTTCATGGGGCTGATCCAAGAGATCCCGACCGACGAGGTGCGCATGGGCATGCGGGTGGAGGCGGTGTGGGCGCCCCGCGAGGAGTGGGGGCCGACGTTGGCCTCGGTCAAGTACTTCCGTCCCAACGGTGAGCCCGACGCCGACTACGAGACCTACAAGGAGTACCTGTGAGTCCCACGGGGGCGTTCCCGGATCTGACGTCGGGGCACCGCCCCGTCGGCGTCGTGTCCTTTGCGCAGTACGACAACGTGCGGCGCGAAGACGAGCGCAACGAGGTGGAGATGCTCCTGCCGGTGGTGGCCGAGGTGTTCGGCAACATCGGCATCACCAAGGACGACGTCGGCTTCATCTGCTCGGGCTCGACCGACTACCTGATCGGTGGGCCGTTCTCCTTCGTCGCCGCGTTGGACGCGGTGGGTGTCTGGCCGCCGCGGGCCGAGTCGCACGTCGAGATGGACGGCGCCTGGGCGCTCTACGAGGCGTGGGTGCTGCTCCAGGAGGGTGAGATCGACGCCGCCCTCGTGTACTGCTTCGGACGTTCGTCGATGGGCGACCTCTCCGAGGTGATGGCCGTGCAGCTCGATCCCTACTATCTGGCGCCGTTGTGGCCAGACCCGACGTCGCTGGCCGCGCTGCAAGCGCAGGCGATGATCGATGCGGGGACGGCGACCGAGGCCGACTTCGCCGCCGTGGCGAGCCGCTCGCGGCGTTCGGCGCTGGCGAACCCCAAGGCGCAGGTGGCGTACGACCGCTCGGCGGAGGAGTTGCTGGCCGAGGACTACGAGGTGGCGCCGCTGCGCCGCCACACCCTGCCGCCGCTGACCGACGGGTGTGCTGCCGTGGTGCTGGCGGCGGGGGACAAGGCGTACGAGTGGTGCGAGCGGCCGGCGTTCATCACGGGGATCGACCACCGGATAGAGACGCACTCGGTGGGGGCGCGGGACCTGACGTCGTCGCCGTCGACGAAGACGGCCGGGGAGAAGGCCGGCGTGGGCAAGAAGAAGGTGGACGTGGCCGAGCTGCACGCGCCGTACGCGCACCAGGAGCTGATCCTGACGGGGGCGCTCGGGCTCGACGGGGGGGTGTCGGTCAACCCCTCGGGGGGCGCGCTGGCGGCCAACCCGATGATGTCGGCTGGCTTGATCCGCATCGGCGAGGCGGCGCAGCGCATCTGGTCGGGCGAGGCGGACCGGGCGGTGGCGCACGCCACGTCGGGGCCGTGCCTGCAACAGAATCTTGTGGCCGTCCTGGAGGGTGTGTGATGGCGGAGCGCTGCGCAGTCATCGGGGTGGGCCAGACGGTCGCCAAGTCGAAGCGGGAGGACGTGTCGATCGCCGGCCTCGTGCGTGAGGCCGCGCTGGCGGCGTTGGACGACGCCGGGCTGACGTTCGCCGACATCGACGCCGTGGTCGTCGGCAAGGCGCCGGACATGTTCGAGGGCGTGATGATGCCCGAGCTGTATCTCGCTCCGGCGTTGGGCGCGGTGGGCAAGCCGATGTTCCGGGTCCACACGGCGGGGTCGGTCGGCGGGTCGACGGCGATCGTGGCGTCGCATCTCGTGGCGTCGGGGATCCACGAGCGCGTGCTGACGGTGGCGTTCGAGAAGCAGAGCGACTCGGACGCCATGTGGGCGCTGTCGGTGCCCCAGCCGTTCTCGGCGCCGCTGCTGGCCGGCGCCGGCGGGTACTTCGCGCCGATCATCCGCGCCTACATGTACCGCTCGGGTGCGCCGAGCGACATCGGGATGATGGTGGCGGTCAAGGACCGGCTGCACGCGTTGAAGAACCCGTACGCGCACCTGCACCTGCCCGATATCTCGATGCAGATGGTCGAGGACTCGATCATGCTGTGGGACCCGCTCCACTACCTGGAGTCATGCCCCTCGTCGGACGGCGCGGCCGCGATGGTCATCGGATCGGAGAAGGCCGCCGGGTCGGCGCAGGCGGCAACCGGGCGGCCGCCCGCCTGGATCCACGGCATGGCGATGCGCTCCGAACCCACGATGTTCGCCGGGCGCGACCAGGTGAACCCCCAGGCCGGGCGCGACTGCGCGGCCGCGTTGTACAAGCAGGCCGGGATCAGCAACCCCCGGGCCGACTTCGACATGGCCGAGGTCTACGTGCCGTTCAGCTGGTACGAGCCGATGTGGCTCGAGAACCTCGGCTTCTGCGACGAGGGCGAGGGGTGGAAGCTGACGCAGGCGGGGGCGACGTCGATGATCGAGGGCGGCGATATCCCGTGGAACTGCTCGGGGGGTGTGTTGTCGTCCAACCCGATCGGGGCGTCGGGGATGCTGCGGTTCCTCGAGACGGCGCTGCAGGTGCGGGGAATGGCGGGGGAGCATCAAGTCGAGGGCGCACGGCGGGCGCTGGGGCAGGCGTACGGCGGCGGCTCGCAGTTCTTCGCCATGTGGGTGGTGAGCGCGGACAAGCCGTGAGCCGTGGGGCGCGGCCGGGCGACGTATGCTCGGCGGAGCCAAACCAGCCCTGACCAGGAGGTCTCCGTGAAGGTCGTCGTGGACTTCGACGAGTGTGCCAGCAACGGCGTGTGCATGGGCATCTTGCCCGAGGTCTTCGAGGTGCGCGACGACGGGTACCTCTACGTCCTGAACGAGCACCCGCCCGAGGAGCTCCGGGACCGCCTGCGCGAGGCGGTCAACGGGTGCCCGACCGGGGCGATCTCGATAGAGGAAGACTGACGCCGGGTCCGACCCCGACCTCCCGGGTGGCGCCACCGCGCCGCCACCTTCTCTCCCGCCTCGTCCCCGCATGAACGACGCCGCCGCCGTCGTCGTGGCGCCGCGGGTGCGCTTCGCGCCGTCGCCGACGGGCTACTTCCACGTGGGCAGCGCGCGGGCCGCGCTGTTCAACTGGTTCTTCGCCCGGCGGTGGGGCGGCACGTTCGTGCTCCGGATTGAGGACACCGACGAGACGAGGAACCGGTCGGAGTGGACCGAGGGGATCATTTCCGCGCTGGGATGGCTCGGGATGGCGCCCGACGAGGGCCCGTACTTCCAGTCGGCGCAGGTCGAGGCGCACCAGGCGGCCATCGAGGCGCTGTGGGCCGGCGGCGCGTTGTACGCCTGCGCGTGCACGCGCGAGGAGATCGACGCCCGGGTGAAGGTGCGGGCGGCGGCCGGCGACCCGACGCCGGGCTACGACGGGCACTGTCGGGACCAGGGGTTGGCGCGGGGCGAGGGACGCGCGTTGCGCTTCCGCACGCCCGACGAGGGTTCGGTGCGGGTGGACGACCTGGTGCGCGGCGAGGTGGACTTCCCGCTGCGGGCTCTCGAGGACTTCATCTGCGTCAGAGGGGACAGCAAGCCGCTGTTCGCGCTCGCCAACGTGGTGGACGACCGCACCATGACGATCAGCCACGTGATCCGGGGCGAGGACCTGTTGCCGTCGACGCCGCGACAGATCCTGCTGTGGGACGCGTTGAACCGGGCGCAGGGTGTGGAGTTGTCGCTGCCGGTCTACGCGCACCTGCCGCTGCTGGTGAACGAGCAGGGCAAGAAGCTCTCGAAGCGGCGTGACCCGGTGGCGGTGGAGCTGTATCGAGAGCAGGGCTACCTGCCGGCGGCGGTGCGGAACTATCTGGCGCTGCTCGGGTGGAGCCCCGGCGAAGAGGAGATCCTGCCGGTCGAGACGATGGTGGAGCGGTTCCGGCTCGAGGACGTGCAGAAGTCCCCCGCCTTCTTCGACGTCAAGAAGCTGACGCACTTCAACGGGGTGTACATCCGGGCGTTGTCGGTGGACGAGTTCGTGGAGGCGGCGCGGCCGTGGGTCGACCCGGTGCCGAGCGAGTGGGCACCGGCCGGCTGGCGCGACCCGGACACGGGCGAGGCCGTGGTGGCCGGGGTGCCGTGGGTGGCGGCGCGGTACGACGCGGCGCGCTTCGCCGAGCTTGCCGCGGTGACCCAGGAACGGGTCAGCATGTTGAGTGAGGTGCCGGCGCTCGTCGAGTTCTTGTTCTCGCAGGACGCGCCGATCGACGAGGCGAGCTGGCAGAAGGCGATCGCCGGGGACGAGGCGGCGCCGCAGATCCTCGAGGCGGCGCTCGTGGCCTACGCCGAGAGCGTGTGGGACAAGGACACGCTGCACGCGGTGACGTTGGCCCTGGCCGAAGAGGCGGGGCGCAAGCTCGGCAAGGCGCAGGCGCCCATCCGGGTGGCGGTCATGGGGCGCACGACCGGGCTGCCGCTGTTCGACTCGCTGGCGGTGCTCGGCCGCGACGAGACCTGCCGCCGGATCGCGGCGGCGCTGGCGCGGCTATCGCCCGGCTGATGCTCTTCGGGCCGCTCCGCTGGGCCATCC
The DNA here is from genome assembly GCA_036489775.1 of Acidimicrobiales bacterium. Lineage (GTDB taxonomy): Bacteria > Actinomycetota > Acidimicrobiia > Acidimicrobiales > RAAP-2 > Bog-473. Next base: position 1,341 of record DASXFC010000034.1, on the reverse strand, counting down.
GTCTCGCGCTGCTGCTCGCGGCCGCGATCTTCTTGTACTTCGCGGTGACGCTGGTGCAGGTGTGGCTCACGTCGCGCCAGTACGACCCACACCCGGCGGGCGCCATCTTGGTGATGGGGGCGGCGCAGTACAACTGTGCGCCGTCGCCCGACCTGCAGGCGCGGCTGGACCAGGCGTTGACCCTGTACCACCAGGGCTACTCGCATCTGATCATGGTGACGGGGAACAAGGAGCCCGGGGACCGCTGCACGGAGGCGGAGTCGGGCGCCATGTATCTCGAGGGCAAGGGGGTGCCGGCCGGCGACATCCTCCAGGCGGGCGGCGACACCACGTACGGCAACATCGCACAGGCCGCGCCGGTCCTGGTGCGGCACGACGCCCGGGTCGTGCTCGTCACGACCGACCCCTTCCACGAGGACCGCTCCATGGCGATCGCGTCGTCGTTCTCATTGTCGCCCTCGCCCACGCCGACGCAGACCTCGCCGATCAGGGGGTGGGCCACAGTGCCCTACTTCTTGAAGGAGGCGGTGGGCGTGGGGCTGGGGCGGATCATCGGCTTCGACCACCTGGACTGGCTGCACGACGCCTGACCGGGTCCCAACGCTCGACTCGGGTCAGCCCTTGTCTGTGGTCGTGGTGGTCGAGTTGGCGGCGGGCGGGGTGGCGAAGCTGATCTTGACCACGGTGCCCTGACCCTTCGCCGTGCCGACGCCGATGACGCAGGTGGCATGGCCAGCGGTGCCGCAGTAGCCATCGCCGACGATCCCGCTGCGGACCCGGAACTTGGTGGAGAAGGAGCCGCTGTGGCTGACCCGTATGGCCTGGGCGTCGGTCACGTCGCAGTGTGGGGTGTCGGTGGACGGGTTCATGCGCCCCCGGACCGAGGCCGTGCACTCCGTGGCGAACCAGGTCAGGCTGCCGCTGCCGTCCGAGCGGGTCAGGCCGTGGCCGCTGAGCGTGACGGTCTGGCCATTGACGAGGCCATGGTTCGGGCTGACCTTGACGGCCAACCCGGGGGTGGTGGCAGAGGCTGGGCCGGCGAGGAGGACGCCGGAGACGACAACACAGAGAACCACGAGGGCGTCGGCTCCGCATGCGTGCGTCGACCACCGGGACATGCCGCGAACCTCCGAACCCGCACTTGCCGGGGGACCCCGGAGGTCGCATCATGGCATCGGCCAAGGGCCGTTTCAACGCGCCCCCTCCCCCTGGTCTGGGGGCCGAAGAGACCCTCGGGGCGCTCGGCTAATCTGAACGTCCACCCATTCGGGGGTGGTGTAATCGGCAACACGGCTGGTTCTGGTCCAGTTATTGAGGGTTCGAGTCCTTCCCCCCGAGCAC
>DASXFC010000027.1:0-26374 GCA_036489775.1 Acidimicrobiales bacterium | reverse complement strand
AGGGCCGCCCCGAACATCTTGAACAGGTCCAGATCGTCCACCAGCTCCATCTCCCCGTCGACCGTTCCGGCCATCTGCCGGCACGGGTCACAGGCTGTCAGAAGCCGGTGGGCCTATCCACACGATCTAGCGAGGAGCCCTGACAAAGCGTATAGGCGCTACCTGCCTAATCGTTGCCAACCAGCCACTGATTCGGGAGGCTCGCCCGCGTCAACCACGGTTGTTGTGGCAAGCGTTTCGCCCCCAAAGGCGAACTGGTTGCCGAACACCCCGATCACCTCCCACGGCTCATCCTGATTTTCGACCAGGGGTCCGTCAGCAACCACGCGGACCATTTCGACAGCCGAAACGATTGACTCGCGGATCCTGAACTTGAAATATCCGATTGCCGTTACGGATGGCCTCACTGCAAGAGCAACCCTTCCGTCATAGTGGCTGGCTGTCGCGGACACTGAGACCGTCGCCTTCCGACCGAAGTAGATGGCCACGAGGATGCCTCCGAAGAACGCCGCCACAGTTACCGCGGCAGCGAATGCCTCAAGGAGGCTGACCCCAATGGAATCCGTCGCGGATTGGATGGGTTGTGAATCCGGTTCCGTGCAGGCTCTGTGAATAAGGGGGCGAAAGAAAGCGATGAGGCTGGAGGGCCGAACATCCATCCATCGACCCAGGAGACTAGGCCGCGGGTGTTTAGCTGCGCTTTGGCAGCTCGTCCTTTGGCACCTTCAGGATCTTCCCCCTGGAGGCCGGCGGTGGCCTCGATCTCGTCCTCTGGCAGCTTGGTTCAACAACCTGCGGATTGTTTGGTACAACAACCTGCGGATTGATAGTCCGGGGTTCATCGGCGGGAGGATTATGTGTCCATTCTTCGTCCTGGCCTGTAGGCGGGATTCTGTCTTCCGTTCCTGCTTTGGGAGCAGGAGGCTCGGGGGCCTTCTGACTGCCAGTGACACTTTCGGAGTACGTGGGCGTTCACCGCAGTTCGCTATAGGCGCTCTACCAGGATCTATTGTTCAGTGCGGTTCACGCCAGTCCGGGGGGAACCGTCCCCGTTGCTTACATAACTGCTTACATTTTGGAAACCGGGTTCGTCCGGCCTCTTTACCTTTGGCGGCGATTGGTCTCGCGTAGATCGTCGGCGTCTGAGTACGGCAAATAGGTGAGGCGGGTTCGCGCTCTATTGGCGTGGGCAGAAGAAGTATCGGGTGGCTGGGAATCCCCACAAAGCGACCTACTGCGCAAGGGTCCTCTGGGCCAATGCCTCACTCACTTCGGGATGATTGGGAATGTACTTGTTGCCGCAAGGCACGAGTGCAGGTAAACGGGGGCGACACTCATAGAGAAGAGGTCGAACAATGACGCTCGAGGGAAAAGTGGCGGTTATCACCGGAGCCTCAACGGGCATCGGTCGATCCTGCGCCTCGGTGTTGGCCCGGCAGGGGATGCGCTTAGTGCTCGCTGCACGGCGTGCCGAGAGGTTGCAGTCAACTGTGGCCGAGCTTGTGGAATCAGGCGCCGAGGTGTTGGGCCACCCCGTTGACGTTGGTGTGTTCGAGGAGGTACAGGGTTTGGCCGATGCGGCGATGCAGGCGTTCGGACAAGTGGACGTTGTTTTTCTCAAGGCTGGCGTCCCAGGGGGTTCACCACTGCTCGACATTGACCTTGACGCCTGGCGTGGCGCCGTGGACACCAACGTCTTCGGACTGCTCCACGGCATCAAGGCGTTTCTCCCCCTCTTACTCGAGCAGGGGGATCGGGGAAGTCTCTTAACGACCTCGTCGGGCGCAGGAGTGCATGGAACCTCATACAACACACCGACCTATGCGATGACCAAGAATGCTCAGTTGACGATCATGGAGGCTCTCGACGGCCAGCTCCGTGATGCTGGATCCGACATCCACGTCGGCGTGGTCCTCCCGCCACTGACCCGAACCAACCTCGCCGGCGATGATCTATCGATTTGGTCAGCCGTCGAGAAGATGCTGGCGACATCGGCCGATGCTCCGGCTCTGATCGAACCCAGCGAAGTGGCCGAGGTCATCCTCGAAGGCATCCGGGCCCGCTCGTTTTGGATTGAGGCCACGGCCGAACAGAATGAGCGCCTCTTTGGGGGCCGTGACTCCGGCGCAGTCAGGAGGAAGGAGGTACTGATCCGGGCAGGGGCAAATGCGATGCTTCACCACAGTTCCCCTGATCCCTACCTCTGGTGAACCAAGCGGAACAGTGCTCACAACTGGAATGACTATCCCCGTATGCCGACCCGGAAGCACATGTTCTGGACACCATGAATAGGCCTGGGTTCCCCGGAGATCCTCTTCCAGCACATCCCCCATTCGCGTTCTCAGGCAATCCAATCCGGCGGCACCGTGAAGCTCGCCCGCAATACGAGATGTGCATGCAGGGCGCTGGCGTCGCGCAGACGTCCGATCGAGGCGGTGGGGACTGAGGACGACTGGGTGAATGCAAGGCTCCGCCCAGTGGCGGGCGCCGTCCGGCTTCGGTAGAGCAACGGTGGGGGCAGTCCATGCCACCAGTCATAGATGGCATCAGCCAGGCGACCGCACGTCTCGAGCAGTGGATCGGGATCAACACGTCCGGAAGTGACGATCCTTCCTGTGCTCACGCGGTCGTCGAGTCCTAGGACATCGAGGTTGCTTTGATGAGTGAGGTGAAGAGCCGGTGGCATGGGACCAAGTGCGATGAGCCAGTGATCACCTTCGGCCTCGGTAATGGTGCGAGCCGGGAAGCGCTCACGAGCCGCCACCATCGGGCTGTTGGCCGCGTATCGAACTCGGAATCGTCCTGAAAGAGGATCGAAGCGACCTCTGGGGCTCGAGTATGGACTCCAGTCCCATTCATCCGAAGGGGTGGCGTCAATCCTCCACCAATGACCACCGGCGGCAGAAGTCCGTATCCCCGCTGGTCGCTTGTCGGGAAAAACCGTCAGGACTGATCCGCCGAGGCCAGTATGAGACGAATGACCGTTTCGGGCCGGTCACCGGCGAGCAGGTCGGCCAGGCTTCGACCATCCAGATCCTCACGAGGAGCCCTCATCAGGGCGTCGGCCGCCTGGGGATCAGGAGTGACGTGTGAGAGGGCGTTGAGTACGAGGGGGAGTCCCGGCCGCGTTTCGCCGCGTCGCTGGTCAAACTGCCACGCTGGGTGGAGAGCATGAGCACCCGATCTCCAGGCCAGAAGCTGACCCCTGCGCCGTCGCCGGTCCACACCCTTGCGGTCGTTCACCGAGTGCAGGAGTGCCACCACCTCGGCTGTCTCGAGTGCCGGTGCGAACGCATCCTCGCGGCGTTCTCGCAGACGGCGTTCGTTGACAAGCTGCGCCGCTCGGAGCGCTCCCACCGGCACGTCGCCGAATGGGTCATCTGCGCCCTCGGCGTCCTGCGCCATAAAGAGGACGGCTTCAGCAAGGCCGGGGTCCTCACTGGTCTGCTTTTCGAGAACCCTGATGGCGTGAGCCAGTGTCGAGACCATTGGTAAACCTCCTGAAAGGAGTCTACACCGTCTACACGCCCTGGTCTACGACGTCTACATCACGAGACCCAAAGCGGCCGACTTCAACGCAGACCGCCTATCGCTTGGCCCGTCGAACCGACTGGTGCAGTCAAGAGGTTCGGAATGCACGACGACCTGTCGATAGAGGAACGATTCGTTCATCGACAGGTCGTCGTTTCATGTCCCGGCTGCTTACACAACTGCTTACATGCACTATCGGGGACTCGAAGATTCCCAGGAAATGTAACCTTTGACCTGGGACTTTGAGTGGAGGCGAAGGGACTTGAACCCTCGAACCTCCTGACTGCCAGTCAGGCGCTCTGTCATGTCTCACCACCTCCTGACAGCTCCAGACACAAAACCGACCAGGACCGGCTGGTGTGACAAGTACATCAGTGCCATAAATTCAGGCCGCGGGGTTGGTCCCCGCCGCACTCAGGCCAAAGAGCGCAGGATGGCGGCGTCACCCTGACCGCCACCACCGCACAGGGCGACGGCCGCCGTCGACGCGCCACGGCGGCGCAGCTCGAGGAGCGCGCTCAACGCCACCCGGGTGCCCGACATGCCGACAGGGTGACCGAGGGCGATGGCGCCACCGTTCACGTTGACCAAGCTCGGGTCGATGCCGAGGTCGTCCGTCGAAGCCAGGCCGACGGCGGCGAAGGCTTCGTTGATCTCGAACAGGTCGATCGAGGACAGGTCGATGCCGGCCTTGCCGGCTGCCTTGACGATGGCCCGTGATGGTTGGGTCAGCAGCGAGGTGTCGGGGCCGGCCACCATGCCGTAGCCCACGATCTGACCGAGCGGGGTGAGGCCGAGGGCCTTGGCCTTCTCGGCCGACATCACGATGACGGCGGCGCCACCGTCGGAGATCTGCGAGGCGTTGCCCGCCGTGATGGTGCCGTCCTTGGTGAAAGCGGGCTTGAGCTTGCCCAGCGACTCGGGCGTGGTCTCGGGGCGCACGCCCTCGTCGGTGTCGACCAGCAGCGGGTCACCCTTGCGCTGGGGCACCTGGACCGGGACGATCTCCTCGCCCAGCCGGCCGTCCTTGGCCGCGGCGGCCGCCTTCTCGTGGCTGGCGGCGGCAAAAGCATCTTGGCGCTCACGTGAGATTCCGACCTTCTCGTTGTACTGCTCAGTCGAGAGCCCCATGGCGATGTGGTCGAAAGCGTCGGTTAGACCGTCGTACATCATGGAGTCGACCAGGGTGCCGTCGCCGATGCGGTAACCGGCCCGGGCGCCGGGCAGCAGGTAGGGCGCCTGGGTCATCGAGTCCATGCCACCGGCCACCACGATCTCGGCGTCGCCCGCCTTGATCATCTGGTCGGCCAGGTAGATGGTGTTCAGGCCGGACAGGCAGACCTTGTTGATGGTGTTGGCCGGGACGCTCATGGGGACCCCGCCCGCTTTGGCGGCCTGGCGGGCCGTGATCTGGCCCTGGCCGGCCTGGAGGACCTGGCCCATCAGGACGTAGTCGACCTGGTCGCCGCTGATGCCGGCCCGCTTGAGGGCCTCGGCGATGGCGAAACCGCCCAGCTCCATGGCGCTGAATCCGGCCAGCGCGCCCGAGAGCTTGCCAATGGGCGTCCGTGCCCCAGCGACGATGACAGCTTCAGCCATTTCAGATCCTCCACCTCGGTGCCGGTGTGGTTACCGGCCGGAAACAACATGGTACCGGCCAACTATCGTCGCGGGCCATGAGCGAGATCCTCGATGCAGTCCTGGCCGGCGCCGGAACGGACGAACTGGCTGGTCTTCCCATGCCCGAGACCTACCGGGCCGCCCTGGTCAAGCGGTCAGAAATAGGCATGTTCGAGGGCATGGACTCCAACGACAAGGACCCCCGACGGTCCCTCCACGTCGAAGAGGTGCCGCTGCCCGAACTGGCCCCCGACGAGGCCTTCGTGGCGGTGCTGGCCTCCTCCATCAACTTCAACACGGTTTGGACTTCGATCTTCGAGCCGCTGCCCACCTTCGGCTTCCTGGACCGCCTGGCCAAGGAGGGCCCGTGGGCGGCCCGCCACGCCCTCGACTACCAGGTAGTGGGCAGCGACGCCGCCGGCGTGGTCCTGCGCACCGGTTCGGCCGTGCGCAACTGGAAGGTGGGCGACAAGGTCACGGTCCAGTGCAACTACGTCGACGACCAGGACCCCTCGGCCCACGACGACTCGATGATGGCGGCCAACCAGCGCATCTGGGGCTTCGAGACCAACTTCGGCGGCCTGGCCGACATCGCACTGGTCAAGGCCAACCAGCTCATGCCCAAGCCCACCCACCTGAGCTGGGAAGAGGCGGCGATCAACGCCCTGTGCAACTCGACCGCCTACCGCATGCTGGTCTCGCCCAACGGGGCCCGCATGACCCAGGGCGACACCGTGCTGGTCTGGGGGGCCAGTGGCGGGCTGGGTAGCTACGCCGTCCAGCACGTCCTCAACGGCGGCGGTACCCCCGTCGGCGTGGTCTCCTCGGAACAGAAGGTCAAGCTGCTCAACGATCTGGGCGTCGAGGCCGTCATCGACCGCCGGGCCGCCAACTACCAGTTCTGGTCCGACCCGCACACCCAGGACGAATCCGAGTGGCGCCGCTTCGGCAAGGACATCCGCAACCTGGTCGGCGAGGAGCCCAAGATCGTCTTCGAACACCCGGGTCGCCAGACCATGGGCGCCTCGGTCTTCGCCTGCAAGCGGGGCGGCACCATCGTGACGTGCGCGGCGACTTCGGGCTACATGATCGAGTACGACAACCGTCACTTGTGGATGAAGCTCAAGACGATCAAGGGATCACACTTCGCCAACTACCGCGAGGCCTGGGACGCCAACCAGCTCATCTACGACGGCAAGGTGCTCCCACCGCTGTCGGCCGTCTACCCCTTGGAGGAGGTGGGCGAGGCGGCCTACCAGGTTCACCACAACCTGCACGAGGGCAAGATCGGCGTGCTCTGTCTGGCGCCGCGCCAGGGGTTGGGCATCGACGACCCGGCGCTGAGGGCCAAGGTCGGCGAGGACCGCATCACGCTGTTCCGGCGGCACGGGGCATGAGCGGCGCCGCGGGCGGCGGTCTGCTGACCGAGATCGACCACGTCGCCATCGCGGTCAACGACCTCGAGGCGGCCATCGCCTGGTATGCCGAGGTGTTCGGTGCCACCGTCGACCACCGCGAGCGGGTCGAGTCCGACGGCGTGGAAGAGGCTCTGTTGAAGGTGGCGGACTCCTATATCCAGCTGCTCACCCCGATCAGTGACAGCTCGCCGGTGGCCAAGTACCTGGCTGCCAAGGGCGAGGGGCTGCACCACATCGGCTACCGGGTCGACGACTGCGCCGTGGCTTTGCAAGCGGTGAAGGACGCCGGCGGGCGGGTGATCGACGAGGCGCCCCGGCCGGGGTCTCGCGGCACCACCGTGGCCTTCGTGCACCCCAAGACCTCGTTCGGCACCCTGATCGAGCTGGTCCAGGAGTAGTCACTGTTGGGCTAAGCGGGCGGGTTGACCGGAGTTGACCTGGGCTTTTTGGGTATGGGCCGGGTATGGACATTGTGCGCAACCCTGATGGCACGCTGGTGGTCCCGGTCGAACCGATCCGGGCTCACCGCGACGACGAGAGCACGGAGACCGAGCTGGCCGAAGCTGAGGCGGCACCGACCACCCGGCTCCTGCACCCCGGTGAGGGCGGCTACGACGAAGCACTGGCCCGCTGGGACCTCGAACAAAACCCGGACCGCGAGCCAGCCATCTCCACCCGGAACGGACGCCAAGAGGCCATGGCCCTGGTCCATGCCGTGGCCGAATCGCCCATGCACGAGGTCGCCCCGGCGCTCGAGGCGCTCGACGATCCCGAAGCCAGCGGGGAGGCGTTGCGTCACGTGCTGGTCGGGGGTGTGCACGCCGTCGAGGACTTCGCCTCTGAGGTCGCCAAGACCGAGGGTGGCGATCCCCTCACCGCCCATGAGGCCACCAAGATCATCGGTGAGGTGTTGGCCGAGATCGACTGAGCGGTGACGGGCTACGGCGAAAGTACAGAGGAACGATCATCAAGCCGATCCAGGGGTCGCCCTGGCGCGGCGCTTAGTTGGTGAAGATCGCTTGACCGCTCGAAGTTTCCAGTTCCAAGAGCGTCTTGTGAGCTAGGGCGACGACGTTCGCTGGGAGTGGCGCGTAGCCCAGCCCGGCCGAGTAACTCTGGCCCGACGTGGTGACCCACTGGAAGAGCTTGCCCAGGACGATGCCCACCGCAGTGGTGGACTGCTTCTGATACATCAGGGCCCAGCTGAAGTTGGCCAAGGGATAGGTCGATCCACCCGGACTCCACACGATGTTGAAGTTGCTGGCCGTCACGCCGGCCGCTTGCGCACCGGCATTTCCAATCGTGGTGATGGAAGGCGTCACCCAGGTCCCGTCGTGACTCAGGATTGCGGCGTCCTTGAAGTTGGCCTCCAGGGCATAGGAGTACTCGACGTAGCCAATGGCTCCCTGGGTCTCCTGAATATAGGAGGCGACGCCCGCATTCAACTGTTCACCGGCATCACCCGAGGCTCGCCCTGCAGTGGGCCAGGTGGTCGAGGGCGCCGAGCTCCCGATCGCGCTCGTCCAGGTCGGGCTGGTGTCGATCAGGTATTGGTCAAGGTCATAACCGGGTCCAGAAGTGTCGGCACGAAACACCGGCACGATGTTCTCGTTGGGCAGGCTCACGCCGGGGTTGAGGGCGGCGATGGCCGGGTCGTTCCAATTCGTGATCTGCCGCAGGTAGATCTCAGCCAACACCGGGCCGTTCAACTTGAGTCCGTCAGCGACCCCGCTCACGTTGTACGAAACGGCGACGCCGCCCAGGTCGACGGGGACCTGGAGCACTGGCCCCTTCGCTGCGGCTTGCTGCGCTGCCGTCATCGGGATCTCGCTTTGCCCGAAGTTGGCCGTGTCCTGCTGAATCGCCGTCACGCCTGGGCCGCTCCCGGCCGGCGAGTAGTTGACGGTGACGCCCTTATTGAGCTGGTTGTACTGGTACAGCACCCGGCCATAAAAGGGCTGAATGGAACTGGCGCCCACCGCGGTCAGCGCCTCGGCGGGCGATGAAGTCGGATCAGCGGACAGCGAGCCGCCCGGAGTACTGGGCGCCGTTGTGGTCGTCACAACAGGCTTGGTGGTGACGGTCGTTTTGTCGCTGCTCGAGGCCGAACCACTCTTGGAAGTGGTCGTGGTCGTCGCCCCAACCGCTGTCGTGGTGGTCGTGCTCGAAGCCGTGGTCGATGAGGTCGTCGACGTTGTGGTGTTGGACGAATGATGCGCCTTCTTGTCGGCCGAAGCCTTCGGAGTACCCGACCCGCAGGCAGCCATAGCCAGGCTGCCGGCCACCACGAGCACGGCGACCTTCACAAGCTTGCCGGGACCGGCACTCACGATGGTTCCCAATCGATCCAGATGCGTTGGCACAGAAGAAGTCCTCAGTGATGTCAAAGGGGCCGTTGAACCGAGGCCGGTCCAAGCAATGCCTATTCTTGACTAAATCCATCATATTTGTCAAACTCATGAACTCACGTTGTTTTACTTCGAAACCGCGGCCCGAAGCAGGCCCCACTGGGTCAGAAATGCCGGATCACAACCAAGCCGGGTCACAACCAAGCCGGGTCACAACCAAAAGGAGCATCCGTGTCTCACCGCAGAGTCAGCCGATCAAGCGCCGTTTTTGCCGCGATCTCGCTCGGTGCAGTCAGCTTTCTTGGTGCGGGCGCAACGGCTGCCGGCGCGGCCATACCGTTGATCGTGACCGGCTACACGCTGACGGCCGCCAACGGCGGGACCTATGCCTTCGGCACCGCGCCGCAAGTGGGGAATGCCCTCGGTGTCACGGGCCATCCGATCGTGGGGGTGGCGGCCACACCAGACGGCGGCGGGTACTGGCAGGCCGCTTCCGATGGCGGCGTCTTCGCCTTCGGTGACGCCCCCTACAAGGGCAGCCTCGGAGGCACCAAGCTCAACTCCCCTGTCGTCGGCATCGCCGCTGCACCCTCGGGAGCCGGCTATTACCTGGTGGCTTCCGATGGCGGCGTGTTCACGTTCGGATCCCAAACGCCGTTCTTCGGCTCTCTCGGAGGTCTCCGCCTGAGTGCGCCCATTGTGGGGATGGCGCTGACGCCGAACGGACAGGGGTATTACCTGCTCGGAGCCGATGGGGCGGTGTACGCCTTCGGCGACGCCGTCTTCGCTGGCACGATCCCGCAGGAACTCGGAGGGCCGTCACCTGACGGCAACGCCACTGCCATCGCGGCCGACCCGACGGGCACGGGCTACCTGATCAGTACCTCGCAAGGTGCGATCTACGCCTTCGGTAATGCCGCCTTCTACGGATCACCCTTGCTGAGCGGATTCACCCCGGATGCGCCGATCGTCGATATCGCCTACGCGCCTGACGGCACCGGGTACTGGGCGGTCGGCGCTGATGGCGGCATCTTCACCTTCGATGCCACCGCCACCGTCAACAAGGTCAGCGTCACCACCGGTACGGCCGACTTCTATGGATCGGTGCCCGGAGAAGTATCCACCGCGGGCATTTCGACGCCGTCACCGGTCGTGGGATTCACCACCACTCCGTAGCCCGCTCACGCCTCGCCGCGATCGCCCGATACTGGGAGGTCGAGGTGCGGCGTCTGGCCAGGGTCTTTCAGCCCGGCTTGACCTCAAGCACCCGTCCGGGGTTGGCCGAGGCCACCCAGATGCCGCCGTCGACCGGCAGGAGCAGGCGCGGGGTGACCCCGAGGTCGAGCTTCTTGGAGACGGGCGCGGGGTAGATGGTGCGCACACTCTGTCCGCTGCCGTCGGCCAGATAGACGGTGTCGCCGACGACAGCCAGCGACAATGGGTTGCCCCCCACGTGGTCGGTACTGATCACGGTGCGAGTCTTCGGGTTGACCCGGCTCACCGTGCCCCCGGCGGAGTTGGCTACCCAGACCGAACCGTCCCCTGTGGTCACCCCGATCGGCGCCTGACCAACCGTGACGGCCGGCAGGACGGTCCCTGTCCCGTGATCACCCGGGGTGATCGGGGTCAGGGTGTTGGTGGTCCCGGTGACCCACAGGGAACCGAAGCCGGCGGCAATGCGCACGGCACCACCCGGAACCGGGAGCACATTGCCCTTGAGGCCGTTGGCCAAGTTGATGGACGTCACCTGGTTGGCGTCGACCGAGGCCACCCAGAGGGCGCCATCGAGAATGGCCAGACCGGCCGGGCCGGACGGCACCGCCACGGTGCGGACCAGCTTGAGCGTGGCCGCGTCGAACTCCTGCACGTCGTTGGTCACCATCTCGGCCACCCACAGGTGCGTTCCCGAGAGCAGCAGGTCGACCGGCCGGCCCCCGAGGTGGACAGAGGGACCGGTGTGTTGGGTGCTGGGGTCGAAGCGGATCAGCAGATCGCGGTCGTCATCGGTGACCCAAGCCCCGCCATCGCCCTGGGCCGTGGCCGAGGCGTTGGCCACCTTGGCCAGGGTCTGCTTGGTCAGGACCGGACCGCTGGGTTTGGTCGGCGGGCTGGTCCTGGTCACCAGGAACACCACCAGCACGACGACGCCGACGACCAGCACACTGATCCCGGCGATGAGCGCGCTGCGCCGCCGGACCGTCGACTTCTGCTGGCGGCGCGCCTGAGCCTCGTTGCGTTCAAGGGTCGCCTGGCGCTGGGCCTGGCGCCGGGCGGCGCGTTCGGACTGCTCAGACATGGGGGGAGCGGGAAACCTCCTCGAGAAGGGCCAAGACCTGGGAGGCCTGCTCGGCAATGGTGCCCGAGTCCGGGCGCAGTATTAGATCAGGCTGGGCCGGCACGTCGTAGTCGCCGTCGATGCCGGTGAAGCCGGGGATCTGACCGGTCCGGGCCCGCTGATACAGGCCCTTGACGTCGCGTCGCTCGCACTCCTCGAGCGGCGTGTCCATGTAGACCTCGATGAAAGGCAGCCCGGCCTCGGCGTGCAGCGTCCGCACCAGCAACCGGTCCTCGGCGAAGGGGCTGATGAGCGAGATCAACGCGATGGCACCCGACTCGGCGAACATGCGGGCCACCTCGCCGGCCCGGCGGATGTTCTCGCGACGATCCTGCTCCGAGAAGCCAAGGTCGCCGTTGAGGCCGTGGCGCAGATTGTCGCCATCGAGCATGAAGGCGGGTCGGCCGCTCACCACGAAAGCCTCCTCGACCGCGGCGGCCATGGTCGACTTCCCCGATCCGGACAACCCGGTAAAGAGCACGGTGGCCCCGGAGGTGCCCAGGGCGGTCTCCCGCCGAGCCCGGGTCAGCCGGCCGCCCTGGCGCACCACGTTGGGGCTGGCGGCAGTGGCGGCCAGGACCCGGATCACCCCGGCCCCGACCGTCGCGTTGGTGCTGGGATCGATCAGGATGAAGCTCCCGGTAGCCCGGTTGGCGGTGTAGTCGTCGACCAGCAGGGGCTCGGCGCAATGGAAGGTGACCCGGCCGATCTCGTTGAGGGACAGTGACTCGGCTCCGCTGTCGCGGTGGAGGCCTTCGAGCTCCAGCCGATACTGCAGGGCCGACACGGTGGCCCGCACCGTGCGGGTGGTGTGCTTGACCAAGAGGGTGCGCCCGGGCACCAGGATCGACCGCTCGTCCATCCAGCACACGGTGGCCTCGATGTCGCTGGCCAGGGCGGGCCGGTTGTTGGGACGGCAGAGGACGTCGCCCCGGGACACCGCAAGGTCGTCGCTGAGCGTGACCACCACGGCCATGGGCGCAAAGGCCTCGGCCACTTCGCCGTCGGCGGTGAGGATGGAGGCGATGCGCGAGGTGGTTCCCGAGGGCAGGACCAGCAGCTCGTCACCGGGCCGCAGCACGCCGCTGGCCACCGTGCCGGCGTAGCCGCGGAAGTCAGGGTTCTCCGGCGTCCGGCTGCGGATCACGTACTGGACCGGGAAGCGGGGATCGATGAGGTTCTCGTCACTGCCGATGTAGACCGACTCGAGATGGGTGAGCAGCGGCGTCCCGTCGTACCACCCGAGGTTCTGCGAACGGTTCACCACGTTGTCACCCCGCTGGGCGGAAATGGGGATGAAGGTGATGTCGTGGACGTTCAGGCGGGCTGCGAACTCCATGAAGTCGGACTGGACCTGCTCGAAGATGTCCTGGCTCCAATCGACCAGATCCATCTTGTTCACGCACACCACCATGTGCGGGATGCCCAGCATGGAAGACAAGAGGGCGTGGCGCCGCGTCTGCTCGATCACGCCCTTGCGGGCATCGAGGACGAGGAGGGCCAGGTGCGCGCTGGAGGCACCGGTGACCATGTTGCGCGTGTACTCGGTGTGGCCCGGAGTGTCGGCGATGATGAAGCGGCGCTTGGGCGTGGCGAAGTAGCGATACGCCACGTCGATCGTGATGCCCTGCTCGCGCTCGGCCCGCAGCCCGTCGGTCAAGAGGGCCAGGTCGGTCTCGGGATCCCCCCGCTGCTCGCTGGTCCGGCGGATGGCCTCGAGCTGATCCTCGAAGATCCCCTTGGCGTCGAAGAGGAGCCGGCCGATCAGGGTGGACTTACCGTCGTCCACCGACCCGGCCGTGGCCAACCGCAACAGCTCGGCCATCAGAAGTAGCCCTCGCGCTTGCGATCCTCCATGCCGGCCTCTGAGATCCGGTCGTCGGCCCTGGTCGCCCCGCGCTCGGTCAGACGGGTGGCGGCCACTTCCTCGATCACCGCGGTCACGGACTCGGCGCTCGACTCCACGCAGCCGGTGCAGTCGGCGTCACCCACGGTGCGAAAGCGCACCCGGGCCTCGAAGACCTCCTGCGTGGAGTCAGGCGTCAGATGAACCGATGGGGCCATCAGCATCCCGTCCCGCCAGAAGACACGGCGGGGGTGGGCGAAGTAGATCGACGGGACCTCTATGCCCTCTTCGCCGATGTACTGCCACACGTCGAGCTCGGTCCAGTTCGACAGCGGGAAGACCCGCATGTGCTCACCGCGATGGTGTCGCCCGTTGTAGAGATTCCACAGCTCGGGGCGCTGGCGCTTGGGGTCCCACTGCCCGTGCTCGTCACGCAAGCTGAAGATCCGCTCCTTGGCCCGCGCCCTCTCCTCGTCGCGCCTGGCCCCTCCGAAGATGGCGTCGAACCCGCCCTCGGCGATCCCTCGCAACAAGGTGGCCGTCTGCAGCCGGTTGCGGGTGGCCTGGGGATCCGAGACCTCGATGGTCCGGCCGGCGTCGATGTCGTCCTGGACTTTCACCACCACCAGCGTCACCCCGAGGGCGTCCACGTGGCGGTCGCGGAACTCGAGGACTTCGTCGAAATTGCGCCCGGTGTCGACGTGCATCACCGGGAACGGAATCGGGGCGGGCCAGAAGGCTCTCCGGGCCAGGTGGAGCATGACGACGGAGTCCTTGCCGCCCGAGAAGAGCAGCACGGGGCGCTCGAACTCGGCCGCCACCTCCCGCATGATGTGGATGGACTGGGCCTCCAGGGCGCGCAGGTGGCTCAGCCGGTAATGCCCCGGCTGAGCCCCACCCTGTGTTTCATTCCCTGGCCCCTGCGCGGCCATCACTCCCCCTCGGGATCGCCCCAGGCGATCGGACGGCGGCGACGGCCGCGGGACCCGAATGTCTTCTAGGCCCCGGATCCGGCGGCACCTTCGGGGGCGGGCGGTGTGTCGACCGCATTCCCGAAAGCATCCTCGGCCGTCGGCGCCGCACCGAGCCAGCTGGCATCGATGCTCGGATCGAACGGGTCGTCGCTCACGCTGTCGCCGCTCATGTCGGCCAACCAGGCCGCCAGGTCCTCGGTGTCGGAGTCACCCGAACCCAGGGCCCAGAAGGGCATGGCTTCGGCATCGGGCATCTCGAGGCGGATGTTGCGGTAGTGCTCCATGCCCGAGCCAGCCGGGATCAGCTTCCCGATGATGATGTTCTCCTTGAGGCCGAAGAGCTGGTCGCTCTTGCCCTCGATGGCGGCCTCGGTCAGCACCCGGGTTGTCTCCTGGAAGGAGGCGGCCGAGAGCCAACTCTCGGTGGCCAGCGAGGCCTTGGTGATCCCCATCAACTCAGGACGGCCTTCGGCGGGCGTCTTGCCCTCCTCGACCAGCTGGCGGTTGACCTCGGCATAGATCTGGTTGTCGACGCGCTCGCCCGGCAGGAAAGGCGCCTCGCCCGGCTCGGCCACCAGGACCCGGCGCAGCATCTGTCGCACGATGAGCTCGATGTGCTTGTCGTGGATCGACACACCCTGGTCGCGGTACACCTTCTGCACCTCTTCGACCAGGTATTGCTGGGTCTCGCGGATGCCCTTGACCTCGAGCAGTTCCTTGGGGTCCTTGGGCCCTTCGACGAGGGCGTCGCCGGCCCCGACTTCCTGGCCCTCGACCACCTCGAGGTGAGCCCGGGCCGCCACCAGGGCGGTGGCCTCCTCGCCGTCGTCGGCCACCACGGTGACGTGGCGCCCGATCTCGTCGTCCTCGATGCGGACCACCCCGGAGTGGTGGGCCAGCACGGCCGCACCCTTGGGAGTACGGGCCTCGAAGAGCTCGACGACACGGGGCAGGCCGTGGGTGATGTCCTCACCGACCACACCACCGGTGTGGAAGGTCCGCATAGTCAGCTGGGTGCCCGGCTCACCGATGGACTGGGCCGCGATCACACCGACCGCCTCGCCCAACTCGATCATGATGCCGGTAGCCAGCGAGAGGCCGTAGCAAGCTGCACACACACCCTGCGGCGACTCGCAGGTCAGCACCGAACGGGTCCGGATGCGGTCGACCGTCTCGTCGTCGCGGATATGGGCGATGTTCACGTCATCGAGCAGCGTCCCGACGTCGTAGACGGTCCCGTCGACCAGCTTCACCGCTTCGGTGAGCAGACGGCCGAAGGCACGGGTCTCGAGGTAGTTACGGTGAGCCGGACCGTCGGGCGAGACGCCCTCGATCCAGATACCGCGGGTCGAGCCGCAGTCGTCGATGCGGATGATGAGCTCCTGGGCCACGTCGACCAGACGGCGGGTCAGATAGCCCGAGTCGGCCGTACGCAGAGCGGTGTCGGCCAGACCCTTGCGGGCGCCGTGGGTCGAGATGAAGTACTCGAGCACCGAGAGGCCCTCACGGAAGGAGGACTTGATCGGGCGAGGGATCATCTCACCACGGGGGTTGGAGACCAGGCCCTTCATACCGGCGATCTGACGGATCTGCTGGCTGTTCCCTCGGGCACCGGAGTCGACCATCATGTCGAGCGGGTTGAAGGCGATGGTGGCCAGCGCGGCCTCCATGGCCCGACCCACTTCGGAGTTGGCCGAGGTCCAGATCTCGATTTCCTTCTGGCGCCGCTCGTCGTCGGTGATGATGCCGCGCTTGAACTGCGTCTCGGCCTTCTCCGCTTCCTTCTCGTAGCGGTCCAGGATGGCCTGCTTGTCCGGAGGCGTCTGGACGTCGTTGATGGAGATGGTCAGACCGGACTGGGCGGCGAAGCGGAAGCCCAGCGCCTTGATCCGGTCCAGGCTCGAGGCCACCACGTGCTTGGGGTGGTTGGCCGCCAGCTCCTCGACGATGACACCGATCGGGATGTTGCGCTTGCCGACCACGTCGTTCACGTAGGCGAAGCCGCCGGGCAGCGCCTCGTTGAAGAAGACGCGTCCGGGGGTGGTCTCGTAAGTGAGCCCACCCTCCTCGTCGGTGGTCACGCCGGCCGCGGCCAGGCGCAGGGCCAGGCTGGAGCCCGGGGCGGGTCGCACGGTGATGGGCACCTGGAGACCGACGTCGCCGGCATCGAAGGCCGCCTCGATCTCGTGGATGTGCCGGAAGGTCCGGCCGGCACCCTTGCCGTCGGGACGGCTGAGGGTCAGGTAGTAGGCCCCGAACACCATGTCCTGGGTGGGGACGGTGATGGGCCGCCCGGTGGCCGGGGACAGGATGTTGTTGGCCGACAACATGAGGACACGGGCCTCGGCCTGGGCCTCCGCCGAAAGGGGGAGGTGGACGGCCATCTGGTCTCCGTCGAAGTCGGCGTTGAAGGCGGTGCAGACCAGCGGGTGGACCTGAATGGCCTTGCCCTCGACCAGCACCGGCTCGAAGGCCTGGATACCCAGGCGGTGGAGCGTCGGGGCACGGTTCAAGAACACCGGGTGCTCGCGGATGACTCCTTCGAGCACGTCCCAGACCTGGGGCCGGCGCCGCTCGACCATGCGCTTGGCCGACTTGATGTTCTGGGCCAGCTCGGCGTCGACCAGCCGCTTCATGACGAAGGGCTTGAAGAGCTCGAGCGCCATCAGCTTGGGCAGACCGCACTGGTGCAGCTTGAGGTTGGGGCCGATCACGATGACCGAACGACCGGAGTAGTCCACGCGCTTGCCGAGCAGGTTCTGGCGGAACCGGCCCTGCTTGCCCTTCAACATGTCCGAGAGCGACTTGAGCGGACGGTTACCCGGCCCGGTCACGGGACGGCCACGGCGCCCGTTGTCGAAGAGGGCGTCGACCGCCTCCTGCAACATACGCTTCTCGTTGTTGATGATGATCTCGGGCGCGCCCAGGTCGAGCAGTCTCTTCAACCGGTTGTTGCGGTTGATGACGCGTCGGTACAGGTCGTTGAGGTCCGAGGTGGCGAAACGGCCACCGTCGAGCTGCACCATCGGGCGCAGGTCGGGCGGGATGACCGGGACGGCCTCGAGGATCATGGCGCGGGGGTCGTTGATCCGCCGGCCGTGCTCATCGCGACGGTTGAAGGCGGCCACGATCTTGAGGCGCTTGATCGTCTTCTGGCGGCGCTGAGCCGAGAGCGGGCGGCGCCCGTCCTTGGCATCGATCATGTCGCGCAGCTTGATCTCCTCGGCATCGAGGTCGATGCGGTCGATCAGCTTGAGGATGTACTCGGCACCCATGCCGCCTTCGAAGTACTCGTCGTAGCGGAGCCGCAGCTCGCGCCAGAGCATCTCGTCTTCGAGGATCTTGCGGCCATGCAGGTTGCGGAACTCATCGAGAGAGCGCTGGGCGATCTCGACGTCCTCCTGGGCCCGCTCGCGGGCCGAGGTGATCTCCTTCTCGACGGCACGCTGGCGCGCCTTGATCTCAGCGTCGCGGGCACCCTCGGCCTCGAGGGCCTTGAGCTCGTCCTCGAGGGCCTTGAAACGACGGTCGATGTCGAGGTCGCGCTTCTTCTCGATGTCGGCGATCTCCTCGGCCATCTCGGCTTCGAGGCTGGGCAGGTCGGCGTGGCGCTTCTCGTCGTCGACCCAGGTGACCAGGTTGGCGGCGAAGTAGATGACCTTCTCGAGCTGCTTGGCCTTCAGCTCCTCACGGGGCTCGGTGCCCATGAGCAGGTAAGCCAGCCAGCTCCGGGTGCCGCGCAGGTACCAGATGTGGACCACCGGGGCGGCCAGTTCAATGTGGCCCATGCGGTCGCGGCGGACCTTCGAACGGGTGACCTCGACGCCACAACGCTCACAGATGATCCCCTTGAAGCGTACGCGCTTGTACTTGCCGCAGTAGCACTCCCAGTCCTTGGTCGGACCGAAGATCTTCTCGCAGAAGAGGCCGTCCTTCTCCGGACGCAGGGTCCGGTAGTTGATGGTCTCAGGCTTCTTGACTTCGCCGTTGGACCAGCCGCGGATGGAATCCCCGGTGGCCAGACCGATGCGAAGCTGATCAAAGGTGTTCACGTCGAGAGCCATTAGTTGAAGCTCCTCTCTGCGGCACGCCGCTCGTCTTCCTCGTCGGACCCGCGCTCGTTCCGACTGATATCGATACCAAGCTCTTCAGCGGTTCGGAAGACGTCCTCGTCGAGCTCGTGCATCTCGATCTCACGTCCGTCCACCGCCAGTACCTCGACGTCGAGGCAAAGTGACTGCATTTCCTTGATGAGCACCTTGAAGCTCTCGGGAATGCCCGGCTCGGGAATGTTCTCGCCCTTGACGATGGCCTCGTAGACCTTCACGCGGCCCAGCACGTCGTCGGACTTGATGGTCAGCAACTCCTGCAGCGCGTAGGCCGCGCCGAAGGCCTCGAGGGCCCACACCTCCATCTCACCGAAGCGCTGGCCACCGAACTGGGCCTTCCCACCGAGGGGCTGCTGGGTGATCATCGAGTACGGACCAGTGGACCGGGCGTGGATCTTGTCGTCCACCAGGTGGGCCAGTTTCAGGATGTAGACGTAGCCGACCGAGATCGGGTTGTCATAGGCATCTCCGGTCCGCCCGTTGTACAAGGTGGCCTTGCCGTCGGTCTGGATCTGGACGTTGCCGTTGGCCGAGTCCGAGTTCAGGTTGCCGAAGATGTTCTGGATCGTCTTGTGCTTCCCGGCGTCTTCTTCCTCGTCCCAGTGGGCGCCGTCGAAGACCGGGGTGGACACCCAGGCGGCCGGCTGCGTGCGCGGCCGGGTCTTGCGCTGGGCGCCGTCGCCCTTGGCGCTGGTCCCGACCTCGTCGTTGACCGTGATGCCGTCCCAACCGTGGCGGGCGGCGTAACCCAGGTGCGACTCGAGCACCTGGCCCACGTTCATCCGGCTCGGCACGCCCAGGGGGTTCAAGATGATGTCGACCGGGGTCCCGTCAGACAGGTACGGCATGTCCTCGACCGGGAGGATCTTGGAGATGACGCCCTTGTTGCCGTGGCGGCCGGCCAGCTTGTCGCCCTCGGAGATCTTGCGCTTCTGGGCCACGTAGACCCGCACCAGCTGGTTCACGCCAGGTGGCAGCTCATGGGACTCTTCGCGGGAGAAGACCCGGACGTCGATGACCTTGCCATATTCACCGTGCGGGACCTTGAGGCTGGTGTCACGCACCTCGCGCGCCTTCTCGCCGAAGATGGCGCGGAGCAGGCGCTCCTCAGGTGTCTGCTCGGTCTCACCCTTGGGAGTGACCTTGCCGACCAGGACGTCGCCGGGCTCGACCTCGGCGCCGATGCGGATGATGCCGCGCTCGTCGAGGTCGGCCAGGATCTCCTCGGAGAGGTTCGGGATGTCCCGGGTGATCTCCTCGGCACCGAGCTTGGTGTCACGGGCGTCGACCTCGTGCTCCTCGATGTGGATGGAGGTGAGGACGTCGTCGCGCACCAACCGCTCGGAGAGGATGATGGCGTCCTCGTAGTTGTAGCCCTCCCACGGCATGAAGGCGACGAGCAGGTTCTTGCCCAGGGCCAGTTCGCCGTTGTGGGTGGACGGGCCGTCCGCCAGCAGGTCGCCGGGCACCACTTGCTGGCCCTCGGCCACCAGGGTGCGGTGGTTGATGCACGTGTTCTGGTTGGAGCGGCGGAACTTGGATAGTCGGTAGACCTTCTTGCCCAGGGCGGTGCCCAGGCGGTCCTTCTGGCCCGGCGCGTAATCGACGGTGATCGAGTCACCGCTGATCTCGAGCACGGTGCCGTTGCCTTCGGCCATCAAGACGTCACCGGCGTCGCGAGCGGCTCGGGCTTCGACCCCGGTCCCGATGTAGGGAGCCTCGGGGACGACTAGGGGCACCGCCTGCTTCTGCATGTTGGCCCCCATGAGGGCCCGGTTGGCGTCGTCGTGCTCGACGAAGGGGATCAGGGCGGTCGAGACCGACACGATCTGCTTCGGCGAGACGTCCATCAGGTCGACCTCTGACGGCGGCACGTAGTCGATCTCCGACGTGGTGCCATACGAGGTATTGGCCGCGCCCATGCGGACGCCGGTGCCTTGGGGGCCACGGCGGACCAGGACGCGGTCCTCGGTGAAGTGCCCGGTGGCGTCGATCGGCGCGTTGGCCTGGGCGATGACGTGCTCCTCCTCCTCGTCGGCGGCCAGGTAGTTCACCTCATCGGTGACCTGGCCGTTCTTGACGGTTCGGTAGGGCGTCTCGATGAAGCCGTATTCGTTGACCCGGGCGTAGGTGGCCAGGGCGCCGATCAGGCCAATGTTCGGCCCTTCCGGCGTCTCGATCGGGCACATGCGGCCGTAGTGCGAGGTGTGCACGTCTCGGACTTCGAAACCGGCGCGCTCACGGGACAGACCACCCGGTCCGAGAGCGGACAGGCGGCGCTTGTGGGCCAGACCCGACAGCGGGTTGTTCTGGTCCATGAACTGGCTCAGCTGGCTGGTCCCGAAGAACTCCTTGACCGCCGCCACCACCGGGCGGATGTTGATCAGGGTCTGCGGCGTGATGGCCTCGACGTCCTGGGTGGTCATGCGCTCGCGCACGACCCGCTCCATGCGGGAGAGGCCGACCCGGACCTGGTTCTGGATCAACTCGCCGACCGAACGGATACGGCGGTTGGCGAAGTGGTCCTGGTCGTCGATGCGGTAGGTCGACTCACCGTCGGCCATATGCAGCGCCAGGTGGAGCATGTAGGTGGCCGAGGCCAAGATCTCCGACGGGCTGAGCACGCTCTGGTTGGGCGCCGGCTTCTCGATGGCGATGCCGAACAGGTCCGACAGGCGGTCGATCTCGGGGCCGAGCTTGCGGTTCAGCTTGTAGCGGCCAACCCGGGTGAGGTCATAACGCTTCGGGTTGAAGAAGGCATTCTCGAAGTAGACCCGGGCGGCTTCGGCCGACAGCGGCTCTCCGGGACGGGCCCGCTTGTAGATCTCGAGCAGCGCCTCTTCACGGGTGGTGAAGAGGTTGCGCTCCTTCTCCCACTGACCCTCGAGGAAGTCGAAGTGCCGCACGAAGCGGTCGAGGAAGGCCTCGTCGTCGTAGCCCAGGGCGCGCAGCAGGACGAAGAGGGACAGGCGGCGCTTGCGGGCGACGCGGCAACCGGCCGTGACGTCCTTGCCCGGCTTGGCCTCGATGTCGAGTTCGATCCACTCACCGCGGTAGGGGTGGATGGTCCCGGTGAAGACGGTCTTGACGTCGCGACCGGGCTGGAAGATGACGCCGGGCGAACGGACCAGCTGGCTGACCACGACCCGCTCGGTCCCGTTGACGATGAAGGTGCCCCGGTCGGTCATCATCGGGAAGTCCCCCATGAAGACCGTCTGTTCCTTGATCTCACCGGTGGTGGCGTTGAGGAAGCGGGCCCGGACGAAGACGGGCGCCGCGTAGGTCATGTCCTTTTCCTTGCACTCCTCCACCGTGAACTTCGGCGGCGGGCGCAGGTCGGCATCGGTGGGGTCGAAATCGAGCTCCAGGCTCAGTTGCCCAGTGAAGTCCTCGATGGGGCTGATGTCGTTGAAGGCTTCCGCCAACCCCTTGTCCAGGAACCATTGGAACGAGTCGCGCTGGATCGCGATCAGGTCAGGAAGCGGTAGGGCTTCATCGATATTGGCGAACGAAACACGTTCGGGACTGCGGGACCGTGAGGACAACGGTCATCTCCTCCCAGGAAATACGGCGGCGGGTCGAGGAACTAAGAGCTGAAGCGGGCGGTCAGGGACGGTGCAACGGAGGGTCGGGCGGGTTAACGAGGCGCGGGCCAACCCTGCAGAATTGCAGTCGCAGAGACAGGGGGAAGCACGGCAACCCGACATCTTACCCACGGGCGTGCCTCGACACAACCCCTAGGCCGCGTTTCGCCGTCGGGCAGTCTGCCCGGAGGTGGCGGACACCCTAGGGGTGCCTCTTGCTGACGTCAAGGATCCCCGCCCCGGCCGGGCCGAAGCCCCGCCGGACGGGGCCCGACTACTTGATTTCGACAGTGGCGCCGGCCTCTTCGAGGGCGGCCTTTGCCTTGTCGGCGTCTTCCTTGTTGGCCTTCTCGAGCACCGGCTTGGGAGCGGCCTCGACCAGGTCCTTGGCCTCCTTCAGGCCCAGGCTGGTCAGCGCACGCACCTCCTTGATGACCTGGATCTTCTTGTCGCCGGCGCTGGTCAGGATGACGTCGAACTCCGTCTGCTCCTCGTCGCCACCGGCGTCGCCGCCGGCTGCGGGGGCAGCACCGACCGCAGCCACGGCCACCGGGGCCGCTGCGGTGACGCCGAACTTCTCCTCGAAGTCCTTGAGCAGCTCGCTCAGCTGGATCACCGAGAGCTCGGCGATGCCGTCGAGAATCTCTTCCTTGGTCAGGGTCCCTGCCATTGGGGGCCTTCCTTTCTTTCCTTCGGTCTTGGTTGTGAGTGGTCAGTCAGTCGATGGTTGGGCGGGCCTGCGGCCTACTCGGCGGCTTCGGCCTCGGCGGGGGCTTCGGCTTCGGCTGCCGGCTCGGCGGCGGCTTCGACCTCGGGCTCGGCGGCGGCTTCGGCCTCCGGTGCTTCGGCTTCCGCTACGGGGGCTTCAGTGGCGGGCGCCTCAGCGGCGGGCGCCTCGGCTTCAGCCGGAGCTTCAGCTGCGGGGGCCTCGGCTGCTTCGGCTCCAGCTGGGGCTTCGGCGGCAGCCTCGGCCACTGGTGGCGGCAGGGTCTCGCCGCCCGCCTCGCGCTGGTCGATCAGCGCCGAAAGTCCGTAGGCCAGGTTGCGCGGCAGGGCCTGGAGCAGGCCGGCCATCTGCTGGAGCGGCGCGGCCAGGGCACCGGCAATACGGGCCAAAAGCACGTCGCGGGGCGGCAGCTCGGCCAGGGCATTGAGCTCTGAGGAGGACAGCAGCGAGCCATCGGCCAGTCCGCCCTTGATCACGAGCAGCGGGTTGGCCCGGGAGAAGTCACGCAGCGCCTTGGCTACGGCGCTGACGTCGCCTTCGACGAAGGTCAGGGCAGTCGGGCCCTCGAGGTACTCGGCCAGAGGCTGGTACTCGCTGTCGGTGATGGCCCGGCGCACCAGGGTGTTCTTGAACACCCGGTAGTCACCGCCGGCGTTGGCCAGGGCGATACGCAGGTCCTTGAGCTCGGCCACCGAGAGACCGCGGTACTCGCTGACGATCGAGGCGACCGAGGCGCGCAGGCGCGTCTGGACCTCGTCGACGATTGCCACCTTCTCTTTGAACGCTGCGTTGTTCGCGGCCATCGGTTCCTCCACCGGAGCATTCGACCCGGCTGTATGGCCAGGGATCTCCGGTGTGCGACGGCGGAAACACCAGCTTGAGCTGGTGTTTCGCAGGTGTCGCCTCGTCAGGCCGGCCTGGTGGCCGTTTCAGCACCTTGTGGGTGCGCCGGAGGTCTCTGGCGTATTCGATTGTGGGTGTCCGCCCAAAGAAGCGAACAAGTCCGGACAAGCGTAGTACGGCGGCCGCGCCCGGTCCGACCGATCAAGCGGTGGCGGCAAGCTCCTCGTCGACGAAGCGAGCCCGGGCCGGGTCGATATGGACCCCGGGACCCATGGTGCTCGAGACGGTGACCGACAGCAGGTAGCGACCCTTCGAGGAGGCCGGCTTGGCCCGCTGGATCTCTTCCATCACGGCGTGGACGTTGGCCACCAACTGCTCGCGGGTGAACGAAGACTTCCCCACCCGGATGTGGACGTTGCCCACCTTGTCGGTGCGGTACTCGACCCGGCCGCCCTTGAATTCGGTGACCGCCTTGCCGACCTCGGTCGTGACCGTGCCGGTCTTGGGGTTCGGCATCAGGCCGCGGGGACCGAGGACTCGGCCGAGGGTTCCGACCTGGCCCATCAGGTCCGGGGTGGCGATGGCCACGTCGAAGTCGAGGAAGCCGCCGTTGATCTTGGCCACCAGGTCGTCGGCACCGACCACGTCGGCACCGGCGGCCCGGGCCTCGGCGGCCTGCTCGCCCGAGGCGAAGACGGCCACCCGCTCGGTCCGGCCCGTCCCCGAGGGGAGCGAGAGGGTGCCCCGGACGATCTGGTCGGCCTTGCGGGGGTCGACCCCCAGGCGGACGGCCAGCTCGATCGTCTCGTCGAACTTGGCGGTAGCAAGCGACTTGATCAGATCGACCGCCTCGCCGACGCTGTAGAGCGCCTCGCGGTCGACCTTGGTCAAGGACTCCTTGTACTTCTTCCCGTGCTGGGCCATCTCGTATCTCCTGTACTGCGTTCGTGTCAGTCGCTCAGCTGGCGACTTTGATCCCCATGGATCGGGCGGTGCCGGCAACCTGCTTCTTGGCGGCCTCGATGTCGTCGGTGTTGAGGTCCTTGAGCTTCACATTGGCGATCTCGGCCAGCTGGGCCTCGCTGATGGTGCCCACCTGCTCACGACCCGTGGTGGCCGCGCCCTTGGCCAGCCCGGCGGCCTGGCGCAGCAGCACCGGCGTCGGCGGGGTTTTGAGCACGAAGGTGAAGGAACGGTCCTCGTAGATCGTGATGTCGACCGGCACCACGGTGCCGCGCTGGCTCTCGGTGGCCGCGTTGTACTGCTTGCAGAACTCCATGGTCTGGACACCGTGCGGGCCCAGCGCCGTACCCACCGGGGGGGCCGGCGTGGCTGATCCCGCTTCCAGCTGGATCTTCACAATGGCGAGGATCCGCTTCTTGGGTGGCATCTTCTTTTCTCCTTCTTCCTGATCTCTTGCCTACAGCTTGGCGACTTGGCTGAATTCCAACTCGACCGGCGTCTCCCGGCCGAAGATATTGACCAGCACCTTGAGCTTGAGCTGGTCCTCGTTGATCTCGGCGATCTGGCCGGAGAAGTCGGCGAAGGGCCCTTCCTTGACCCGGACCGTCTCGTCCACCTCGTACTCGAGGCGGGGGCGACCACGCTTGGTGGCAGCCTCGCCGCCGCCCTCCACCTTGACCTGGAGGATGTTCTCGACCTCGCGCCGCGACAGCGGCGTGGGCTTGGTGCCCGGGCCGACGAAGCCGGTCACACCGGGGGTGTTGCGAATGGCGCCCCAGGTGTCGTCATCGAGGTCACAACGGACCAGGAGGTAACCGGGGAAGACCTTCTTCTGGACCGTGACCTTCTTGCCACCCTTGAACTCGACGACGTCCTCCATCGGGATGACGACCTCGTAGACGCGGTCTTCGATGCCCCGGGAGGCCACCACGTTGCTCATGTTCGAGCGGACTTTGTTCTCGTAGCCCGAATAGGTGTGGACCACGTACCAGCGACCCGGTCGGTCGTACGGGCTCTCGACCGGGACGATCTCCTCGTCCCCGTCTTGGGGACCCCAGCCACCGAGTTCGACGGTTTCGTTGTCCTCGGTGGCGTCCAGCACCAGGTCCGGCTGGTCGGACGCGGCCGCGAACGTCTCAGCGGCGGGCGCCTCTTCGGCGGGCTCGGTAGTTACTTCTTCTGTGTCTTGGCTCATATCGGTCATGGCAGTTATCGGTTGAAGAGAAGGGTGATCAGCTTCCCGATGCCGAGGTTGAGCAAGAAGATGAGGCTGATCATGATGATCAGGGTGGTCAGGACGACTGAGGTGTAGTTGATCAGCTCGGCCCGGGATGGCCACTGGACCAGGCGCATTTCATCTCGGATCTCCCGGGTGAACTGCACCGGGGTGGTCCGCTTGCGACCGGACGGTCCGCTGCCCGGCGTGCGCGGGGTGCGACCCGGCGCGGCCTTGCGTGGCGCGGGCGAGCCATCGGCCTCCATCTGACCCTGGCGCTGCATCATGCGCTTCTGTTCGCGGTTCACTGCTGCCTCACATCACTGGTGGATACTGCGGTCTCTGGCAGGGCAGGAGGGACTCGAACCCCCAACCGCCGGTTTTGGAGACCGGTGCTCTTCCAGTTGAGCTACTGCCCTCGGTGGGGTGCCTTCGGTTGCCTTCGGGCAGGTTCTTCCCCCTGGCCTGGGGAACGGCCAGCCAGCGTAGCACCGGCCGGGATTCCCTGACTCAGCGGGTCTCCTTGTGCAGGGTGTGCTGGCGGTCCCACCGGCAGAACTTCTTCATCTCGATCCGCTCGCGGTCGTTCAGCTTGTTCTTGGTGGTGATGTAGTTCCGGCGCTTGCAGACCTCACAGGCCAGGGTCACCTGGACCCGCTTCTCGTTCTTCGCCATCTCTGTTTCCTTCCTGTGGCTGTCCCGGGGATCCGTCCCGGGGTTGGTAGCGGCGGCGGGACTCGAACCCGCGACAACACGATTATGAGCCGTGTGCTCTGACCAACTGAGCTACGCCGCCATGGGCGAGCCCCCTGTCAGAATCGAACTGACGACACCAGCCTTACCATGGCTGTGCTCTACCG
>DASXFC010000026.1:0-26918 GCA_036489775.1 Acidimicrobiales bacterium | reverse complement strand
CCGCGACAACACGATTATGAGCCGTGTGCTCTGACCAACTGAGCTACGCCGCCATGGGCGAGCCCCCTGTCAGAATCGAACTGACGACACCAGCCTTACCATGGCTGTGCTCTACCGACTGAGCTAAGGGGGCGCCGCGGGCAACAAACCGCGAGCCGTCAATGATAGCGAGACCTGCGCTGACGACGCCTGCGCTGCTGCTCCCCTGACCTGGGCAACTGTACCATCCGGCCATGCAGATCCGTTTGGCCACCGCCGGCGACGCCGAGGCCATCCGCAGTATCTACAACGTTGAGGTCCTGGGCAGCACCAATACCTTCGACATGGTCCCCCGGACCAGGGCTGAGCAGGACAGCTGGCTGGCCGAACACCAGGGTGTTCACCCCGTCATCGTGGCCACCGAACCCCCCGACCCCTCGGCCGAGGGCGAGCGCGGGACCGGTGGGGAGATCGTGCTGGGTTTCGGCTCCCTCTCCTCCTTCCGGGAGCGGTCGGGCTACGCCGCCACCGCTGAGAACTCGGTCTACGTGGACCGGGGCCAGCGAGGCAAGGGGGTGGGCAAGGCCCTGCTGGCTGAGCTCTTGTCCCTGGCCTCGGCCCACGGTTTCCACTCGGTCATCGCTCGGGTGGCCGGCCACAACGAGACATCCATCGGCCTACATCGGGCCGCCGGCTTCGAGTTGGTGGGGGTCGAGCGGGAGGTAGGGCGCAAGCACCGCCAATGGCTCGACGTGGTCGAGCTGCAGCACCTGCTTTGACTTAGGACTCGGCGACCAACCCCGGGCGCTGCGCCGGGAAGGCGGCGGACAGGCGGTTCCGGTCGAGATGCCAGCTGTTCGTCCACCGGCCCAACGGCATCATCACGATCACGTAGAGGGCGAAGACGGCCGCCACCATGCTCAGTGGGTTGGTGTGCACCAGCTGGCTGAGCAGCGAGGCCCCGCCGGTTAATCCGATGAAGGGAGCCACCATGGAGAGGGCTAGGGCGAAGCTGCGCATCCGCCCGGTCAGCACCGGCGCCATCAAGATGATGCCCCAGGTCAGGTACCAGGGCTGCACCACCGGACCCAGAATGACGAACATCAGCATCGAGATGCCGAGCGCGCGCAGCATGCCCATGCGCTGGTAGTTGCGAAGGCAGTAGAGGGCGATCAGGGCGGCGCCGACCAGACCAAAGAAACGGGTCACGGTAAGCACGCCACCGAGTCCGATGCCCACACCGACGATGTGGAAGGCCCCGCTGATGCCGAGGCCCACGGCGGTGGCTGGGGCCATCCAGGAACGGACTGTGCCAGGTGTGCCCAGGTTGGCGATCCAGCCCCAACCGAGCCCGCTGACCAAGGTGAGCACCGTCATGACGGCCAGGGCCACGATGGCCACCTTCACCATCGGGCGGACCCTCTGACGCCACGGGAGACCGGGACCCGACCAATCCCAGGCCACATAGACGATGCCCATGGCCGCCGGCACCTTGATGGCGGCGGCCAGTGTGCACAGGACAACGCCGAACAATGGATGTCGCAGCTTGGCCGCGGTGATGCCAGCCAGGAGCAGTCCGATCATGATGGCGTCGTTGTGCGCCCCCCCGATCAGGGCGAGCAGGGTGAGGGGGTTGAGGACGGCCAGGACGAAAGCCGAGCCCGGGTCACGCCCGTAGGCCTTGGCCAGCTTGGGGATGCAGTAGGCGATGAGGCCCACGCCCAGCACCTCGAGGAACCGCAGGTACAGCACCGTCACCTGGGCGTTATGCCCGCTGAGCGAGGCGAACCACCCGTCGACCAGGAGGAAGAGGGGGCCGTAGGGCGCCGGTGTGTTCTTCCAGAGGCCGTCGACCGGGTTGACGAACTGCCCCGAACCGATGGTGCCGGGCCCATAGAGATAGGGGTTGATGTGGTGGCTCATCATCTCGCCGTCGGCGGCGTACGAGAAGACGTCACGGCTGAAGAGGGGGGCCACGATCAACAGCGGGATGGCCCAGAGCACCAGCATCCAGGCCAGGTAGCGGATGGGGACACCGGGCCGGTGGCGGAAGGCCTGGACCAGACCGAACCAAACCCGGATGAAGAGGATCATGCCGCCATAGACGGCGACCATCCCGGGCAGGAGCAGGACCGTCTGGCCGGGGTTGGTGGCGGTGGGCTCACCGAAGAACCACGTGCCGGCCATCTCGAGCTTGAAGGGCGATCCCGGCAACGAGGCGCCGACGCAGATGGAGACGATGGCCAGGAAACCCAGCAGGGCCGGGCGGCGCAGAAAGCGCCAGTCGTCGAACTCGCCCTGCTCGGCTTCGACCCGTTCGGAGAGCGCCAGCGGAGACGACAGGCGCAAGCGAACGGCTTGGGCCCCCAGCGAGAGTCGCTGGAAGCCGGCTTGGGCGCCCCTGGTCAACTCAGGGGCAATCGTGCGTCCGGGGGCATCCACTTTGGGCTGTCAGTCTCGCTTTTCGCTGTGCCGGCCCGACGCTCCGGGATGTAGGGGCGCATCCACTCGGGCATGTTCCCGCAACCAACCTGACACGGCATTGTAATGGCGCACTGGGGGCGCGCAAGGGTCCAGCTACGGACCCTAACGGGCGCACCACTGCGCCAATCTGCTGCGTGGGCCGGGGAGGATTCGAACCTCCGTAGGCTGAGCCGGCAGGTTTACAGCCTGCTTCCTTTGGCCACTCGGACACCGACCCGCAGGCGAGCGAGGTTAGCCCGGCCGGACGCCCTGCTCAGCCGCTCGGCCGGTACGCTGGCTCGCTATGCCGACGTTCGACATCGTCTCCGAAGTGGACATGCAAGAAGTCCGCAATGCCGTCGACCAGGCCAACCGCGAAGCGGCCACCCGGTTCGACTTCAAGAACACCGACTCCACCATCGAAATGGGGGACAAGGAGCTGGTATTGCACTCATCGACCGAGGACCGGCTGCGGGCACTGCACCAAGTCCTCGATGAGAAGTTGGTGAAGCGCCAGGTGTCGCTCAAAGCGTTCGAGGCCGGGAAGATCGAAGAGGCCCAGAAGGGCACGGCCCGACAGCACATCGCCATCCGGGCCGGCATCTCCTCGGATCACGCCAAGAAGCTGAACAAGTTCATCAAGGACCTCGGCCTCAAGGGCATCTCCTCGCAGACCCAGGGCGAGCAGCTGCGGGTCACCGGCAAGAAACGCGACGACCTCCAAGAGGTCATCGCCAAGTGCAAGGAAGAGGATTTCGGCATCCCGCTGCAGTTTGAGAACTTCCGGGACTGATCTAACGCAATCGGCCGCCGGGCCGGGCCGCTCAGACGACGGGGCTCGAATGCCCGGCAGCCTCTTCGGCCGTCAGGTGCTCGTCGAACTCCTCGAGTTCCACCTTGAACATCCGATTGAAGATCAAGAGCTTGACCACCCAGAAGATGGCGAACGACAACACGTTGGCTGCGAGCACCAGCACGGTCTGCTCGAGGTGGCCCAGCTTGAGGTTGTGGCCGATGTGGCGGGCCAGCGACGCCCCGATGATCGAGAAGGCGATGCCGAGGATCGACATGAACCAGAAGGGCGCCACTTCCTTCCAGAAGTGTGAGCGGCCGCTCTTGCCCCAGGCCCACTGGCGGTTCAGCCAGTAGGAGGGGAAGGTGGCCACCGCGTTGCCGAAAATGGTGCTCGGCACTTCGGTCCACACGTGGA
The DNA here is from genome assembly GCA_036489775.1 of Acidimicrobiales bacterium. Taxonomy (GTDB): domain Bacteria; phylum Actinomycetota; class Acidimicrobiia; order Acidimicrobiales; family RAAP-2; genus Bog-473. The sequence goes on along the minus strand of DASXFC010000026.1, from coordinate 23,266 downwards.
ACACCCCGTAGACCAGGGCGATGACGAACAGGGAGACCGCGGTCGAGATGACCGAGACCATGGTGTAGCGGAACAGCTTGCGCCCTTCGTGCGTGTGGAGCCAGTCGTAAAAGGCACGAAGGCGGGCTCGCACGCGCTCACATTACTCCCAGGATCTGGGGGTTCCCTGTCCAGCCACTGGCTCCGCTCTGTCAGAGGGCGTTGGCCCGGGCCACCTCGCCGTACCAGTGGGCACTCGGCTTGGGCCGACGCTCGAAAATGCCCGGTGCCACCGCCACCAAGCCGAACTTGGGTCCGTAGCCGAGGTGCCATTCGAAGTTGTCGAGCAGGCTCCATACGAAGTAGCCGCGCAGGTCGATGCCCTCGCTGAGGCAGCGGTGGGCGCTGGCGATGGCGTCGGAGAGGAAGGAGATGCGCTCGGCGTCGTCGTCGGTGGCGATCCCGTTCTCGGTCACCACGATCGGCCGCTGGCTCACCGCCGCCGCCCGCCGCACCGTGTACTCGACCGCCTGGGGCCAGCGCTCGTCCCCCATCTGGGTCACCGGGACGCTGGGGTCGTTCGGGGCCAGGCCGTCCGGCCCGAAGTGCATACGGGTGTAGCACTGCACCCCGACGAAATCGTCACCATCGGTGGCGCGCAGGAAGATGTTCTCCAGCATCTCCTCGGCCGCGTCACGCAATGACTCGCCCCCCTCGTCTGCCGTGATCTCGGCCATGGAGAGCGTGAGGCCGACCGGGAACGAGCCCGGGCCCGACCGCAGGGCGTCGACGGCCAGCCGGTGGGCCCGCACCATGAACTCGTTCACCGCGGCGTAACGCCCGAAGTCGTCTTTGACCCCAGGCGGGTACTCGCCCTGGAAATACCCCATGACCGCCACCACGTTGGGCTCGTTGATGGTGCAGGCCCATCCGATGAGATCACCGAGATGAGCCGCCGCCTTGGCCACGAAGCTGGCAAAGGACTCGGGGGCGTCGGGTGACTCCCAGCCACCCCGGGCGGTCAGCCAGCGCGGGGTGGTGAAGTGGTGGAAGGTGACGACGGGCAGGATGCCCCGACCGTGACAGGCCGCGCAGATGCGCCGGTAGTGGTCGAGGGCAGCCAGGGAGAACTCGCCTTCAGCCGGCTCGATCCGACTCCACTCCAGCGAGAACCGGTAGGCACCCAGCCCCATGGAGGCCACCAGGTCGACGTCCTCACGCCAGCGACGGAAGGAGTCGCAGGCATCGCCGCTGGAGACCACGGTGCCCGAGGAGGGGTTGTGCTCCCAGTCCCACCAATCGTTGTTGACGTTGCCCCCTTCGATCTGATGGGCGGCCGTCGCCACTCCCCACGTGAAACCCTCGGGGAACACCAGCTGTCCGCCGCCACCACCGGTCGTCGTCATGGTGGCGGAGGGTAGCGGTCGCGGCCACGACATGCCGGGCGCTGGACCCGTCGGCGGCCTGCGAACATGGGGCCATGAGCGCCTCTCTCGAGTTCCTCGTCAACCTTTTGGACCTCGAACCGATTGAGGTGAACATCTTCCGCGGCACCCAACCAAAGGAGGAACGCCAGCGCGTCTTCGGCGGGCAGGTGGCCGGCCAGGCGCTGATGGCGGCCGGGCGCACGGTGACCCAGGGCCGGGTCCACTCATTGCATGCCTACTTCCTCCGCCCGGGTGACCCGACGGTGCCCATCCTCTACGAGGTTGACCGCATCCGAGATGGCCGGTCCTTCACCACGCGGCGGGTGGTGGCCATCCAGCACGGGAGGGCCATCTTCAACATGTCGGCGTCGTTCCATACCGACGAGGGCGGCCTCGATCACCAGCTCCCCATGCCCGATGTGCCGCCACCTGAGAGCCTGGCCCCCCTGTTCGAGCGGCTCGAACCCTGGAAAGAAGAACTGGCCGACTGGTTCGCCCGACCCCACCCGATCGACCAACGTCATATCGGCGACCTGGTTTGGCACCGCAACGGTGCCGGCGAGCCCTCCCAACGGCTCTGGATCAAAGCCGACGGGCAGCTTCCCGACGACCCCCTGCTGCACGCCTGCGTGGTGGCCTACGCCTCGGACATGAACCTCTTCGACACCATCCTGGCGCCCCACGACGTGCGCTGGGACGACGAGAACTTCATGGGTGCGAGTCTCGACCACTGCATGTGGTTCCACCGGACCTTCCGGGCCGATGAATGGCTGCTCTACGACACCGACTCACCAATCGCAGCCAACGGCCGCGGCTTGGCTCGGGGTTTTCTCTTCGATCGCTCCGGCCGGCTCTGCGTTTCGATGGTGCAGGAGGGGCTGGTCCGGGTCAAGGACTAACGCGACCCCAGCGGGACGTAGTCGCGGACCTCGTCGCCGATGTAGAGCTGGCGGGGCCGGGCGATCTTCGAGTCCTGGTCCAGCATCTCCTGCCAGTGGGCCAGCCAGCCGGCCGTGCGGGGGATGGAGAACAACACAGTGAACATCTCCATCGGGAAACCCATGGCCTGGTAGATGAGGCCCGAGTAGAAGTCGACGTTCGGGTAGAGCTTGCGCGAGGTGAAGTACTCGTCGTTGAGAGCGATCTCCTCGAGCTTGAGCGCGATGTCGAGCAACGGGTTCTTCCCGGTGACCTCGAAGACATCGTCGGCCACCTTTTTGATGATCTTGGCCCGGGGGTCGTAGCTCTTGTAGACGCGGTGCCCGAAGCCCTGCAGGCGCTGGGCGCCATGACCCGACTTCACCTGGGCGATGAAGTCGGGCACGTTGTCGATGCTGCCGATGTCGGTCAGCATGCGGATGACGGCCTCGTTGGCCCCACCGTGGCGCGGGCCGTAGAGGGCAGCGGCGGCGGCGGCAGTGGCTGAGTAGGGGTCCGAGTGCGAGGAACCCACCACTCGCATAGCCGTGGTCGAGCAATTCTGCTCGTGGTCGGCATGGAGGATGAAGAGGATGTCGAGAGCTCGGGTCAGGACCGGGTCGGCCTCGAAGCGGGGCTCGGCCACCTTCCAGAGCATGGAGAGGAAGTTGCCGGCGAAGTCGAGCGAGTTGTCCGGGTAGACGAAGGGCATGCCGACGCTGAAACGGTGGGCGGCGGCGGCCAGGGTCGGCATCTTGGCGATGAGCCGGATGATCTGCTTGTTGCGAGACTCGGGATTGAAGATGTCCTTGGCGTCCAGATAGAAGGTGGACAGCGCAGCGACGGCAGAGACCAGCATGCCCATCGGGTGGGCGTCGTAGTGGAACCCGTCGAGGAAGCGCTTTCGTACGTTCTCGTGAATGAACGTGTGGTACGTGATCTCGTGCTGCCACGCATCGAACTCAGCCTCGTTGGGCAGTTCCCCGTGCAGAAGCAGGTAGGCCACCTCGAGATAGGTCGAGCTCTCGGCCAGCTGCTCGATCGGATAGCCCCGATACCGGAGAATGCCGGCTTCACCGTCGAGGTAGGTGATGGAACTCTCGCAGGCTGCGGTCGACATGAATCCGGGGTCGAAGAACCACACGCCAGGGAGGAGCTTGGACCACTCCTCGGCGGACACTCCGCCATTGACGAAGGGGATCTCGATGGACTCCCCATTGCGGTTGTCGGTGATCGTGATGCTCTCGGGCACGTGGGCGACTTCTCCAATCCTGCCGGCTCGCGTTGGATCCTATGGCCCGAACCCCGGCACGTCGACACGGCCCCGGGAGTCCGCCCTCAGGTACCGGGAGAGATCTTGAGCACCTGGGTTTGGACGGTGCCGGCGGTGGCGGTCTGCCCCGGAGGGAGCACGATCGCCGCATTCAGCTGATAAACCGATCCGGCCTTGACTGAAAAAGTGATGGTCGGCAGCGTCGCCGAACGTCCGGAATCGATGGAGGTGCGCTGCGTCCGGGTGACGGCGGGATGACCGGCCTCGCTCAGCGAGACCTGGAGAGTGGCGTCGGGCTCATCGGCCGAGCCCAAGTCCGTCAGCACCACGGTCACCTGCACCGTCGAGGTCGGCGACAGGGTGGATGTGCCCGCCACCCCATTGGGCGTGGGCAGGGCGGGCGGCGAGATCTGCACGCTCTGGATAAGCAGGCGGTGCGTGGCCACCAGAGTGGTCGAGCTGGCGTCCCGGTCGACCTCACTGGCCACCGTGACCAGATCCCATTGCCGGGAGTGGGTGACCCAGACCGACGCCGGCAAGTGGTCGTGGCCGGGCGCCCGGGTCAGGCTGCGGCGTGCCGCGCGGTAGTCGGCGTCAGCCCGCGTCAGCAGTGAACCGACCGCCATGATCCGATTGATGGCCTGCTCGGAGGTCAACAGACCCGGGGTTGGGATGGCGGCGTCGGCCGAGGGCGAGCCGACCACCGCCAACGGGTGCATGCTCAGCAAACCGTCGATGGCGCCCCGGACCTGGTCGACCGCCTGCTGGCGGGCCGAGAAGACCTCCACCAACTGGTCGCTGATGCTGCCGCGGGCCGACGTGGCCGCCCTCTCCACTATGGACAACTCGGCCGATGCTTGCTGCGCCAGGCTGTCCAGTTGCGCCTCGAGTCCCACCCGGGTCTGGCGCGCCATGCCGGTGAGCATCTGGCGGAACTGCCCTGCCGTGGTGGTGGACTCATTGGCGGCCACCTCGACCTGTGCCGCCAATGAGCGGTCGGTGTCCACGTGGTAGCCGCTCGACTCGTGGCCGACCTCGAAGAGCCCACCGATCAGGAGAGCCAGGATGGCCAGAAGGGCGATGCTCAGCCAGAGGCGGCCGAAGACAGAACGTCGCCGGCCGCGGCGACGTGACAACAGGGGCGACATCGCCCCGTCACGCTACTGCCGCGAGTCAGACGGCCAGGAAGGAGACTTCGGTCTCGGGGCTGGCCGTCTTCAGCGTGCTGGTAGCTGCTCGCCAGTTGACGGTCGGCACGATGGCGTTCAGGTCGATTCGGTCCCGATGGCGCTCGACCAGCTGCAGCATGGAGGCCACCACCTCGTCGGTCAAGAGGTGCGGCACCAGTCCGAGGTCGAGCAGGCGGGTGTTGGCGGCATTGAAGTAATGCTCCTCGTGCTCGACGCGGGGATTGGCCAGCCCTTCGGCGATGTCCACCGGCGTCGGTGAGACTCGCTTGACCATCTCGGCCATCTCCATGACCGAGAACGATTCAGTGAACTGGTTGAAGACCCGGAACTCACCCTCGTCCGCCGGGTTCTCCAGCGCCAGGGTCACGCAGGCCAGCGTGTCGCGGATGTTGAGCATGCCCCGGGTCTGCCCACCGGCCCCGTAGACGGTGAGCGGATGGCCCAGCACGGCCTGGGCACAGAAGCGGTTCAACACGGTCCCGAAGACGGCGTCGTAGTCGAACCGGGTGGCCAGGGCCGGGTCGAGATCCGTCTCGTCGGTCGACTGGCCGTAGACGATGCCCTGGTTGAGGTCGGTACAGCGCATGCCCCAGATGCGACAGGCGAACATGATGTTGTGGCTGTCGTGCACTTTTGAGAGGTGGTAAAAGGACCCGGGCTGCTTGGGGAAGGGCAGCACATCGGTGCGGCCCTTATGGGTGATCTCGATGAAGCCTTCTTCGATATCGATGTTGGGGTAGCCGTACTCGCCCATCGTCCCCAGCTTGACCAGGTGGATGTTGCGGTCGGTCTCCGCGATGGCGTACATGACGTTGAGCGTGCCCACGACGTTGTTGACCTGGGTGTACACCGCGTGCTCCCGGTCGATCATCGAGTAGGGAGCCGAACGCTGCTCACCGAAGTGCACGATGGCGTCGGGCTTCGTTTCAGCCACCAGGGCCGAGGTGAATGCGGCGTCGGTCAGATTGCCGATCCGCACCTTGACCACGTGACCCGAGACCTTCTTCCAGGCGCGGACCCGTTCCTCGATCGGTGCGATGGGCACCAGGCTGTCGACACCCATCTCGCGGTCGTATTCGCGACGCACCATGTTGTCGACGACAGTGACGTCGTAGCCACGGGCTGACAGGTGGAGGGCTGTGGGCCACCCCAAATAACCATCCCCGCCCAGAACCAGAACGTTCATTCTCTTCCTTTGTTCACCGGATCTGCTGCACTCCACCGGGGCAGCCGCAGTGGCGCCCCATCTTTGGCGATGTTTCTGGATTTAAGCTGTGTGACCGCTTAAATTTGTGTGAGCCGGGGAGGTCCAGGCCCGGGTCAGCTTACGGTCGTTGTCCACTCGGTCCGCGGACGATCCGTTCAGGCGACGTCGCCGAGCAGGAGCTTCTCCACTTCGGCCACTGCGGCGGGCAGATCGCTGAGTTCAACCTCGTAGGCCTGCTCTGCGCCCAGGAGGAGGAAAATACAGGCCGAAACCGGGCGCCCCAGGGAGCGCTCCAGACCCAGTGCGTAAGCCGCTCCTTGCAGCCGGTAGCGCTCCGCCACCTGTTCGGACTGGTCGGGCGAACTGCGATCCGTCTTGTAATCGACCACCACCAAGCCTTCGGCGGTCTCGATGACCAGATCGACAAAACCCTCGAGAACGCGATCGCCGATGGGCACGCCGACGTACACCTCGCGCCAGTACTTCCCCGATGCCACGGCACGCTGGATCACGCCCGAGGTCAGGGCGACCTGCACCAGGGCACGGATTTCGCCGGTCCGGCCGGCGATCCCTTCGGTCACCGCGGCGGCCTGACACCGAGCTGCCAGGTCGTGTCCGGTGGCCAGATCGATTTCGGCCAACACCGCATGCACGGCGCGCCCCACGGCGGTACCGGTCCGTCCACGGCCCCCGGTACCGGCGTCCCGTACCGGTTCACCCTCGTCAGCGTCTTCAACGTCGTCCCCCATACCCCCAGCACCGAGCTTGCGGATGGCGGTGGCCGAAACCGTTCGCGCTGTGGCGGCCGCCTCCAGCAACCTGGATCGCCGGCCAGCCACCACTTCTCGATCGTCGAAGAGTGCGGGCGGCGATCCAGTGGCCGGACCGGCCGCGGGCGCGAGCCCCGGTGCACAGAGCTCGGCCCCGTCGATCCACTGATCGGGGTGGGCGTCACAGGCGGCCAACAGATCAGCGACCAGCTGATCCTTCGATGTGACTGAGCGGTGCACGCTGACGATCAACACGTCCCGGGCCCGGGTGGCACCGACATAGAGCAATCGTCGCTGTTCGAAGCGGTCGAGTTCGCGCTCGCGGGCCAGCGCCGCGCCATAGCCCGGTGACTCGAAGCCCGACGCCAGGCAGAGCTGCGCGCCGTCATCGTCGAAGAGGAGGGGTGGCCGGTCCGACGCCGGCGCCTCCTTGAGGCCGACTAGCACGGTCACCGGGAACTCGAGTCCCTTGGCCGCGTGCATGGTCGAGATGCGGACGGCGTCGTCATCGGACTCGGGCAGGACCACTTCCATTGCCCGTGCACCGTCTGCTTGCTGGTGGTCGATCCAGCGTAGGAAGCCTCGCAGATCGCCACCCTGGGACTGGTCAAAACGACGGGACTGGTCGACGACGAAGTGGATGCGCCGCCATGATTCGCGCGGCCGCCGCCCGCTCAGGGCCAAGCCCATCAGCCGACGGTCTGCCACCACCGTGCTGATCAGATCGGTGACGGACATCCACCACCGATGCCGATGTGCCTCCTCCAATACCGCCAACGCATCACGCACTGGTCCAGGAGGGCCGGGCCGCCGAGGATCCCATGTCCCGCCCGCGGCGCGATGCGCGGCCAGCTCGTCGTCGGCGCAACCCAGGGCCGGTGAGCGCAAGGCAGCCAGAACGCTGACCGAGTCGGTCGGATCATCGATGGCGCGCAACAAGGACAAGAGGTCCTGCACCTCCTGGGCTTGGTAGACCAGCGAACTGCTCTCCAACCGATAGGGCACGCCCGCCTCGGCGAAAGCGGCTTCGAGCGCGGACAGGGCGGTCCTACTGCGGATCAATACGGCGACGTCGCTGAAGCGCATGGCATGACCATCGGGTCCGATCGGCCATTCCTCCTGTTGCATGGTGAGGATCGTTCCAACCACGTCGGCCGCCTGGACCGCCCGGACCGTGGCGGCCGGGCCGACCACCGGCTGGCGGCCCACCACCAGAACGGGTACCAGTTGCCGGGGGTTGTCGTGGCCGCACTCGGCGAAGGCATCGATGGCTTCGTAAGGCGGTTGGCCACCGGGTACGCCGGTCCCGAACAGCTCGGCAAAGACGGTATTGACCCAGGACACGATGGCCGGCCGCGACCTGAAGTTGGTCGAGAGCCGAAGGGACCGGCCCACCGTGGCCTGGGTGCGCATGAAGAGATCGATGTCCGCCCGCCGGAACCGGTAGATGGACTGCTTGGGATCTCCCACCAAGAACAGCCGGCCGGGCGATGGCTCGATGCGCTCATCGGGATCGTCGGTCGGTGGGCTGGTCAGCAACAAAGCCAGATCGACCTGGAGCGGATCCGAATCCTGGAACTCGTCGATCAGCAGGTGCGTGTAGCCGGTGTGCAACTCCAATCGCACTGCTGGCCGATCCCGCAGCAGGCGTCGGGCCAGAACCAGCAGGTCGTGGAACATCAAGTGGCCGCGCCGACGCCTGTCCTCGGCCGCGGCCAGGGTGAATCGGGTCAGATGGGAGGCCAGCGTCTCGAGGACCCAGCGGGTAGTCGAATCGAGCAGCCGCTGCCTCTCCGCCTGGGCGGACGCGAGCAGTCCGCCGGTGTCCGCTTTGGCACAGGTCCCGTCTGGGCGCCGCCATACCTCCTGGCGGCCCCGCCGCCCCGGCGAGAGGTCGCGCAGGCCGGTCAGGACCTGCAGGAGGTCCAGATCGTCTTCGGCGCCCTCGATGAGCTCGGTCGCCGTCGCAATCTCCTCACGGAGAAATCGGGCCAGGCGATCCTCAGGATCACGGCACAACGGGGCGAGCTCCAGCGCTTGGTGCAATCGATCGAGTAGGTGGGTCGAGGAGATCAACGGAGCGGGTCCCGGCGCGCTGCACTCAGGCAGTCGCTCCCAGTTCTCCTCGCAGGCCAGGGCCAGCAGCCGAAGGCGCGTCCACGACATACCGCAGCACAGGGCGCGGGCAATCAGGGCGTTGTGCGCGGGATCGTGGCCGAACGCGTCGACCAGTCGCTCCCACCGTTCGTCGAAGGCGGCTCGGCTCGAGCTGGCGTCGACGACATCGAAGACGGGTGGGAGGCCCGCTTCGAGTGGGTGCTCGGCCAAGATGCGCCGGGCAAACCCATGCAGGGTCGTGACAGCGGCACCATCGAGACCGGCCGCCGCCACCGCCGCTCGCCCGCTTGGATCCTCCAGGGCCAGTTCCTCGAAGCGCTGGGCCAGGCGATCGCGGAGTTCAGCGGCCGCGGCCTCGGTGAACGTGATGGCGGCGATCTGCTCGATCCGGGCCCGGCCCGTCAGGACCAGGCCAACCACCCGGTCCACCAGCAAGGTGGTCTTCCCGGTGCCCGCGCTCGCCTCCAGGAAGAGGGTGTCATCGAGCTGGCTGGTGACCAGTTCACGCACCAAGGCGTCGGAGGGATCGAGCCTCCTCACGCCGCGAGTTCGGTGTATCCGGACAGGGCGGGATCGGCCCTGACTTGCTGCCAGGCTCGGGCCCGATCGCGTGGACAGACCCCGTCGAACGGGCAGGTGCTGCAGGGTCCGGGGTGACCGCCGTCGTCGGGATGGGCTGGGAACTGACCCGACGAGAGCGCATCGGCCAACGCGCCCACCACTTGGGCGGCCGATTCCAGCTCCTCGGGTCCCACCGCGTAGCCGAGTCGGCGCATCCCCTCTCTCTCGTTCACGAACCACAGGTCGGCCTGCACCGGGCGACCGGCCCCGGCTCCGACCGCGGCGGCATAGACCGGAAGTTGGAGCATCCGGCCCCCCGCCAGTGGATTCTCCCCCGACAGAATCGACCCGGCCCGCCCGGTCTTGTAGTCGGTCACCACCAGCTGGCCGTCAACGGACCGGTCAACCCGATCGATGACGCCGCGGAAGCGCACCGGGACGCGCCGACTGTCTGACAGCTCGACCTCCGGTGATCCGTCCAACCCGAAGGGCATCTCGACCGCCACCGTGGTGATGCCGTGGAGTTGTCGCCACCGCCGATCCACCTCGGCAAACTGTCGGAGGGTACGGCGGAGGCGCGCGCGCTCCACCACCCAGGCATTGGGTGGTCCGGCCAATCCCTCGGCCTCGAATGCCGCCATCTCCTCCTCGGCAATGGCCAGCAAGCGCTCAGGGGCGAACGGTCCGTCCGGCGTTGACGCCGGATCGATCCCGATCTGGGGCCGGACGAAGCGCTCGAGGATCCGGTGAACCAGTGATCCGACGGCCGCCCCGTCTGCCCGGAGCAGTCGCTCATCGGAGGGTCGGGGCTCAACACCGAGGATCGAGTCGAAGAAGTAACGGCGTGGACACTGGGCGAAGCGCTCGAGTGTGGTGGCCGAGAACACGGTGGCGGCCCGCCCGAAGCGCGACACGGCATCTCCAACTCTGCCTTCGTAGCGGGTGAAGCCACCACGGCGGCCCTCGATCATCGCCATGCCACGGCTCAGGGTGTGGTCGCTCAGGCAGAGCGGATGGTCAGCCACCTGCCGGCCACTGGCCACCCAGCTCAGCAGGCTGCGCAGGTCGTGGTCGAGGAGATCGACCGGCTCGCCGGCCGCCGCCACTGCGGCCGTGAAGGACGGCACCATGCGGAAGCCCGGCACTGCGCCCAGCCCGTCGACCTCGTTGGCGTAGAGACGGCGGTCCACACCGGACAAGTCGGCGATGGCGTCGAGCGCCCACCGGGATGGACGCAATTCCTTGCCGTCCCGGGTGCAGCCGCGCCGGTAGGACAGATGAACCGAGGTCGACGCGGCGAGGACTCGGGCAAATGCGGCGCGGAGGTGTTCGGCCCGATCGGCGCGCACTGGGATGGTCCGGGAGGCCACGGCCAACCGATCCCGGTCGGGGACCATGACGTCTTCGGCGGGCCGGCCCGGGAAGTGCCCGTCGTTCAGTCCCACCACGAAGAGGGCGTCGAAGGACAAGCCGGCCGCCCCGGTGAGCGGGCCCACCCAGACCCCGGCGCCGAACCTCGAGGTCTGCGGAGCTGGCGCAGACAGCTGGGCCTCCAAGGCAGCGCGGGCCGAAGCCAGGGTGCAGGGCAAGTCGAGATGACGGAGCAGGGCGATCTGATCGAGCGACTCCATCACGGCGTCCAACGCGGCGCGTTCCTCGACCGGCCATTCGTCCACCACCTGGTCTCCGCCGATGAGCGTGCGCAGCCAGCGCTTGGCCCACGGCACCCAGCGGACCCACTCGGTGGGCGCGGCGTCGAGGGCCGAAGCCGTCGCCTCGACGTACTCGCACAACCGGTCGCACTCCTCGGCCTCGCTCCGGCGGACGGCGCTCCAGGCCTCTTCGTTGACCAGGTCGGGATTCCCCCGATCGGCCTCCGACCGCAGATGGTCAACCAGGGCCGTCAGGTGCTGGCGCCAACCGGCCAGCCCTTCGTCCACTCCGGCCCGGGCCGACAGCACGTCCCAACGGCTGGCCGGTACCGGCCGGCCCCGATGCACCAGCGGCCCCGTCGCCAGCCAGGCCATGACCCGTTGGCGGTCCCAGCGCAGATCGGAAAGACCGAGGACGCCCAGCAGGATGCGGCCGGCCACGGTGCCCGACAGCGGTCGGATCAGCGGTCCGTTGTGCGGGATGCCGGCCTGGCGGAGCATCTGCGGGACCATGCCGGCATAGAGATCATCACCCGAATGGATGATGGCCATCCGCTCGAGCGGGACACCGGCTGTGCACCGCTCCATCAGTGCCCGCAGCACCAGATGTACCTCCGCTTCGGCCGTGGGCGCCGACAGCACCGCAGAGGCCGGCCGCCGATCTGCGGCGCCGACCCCAACGCTGGCCGGTCGGTGACCCAGGGTGGCAGCAATCTGTTCGTTGCCCTCATCCACAGCGGGGTCACCGGTTAGGCCCAACACCACACTGGTGGGATGGCACTGGCGCAGCGCGTGCAGAAACCGCAAGGCGGCGGGTTCGAGGGTTCCAGGTAGATACAGGATGAAGCTCCCCCACTGGGCATCGACATCGGGCCGATCCGTCGACTCCAGGGAGGCTCCGACGTAATTGAAAAGGTCGGCCCGATCGAACCAGCGCGCCGTCTCGTCACGGATGGCACCGACCAGGGCGACCATGTCGCCGGCGCGCTGGCTGGTGCGGGCCAAGGCGCGGAGCTCATGGTCGCTGGCGCTGCGCAGCTCGCGGTACGAGGCGGCGATCGCCTCGACCGTCGAGGCGTGCTCTCTGGCCTCGGAGAATCGGGGCCATTGACTGCGGGACAGCACCAGGTGGATGGCCCCTCGCAACACAGCGCTGTTGATCGGCAGCCTGCCCTCGGAGGTCAGAGCGCTGTTGGCGATGGCCGCGGCCAATCCGTGGACGGTGACGAAGTTGACGTTGACGACACCGCGTCCCTGGCCGGCCAATGCCCGGCGAGTACTCAGCCCGGCGGTACCGGTCGTTACCAGCACGGTGACTGGGCACAGCGGGTCCCCTGCCTTCGCCTCGTGGATCAGCGACTGCAGCATGCGCTGTGCCGGAGCCCCGTACGGGCTCCGCACGGCACATGGCGTCATTGGCTGACGGCAGTCCCGCCCTCGGGGAGTGCGGCAGGCCGGCGCGCCTCCTCGTCGGGGCCGGTTACCAGCTCCATCGCCTGGAGGTGTCGGGTCGATGCCTGCACCGGCACCAGGTCGGCGATCTCCTCCGTGGCGTCGCTCATTACCCCGAGTGAGGGAAAGCGGCGAGCCGAAACGAGCACCCGGGACTCCAACGACCCGACGGCGTCGTTGTAGGCGCCGACCGCCGAAGTCAGGCTGCGCTGTAGGCGCTGCAGGTGCGTGCTCATTGTGCGCAGCCGCTCGTACATCTCCGCGCCGAGCTTCTGCACCTCGCGGGCGTTGTCGGTCAGCACCTCCTGGCGCCACCCGAAAGCCACCGAGCGCAGCAACGCGATCAGCATGGTGGGCGACGTCAAGAAGACGTTGTTGGAGAAGGCGTACTCCTGGAGGTATGGGTCGGCCTCGTAGGCCGCGGAAAGCAACTGGTCGCCCGGGATGAAGGCCACCACCATCTCGGGTGAGTGGTCGAACTGCCGCCAGTACTCCTTCTTGGCCAGCTGGTCCACGTGATTACGGAGCTGGCGGGCGTGCGCCAGCATGCAGCTGGATCGCTCCGCCTCGTCATCGGCCTCGATCATCCGCAAGAAGGCTTCGAGCGGCACCTTGGCGTCGACCACGATCTCGCGTTCGCCCGGCATGTGCACGATGAGGTCGGGCCGCAACCGTCCGGTCTCGGTCGATGAAGTCACCTGCTCGTCGAAGTCGCAGTGCGCCACCATGCCCGCCATCTCCACCACTCGGCGCAACTGGATTTCACCCCATCTGCCTCGGGTCTGTGGGGAGCGCAGCGCGGTGACCAGATTGCGTGTCTCCTTCTGCAACTGGGCATTGCCGACGTTGAGCTGGGCCACCCGCTCGTTGAGCGTCTCGTAGGCACCCTTGCGGTCGACCTCGATCTTTTTGAGTTCCTGCTCGTAGCGACCCAGGGTCTCGCTCAGCGGTCCGAGGAGCTGCGCGATCGCTTGATGACGCTGGGCCAGGTCACCCTGGGCGGCCGTGCGCGCTTCGCCCAGCCGGGTGTCGGCCAGGGCAAGGAACTGCTCGTTGTTCTTCTGCAGGGCCTCGGCCGACAGCGCGGCGAAGGCACCCGCCAGCTGCTGGCGCTCTTCGTCGCCCCTGGCTTGGCGATCGAGCTCGGACTGCTTGAGCAAGGCCAACTCACTGGCCAGCACCGCCCGCGCCGTCTCGGCTTCGGCCGCCATGGCCGACACCTTCTCGACCTGGGTCGTCGACTGGCTGGCCGCCTGCTGGGCGTCGGCCAGACGCTCCTCGGTCACGCGCGCCTGCGCCGAGAGCTGGCTTTGCCGCATGACATGCCAGGCCAGGGTGAGAGCGATGCCGGCAGCAACTCCGATGACGATTCCGATGACCACACGGCCACAGTAACGATGGGGTGTCACAGCGCCAGGGACCGTCGTTGCGCAGGACCGCGGCACGGTCAGAGCCGGTATCGTTCCCGCGTGGCCTTCCGATTAGGTGGTAGCACCCAACGCATGCTGAGCACCGACGTCGGCGCAGACCCCACCGAGCGCGTCAGTGAACCCTTGGCCAACGAGCAATCGCTCTGGCCGGCCCTGCCCGAGCCGCACCACGTTGATCGTCTCTTCGCTCAGGCCTTCGCGCTGGTCGGCGAAGGCATCGCGGGAGCCACCCATGCCTTGCTGGCCGGCGACCGCGAAGCGGCCAAGGTCTTAGTCAACCGGGACGAGGTGGTCGATCAGATCATCAACGAGATTTCGACCTGGGTGCAGCAACAACTCGTCCACGGGGACACCATCCCGGCCGAGCGTCGCGAGCTAGTGGCCATTCTGCGCATGCTCCCGGAGATCGAGCGCAACGGCGACCTGGCCGAACACATCGCCCGGCGCGCCGCGCGCGGCTTGGGCGCCGAGATGTCAGCCCGCAGCCGGGGTCTGGTCGAGCGAATGGGCGAAGTAGCCGCCACCATCTGGCACTCCACCGCCGAAGCGTTCGCCGACCGTTCCGTTGCGGTCGCCACCTCCATCGACGATCTCGACGACGAACTCGATGACCTCCACGTCACGCTGACCGCCGAAATAGTCGCCGGCACGATGTCACTACCAGTGGCCATCGAATTGGCCATGGTGGCTCGCTTCTACGAACGCTTCGGCGACCACGCGGTGAACCTGGCTCGCCGCCTGGCGGCGTTGGTCGCCGGAGGACCCGAACCCGGCTCTTCGGGACCCGACTGAACCGGGCCCACTGGGCTCAACCCCGGCGGGCCAACTCCTCGGCGATCTGCACCACGTTGAGGGCCGCGCCCTTGCGGAGGTTGTCACCGGCCACGAAGAGGGCCAGCGCGTTGGGGGCACCGTGGGCCCGCCGGATCCGGCCGACGTAGGACACGTCGCCACCGGCCGCCATCAGCGGCGTGGGGATCTCGGCTAGGGCCACGCCGGGCGCCGACGCCAGGACCTCGGTCGCCCGCTCGACTGAGAGGTCGCGCTCGAATTCGGCCACGATGGCCGCTGAGTGACCGGTGAAGACCGGCACCCGGACGCAGGTGCACGTGAGCGGCAGATCGGGCAGCCCCAAGATCTTGCGCGTCTCGTTGCGGTACTTCTGCTCTTCCTCAGTCTCGAGCGAACCGTCGTCCACCACTTCGTACTGCAGCGGGATCACGTTGTGGGCGATCGGCACCCTGAACTTCGAGAGCGGCGGGAAGTCGACCGCGCCCCCGTCAAAGGTCAGGTCGGCCGCCCGGTCCACCGTCTTGGCCAGCTGCTCGGCCAGCTCGCGCACGGCCTCGACCCCGCCGCCGGAGACGGCCTGGTAGGTGGAAACGATGACCCGGGTCAGGCCTGCCTCGTCGTGCAAGGGCTTGAGCACCGGGATGGCCACCATGGTCGTGCAGTTCGGATTGGCCACGATCCCCTTGGGGATGTTGGCCAGAGCCTCGGCGTTGGCCTCGGGGACAACCAGAGGAACCTCGGGATCCATGCGCCAGGCCGAGGAGTTGTCGATGACGATGGCACCGGCGGCGGCCAGCTTGGGGGCCAGCATCCGGGACAGCGAGGCCGGCGCTGAACACAGCGCCAGGTCGATGCCCGTCAGGTCGCAGGTCTCGGCGTCCTCCACCACGATGTCCTGGTCGCCCCACGGCAACGTGGTGCCAGCCGAACGGCTCGAGGCCAGGTACCGCATCTCGGTGACAGGGAAAATCCGCTCGGCCAGGATCGATCTCAGCACGATCCCGACCTGTCCGGTCGCCCCAACAATGGCGATTCGCATCACAAGATTCTACGAGACGCTCGTACGCCACCTGACCGCCGTCAGCGGATCAGTCAACCTCGACCGTTCGCCGACCTTCGAGGGCGCGGCCCAGCGTGAGCTCGTCGGCGTACTCGAGGTCGCCCCCGACCGGCAGCCCGCTGGCCAGGCGGGTGACGATCACACCCAGCGGGGTGAGCAAACGGGCCACGTACATGGCGGTCGCCTCCCCCTCGAGGTTCGGATTGGTGCACACGATGGCCTCTCGGATGACGCCGGCGTCGATGCGAGCCAGCAGCTCGCGCACTTTGAGCTGCTCGGGTCCGATGCCCTCCAAGGGGTTCAAGGCTCCGCCCAGCACGTGGTAGCGCCCGTGGAACTGCCCGGTCCGCTCGACCGCCACGATGTCGCGGGGATCTTCGACCACACAGATGACCGCTCCGTCCCGGCTGTCGTCGGAGCAGATCGAACAATTGGCGCCACCTTCGGCCACGTTGAAGCACTGATCGCACAACGTGGTTCGCTCCTTGACCGCCACGATGGCGTCGGCCAGTCGCAAGGCCTCGTCGGTCGGGACCTTCAAGATGTGAAAGGCGATGCGCTGGGCCGACTTGGGTCCGATACCGGGCAGGCGGCCCAGTTCATCGATCAGGGAGCGCAGCGGACCGGTGTACATCAGTCCTCCACCTCGCTAGCGCCAGGAAATGCCTCGAGCAGGCGGGCCTGGGCCGCTGCGGCAATGTCGGCATCACCCTTCAGCGCGACCAGAGCTTCGGGGTCCTCCTCGTCGAGCTCCTCGGGTTCTGGCTCGGGCCGACGTCGACGCTCACGTCCCTCGGACGGACCGCCTCCGTTGCCCGCCTCGCGGGGCGGGGCTGAGGGGAGGGCGCCGGCGCCGTCCACCACCAAGACCAGGCGCACCGGCGTTCCGAAGTGCGCGCTCAACTTGGACTCCACTTCTGACGACAGCTCGGCACAGCGGTCGCGATGGGCCTCGTTCGGGAGCGCGAACTGCGCCCCATTGGCATCGACCGCGACGAAGCGACCCGAGCTGTAGAGCGCTTTCACCTTGGCCGGCAGGCCGTGCAGGACCCCGTTGCCCCAGGCCTCGGTCAGGCTGTCGCGATCGATGGTGACTGTTCCCGACTGAGCCGCTGGCGGCCCGGACGTCACCGCGGCAGCATCGCTTGGCTTCTCGGCCTCCGGTGCTGCAATCATCTTCGGCTGCGCCGGCGGACCCGCCGCGTTGGCCCGACGTACCGCACCGAGCGATGGCCGACGTCCCGGCTCGGCATCTGGCGGGGCCGCTACTGGGGCGGCTGGCGCTGGCGCTGCATCGGCCGCAGGTGCAGGCGGTGGTGGTGGTGGTGGTGGTGGTGGTGGTGGTGGTGGTGGTGGTGGTGGTGGTGGTGCCGCTTCCTTCGGGGCCTCGGTGGCGGCCGGTGCCGGCTCGGGTGATGACACGGCCACTCTCGGTGCGGGCACGCCCGTGCGCAGGAGCTGCTCGAGCCGCTCGACCCGCTCAGTCAGCGCACTCACATCGGCATCGAGGTCGGGTCGGGTAGCCCGGACCATGGCGATCTCCAGGACGACCTGGGCGTCGGGCGCGTCGCGCATGTCCACCAGACCCTGGCCCAACAGCTCGATCGCCCGCACCACTTTGGCCAACCCCATCTGCTCGGCCAGCCCGCTGTAACGGGTCCTGGCGTTGCCAGACGCGGCGCACAGTTCGGGGGCCAGCGCGGCCAGGAAGACCTGGCGCAGGTCGTCGACCAGATCCACCGCCAGTTGTTGCGGTCCCCAACCAGCGGCCAGCAACAAGGACAGCGCCACCAGCACGTCGCCGGCCGACCCTTCACCGAGCGCGTCGAGCACCGGGGTGATCTCGGGCCGACCTGAGTCGGCCGAGCCGGAGGCCACCAGCTGATCGAGTGCGGACAGAGCGTCACGGGCCGAGCCCTTACCCCGCCGGACCGCAGCCTCGATAGTGGCCTCGTCCACCGTCAGTGCGGCTGATTCCTTTACCGACTCGAGCAGGCCGTGTAGGGCCTCGACGCCCAGCAGCCGGAACTCGAGGTGTTGGGTCCGGCTCCGGATGGTGTCGGGGACCTTCTGCGGATCGGTGGTAGCCAACACGAAGATGACGTGACCGGGCGGCTCTTCCAAGGTCTTGAGAAGCGAGTTGGCCGCCGCGGTCGAGAGCATGTGGACTTCGTCGACGATGTACACCTTCCAGCGCCCCGGCGTGCCCAAGCCAGCGTGCGCAATCAGGTCGCGCATGGACTCCACGCCGTTGTTCGACGCGGCGTCGAGCTCATGGACGTCGAGCGATGTGCCCTGGGTGATCTCGCGGCACGAGGTGCAATGTCCGCAGGGTTCACCGTCGACCGGCGCCGCGCAATTCAACGCCTTGGCCAAGATCCGGGCCGACGATGTTTTCCCAGTACCGCGCGGGCCACTGAAGAGATAGGCGTGCGAGACGCGGTCGTCGCGCACCGCGCTGCGCAGGGCCCGCACCACGTGGTCCTGGCCGATCAATTCATCGAATCGCCCGGGCCGGAATCGCCGGTAGAGCGAAACGAAACTTTCGTCGGCCATAGCGGCCGAGCCTACTGGTGGGCTTCGCGCGCTGACCGCTGCTCGGTGCGGCGGCCAGGTTGGCTACGGCACCCGGCCATACCCGCTGAGAGCTGCTGCCTTCCGACCCTGACTCGATTCACGAGCGGCCGTTGCGCAGGACCCGGCCACCGCACCCAACCTCGGCGCGATGCAGCCTTTGAGGCTAGCGGTCCCTAGACGACGAGGACGGCGCAGTCGGTCTTGCGCACCAACTCGTCGGACACCTTGGCCCGGTGCCGCCCATGGCTCACCCCGGCACCCACGATGATGAGGTCCGCCTGCTCCTCGTCGGCCACGTGCACCAGTGCGTCGACGGGGTCGGCCAGCACGGCGTGGGTGACCGCCTCGACGTCGGCCTGCTCCGCTTGCACCCTGAGCTGCCACAGCCTCCAGTCGACCGGGTCGACCGAGCCGATGGAGAAGCGGAACTCCTCTGGCATGGGCGGCGGCCCCGGTCGGCGCGCCTCGAGGGCGGACACCAGGTGCAACGTCGAACCCGAGGCCTTGGCCACCTTGAGGGCCCGCTGCACCGCGGCCGACCCTGACTCGGATCCCGTCACTCCCACCACGACGTGCTCAAACATGCTGGAACCGCCGCGTGCGCTGCAGTAGCCGCAGGTGCTCGGTCGCGGCCGGGCTCGGCGGGGCCACCGGCGAGGGGGCGCTGTCCTGGGTCGGGGCCACCATGACGGGCAGGTGGGTCCGTGTCGACAGTTGCTGTCGGATGCTGCCGCCCAGGTGATGGCGACCCACCCTGACCCGGTCGGCGGCCAGCACAATGAGGTCGGCGCCGACCCGAGCGGCCTCGTCGGCGACCGCCATCGCCACCTGGTGGTCCTGGCCCGATCGGCGTATTCCCTGCGCCGCCGGAATCTCCAGCACGTCGATCGAGGCGCCGAAGGCACCGGACAGTTGCGCCGCAAAGCCTGCGGCGTGGCGGGCCTCGTCGGTCTCGGCCGCCACCAGAATGTGGCGGAAGCCCACGCAATCCACTGCCGTTCCTTGTGTTTCTCGGGTTACCCCGTTCCCTGTCTCCATGACCAAGAGATTACAAGAAGGTGAACGCAAAGTAAACGTCATCTGATCTTGAGGTAACACGAAGACAACAAAACGCTGGGGTGGGCACGGGAGGGCGCACCGGTTTGCCGCCAGGTGACCACGTCCCGAGGCGGGGTCATGGGGCCATTAGCCTGACCGGGCTGCGACCAGGAGGCGTGCGAGAGCGGCCGAATCGGCACGACTGGAAATCGTGTGTTGGGCAACCAACCGTGGGTTCAAATCCCACCGCCTCCGCTGCTGCCCGCCGGTGCGCACCGGCGGGCATGGGGACTGCTACAACGTGCCGGTGACGGACGGCGACGTGGGCATGCCCGAGGCCCGCGGCGAGCATCCCTCGTTTCACCTTCCGATGGACCGGCGCCATCGCCGCCGGCTCGGCGTCGTGGTCATCCTCATCAGCGCCTTGGTGGTCGGGCTGCTCTGGTGGGGCCTCTCCTCAGGAGGCGGCGGACCGAGCGGCCCCTCCCCCCGGGCCATTGCGGCCGGCGACCGGATCGCGCGCCAGGCGACCAACCAGGCCACGCAGGCCGGGACGGCCATGAGCGTCGCGCTGGCCGACCTGAACGGGCTGCCCACCATTGCCAACGTGTCGGCCGCGGTCGATCCTTACCGGGCGGCGCTTCTGCGCTACGACAAGGCGCTGTCGTCGCTCACCCTGACCTCAGGCGCCTCGTCGTGGCGGGGGCACGTGCACACCGACATCGCAGCAGTGGTCACCGCCATCGGCCAGCTGCAGGCGATGTCCTCCGCGCAGCTCGGGACATGGATCGAGAACTTCTACCTGACGACGGCTGAACTGCAATCGGCCGTCGAGGAGCTCCAGGCCGCCGTGGGGGATCACGGCTCGTGACCGACGAGGAGGCCATGGCGCTGGCGTTGGACGAGGCGCGCACCGCCTGGGCCGAGGGGGAGGTGCCGGTCGGCGCAGTCACGCTGGTCGACGGCGTTGTCGTGGCGACCCGCCACAACGAGCGGGAGCGGACGAACGACCCCACCGCGCACGCCGAGGTCCTCGCGTTGCGCGACACCGCCCGGGCCCTGGGCACCTGGCGGTTGGCCGAGGTCACGTTGGTGGTCACCCTCGAGCCCTGCCCCATGTGCGCCGGCGCCCTGGTCGCCGCCCGCCTGGGCCGTCTCGTGTTCGGGGCCACCGATCCCCGCGCCGGGGCCTGCGGCACCCTCTACAACCTCTGCGCCGACCCCCGCCTCAACCACGAGGTCCCGGTCATCGGCGGCGTGCGGGCCGGGGACTGCGGCGCGCTGCTGACCTCCTTTTTCGCCCAAAAACGCCCGGTCGGGGACCTCGACCCGCCTTTAGGCCCAGGCCACAGCGGCTAGAGTCTCCCCTCGGAGGAGTGCGAGAGCGGCCGAATCGGACGGTCTCGAAAACCGTTGTGCCTCATGGGTACCGTGGGTTCAAATCCCACCTCCTCCGCCAACGGGCCCGGACGCCCGACGCCACTCGGCGATCGCCACGGGCAGGGCTTGCGTCCTGCTGCAGGGGCGTTGGTCGTCCGGGGGCCGGAAAGGAGAACCATGGCACGTGCACGATCGACATTCGGAAAACTCCAGCGCGATCAGGCCAAGAAGGACCGCGCCCGCGCCAAAATGGACGACCGCCAGGCCCGGCGGGAGGACAAGTTGGCGGGTGATGACGCCCCCGACGAGCCGACCGAGGTGGTGGACCAGACGCGGCTGCTCGAGCAGTTTGCCGCCCTCCACGAGGATCTGGCCGACGGCCGCATCTCGCTCGACGACTTCGAGATCCGTCAGGAAGAGCTGCGGGCCAAAATGGTGGTCGACTGACCGAGGCTCAGCCGGCCGCCTGCCGCTTGCCCTCGAGGTAACGACGGAAGCCGGCCGCGTTGGAGTGCACCCCGTTCAGCGTGTCCAGCTTCTCCCGGTGCGCCGGGTCGACGTCGCCCAGCAACGGATCGAAGCGCGCCGCCAATGCCTCGGCGATGTCGCGGCCCTCGGCGAACGCCTGTTCCGCCGTCTCGGCCCACTGGCGCAAGGTGCCTTCGGCCTCGGCCAGCAGGTCCTCGGGATCGTCCAACAGCCCGTAGTGGGCCAGCGCGATGCCCGCAGGTCGGCGGGCCGCGAACTTGTGCAATGAGACCAGGGCCTGCTCGAGGTCGAAGTCCGGAGGGGGCGTCGAAGGGCGGAGCACGCCGCCGTCGGGCAGCTTGACCCCGACGGCGTCGCCGGCGAAGAGGACACCGCTGAGCGAGTCGTGCAGCGCCACATGGTGCTTGGCGTGGCCGGGCGAATCCACCGCCACCAGCGTGCGATCGGGTGACACGGCGATCTCCTCGCCGTCCGCCAGGACGTGCAGCCGCTCGGCCGGGGTCGGATCGAGGCGGCCGTAGAGGGAGTCGAGCAACGTCCCGTAGACCCGGGCGGCCGAGTCGATGAGCTTGGTCGGGTCGGCCAGGTGACGCGCCCCCCTCTCGTGCACGTAGATCGTCGCCGAGGGGAAGGCGCGGGCCACGTCGCCCACGCCACCGGCATGGTCGAGATGGATGTGGGTCACCGCCACGCCGGCCAGTTCGGACGGGCCGACGCCGATGGCGTCGAGCGCGGCCAGCAGCACGGGCACCGACGACTGGCTGCCCGTCTCCACCAGCACCGGGGCGGTGCCGGTCATGAGATAGCCGGCCGTCACGCGCTCCCAGCCCCCCAGCAGCGTGTCGATCTCGAGCACGCCGGGTGCGATCTCGCGCGGCGTCGGCACGATCGGCACCTCGGCGCCGGTCGCCGGGTCGTGGCGGTGCGGCACCCCGTGCCCGTGGTGGTGGACCCCGCTCATGCCGGGTTGACCTCGACGATCACCTTGACATCGTCGGGCTGGCGCGTCAGGGCGTCGGACCACTGCGCCAACGGGACGCGCCGGCTCACCACGCGCCCGAGCCAGGACGTGTCCGCCTTGGCCAGCGCCGCCGCGGCTGCTTCGTAGTGCCGGCGGTTGGCGTTGACCGAGCCCACCACCGCCACATTGTCCAACACCATGGAACGGTTCAGCGCGCCCTCGTCCACGTCGATGACGTGCCCTCCCGACGAGACGCCGGTCAGGCAGACCACGCCACCGGTGCCGACATGGGACATGGCGTCGAAGACGAGGCTGGCCACCCCCGTGCATTCGATGATGACGTCGGGCCCCGGGCAGGCATCCGCCAGGGCACCGGTGTGGTACGTCGCTCCGAGGTCGTGCACCAGGTCAGGCTTCACACCGGTGGCCATCTGGTCGATGACGTGCACGTCGAGCCCGCGCTGCACGCCGATCATGGCAGCCAGCAGTCCGATCGGCCCGGCGCCGGTGATGAGCACCGTCTTGGGGTCCCAATGGGCGCGCGAGCCGACGCGGTCGACCTCTTCCCAGGCTTTGGCCACCACGCTGGTCGGCTCGAGCAGGACGCCGAGGATCCCGAGCGACGGGTCCACCTTCACCACGAAGTCGGGCGTGATGCGGTAGCGCTCCGACAGGTAGCCGTTGTGCTCCTTGATGCCGCGCTCGGTGTACTGCCCGTTGCGGCAGAAGTCCCACTCGAGCACGGCGCAGTTGGCGCACGGCACCGGGTCGGGTCGCCGCACGATGCCCACGACCAGGTCGCCCTTGGCCACACCCGCCCCGGCCGGCGCGTCGAGCACCCGGCCCAGCGACTCGTGCCCGAGCACCAGGCGCTCCTGGCCCGGCGGCGCCCAGCCGTAGGCACCCGACAGGATCTCGATGTCGGTGCCGCAGATGCCGACGGCCAGGGTCTCGACGAGCACGGGCCCGTCACTCTCCGGCGGTTCGTCGAT
>DASXFC010000022.1:0-37571 GCA_036489775.1 Acidimicrobiales bacterium | reverse complement strand
CGTCTCGTAGCCCAGCCGGCGGTAGAGCGGTTCGCCCATCACTGAGGCCTGCAGGGTGCAGGTGGCCGCGCCCCGGTCGAAGGCCTCGTTGGTGGCCCACACCGTCACCGCGGCGCCCAGATGCAGCTGGCGCGCCTCGGGGCGGGTGCCGACCCACTGCAGGCTGGCCGTGCCGTCGCTGACGAAGACCAGCGCCGTGGCCAGCGGCCGGTCGTCGCGCCAGGCCACCACGATGGCCGTGTCGCGTTCGGCGTCGGCCAGCACCGCCTCGGGGCGGTCGAACATGGCCGGCAGGACGTCCTCGGGCATGCCGTAGGTGGCATAGGCCTCGGCGTTGACCGAGGAGAAGGCGGTCACGCCGGCGACGTCGTCCACCCGGCGCAAGGTGACGCCCGCGGGGAGATCGGGCACCGGCAACCGGCTCCGGCAGAGCATCTCGGGCGCCGGGTCGCCGAAGGCGGCCAGGCCGCGCGCCTCGCAGGCCGCGGCCAGGTCATCGTCGGCGCCGGTGTCGCGGGCCTTGACGCTGTAGCCGCGGCCGTGCTCGGTGAAGAAGGCGTTGGCCACCTCGAGCAGCACCGCCGGGGCCACCGAGTCGTCGGTGCGGAAGGCCCCGTTGCAGCCCACGGGCAACCAGGAGCCGCCGGCGTAGGCCAGCACCCCGTCGCGATCGAGGGCGGCCCCGTGCTCGCTCCAGCGGGCCAGGGCGCGGCTGTAGGTGATCAGGTTCTGGTGCCCGAGGGCGGCGTCGTCCACCGGTTCGTTCTAGTCCGGCCCGCCGGGGTCGGTCACCTGTCGGTCAGCCGGGCCAGGTCGCCCTTGACCAGGCGGGTGGCCGAGAGGCCGACCAGGCCGCCGATCATGACCAGGACGGCCAGCAGGCTGAGCGCGGCCCTCTGCCCGTGCGCGTCAGCCACCGACCCGATCACGCCCGAGAGGCAGATGGCGCCCAGGGCGTAGAAGAACAAGGACCAGGCGTAGGCCTGACTGCGCAGCTTGGGCGGTGCGATGACGGCCACGAAGGTGACGTAGGTGGGCAGGAAGCCGACGGCGCCGATGGCCAGGATGCAGGCGGCGATGATCGAGCCGCGCAGGCTGTGGACGTGGGCCATGACCAAGGCGAAGAGGCCGAACTCGATGACGGCCAGGCCCGAGACCACCGGGAAGCGGGCGGGCCGTTCCCGGGCGATGATCCGTTGGGAGACCAGCCCACCGACCACGATCCCGATCAGCCCGAACAGGCCGAGCAGGGCGCCGATCTCGCCCCGGCCGTCGGCGTTGACGTGGTACACGTCGTGGAAGAAATTGGAGACCACCGTGGCCAGTGGGATGGTCCCGGCGCCGAAGAGGAAGGCCGAGACCCAGGTGCGCCGCAGGGTGCGGATGTTGCGCACGGCCCGGAAGCCGTCGCGGATGGTGCCCTCGAAGCGCTCCCCGCTGGTGACCGCCAGCAGGGGGACGGCGCGCTCGGTGGCCAGCACGGCCCGGCGTGGCGGCTCGCGCAGCAGCTTGGCTGCGGCCAGGGCGCAGGCGAAGGTGGGGATGGCCAGCACCACGAAGGTGGGACGCCAGCCGACCAGCGACCCCATCCACCCGGCCAGGGGGCTGGCCACCAGGCCGAGCCCGGTCGAGCCGATCAGGAACACGGCGAAGATCTGGGCCAGCCCTTCGGGCGGGTAGTAGTCCGACAGCAGGCTGGGGTAAATGGTGTGGGAGGCCAGCAGGCCGATGCCGCCGACCAGGCGGGCCGCCACCAGGATGGCCAGTACCGGGGCCAGGCCGGTGAAGACGGCGGCCACGCCCCAGATGGCGGCGCCCCAGACGGTGAGGCGCACCCGGTTGCCGGTGTCGCCGAAGTAGCCGACGAAGACCGAGCCCATGACCGGGAGGGCGGCGGTCAGGGCGGCCACGGCGTCGATGGAGGCGTTGTCCAGACCGAAGGCGTGACGGATCTCGGGGGAGAGGACGCCGAAGGCGGCCACGTCGAAGCCCTGCGTCACGGTCAGCCCGACCACCAGGGCCAGCGGGAGCAGGCCGGCCGGCCCGAGCATCACGGAGCGACGGGTCCGCCCGGTCGGGCCACCGTCGTCGCCGTGCTGGACCTTGGCCATGCACCACCCTTCGAAGACGCCCTGCGCTGCGAAGATGGTCTAGCTCAGATGCCCGCGGAATCCGGCGGCGCGGCGGCGGTCGACGGGATCAGCGCAGCGCGAACACCGGGTGACGGTCGGCCACGGCGGCGAACTCGGCGTCGCTCGAGTCGGGCCCGACGCCGTCGAAGAACATGCCGACCTCGAACTTCCAGCGGCGCAGGTAGGTGCGCAGGATGTCGGCCCGCTCGCCCACCGGCACCTCGACCGCGCTGCGCTGGTCCCGGCGCCGCCCGAGGATCAGGGTGAGCTGGCCGTCGGCCGCCCGGACGTTGCGGACCCACTCGGTCTCGCCCCGGGGGGCCACCAGGTAGTCGGTCCCGTCGATGGCCAACAGGTTGACCGGGGTGTGGTGCAGGGCGCCCGAGCGGCGACCCTTGTGCTCGAGGACCCTCGAGCCCATCACGCTGATGCCCAGGCGCATCAAGAAGCTGACCAGGCGGTTGAAGACGTGGCGGGTGAACCAGTCGGGCCGGTGCTGGCTGTACTGGCCGGCCGCGCCGCTGGGGTTGGTGTCGGGGGTGGGGTTGGTGTCCATCGGAGCCTCCTCTGCTCGCGGCCGCATCCGGCCTTATGAACAGTGATCGTGACAGAGAACAATGTTCTTGTCAAGTACTTGTGTTCTCGGATCCGACACTGCAGACTGATGCCTATGTCCGTGCCCCGCACCGCCCGCCAGCGGGTCCATCAGGAGCTCTCAGCGGAGATCCTGGCCGTGGCCCGGGTCCACCTGGCCCGCGATGGTGCGGCGGGGCTGTCGTTGCGCTCGGTGGCCCGGGATCTCGAAATGGTCCCCTCGGCCCTCTACCGCTACTACCCGGGCCGTGACGCCCTCCTCAGCGCCTTGATCCTGTCCGCCTACGGCTCGCTGGCCGACGAGGCCGAGCGGGCGGCCGACGGTGCCGGGAAGGCGGCCCAGCCCGACGCCCAGCGCTGGCTGGCCGTGCCCCGCGCCATGCGGCACTGGGCCCTGGCCCATCCGCACGAATGGAGCCTCATCTTCGGCACGCCCGTCCCGGGCTACCAGGCACCCGAGGACACCGTGGTGCCCTATGCCCGGGTGGCGGCGGCCCTGGTGCGCCCGGTGCTCGAGGCCAAGGCGACCGGCCGGCTGGCCCTGCACCAGCCGCTGCCCGAGATCAGCCAATCCTTGCGCCGGGCCGTGGCGCCGGTGATCGAGGGGCTCCTGCCCGACCTCCCGCCGGCCCAGGTGGTGCGCGCCCTGCAGGCCTGGACCACCCTGATCGGTGCCATCAGCCTGGAGTTGTTCGGCCACTGGAACAACACCATCCTCGATCCCGAGGCGTTCTTCGAGGAGACCATCGCCTCCATGGCGTCACAGATCGGCCTCGCCTGACGTCATCATTGCGGCAACGCTGACACCTCGATCACCGAGAAGGAGAGACCAAAATGAAGACCATGAGCTGCAAGGACTTGGGCGGGGCCTGCGACCTCCCGCTCCCCGGTGAGACGGCGGACGAAGTCATCAAAGCCCAAGATCGGCACCTGAACGAGATGGTCGCCGGCGGTGACACGGCCCACGAGAGTGCCTTGCGGGACATGAAGGGACGATGGAAGCACCCGGTGGCCGGGATGAAGTGGTACAAGAAGGTCAAGAGCGACTTCGCCGCGCTGCCCGAAGGCTGATCAGACCGCTCCGCACCACGCGGTCAGCGGAGCGGAAGGGACGCGGCACCGCCTTCGGTCGCGCGGCGGGTGGTACGGGGACGGCCGGGCCCGGCCACGGGCCCGATCAGCTGGTGACGGGGAGGCGCAGCTCCACGCCGGCACTGTGCAAGAAGTGCAGCTTGTGCTCGAGTGCGTTCTGCCAATCAACCATGTCCTTGTCGAACTGGACCCGGTCACCCTCTTCACAGGCGTGCTCAAGATCGTCGAACGCCACGTCTTCGGCGTCGAGAAGGGCCCGGTACTTCGAAAGGAAGTGGTCGTCGATCGGCTGGTGCACGTCGTCCTCCCTGCTGCGGCCCGCGCTCTACGAGCCGGTCCCACGACCCTACCCCTGTGGCCTGGCGGCCGCTCAGCGGCCCCGCTCACTTGGTCCCACCGGGCGTGAGCGGTGCGGGCAGGGCTGCGGCGAGCACCATGGCCGCGTCAATGGTGCCCGAGGCGCTGATCGTGTGCGGACCCGTCCCGGCCCACCGCAAAATGGTGCGCCAGCTGCCGGTGGTCAGTCGGTCAGGTCGTCGAGGGTGCGGCCCAGCTGCCGGGCCGCGGCGGCCAGGACGGACTGTCCGGCCACCAGCACGGCCAGCTCGCCGCGTACCCGCACCCGGCCGGCGGCCAAGGCATCGGCCGGGTCGAGCGCACCCTGGGCCATGGCCTGGGCATCGTCGTAACTGAGCACGATGGTGACGTTGGCCCGCTCGGTCTCCTCGGGATCGAGGGTCATGCTGGCCCGCCCGTCGCGCACGGCGAACACGGTGCGCACCGGCCCCTCACTCTCGGGTGCGCCGGTCACCACCTGGGCCACAGCGAAGCTGCCGTCGGCCGCGGCCAACGAACCGGTGCCGGCGGCCGCCACGGCCTCGATCAGATCGAGCGTGCCCAGGGCGGCGTTGAAGGCCTGGACCCAATCGGGCGAGAGGTAGCGAGGCATGGTGGCCCGAGACTACGACGGGGATGTTGGCGCCGCGGCGAGCTGGGCGGCCTGCGCCACCCAGACGACTCAGCCGGCGGCGGCCTCTTCGGCCGTCTTCTTGGTCCGCTTGAGGATCTTGCGCCCCAGCCAAGCCACCGGGTCGTAGTGGGCGTCGACCACGCGCTCCTTCATCGGGATGATGGCGTTGTCGGTGATCTTGATGTGCTCGGGGCAGACCTCGGTGCAGCACTTGGTGATGTTGCACATGCCCAGGCCGGCACCCTCACGGGCCAGTTCGCGGCGGTCGTTGACGTCGAGTGGGTGCATCTCGAGCTCGGCGAAGCGGATGAAGAACCGGGGACCGGCGTACTTGGTCTTGTTGTCCTCGTGGTCGCGGATCACGTGGCAGACGTCCTGGCACATGAAGCACTCGATGCACTTGCGGAACTCCTGGCCTCGCTCGACGTCGATCTGCTGCATCCGGTAACCGCCCTCGGGCTCCGGTCCCGGCTTGAAGGCCGGGATGGTCTTGGCCACCTCGTAGTTGAAGGAGACGTCGGTGACCAGGTCCCGGATGATCGGGAAGGTCTTCATGGGGGCCACCGTGACGGGTTCGCCGTCGGGCAGTGTGTCCATGCGGGTCATGCACAACAGGCGGGGCTTGCCGTTGATCTCGGCTGAGCACGAGCCGCACTTGCCGGCCTTGCAGTTCCAGCGGCAGGCCAGGTCGGGGGCGGGGCCAGCCTGCACGCGGTGGATGACGTCGAGCACGACCTCACCCTCGACGGCCGGTATGACGTAGTCGGTGAACTCGCCGCCCTCGGGATCGCCGCGCCAGATCCGCATGGTCACGTCGCCCGTCTGGTTGGCGGCGCCGGGGGAGTGATTGCTGGCCATGGCGATCAGTGTCCTTCCTCGAACAGCTCGCGCAGTTCGGCGGGCATCTCCGGCAGGGGTTCGGGTGCGATGGCGATAGGGGCCAGGTAGCCGCGGGCGCCGGTCTGGTGCTGCACGAAGTTGACCTTGCCCATTTCGGGATCGGGCAGCGGGTAGTCCTCGCGGGTGTGCCCGCCGCGCGACTCCTTGCGGTTGAGCGCGCCCTGGGTCACGGCCAGCGAGGTGGTGATCATCGACGGCAGGTCGGTGGCCAGGTTCCAGCCTGGGTTATAGGCCCGGCCGCCGGTGACCGACAGGGTCGAGGTGCGTTGGGCCAGCTCGTCCAGCTTGACCACGGCCTCTTCCAGTTCGGGCCCGGTGCGGATGATGCCGACCAGCGCCTGCATGGTCTCCTGCAGCTCGTGCTGGATGTCGTAGGGGTTGGCCCCGCCCTCGCGTCCGAAGGGCGCGTAGGCCTCGGTGACCACCGCCTCGATGTCCGCCGCGTCGATGTTCGGTGTACCGGTGCGGCCCTCGGCGAAGTCCGCCGCCCCGATACCGGCCCGGCGGCCGAAGACGATGAGGTCCGAGAGCGAGTTGCCGCCCAGGCGGTTGGCCCCGTGCATGCCGCCCGACACCTCGCCGATGGCGAAGAGGCCGGGGACGGTGGCGGCCTGGGTCTCGGCGTTCACCCGCACGCCGCCCATCATGTAGTGACAGGTCGGACCCACTTCCATGGGCACTGCGGTGATGTCGACCCCGGCCAGCTCCATGAACTGGTGGTACATCGAGGGCAGGCGCCGCTTGATGTAGTCGGCGCTGCGGCGGGAGGCGATATCGAGGTAGACGCCGCCGTGCGGGGTGCCCCGTCCCGCCTTGACCTCGGAGTTGATGGCCCGGGCCACCTCGTCCCGGGGTAGCAGGTCGGGAGTGCGGCCGTTGTTGATGTGGTCCTCGTACCAGCGGTCGGCCTCCTCCTCGGTCTTGGCCGTCTCCGCTTTGAACATGTCGGCGATGTAGTCGAACATGAAGCGCTTGCCCTCGGAGTTGCGCAGCACTCCGCCGTCGCCGCGCACACCCTCGGTGACCAGGATGCCTCGCACGGACAGCGGCCACACCATGCCGGTCGGGTGGAACTGCACGCACTCCATGTCGATGACGTCGGCCCCGGCCCAGATGGCCATGGCGTGGCCGTCGCCCACCGACTCCCACGAGTTGGAGGTGTACTTCCAGGACTTGCCGATCGAACCGGTGGCCAGAATGAAGGCCTTGGCGGTGAAGACCACGATCTCGCCGGTGGGGCGATGGTACCCGACCGCTCCGGAGATCCGGCCCTCGGCGTCGGGCAGCAGGCGCAGGATCTTGGTCTCCATGAAGACGTCGGTCCCCATCGAGACCACCTTCTGCTGGAGGGTGCGGATGAGCTCGAGCCCGGTGCGGTCGCCCACGTGGGCCAGGCGGGCATAGCGGTGACCGCCGAAGTCGCGCTGGGTGATGCGGCCGTCCTTGGTGCGGTCGAACAAGGCGCCCCAACGCTCGAGTTCGAAGACGCGGTCGGGCGCCTCCATGGCGTGGATCTGCGCCATGCGCCAGTTGTTCAGCATCTTGCCGCCGCGCATGGTGTCGCGGAAATGGACCTGCCAGTTGTCCTCGGGCCACACGTGTCCCATGGCGGCGGCCATGCCGCCCTCGGCCATGACGGTGTGCGCCTTGCCCAGCAGCGACTTGCAGACGATGGCCACCCGCAGGCCGCGCTCCTTGGCCTCGATGGCGGCGCGCAGGCCCGAGCCCCCGGCGCCGATGATGACGACGTCGTACTCGTGGGTCTCGTATTCGGTGGTGGCGCTGGCGGTGCCGGCGGGGTTGCCGGCGGTGTCGGCGGCGTTCGTCATTAGAAGTGGAATCCGGGGTCGTGGCTGATGACGCCGCTGGCCACCAACCGCACGTAGAGGTCGCACAGGGCCACGCCGAAGAGACTGACCCAGGCGATGCGCATGTGCTGCGCGTTGAGCGGGGTCACGATTTTCCAGAGCTTGTGGCGGATGGGGTGCTTGGCGAACGACTTCACCTGGCCCCCGCAGAAGTGCCGGCAGGCGTGGCAGCTCAGCGAGTAAAGCCACAAGAAGATGGCGTTGACGCTGAGGATGCCGGCCCCGAGGGAGAAGCCCCAACCGAATCCTGGTTGGCGCCACGCTTCGACGGCGTCATAGGTGAGGATGGCGTTGAAGATGAGCAGCAGCCAGAAGAAGTAGCGGTGCACGTTCTGGAAAATGAGCGGGACGCGCGTCTCGCCGGTGTAGCTGCCGTGGGCATCGGCCACCGCACAGGCCGGCGGCGACCACCAGAAGGCCCGGTAGTAGGCCTTGCGGTAGTAGTAACAGGTCAGGCGGAAGCCCAGCGGGAAGATCAGGATCAAGAGCGCCGGCGAGATGTGCCAGGCCTCGATCCAGATGCCGAACGGGTGGGCGCCGGGCACGCAGCTGCCGACCAGGCAGGGGGAGTAGAAGGGCGAGATCAGGTTGCGGTGGACGCCCGCCCCGACGTAGTAGTCCTTGTTCACGAAGGCGGCCCAAGTGGCGTAGACCACGAAGGCGGTCAGGATGGTGACCGTCACCACCGGCTCGATCCACCAGCCGTCCTGGCGCAGGGTGGCCTTGTCCGGCCCGCCCCTCGGTCCTCCTCCTGCGATGGCCACCGGCGTCGCCGTGGGGTTCACCGTCGTCGTCACGCACACCTCCTCGGCGCCGTTCCGCCTGGGGCGGCCTGGCGGGCCACATCCTGTCAGACCGCCCGTCCCGATCGCCCTGGTCCAGGGCGCCGAGGTGGACCGTCCATGTGACCCTAAACAGCCGCCCTGGTGCACGTCAAAGACATAAATAACATCGTATTGATGCTTTAAGACTCTGATAGGGCCTAGGCTGCTCCCTCGATATGCAGCTGCACCAGCTGGCCTACGCCCTGGCCGTGGCCGAGGAGCGCTCCTTCACCCACGCCGCCGCCCGCCTGCACTTGGCCCAGCCCTCCCTGTCGCGCCAGGTCCGCCTGCTCGAGCGCGAGCTGGGCGTGGTCCTCTTCAACCGCAGCCCGGGCCAGAGCGTGGTCACCCTGACCGCCGACGGGGCCGCCCTGCTGCCCTTCATCACCCGGGTGCTGGCCGACGTGGAAGCGACCAGCGCTGAAGCCCGGGCCCTCACCGGCATGGCGCGGGGCCGGCTGTCGGTGGGGGCCACGCCCAGCCTGACCACCCACGTGCTGGCGCCGGCCCTCATCGAGTTCCACGCCAGCCACCCCGGCATCGAGTTGCTCGTAGTGGAGGCCGGCTCGCACCAGCTGGTGCCCCAGATGGTGAGTGGCGAGATCGACCTGGCCCTGGTGGTCGAGCCGGTGGCCGATCCCCAGGTGACCACCACGCCGCTGTTCGAGGACCCGCTGGTGCTGGCGGTGGCGCCGGGCCATCCGCTGGCGGTGCGGGGGCGCCGCACCGTGCAGGTGCGCGACCTGCACGGGCTCGACCTGGTCATGTTCCGGGAGGGCTACGACCTGCGCGAGGTGACGCTCGAGGCCTGCCGGAGCGCGGGGGTGGAGCCACATCTGGTCAGCCAGGGCGGCGAGATGGACGGGGTGCTGGCCTTCGTGGCCGCCGGCCTGGGGGCGGCCGTGGTGCCGGCCATCGCGCTCCCGGGCGACGGGCGCATCGTGGCCATTCCGTTCAGCCAGCCCGGGTTGCGGCGCACGGTGGCACTGGCCCATCGCAACGACCGCCCGCTGGCCCGCCCGGCCCAGGCCTTGGCCGATCAGCTGGCCCGGGCGCCGCGCCGGTCTCCCGGGCGGCCCCGCCACAGCGCGCCAACCGGCGTGAGCGCCGGTTCACCTGGCGATGGAGCGGTTTAGGCTTGCGCCACATGGACCGCTCCACCTTTTCTGATCCCACCTCGACCTCGGACGCCCGGACCCGGCGCCCACCAGCCGACCTGGCGGCCACGCTCGGTGACCTGCGGGCCTCCGGCTGGACCTCGACCTCGGTGGCCGAGGAGATGCGCAAGAACCTCGGCGTCCTCATCGCCTCGGGTGACGCCATCACCCCCGGCGTCCTCGGCTTCGAGGAGACCGTGGTGCCCCAGCTCGAGAACGCCATTTTGGCCGGGCACGACATCATCCTGCTGGGTGAGCGGGGCCAGGCCAAGACCCGGGTCATCCGCTCCCTGGTCGGCCTGCTCGACGAGTGGATGCCGATCGTGGCCGGCTCCGAGATCAACGACGACCCCGAGCACCCGGTCTCCCGCCACGCCATCAACCTGGTGGACGAGAAGGGCGACGACACGCCCATCACCTGGGTCCACCGCTCGCAGCGCTACGGCGAGAAGCTGGCCACACCCGACACCTCGATCGCCGACCTCATCGGTGAGGTCGATCCCATCAAGATCGCCGAGGGTCGTTACCTCTCCGACGAGCTGGCCCTGCACTATGGCCTCATCCCGCGGGTCAACCGCGGCCTCTTCGCCATCAACGAGCTGCCCGACCTCTCGGAGCGGATCCAGGTCGGTCTGCTCAACGTGCTCGAGGAGCGCGACGTGCAGATCCGGGGCCACCGCATCCGGCTGCCACTCGACATCATGCTGGTGGCCACGGCCAACCCCGAGGACTACACCAACCGCGGTCGCATCATCACGCCGCTCAAAGACCGCTTTGGGGCGCAGATCCGCACCCACTATCCCCACGAGACCATGACCGAAGTGAAGATCATGGAGATGGAGGCCGAGCTGCCGTCGTCGGGCATCCCGGTCACCGTGCCCAGCTACCTCAAGGAAGTAGTGGCCGAGGTCAGCCAGCTGGCCCGGCGCAGCACCCACCTCAACCAGCGCAGCGGGGTGTCGGTCCGCCTCTCCATCGCCAACTTCGAGACCCTGGTGGCCAACTCGGTGCGCCGGGCCTTGCGCACCGGCGAGCCGGTGGCGGTGCCCCGCATCAGCGACCTCTCCTCTCTGGTGCCTTCGACCCAGGGCAAGATCGAAGTGGAGGCCATGGAAGAGGGCCACGAGGACGAGGTGGTGGCCCACCTGGTCGCCGCGGCCACCCTGGCCGTCTTCCGGCGCCGAGTCACCCTCGACGACCCGGGCGCCATCGTGGCCGCCTTCACCGAGCAGGTGGTGGTGCACGCCGGCGACGACCTGCCCTCGGCGGCCTACCTGGCCGTACTGGCCGACATCCCCGAACTGGAGCCGCCGACCCGGGCCCTGGCCGGCCCCGATGCCACCGAGTCACCGGCGCTCATGGCCAGTGCGCTCGAGTTCCTGCTCGAGGGGCTGCACCTGACCAAGCGGCTGAACAAGGACGCCTCGGGGTCCCGAGCCCTCTACCGGGGGCGGAAGTAACCACCCGGTGAGCGCCCGCTACGACTACTCCGAGTGGGACGGCACCCAGGAGTTCACGGACCTCGATCCCGACGACCTGCTGGCCGGGCTGACCGACGACCTGCTGGCCGGGGGCGATCTGGACGACGCCCTGCGCCGCCTGCTGCGCTCGGGCATGCGCACACCCGACGGCGAGCAGATCGCCGGCTTGCGCGACCTTTTGGACCAGCTGCGCCGGCGCCGGGCCGAACTGGCCGCCGAGGGCGATCCCGACGGCCGCATGGCCGAACTGTCGGCCCGGTTGGACGAGATCGTGTCGGAGGAGCGGGCCGGCATCGACGAACTGGTCGACGAGGCGCACGCCTCCGATGACGAGCGCCGGATGGAGGTCACCGACGACGTGGCCACCGAGCGGCGCATGGCACTGGACCTGGCGCCCGACGATCCGGCCGGGCGCATCCAGTCTCTGCAGCACTACGACTTCGTCTCGTCCGAAGCGCGCGAGCAGTTCGAGGAGTTGCTCGAGGAGCTGCGCCGCGAGATGGCCGACACCTTCTTCGAAGGGGCCTCGGACGCGCTCTCCAACATGAGCCCTGAGCAGATGGCGCGCATGCGCGACGCCTACGACGCGCTGAACCAGATGCTCGAACAGCGCGAGCGGGGCGACGACCTCAACCCCAGCTTCGAGGAGTTCATGGCCAACTACGGGGACATGTTCCCCGGCAACCCGCAGAGTCTCGACGAGTTGCTCGAGCAGCTGGCCGAGCGGATGGCGGCAGCTCAGGCCGTGATGAACTCGCTCTCACCCGAGCAGCGGGCCCAGCTGCAGTCGCTCATGAACGCGGTGCTCGAAGACATGGACCTGCGCTGGCAGGTGGACCGGCTGGCCCAGAACCTGATGCGGGCGGTGCCCGACGCCGGCTGGCAGCGCTCGGTCAACTTCGAGGGCGAAGGCCCGATGAGCCTGTCCCGGGCCACCGACGTGGCCAGCCAGATGGCCCAGCTCGACCGCATGGAGGATCTGATGCAGGGTGCGGCCACCCCGGTCGACCTGAGCGAGATCGACCTCGATCAGGTGCGCCAGCACATGGGGGAGGACGCGGCGCGCTCGCTGGACCGCCTGGCCAAGCTGACCAAGTCGCTGTCCGACGCCGGGCTGATCGAGCGCAACGGCGGCCAGACCGAGTTGACGCCGCGCGGCGTGCGCCGGCTGGGCCAGCGCGCCCTGGCCGATCTCTTCGGCCAGATCAACAAGGACCGCATCGGCGACCACTCGACGGTGTGGGTGGGCAGCGGGCACGACCGCGAAGAGACCACCAAGCCCTACGAGTACGGCGACCCGCTCAACCTGCATCTCACCACCACGGTGCACAACGCGGTGCGCCGCGGTGGCGCCGGGGTGCCGGTGCACCTCCAGCCTGATGACTTCGAAGTGGTGGAGGTGGAGGCGCTGGCGCGCTCGGCCACCGTGCTGCTGGTGGACCTCTCGATGTCGATGCCGATGCGCGACAACTTCGTGCCGGCCAAGCGGATGGCCATGGCGCTGCAGACGCTCATCAGCAGCAAGTTCCCCCGCGACTATCTCGGCATCGTCGGCTTCTCCGAGGTGGCCCGCGAGATCAAGCCCGACGAGATCCCGACCGCCATGTGGGACTACGTCTACGGCACCAACCTGCAGCACGCGCTGGCGCTGGCCCGGCGCATGCTGACCCACCAGCACGGCACCAAGCAGATCATCGTGGTGACCGACGGTGAGCCCACCGCCCACATCGACGATCGGGGCGAGGTCTTCTTCAACTATCCACCGGTGCCCGAGACGCTGCGGCGGACCATGGCCGAGGTCATCCGCTGCACCCGGAGCGGCATCGTGATCAACACCTTCGCCCTCGACCTCCAGCGCACGCACTACCCCTTCGTGGAGCAGATTGCCCAGGTCAACGGGGGTCGGACCTTCTACACCACGCCCGATGCCCTGGGCGGCTACGTCCTGGTGGACTTCCTCAAGCACCGCCGGGTCATGCGCCCCGCCGGCTAGCTCGGACGCCGCCGCGGGGGTGCCGCGGGCACTGCCGGCAGCACCGCCTGTGGATAACCGGTGGCTTTAGGCACGGTTTTCCCACAGGCTAGGCACAAGCCAGGCACGAAATCCCCAAGTTTGTCCTCTTGCGTTCCACACGTGATGTGGGGGAAGATGACACCGTTGTAACTACACGGATGCCACCTAGTGGCGAAGGGGGGCGAACCAGAGTGGACATAGTCACCACGCTCTACGGTCGCCAAGAAAAAAGCTGGCAGGTACAGGCGAACTGCATGGGAGTCGATCCTGACCTCTTCTTCCCGGAGCGGGGGGCGTCGACCCGGGAAGCCAAGGAAGTGTGTCGAGGCTGCGTCGTTCGTGAGGACTGCCTCGAATATGCACTGGCCAACGGCGAGAAGTTCGGTATCTGGGGCGGGATGAGCGAGCGTGAGCGCCGCCGCCTGCGCCGGGCCCGGGCCTTGCAGCGCCGGGACGTGGCCAGCGCCTCGTAGCTCGGCCTCCTGATCAGAGGCGGCTCTCGACCGTCCGATCAGATCCCAACCCGAGTTGGGCCCAACGCTCCGGAGGGACGCGGGCCAGGATCGACTCGGGCAGCAGTCCCACCAGTTCGGCGCCCTGGGCCCGGACCCCAGTCTCGTGTTTCTGGGCCAGGCGGTCCACCTCGTCGTAGAGCTCGGCCGGGCCGACGGCAGCCGGGTCGATCAGGTTGCACGAGACCTGTCCCCGCCCGGCCACCTCGAGGCCGAGAGCCCGCACCTCGGGCCGGCGGACCAGCGGCGCCAGGGCCTGGGCCACCGCGGCGCTGGGTACCCACACGTTGTAGGCGATCAGCACGGGGCGCGCCCCCACGGCGCAGGCCCCGGCGCTCGGGTGGGGTTCGGGTGGACCGGCATCGGGCCCGAAGCGTTCGAAGGCGCCGCGTCGCACCTCGGGCAGGGTCCGCTCGCCTGGTTCCCCAGGTCGAGGCCCGTAGAGGAAGGCCGGGACACCCAGCTCGGTGGCGATCCAGTGGGCGAACTGGTCACGCAGCTCGATGACATCGCTGAGATCGCTGGGCGGCAGACCGGCCGGTGCATAGGGCACGAAGGGCACCACGTCGAGGACGCCCAGGCGGGGATGCACGCCCTGGTGCGGGCCGAGATCGATTGAGGCGACGGCGGCCCGGGCCAGTGCCTGGGCCGAGGCGGTGACCTGGTCGGCTGATCCGACCAGGGTGAAGACGGAGCGGTGATGATCGGGGTCGCTGTGGCGATCCCGCAGGGTGGGTCTCGCCGCCTCTTCGAGGGCGGGCAGCACAGCCTTATCGCGGCCTTCGCTGATGTTGATGACGCACTCGACCAGCACGCCGGAGAGCTTCACACGGCCGCCGGTGGCCCCGCCCACTGGGCGGGCCGGTGGGCCGGCGCCGGTGGCGGCTAGCTGATGGTGATGCCCGAGCCGCTGCGGACCCGCCGCCGGCGCAGGATGCGACGCCGCTCGCGCTCAGAGGCCCCGCCCCACACGCCGTGGTCGATGTGGTTGTCCAGCGCGTACTCGAGGCAGGCGGACGACACCGGGCACTCGGCGCAGATGCGTTGCGCGACCAAGACGCCCATCCCGTCACTCGGGAAGAAGACGTCCGGTGCCACCTCTTTGCATTTCCCCCGGCCCATCCATTCGGTTTCCATGATGTGCTCCCTCTTCAGCTCAAAGTGTAAGGACGGGTTCCTGAAAGCTAAATGGCTAGGGGATAGGAACTTCGTAAGAATCAAGGTGTCGGGAATGGGAGTAGGAGCCCAAACACCCCTGACCACCAGGGGGGACAGCCTCCAGTACGCTGTCAACCCGTTCTCGTGCAGTACCAGCTGGAGGTGCCATGTCCCCCGATGAAGACACGCTGTCGCCCGAACCCGTTGAGCCGATCGGGCACGCCCGCGTCATCTATCTGGGACCGGTGGCCCCTCACTGGGACGTGGTGTCGGACTTCGGGCCGTCCGAGGTGGTCGACCAGTTCCGGGAGCGGGTGCTGGCCCGGCTGGTGCTGCTGCCTCCGCACGACCCCCAGTTCCGCCGCAACCGCGAGCGCGTGGTGCGCGACGCCGAGCGCGAGAACCTGACTTTGGAGTGGGACCTCGGCTTCGTCGAAGAGCCGGCTGAAGCCTGAGGAATTAGCCGGTCAGTCGAGGAGGCCGATGCGGGCCAGCCACAGGCCCGGCGCGTCCACCTCGGCCGGCGTGGGCAGGTCCAGCTGGTCGGTCCACAGCCGGCTCAACGCATCCTCACCGGCCCGCTCGATCACCCCGCTGACGAAGGCGGCGCCCCGGTCGACTTCGACCTGACCCATGTCCAGACCGAACAGTCCGACGAAGGCTTGCTCACCCTTGCCGTTCTCGACCCGGTAGCGGTACCAGGCCTCGCGCAAGGCGGCCGGCGACGAGGTGAGGCCGGTGGCGATACTCGAGGTGACGTGGTCGACGTAGGCGCCGATGGCGGTGGTCACCGCGGTGAGCGCGTTGGAGATGTTGCGCTGTTCGGGGCTGATCAGATCGGCCAACAGCGCCTCGGGATCGCTCATGGCGTTCTCGAGCGCGTTGGGGTCACCCAGGCCGTCGCCCAACCGTTCAACCAGTGACTGCTGCGCCGCCGCCGCATGGGCCGACGCGTCGAGCAAGAGGGTCTGGAGCGACGTGCGCACGGCGGGCCGGGTCAGCACGGCGTGCATGGTGAGCTCGCGCACGCAGACCCAGAGCTGCACCTCTTGCAGGGGCAGGCTCCAGTCGTCGGCGAAACGGGCCACGTTGCCGGGCACCAGCAAGAGCGAGCTCGACTCGGGCCAGGGCAGGGGCAGGGCGTACTGGCCGAAGGCGCGCCGGGCCAGATGGCCGGCGGCGGAACCGAACTGCATGCCGAGGAGCACCGGCCCGAGCGTGACGGCGAACTGGCTGAGCAGGGCGCCCAGGCCCCCGGTCTCGTCATCGAGCGGGTCCAGATCGGTCGTCGTCGGCATGGCGGCGGCCCCCTGGCGTTGGGCGTCGACCATGCTCTGGAGCGTGGCGCGGTAGGCCTCGAGGACCCGGAAGGACCACAGTCCAGGACCAACGGCGTCGAAGGCGATGCCGGCCCCACCGGTGGCGAGCGAGATGCCGGTGGCCTCGGCCACGTGGAGCTCGGCCACCCGGGCCAGATCCTCGAAACCGATGCGAACCAGCGGGTCGACCGTCTCGTCCTCCCCGCCGTCGGTGGCCACGCCGTGGGCCAGCGTGCGGGCCGCGTCGAACCAGGTGTCACCGGCGCCTGGGGCGCCTCCGATCACCTTGAGCAGGTCGCCCAACAGGCCGCCCATCGGGTTGTCAGGGTCGTTGGCGCCGAACATGCTCACGACTTCAGCCTAAGAGCCGGGGGACCCCAAGGTGACGTCCACCACCCTGGTCACGGTGCCGTCGAGCACCGAGAGCGTCACCGCCGTGTTGGGGGCCATGACGTAGAGCCGCCCTACCAGTTCAGCCATGGTGCGCACCGGCACCGAATCCAGCCCGACGATGACGTCGCCCGGGGACAGGACGCCGGCGGCCGGGCTGTCCGTCTCGACCGCCATGACGGTGGCGCCGACCGATCCGGTCACCGTGGTCCCGGCCACCCCGAGCCAGCCGTGGTCGACGTCACCCGAGCGCAGATCGTCGGCCACGCCGAGCACCAACTCGCTGGGGAGGTAGGTGGTGGCGGTGCCACCGGATGTGCTGTTCTCATAGAGGAGACCGATCACGTCGCCGGTGGCGTTGAGCAGGGGGTCGCCCGGTTCCGCCACAAAGGTCGAGGCGGTCGACACGATGGATGGCATGCCCAGGGCCGGCCCGCTGGTGAGCGACGAGCCGATGGCCGCCACCAACCCGGGCTGGCAGTGCACGGCGGGCGAGCCGTTGCTGCCGCTGGACACCGACAGCGTCATGTCGGCGTCGCCGTTCTCGAGGGCGGCGTCGTCGGCAAAGGGCGCCACCGGCACGTCGTCGGGGACGTCGATGAGCGCGATGTCCGACTTGGTGTCGGAGGCCTGGACCGACGCCCGCAACAGGTGACCGTCCGGGCCGACCATGTCGATGCTGCGCAGGCCACTCAGCGCGTCAGCTGTGGTGGCCACCAGGCCGCCTTCGGCCACGCCCACACCGGTGAGCAGCACCACGCCGTGGCTGGTGACCGCCCGGAGCTGAACCAGGGAATGGCTGGCCGTCGAGGCCACGGTCGGGACGGCCTGCACGGTGCCGGCCAGGGTGGTCAGGGGGGAGTCGGCGGAGCTGAAAGTGGCCGTGGTCGGGCGGGCCGAGGGCGGGGAGAGCAAGACATAGATCCAGACGGCCGCCGCCGCCATGGCCACTGCGGTCACCGTCACCATGGCGAAATTCCGGAAAGGATTCTGCCCTCCGAGGGCAGTGGCGGCTGGGCCGGAGTGGGCCGGGGCCTGCTCGCTGGGGTGGCGCCACAGCCGGTCGTCAGGGTGGATCCAGCCTCGCAAGGGTGCGTCGGGGTCGTCGCCCGGCCCTTCGAACGGGCCGTCGCCGCCGTCGCCAAACGGCACCTCGGGAGGAGTGGGGGCCACGGCGCGAGGCTACCTATGACCAGGCACAAAATGCCGTCGGGCCCATGGTCGGCCGTACCATGAGACGCCATGGCGCGCGATCTGGCTATCGATCTTGGTACAGCCAACACGCTCGTCTATGCCAAGGGTAAGGGTTTGGTGCTCAACGAGCCCACCGTGGTGGCACTCGACTCGCGCACCCGCGAGGTCTTGGCCATCGGCACCGATGCCTGGCAGATGATCGGGAGGACCCCGGGCTACATCGTGGCCGAACGCCCGCTCC
This sequence comes from Acidimicrobiales bacterium, assembly GCA_036489775.1. GTDB lineage: Bacteria > Actinomycetota > Acidimicrobiia > Acidimicrobiales > RAAP-2 > Bog-473. The sequence continues at coordinate 19,725 of DASXFC010000022.1, read as the reverse complement.
GCGGCGGTGCCATCACCGACTTCGAAGTCACCGAGCGCATGCTGAGCGTGCTCTTGCACCGGGTCGGGGTCAGCCGCATCAACCGGCCCAAGGTCCTCATCTGCGTGCCGTCAGCCATCACGCCGGTGGAACGGCGCGCCGTGAAGGAAGCGGCCCGGCGGGCCGGCGCCTCGGCCAGCTACCTGATCGAACAGCCGATGGCGGCGGCCATCGGGGCCGGTCTGGCCATCCACGAGCCGGTGGGCAACATGGTGGTCGACGTGGGTGGCGGCACGGCCGAGATGGCGGTGATTTCGCTGGGCGGGGTGGTGGCGGTGCGCGCGCTGCGCTGCGGCGGCTTCGACTTCGACTCGGCCATTCAGGCCTATGTGCGTTACGAGCACGGCGTGGCCATCGGGGAACGGACGGCCGAAGCGGTGAAGCTGGCTATCGGATCGGGCTACCCGTACCCGGGCGAGCAGAACGCCGAGATCCGCGGCCGTGAGGTGGCGACCGGACGGCCCAAGACGGTGGTGCTCTCACCCGAGGCGGTGCGCCGGGCACTGGAGGACAGCGTGCTAGCCGTGATCACGGCGGCGGCCACCTGTCTGGGCGAGGCACCGCCCGAACTGGCCCAGGACATCATGTTCGAAGGCATCCACCTCACCGGCGGTGGCGCCTTGCTGCGCGGCATGACCCAGCGTCTCGCTGACGCCACCTCGGTGCCGGTTCACTTGGTCGACACGCCCCTCGAGTGCGTGGTGCAAGGAGCGGGACTCTGCATCGAATCCTTCGACCGTTTGAAGCGGCTCTTCTCCGAAGACATCTGAAGGCGCCGAACGGGTCGCGCCAGTCAGTCCTCGAGCAGTTCGTCGGCGGCCTGGCGTACCTGCCAGTCGCGGTCCTGGGCGGACCGGGCCAACGCCTCATCCACCCGGGGATCGTCGAAGCCGGCCAGCGCCACGGTGGCGCGGCGTCGCACGCTCGGCTTGTCCTCGAGGGCACCGAGCACGGCGGGCAGTCCGGCCGGATCGCCGATGGCCCCCAGCGCAGCCACTGCGGCCTCCCGGCAACGCTGATCGTCGTGGCCGACGGCCACAGGCACCAGTGCGGGCACAGCAGTGACGGCGCGTCGCTCCCCGCAGAACCAGGCCGCCTGCACCACCACCAGAGGATCCTCGTCGGCCAGGGCGTCGATAAGGGCGCGCACCAAGGTCGAGCGGGATCCGGCCCCGCGCACGGCCCGGGCCAGATCGGCCGCCCGGCGCCGGGCCTGCACCGGGCCGCCGGCCAGGGCTCGAGAGATGTCAGCGGTTCCGAGGGCGCCACAGCGGGCCAGCGCGCCCAGGGCGGCCGCCTGCACCGATGGGTCGGGATCAGCCAGGGCCCGGCGGGCTGCCGCCTCATCACCCCGGTGACCGGCCGCGATGGCCTGGCGCCGCCGCAATTCTGGCTTGGTGCGGCGGGATTGTCCCCGTTCCATGGCAGGATCGTCGGCCACCGAGCCGAGTATGTCTGACTTCACCGCGCCACATGACGGAGACGCCGCCGCCCCCACCACCGTGGGTGAGCCGACGTTCGATCCGCCCCCGTCCCCCTTTCCGCCCCCGCCCCCTCTCTCGAGGCGGCGCTTTCCGCGCTGGGCGGTGGCGCTCGTGGTCGTGGTCGCCTTGATCGTGATTGCCGTGGCCGTGCTCAACAACATCGGGACCGAGGAATACGCCCTGGCGCCGGGCCAGGCGCAGCCGGTGACACCGTTCATCAAGGTGCCGAAGGCCGACAACCACGCGGTGCACGGCAAGATCCTCCTGACCGACGTCTTCTTGCTGGGGCCGCTCACCGAGTGGCAGTACATCTGGGACTCGATGAATTCGCAGGAGGCCGTGGAGTCGGCCGCCGACGTCATCGGCTCGGCCCCCGAATCGCAGTACATCGCCTCGAGCTATCTCGACATGGCGCAGTCCCAATCCGACGCCACCGCAGCGGCGCTGACCTCCCTGGGCTATTCAGTGCGGGCGCAGAACGCCGGCGTGCTGGTCTACGGCCTCGAATCCGGATCGGCCTATCCGGCAGCCAAGGTGCTCAAGATCGGTCAGGTCATCACCAAGGTGAACAACGCACCGACCACCAGCGAATGCCAGCTGCTCGAGGCGTTGGCACCGCTGGCTCCGGGCACCAAGGTGGACCTGGACGTCGAGCACTCCTACCTCAACGATGAAGGGACGTTCGAGTCCGGTCCGGTCAAACCCGAGACGGTCACCCTGGGCCAGGCGCCGAAGTCAGGGCCCGTCACCGGGTGCGGCGCCCCGATCAGCCAGAAGGGGATTTTGGGCATCACCCCCGAGCAACAGCTCGATTGGAACTTCCCGGTCAAGGTCTCGGTGCACCTGGCCGACATCGGCGGGCCGTCGGCCGGCCTGGCCATGGCGCTCGGCATCATCGACAAGCTCTCGGGGGGCCAGTTGGTGGGCCACAAGACCATCGCGGCGACTGGGGCGATTGAGGACCCCCAGGGTGACATCGGCGACGTGGGCGGGGTGGCCCAGAAGACGATTGCGGTGGAACGGGCCGGTGCCACCGTGTTCTTCGTGCCCCCCCAGGAGCTGGCCGCAGCCAAGTCGAAGGACACCAAGCAGCTGCACGTGTACGCCGTCTCGACCCTGGCCCAAGCGATCAAGATCCTCGAGCGGCTGGGGGGCCGGATCCCCGCCAATCACCAGCCAGCGCAGGCGGCGCCGTAGGCTCTAGGGATGCCAGAAGGCCTTTCTCCTATTTCCTCGTCACGGGTTTCGACCGGGGACATCGCCAGGCACTCCTTCGCCATCGTCCGCCGGGGTTTCGATGCCGACGAAGTGCGTTCGTACCTGCAGTCGGTCTCCCGGGCCATCGAGGGGCTCGAGGAGCGCGAGCAGGAGCTGCGCAATGCCCTGGCCGAGGCGGAACAGCGGGCCGCCCACCCGGTGGTCGATGAAGCGACGCTGACGTCGTCATTGGGCCAGCACAGCGCCCAGTTGCTGCGCCACGCCCACGAGGAAGCGGCGCGCATCGTGGCCCAGGCCCAGGAAAGCGCGGCGGCCCTGTTGCGAGAGGCGCAGTCGCAAGGTGAGGGGCTGCAGACCCGCACCGAAGAGGCCTCGGCCGAGCGAGTGGTCGAAGTCGAGCGGATGGTGGCCAACGCGGAGCAAGAGGCGCGCACCGAACGCGATCGGGTCGTGGCCACGGCCATGCATGAGGGTGAGGCTATCGTCAATCAGGCCAAGGACGAAGGACGAGCCCTGCTCGAGCAGGTGCAGGAGTCACGCCGCCGGGTCCTGGCCGATCTGGCCACCCGGCGCAAGACCCTGTCGATCCAGATCGAGCAATTGCGCGCGGCGCGGGACGAGATGGCGGCCTCGGTCGGCGGGGTGCGCGACAAGGTCGACGACATCTTGGTGGGACTCGAACGGGTGGACGACGACGCCCGCGCCGCCGCGCTGGCCGCCGGTGACCAGGCCCGGGTGCACGGCACCGTGGATGACGTGCCGGACGAGGTGCCACCGCTGGGCGAGACATCGGGAGAGGAATCCGCCGCGGGCCCGACGCCGACCGTCGACGAACTGTTCGCCCGGATCAGGGCAGGCACGGACGAAACCGGCGAGGCCACCGTCACCGAGAGTGTGCGGGTGATCGAGACGACCGCGGCCGAGCCGGCTCCGGGCGCCCCCACAGAGGCCCCGGCCGAACCAACCGCCGAGAGCGAGGCGGAGGTGGAAGAGGAGGCGGCACCGGACCCCCCGCCCGATCCGCTGACCGCCCGGCGGGACGAGTTGCTCGAGCCCGTGCTGGCCCAGCTGAGCCGGCACGTGAAGCGGGCGTTGGGGGACGACCAGAACCGCGTGCTCGACCTGTTGCGAAATGCACCGTCGACGCAGGCTGAAGCCCTCTTGGGTTCGGAGGAGGCGCACCTGGCCGTCTACACCTCGGCGGCCCAGGGCCACCTGGCCGACGCCTTCACCGCCGGGGCGCGCTTCGCCGGCAGCCCAGATGGCGCCGTGGTCGTGGGCAACTCGGTCGACCAGACGGCCACCGGCCTGGCCCGCACCGTCGTGACCATGCTGCGCCGCCGCATTGTGGAGGGGAGTGACGACCTGGCCGAGCGGGTCGGTGGTGCTTTCCGGGAATGGCGTGGGGAGCGAATCGAGCGCTTGGTGGGCGACTTCGCCGTGCACGCCTTCTCGGCGGGGACCGCGGCCGCCTCGTCACCGGGCGGGAAGGTGCGCTGGGTCCTCACCTCCGCTACGGGCTGTTCTGACTGTGACGACAATGCATTGGCTGGTGCCATGCCCTCATCGGAGGCGTTCCCGACCGGTCACCAGTACCCGCCGGCGCACTCGGGCTGCCGCTGCCTGCTGGCGCCCGAGTAGCTCTGACCAGGGCGTCCGCTGTGCGCCCGGTGAGACCCGGCCCGAAATGGTCGGAAGGAGCACATTAGGCTCACGCTGTGCGCGTCCCCAGTGACCTTGGTACCCCACGTCCGCCGCGCCGTCGGGGCCGGGCCCGCTGGTGGCTGATTGGCGGCGTCGTCGTCATCTTGATCGTGCTGGCGTCGCTGCGCTCGCTGGCCAGCATCTACACCGACGGCTTGTGGTTCTCTTCGGTGCATTACCACGACGTCTTCTCCACCTTGCTGGTGATCAAGCTCGGCTTGTTCGGAGTCTTCGGGGCCATCTTCTTCGTGGTGCTGTGGGTCAATCTGGTCGTTTGTGACCGGCTGGCCAGCAGTGGCGTGGGCGGGGTCGGTGGCGAGGACGAGTTGGTCCGGCGCTACCAACAGGTGGTGCGCCCCCATGCCGGGCGGATCTACGTCGCCCTAGCTTTCGTCCTGGCGCTGATCGCCGCCTCAGGAACGATCGGGGAGTGGCAGAACTGGATCCTCTTCCGCCACGGCGGCAACTTCGGAGCGAAGGATCCCCAGTTCGGGAAGGACGTCGGGTTCTACGTCTTCAAGCTGCCGTTCATGAGCTTCGTGGTGGATTGGACGCTGGCCATCCTGATCGTGACCTTGATCGTGACCACGATCTTCCATTACTTCAACGGCGGCATCGTGCCCCAACGGGGTCTGCCCCGGGTCCGTCCTCCGGTCAAGGCGCATCTCTCTGTGCTGCTGGCGCTGATCGCGTTGACCAAGGCGGTGGGCTACGTCCTCCAGCGCTGGTCGATGGTCAATGCCCAGGACGGCTACGTCAACGGGGCCGGCTACACCGATGTGCACGCCCGGCTTCCGGCGCAGGAGCTGCTGATCGTCATCTCGATCTTCGCCGCCGGCATCCTTCTCTACAACATCCGCCAGCAGGGCTGGACGCTGCCGGTGCTGGCCGTCGGCGTGTGGGCCTTCGTGGCCCTGGTGGTCGGAGTGATCTACCCGGCGCTACTCCAGGCGCTCAAGGTCAACCCGGCGCAGAGCTCGCTGGAAGCGCCCTACATCCAGCGCAACATCGAAGCGACCCGGGCCGCCTATGGCGTGCAGAACGTCAAGGTCCATAACTTCAACGCCTCGAACTCGGCCACACCCTCCGAGGAGGCCCAGTCGACCGCCACGCTGGCCAACATCCGCCTGTGGGATCCTGATTCGTCCATCTCCCTCCAGTCGTTCACCCGTTTGCAAGCGATCCGCACCTACTACGACTTCCCCTCGGTCAGCGTGGACCGCTACACCATTAACGACCAAATGACCCCGGTCATCGTCGGCGTGCGCGAGATCTCCTCCTCCAACATCCCGGCCGCTTCTTGGGTCAACACCCACCTGCAGTTCACCCACGGGAACGGCGCCGTGGTGGCGTTGGCCAACCAGGAATCGTCGTCCAACCCGGTCTTCGGGATTTCCGGAGTGCCGCCGAGCTCATCGGATGGCCTGCCCAAGATCAAGCAACCAAACGTCTACTTCGGGCTGGGTGAAACTGGCTACACCGTCGTCAACACCAAGCAAGCCGAGGTCGACTACCAGCGGGGCAACAGCAACGTCGAGAGCCACTACTCGGGCAAGACCGCCACCGGAGGTGTGCAGCTGAGCTCCTTCTTCACGCGGGCGGCCTTCGCCTTGCGCCTGGGCGACTTCAACCTGCTGATCTCCGATCAGATCACCAGCAAGTCGCGGATCATGTTCGTGCGCGACCCGCTCCAGATGGCGGAGAAAGCGGCACCCTTCCTGTCCTTCGACCACGATCCCTACGCCGTGGTCACCAACGATGGGCAGATCGACTGGATCGTCGACGGGTACACCACGACCAACCAGTACCCGTATTCGGAGAACGCCGATACCCAGCAGATCCCGCTGGGCAGCGGCCTGCCCGGCAGCTACAACTACGTGCGCAACTCGGTCAAGGTCATCATCAACGCCTACAGCGGTCAGATGACGTTCTACGACGTTGACTCCAGCGACCCCATCTTGAAGGCGTACGAAGCCGCCTTCCCGCACATGTTCACGCCGCTGTCCAAGATGCCCTCCGACCTGCAGGCGCATCTGCGCTACCCCGAGGACATCTTCGCCATTCAGTCCGCCATTTACGGCCGCTACCACCTGACCAGTTCATCGGCCTTCTACGCGGCCAGCGACTCGTGGCAGCTCTCACCGACGGCCGGGGCCGGCCCAGGGTCGCAAGCACTCACGGCGGTGAACACCTACAACGCTCAGGGACAGCTGGTCTCGACAAACCCGGCCCGCATGGCCCCCCTCTACCAAGTCATGGCGCTGCCCGGCTCGTCGACCCAGGCCTTCACCATCACGGAGGCCTTCGTCCCAGCAGCGCAATCTGGTTCGAACAGTTCGAACCAAAACCTGAACCTGTCCGCGTTCATGATCGGCAATTCCGACCCCAGTCGGTACGGGCAGCTCAGCGTCTATCAGACGCCGGCCGGCACCACCGGACCGGCCAACGCCGACGCCGAGATCGACTCCAACCAAGCGGTGTCCAAGGACATCTCGCTCCTGGATACCGGGGGCTCCAAGGTCCTGCTGGGGAACACCCTCATGGTGCCGGCAGGTCAGACCATGATCTACCTGCGGCCGCTCTACGTGGCGTCTAGCTCGAATCCCCAACCGACCCTGCAGTACGTGATCGGGGTGGTCGGCCATAACGTCTACGTCGAGTCGTCGCTGGCCAACACCCTGTCGGACATCTTCAAGGTTCCCGTCACGGTGACGCCGTCGGGCAGCACTACACCGGTAAGCAGTAGTACCGGTACCGCGACCGGCACGACGGTGCCAGCCGCCGTGCAGTCGGATCTCTCCCTGGCGCAGACCGACTACCAGAATGCGCAGACGGCGCTGCAGAACGGGCAACTCGGGAACTACCAAAGCGACATCGCGGCCATGGACTCGGAGATCTCGGCGGCACAAAAGGCAACGGCGGCGGCCGCCGGAACGGGCACGGCCACGACCACCAGCACGACCGCTCCCAAGTCGAAGGCCAAGACCACGACGACGACGAGCAAATCGAAACAGTCGACCAAGGCCACCGACTCCGCCAGCACCGAACCCAAGGAATCGACGACCACCACCACCCTCGCATCGGCGGCTGCAGGCTCCTAGAAGACGTGCGATGCTGGCGCCCTCGCGACTCAGGGAAAGGATGCGCTGATGGGACTCCTCGACAAGGTGAAGGCGCAGGCGACCGCTGCCACGGAGATGGCAAAGGACGCGGCCCAAAAAGGGCAAGCCAAGCTGAACGATCTCCAGAGCACGCGAGGGGCCGACGGCATCCTGCGCGATCTGGGCGCGGCGTACTACGCCACCCAAACCGGTCGGGCGACGCCCACCACCGACGCCGACATCACCCGGCTGGTGGCGGCGCTGCAAAGCCACGAGGCTGAGCACGGAGCGCTAACCCTGGCCCCCGAGAGCCCGGCGGCCGCTCCGACGGCCGCTCCGACGGCCGCCCCGACCGGATCCACGCCGCCGCCTCCGCCGACTGCGATGACCACCGAGGAGCAGACCGGTGGTGGCGCCACTGCGTCAACACCCCCTCCGCCCCCTCCGGCTCCGGTGGCAGACCCGGCCACGCCTCCACCACCGCCGCCCACGGCCCAGACGATCTAAAGGCCGCCTTCGGGCTGGAGCGGGCCTGGCTTTTGGCCCCCAGCGGGCCGGTATACTGATCCTCTTCGCCGCGGGGTGGAGCAGTCTGGTAGCTCGTCGGGCTCATAACCCGAAGGTCGTGGGTTCAAATCCCACCCCCGCCACTAACAGAAGTCCAGGTCAGAGCCCTCCCAGCTGGGAGGGCTCTTCTGGTTCCAGGGATCCATCCCTACGGTTATCCCTACAAATGACTTAGGGTGGCTTTGTGAGGGGCACCAAACGTAAGCGCAGCGATGGGGTTTGGGAACTGCGCGTCTACCTCGGGCGTGACCCCGAAACAGGCAATCCTCGGCAGATCTCCAAGACATTCCATGGCGGTTCCCGGGAGGCCGATGGTGCCCTCCGCGACCTTGTGGATAAGTACGGCGAGGGCTCGCCGGACGGTTTCGGCGCCACCTTCGGCCAGTTGCTGGACAAGTGGCTCGAAGAGTGCGAACGAATGGAGTTGTCGCCAACGACGATCCGCACGTACAAGGCCCAGATCAAACAGACCATCCGGCCCCAACTCGGAAAGATCATTCTCAATCGCCTCACTCCCAAGCAGCTCGACGGCCTCTACGGCGCCATGAAGGAACGGGGGCTGTCGCCGAAGACGATCCGCAACTATCACGCCATCATCTCCTCGGCGCTCCACCAGGGCGTCCGATGGGGATGGGTCAAGGAGAATGTGGCCGAAAAGGCCAGGCCCCCTCGGGTATCCCAACGGCGCGTGAAGGCACCATCGGTGGAGTCGGTGCGGTCTGTGATTGAGGCGGCCGAGGAACGTGATCCCCGCCTCGCGCCACTGTTGATGTTGGCGGCACTCACGGGCATGCGGCGGGGTGAGCTGTGCGCACTTCGGTGGACGGATGTCGACCTCGAACGTCGCGAGCTCGACGTGTCAAGGTCCATTGTGGTTGTCCCGGCCGGGCTTGCGGAGAAGACTACGAAGACCGATCGCTTTCGCATGGTCGCGCTTGATGATGTGGGTGTGGCGCTACTCACGCACCATCGGGCCAACGTCGAAGAGTGGGCACAGCGAGCTGAAGCCACCGTCCTGCCCAATGGCTACGTCTTCTCTCATGCCGTCGACGGCGTCAAGCCCTTTCGGCCCGACAACGTCACTGGCTTCTTCACCCGGGTACGGGACTCCCTGGGATTGAACGAAGTTCGCCTCCATGACCTCCGTCATTTCACTGCCACACAGCTCATTGGTGCCGGCGTCGATGTGCGTACCGTGGCCGGACGATTGGGACATTCGGATCCCTCGGTCACGCTGCGCGTGTACTCACATGCACTTGAGGAACGGGATCGAGCGGCCGCCGATGTCATGGGGCGAGTTCTCAGCGTGAGCCATACGGCGACTCCAGAACTCGAAAACTGATGGACCGACCGGTCTGATTGCGATTCGACGTTCTAGGCCGACACTGCGCTGCTTGACGGACGATCTCGGAATGGATTTACCGCCACTGGATATCGATCTCGGTAAAGTAAGCCATCCATGGCTGGAGGAATTGCGTCGCATTGCGCCTGACTCACCCACAGGACAGAAGCGCATTCTGTCCATCGATCACCCTCTTGTATATCGACTACGCATCTCCTCACAACGTGGCGCGACTTGGGTGGATGGTGACGTTGTGTGGCTCTGCGCAGTTCATCGTCGTGAAGAGGGATCAGACGACGATGCTTTCTCGTGGTTCGCGGATCTTCACGAACAAGGTGACCTGCTCCCCAACGACAACGATCACTTGCGGGATCGCGCCGAAGCGGCCATTCGACTACACCGTGCGTTGACAGCGGACCTGCTCCGTCTTACTGATCAGGCGATGTCGGGAAAGGGCGAGGAGTTGGCTTCGGACCTTTGCGGATGGCTTCCGTGCCGATTGCTTATTGTGCAGAGCGATGGTGTCGAAGAGATTTGGTGTGCACTGAGCGTGATGGATGTGGACAACAATTTCATTCGCGAACAAGTACGCGATCTGCTCTTTGCAGAGCTGGAGACGTACCTGGAGCCAGTGCTTTTTGAAGCAAGGAATGACTGGCCGCGGGGCGAACGTCAGTGGTTTGAAGCGGTCCGCCTTGGATTGCGCTAGCTGCTCACTCGGCCTTCGCCGGACACCCGCTTGATCGACTCGACGGGTTCGTCGAGGAGCAATGCGGCGATGGCGGAATCGCCGCCCGCCAGAGCTGATCGAGCATTGGTAATGCCCTTTTCGATGACATCGGCATGGCGGACGGTGTATTCGTAGACGGCCCGATCCACCACGTCAGCTTGAGTGGTGTCGATGAAGGCCGCGAGATATCGGATGCGCTCTTTGGTTTGCTCGCTCACTTTGATGGGCGCTTGGCTCGTTTTCATACCGTCCTCCTAGTACCTAAAGGATACCAGTACCTAAGTACCTGTCAACAGCGAAGGTCGCCTCAGCCAAACATGGACCACGTTGGCGCCACTGAGAACGGACTCTGCTCCCATCGGCGGAAATGTGCCCGCCAGGCACAAGTAGCGTGTCTTGTGCATGGGGGCCCGGGTCTAGCTGGCCACTAGCCCCGTTCAGCACGGCCCGTGGGTGACGGGGCCATACGAGCCCGGCAAGCCGCCGCGAGATATATAGCGTACTGAATTGCGGTGGGCAGCCTTGAGCCGCAAGCCCCGATTCGGATATGAGGTGAGACATGTCGGACCAGGTAACCAGGTCACGAGCTGATGAAACCTTCACCAACATGCTCGGGGGGCAGAAGCTCCCGAGGCTGAGGAACTGCTTGATTTGTTCAGCCAGCTCGACTCCGTTTCGGTGGACTCGATGATCGGCCTTTGGCGAGTCGTCGCGTTCGGCCGGACTCCACGCGATCCGATCACGCCCCAGCCTGTGCCGGGCCCGCTACCCCAACGCGAAGGTCTGGGCATGAAGAAGCTATACGGCAAGCGTTTCGTTACCCGCGATGACGCCGAGCCGATCGTCTGTTTTGCCGAGGACGGCTCACTTGTCGCCTCGATTGACTTCGGCGTGGCTCGGCTTCGCGAGCTCTCGTTCCGAGGAACTTCGAGTGCAGGGATGGTCTACGACCAGCAGCCCTGGATCGACTATTTCCCCAAGCTTGACGATGACACACTCGTGGTGGCCCTCATCGACATAAAGGGCAGGCCGATTGACATCGGTTTCTTCATGCTGCGTGACTGACACTGGATATCACGGGCAGCACGCATTTGCGGGCGCTTAGCGATCTACGCAGAGGTATTCCACTGCACTGGCAAATGAGCTATGCCATGCACAGAACCCCGATGCTCGATGATCTCCTCCCGGGTCGCCAACTCGTAATTGGGGACACGGGCGCACCATTCGGCCAGGAAAATATTTATCTCTTGGCGAGCCAGGTGTGAACCGAGACAGCGATGTGGTCCAGCACCGAAGGCGTAGTGCGGAGTGGCTTCACGCTCGAAAATAACTTCCCGAGCCCGCTGGATGGCCTCGGGATCCCGATTAGCAGCAGCCAGCGAGAACAGCACCATGTCGCCAGTCTTCAGGTCCTGACTTCCAAATGTTGTGTCATGGGTTACCTTGCGCGCCAGCTGGGGGATGGAGAAGGTCCGAAGCAACTCTTCAGTTGCCTGAGGGATCAGCGGCGGGTTGTCGCGCAACGCGGACCGATCCCGTTCATGCGTCGAGAGGTGCCAGATGGCGTACGAGAGCTCGTTTGTCACCGTGTCTAGTCCGGCCAGGAAGAGCAAAAGACAGCACTCGAGTATGTCGGCGTCCCTTACCGGCTGACCGTCGATCTCCCACGCCACGGCATGACTGATGATGTCGGTAGCTTCGGAGTCTGGGCGGGCTCGACGCTCGTCGATAGCTTGCTGGAAACGGGCCATCACCTGCATCAACACGCCGAACTGCGCCTCTCGGTCTGGCGTGTCCGGGTCCGAGTGCAGCGCGGCCGCCTCCCACTCCAGGAACGTCTCTAGCTCGTCGGTAGGTAGTCCGATGATCTCGAGAAAGATGACGCTGGGGAAACGCATCGCGATATCGGTGACGAAGTCGCATTCTCCCTTTGGGAGGACCTCGTCAAGCAGTTCGGTGACCCGCTCTCGGATACGGTTCTCCAGGTGTGGCATGCGCTTCACGGAGAAATAGCTGGCCAACATCTTTCGCCATTTGCTGTGTTCGGGCGGGTCGAGCTGAATGGGCTTCATGCGGATGACCGGCTCGGGATCGAGGACCACAATGGCCGAACTCGAGAACGTCTCGGTGTCCTGCAGGCCTTGGACGATCAGCTCACGATCGAGGCATAGCCAATAGGATCCGGCGGGTTCTTCAACGCGCCACATTCGGTGTTGATCCTGCAATGTGTCGTAGCGCTCGAATGCGCTCGGCAACGGGCCGGCGCTCATGAACCGGAAGTCCTTGGCAACGGGACACCCAACTTGACTCATCGGACGCAAAATCCGGCGTCAACGGGCACCGCTGCCCCGGTGATCCACTTGGCCTGGTCCGAGACCAAAAAGGCGACCGTATCGGCAATGTCTTCGGGCTCGAGGATGTCGATCGGCAGGGCGTTCTGCATGGCCGAGATGGAATTGCTCTCACCCTGCATGGCCGCCTCGACCATCTTCCCCATCGCTTCGTTCATCGTCATCCCTGACTTCACGCCAGTCGGATGCACGCTGTTGACGCGAATCGAGTCCGAGGCCAGGGTCACCGCCATCTGTTTCATGAGCCCCACCAGGCCAGTTTTCGTGGCGGTATACGCGATAGCTCCCACGCTGGTGCTTGGAGTGGCCCGCAGTCCGGCTGACGAGCTGGTGATGATGATGGAGCCACCGCGGCCACCAGCCTTCAGGGTGGGAAGGGCCACGGAGATTGTGTTCCACGTTCCGATGAGATTCGTGTCGACAATGTCTCGCCACACCGCTGCTTCGTCGCCCCCGTCGGTCAGCCTGACTATGCCGGCATTGGCGAGGACGATGTCCACCCGACCCAACGAAGACATGCCTTTGTCGAACGCCCTCTGCAAACCTCCAAGATCGCGGATGTCTGCCTTGAGGGCCACCACCTTGCGCCCTTCGGCGTCAACCAGCTTGGCGGTCTCATCGAGGTCTGCTTGGGACGCGTTTGGGTAATCCATCGAGTCGATGTCCTCGCAGATGTCGACGGCGAGGATGTCAACTCCCTCGCGGGCCAATCTGACGGCGTGCGCCCTGCCCTGGCCTCTTGCCGCCCCTGTGATGAATGCGACCTTTCCTTCAAGCCCGGCCATAACGCTGCTCCTTCGTAGATGCTCGGTGTCTGAAATGAAACCTCTGAATGGGTGATCAGGCAATTCCCACGCTCTTGATGCGCAGGTACTCCTCGATGCCCAACTTGCCGCCCTCCTTGCCGAAGCCGGAGAGACCGCGGCCACCGAAGGGCCGCTGCACACGCAGGTTGGCGGCCCCGTTGATGAGCACCTCACCGGTTTCGAGCTCGTTGGCCACGCGCAAGGCTCGGTTGACGTTCGACGTCTGGATGTACCCCGATAGGCCGTAGCGGCTGTTGTTGGCAATCCGAATCGCATCGGCGTCAGTGGCGAACGGCGTGATGGCGAGCACCGGCCCGAAGACCTCGTTCTGAGCCAGTTCGCTGTCGGGTTCGACCTCGGCAAAGACGGTGGGCTCGATGAAATAACCCTCGGCCAGGTCGCCGCCGATACGCGACCCGCCGGTAACAAGTCGCGCCCCATCAGCCTCGGCCCGTTCGATCATCCCGAGAATCCGGTCCAGCGCAGCACTATTCACGACAGGCCCAGCCATGGTGGTGGGATCCCACGGGTTCCCGACCGAGACGCCCTTGGCCACCGTCGCGACCCGATCGATCACGTCGTCGTACACGGGCTGTTGCACCAGCATGCGGGTCGGGAAGGCGCAGCCCTGCCCCGAGAGCACGCCCACGCTGAGAAAGGTGCCGTGACCGCAGGCGACGTCGAGGTCGGCGTCGTCGAAGATGATATTGGCCGATTTGCCGCCCAGTTCCAGGCAGGCCGGCTTCATCTGGTCGGCGCAGCCGTGCAGTATCTTGCTTGCTGTAGCCGGGCCGCCGGTGAAGCTGACCTTCTTGACCAGCGGGTGGGCCACCAGTGCCTCTCCCGCATCGGGCGCGCCGGGCAGCATGTTGACGATCCCGTTCGGGAACCCGGCCTGTTCCACGAGGTCCATGAACAGCTCGCCCGAGAACGGCGTCAACTCCGAGGGCTTCACCACTACGGTGTTTCCCGCCGCCAGCGCGGCCGGGATCTTCATGGCCAATGAGATCAGCGGCCCGTTCCAGGTGATGATGATGGCGACCACGCCGTAGGGCTCGTACAGGGTGTAGTTGAGTTCGCCGACGTCGACGAAGGACGACGACAACTCGCCCGACACCTTGTCGGCCCAGCCGGCGTAATAGCGCGTCCACTCGACCGCGGACTCCGCCATGCCACTCACCACGGCCGTTGGCGTACCGTTGTCCATGGTGCCGCGACGCGCAAACTCTTCCTTGTTCGCATCAAGGAGGTCGCCCAGCCGCCACAAAAGGCTACGACGGTCCCCGGGGGGCACTCGGCGCCAGCTTTCGAACGCCTCGTGTGCTGTCGCCACCGCTCGGTCGATTTCGGCCGCGCCGGCCAAAGGGATCCGCGCGTCGACCTTCCCGGTACTTGGGTTGATGTGGTCGTACACACCCCCACTGCCCGTGCCGATGCGAGTTCCTCCTATCCGAAGGTGGACGTCGGGACGAGATGTCGTGTCAGTCATGATCTCCCTTCTCATGGAGGACACGGCTACCATACATCTGTGTATGGCAAATGGGTAGCCTGAATATGTCCACCGAAAGGCCAGCACCGAGTAGGCGCCGCAGTCCACAGGACTTCTTTGACGGCGCCATTGAAGTACTCGAGTCCGACGGGTTTATCGCGCTTACGGCAGCCGGGTTATGCGACCGCATGGGGATCACCCGGGGCTCCTTCTACCACCACTTCGCCAGCTTCGATGACTTCGTGGATCGCCTCCTTGGTTACTGGGAGGAGCGCTACACCACGACGCCGGTCGCTGACGTTGAAGCCACCGAAGGAGACGACGCAAAGCGGGAACAGCAGCTGCGCTTTGCCCAACTACTGCCTCATGGTGCGGAGGCGGCCATCCGCGCCTGGAGCGCGGTCAACCCGCGGGTTGCCGCCGCACAACGCCAGGTCGATACCTCCCGACGGGAATCTACGGCCGACCAAATGCGCAGGCACGGCCTCTCGGATGCGGACGCCACCGTGTTTGCCGACCTTGCCGTGGCCAGTCTGATCGGCATGGAGCAGCTCGACCGCCCAGCCGACGTCGACAAGCTGCTCCAAGTGCTCGCGCTAGTTCAGACGTTGATCGAAGAGCGCCACTTGCGGGTCTAGCAGCTTGCTCACGGACCAAATCGTTCTCAGGAACGCAGTTACGGCTTCCTCATGTTATGGGTCATGGCCGAGAGGACTGGGCCTGTTCTCCGCCTGTTCTCCTGCTCGATCCGCCTAAAGGACGGCCGGACCCGGCGGCTTGCTAGGGCCCGCGACTTATGACGAAAGGCCTGTGCACCCACCGGCATTTCAGTATACTCAATGTTGTGATTCGCTCCTGGGGGGAGACCGAGAGCAACGGCGCGCCTCGCTCCGCGGACGGCATCCGCACGGATGAGTAACTACACCGAGTTTTTACTCCTCGGGCTGGGCAACGGTGGAGTGTTCGCCGCGCTGGCGGTCGCGCTCGTCGTCACCTACCGCTCGTCGGGCGTGCTCAATTTCGCCACCGGCGCCCAGGCGCTGTACGCGGCCTACACCTACTCGCTCTTGCGCACTGGACAGCTGCTCCAGCCCATCCCCGGGCTGAGCCCCACAATTGACATCGGCACGAATCTCGGCTTCTGGCCGGCCATGTTGATCACACTGGGCATCCAGGCGGTGCTCGGCGCTCTGGCCTACCTGCTCGTGTTCAGGCCTTTGCGCAACCACCGGCCCGTGGCCAAGGCGGTCGCGTCCATCGGTCTCATGGGCCTGCTGACCGCCATCGTGACCTACCAGGTCGGCAACCAGGAGATCGTGGTAAATCCGATCTTCCCCCAGAACCACCTGAACTTCCTCGGCGTAAACATCTCGGTCGACCGGCTCTTCCTGGCGGCCACCATCATTGGCCTCGGGGTCGTGCTGACCGTTCTTTTCCGCTTCACCCGCTTCGGCCTGGCTACCCGGGCCTCGGCCGAGACCGAGGTGGGCGCGCTGGTGAGCGGACTCTCGCCTGACCGCATCGCCTTGGTCAACTGGATCATCAGCTTCGTCGTGTCCGGCATCGCCGGCATCTTGATCGCACCGCTGGTCCCGCTCGTACCCGGTACCTACACCCTGTTCATCGTGCCGGCACTGGCGGCGGCCGTTGTGGGGCGTTTCCACTCGCTCGGATGGGCCATCGGGACGGGGCTGGCCATTGGCGCACTCGAGTCGCTCTCGGTCTATCTCAACGGCGTCTACCCCGGATTTCCCGCCGGAGTCGGCGAACTCATCCCGCTGGTTCTCGTGCTGGCCATGCTGGCGTTCCGGGGACGGACTATGCCGAGCCGGGGGACGCTCATGCAGGTCACGCTCGGCCGCTCGCCGCGCCCACATTGGCGGCTGCCCACCGCTGTCGTGGCCACGGCCGTGGGGATCGGCGCCATATTCGTATTCTCCGGCAACGACCGGGCAGCCCTCTACACCAGCATGATCGCAGGAGTCATCTCGCTGTCGCTAGTAGTGGTGACGGGGTACACCGGTCAGATCTCGCTGGCGCAGCTGACCCTGGCCGGTGTGTCGGCATACATCTTGAGCACATTCGCCGAATCGTGGGGCATTCCCTTCCCGATCGCCCCAATCCTCTCCGCCTTAGTGGCGGCGGCGGCGGGGGTGGTAATAGGCATCCCCGCGCTCCGTGTGCGCGGCTTGATGCTGGGCGTGGTCACTCTGACATTCGCCGCCGGTGTGGAAGCGATCTGGTTCAACAACAACTCCCTTGACGGCGGCGCAAGCGGGTTGGCCATCCCAACGCCACGCCTATTCGGCATGGACCTCGGCATCGGGTCGGGCAAGGACTTTCCGCGTCCCGCTTTTGGGATCTTGTGCCTAGTGGTCCTGGTTCTGGTGGCGTTGGGTGTGAGCTGGCTGCGCACCAGTCGCCTGGGCTCAGCCATGCTGGCCGTGCGGGCGGACGAACGGTCCGCGGCGGCGGCGGGGATCAATGTCGTGATGATCAAGCTGATTGGCTTCGCCATCGCGGCTTTCATTGCCGGGTTGGGCGGATCTCTGCTGGCATACCAGCTGGGGAACGTAACCTTCGAGAGTTTCGACGCCTATGTCGGGCTGGTCGCGTTCTCCGTCGTGGTGGTGGCCGGCATCACCTCCGTGAGCGGAGGGATCCTGGCCGGTGTCATTACTTCGGGCGGCATCCTCGTGGCGCTGATCTCGTCGAATGTCGGGAACAGCGCCATCGACAACTGGTACGGCATCGTGGCGGGAATCGGCGTCCTCCTAACCGTGATCTTCAACCCCGATGGTCTGGTCGGACCCACCCACCAATTCCTCGAACAGCGGCGGGTGCGCGGCGTCATGGCCCGACCCGAGGGTGCGCTGGGGCCGTCGCTCGCGGAGATGGCGAAGTCGCACGTCCCGGCACCGACTCCATCGCCCCAGCCGGTTGCGATCGGCGGAGAAGAGGTCGACCAGGTTCCCATTGACGGAGCGCCGAAGCCGGCACCCGCTCCGATTCTGGCACCGGTGACGGCTAAGGCCTGTGAGCTGATCGGGAGCGGCGCTGGTGTCCGGACCAACGGCCACTCGCAGGAAACTGGGAACGAGAGGGTGGGAGTCCTGCTCGAGGTGAAGAACCTCACTGTCCGCTACGGCGGGGTCACCGCCGTGGACAATGTGAGTTTCTCCGTGAAGGAGGGCCAGATCGTCGGGCTGATCGGCCCCAATGGTGCCGGCAAGACAACCACCATCGACGCCCTCTGCGGCTTCCACCTCTACGAGGGTTCGGTCGTGCTGGCCGGGCAGGATGTCGAGCGTTACTCGCCGCACCGACGGGCGGCCCTCGGACTGGCCCGCACGTTCCAGCTGGCCGGCGTGTCCGACGACCTCACGGTAGAGGAGAACGTCCAGGTGGGGCAGCATCGGGCGAGCACGCACGACCCTGAGGCTCTCACGACGATCCTCGATGAACTTGGCCTCGTCGAGATGCGCGATCTGCAGGTGTCGATGCTTTCCCAAGGGCAGCGGCAACTCGTCTCGGTGGCCCGGGCCCTGGCGGCGGAACCCCGGCTCCTTCTCCTCGACGAGCCGGCAGCGGGTCTCGACAGCACAGAGAGCCTCTGGTTGGCGGACCGGCTGCGTAGCGTGCGAGACACCGGCGTCACGATCCTGCTGGTCGACCACGACATGAGCCTCGTGCTCAATCTTTGTGACTCGATCGACGTCCTCGACTTCGGCGCACTGATCGCGACCGGGACGCCCGACCAGATCCGGAAGGACCAGCAGGTGTCCACCGCGTATCTCGGCGCCACGCACCACCGCATGGCGACGTCGTGAGCGACACGGCCGTCGAGGCCGCTGTCCTCGAGTGCACTGGCCTCGATGTCGGTTACGGCAAGTTGACCGTGGCCCGAGACATCACGTTCACGCTGGATCGCAAGAAAGTCCTCACCATCCTCGGACCCAACGGCGCCGGCAAGAGCACCATTTTGATGACACTGGCGGGTTTCCTGCCTCCCCGGGCCGGCACCATCACCTTGAACGGGGACCCGGTCAGGGGATCGTCGCCGCGCCGGATGAACCAGGCCGGAATGGTTCTGATCCCGGACTTCCGCGCCCTCTTCACCGAGTTGACGCCGATTCAGAACTTGAAGCTGGCCGCCCCCCGGGGCACTGATCTGGACCCCGTCCTCGAACTGTTCCCAGCGCTACAAAGACGCGAGAAGCTGCGGGCCGGTGACCTCTCTGGGGGCGAGCAGCAGATGCTGGCCATCGCCCGGGCGCTCGTACAGTCGCCGAAGCTGCTGCTGATCGACGAGATGTCGATGGGGCTGGCGCCCATTGCGGTGGAGTCATTGATGCCGGTCATCCGGCGGGTGGCCGACGAGCACGGCGCCTCCGTGATCATGGTGGAGCAGCACATACAGCTGGCACTCGAGGTGGCCGACGAGGCCATGGTGTTGGTCCACGGCAGCATCGTCATGTCGGGACCGGCGGAGAAGTACCGCAATGACACCACAGCGGTTCAGTCCGCCTACATGAGCGGATCGGTCTCTTCGAACTGAGCCTCGTCGGTGGCCCACCCGACCAACGCCCCCCGTCGAGGTGATGACTTTGGCGACTCCTCAGTCGAGAGTTGGGTCTCCGATGTCGAACAGCATCGACTCCGCCGCGTCGATGAACCACACATCGACACGGCGGAGCCTCGTTATGTGAAAACTCCCCGCGCCACCAACGTCGGTGGAGGGAACACCTAAATTTGGTCCTTCCGGGTTTTCCGTGGGTTCGCAACGCTGATCTGACAGCTCGGTAGTTGCAGCTGGTGGTTGGCGACGGGGCCTCGCTGCCGACCTGAGTTCCTGGCATTCGTTGAGATCCGCGGGGAGGGTGTGTGGCCACTC
>DASXFC010000021.1:0-6011 GCA_036489775.1 Acidimicrobiales bacterium | reverse complement strand
CGCAGTACTGGGCACCGGAGGTCCACACCTTCTGGCCGTTGACGACCCACCCGCCGTCGACCCGCGTGCCGCGAGTCTTCACGGCGGCGGCGTCGGACCCGGCGTCGGGCTCGCTGAAGAGCTGGCACCAGACCAACTCCCCCATGAGCGTGCGCTCCACCCAGCGCTCGACCTGGTCAGGCGTGGCGTACTGGTTGACGGTCATGATGTTCCAGCCGGTGATGCCGAAGCCCGGCACCTTGACCCCAGCGGCCTTGAGCTCCTCATCGATGAGCAGTTGCTCCACCGCCCCGGCGTCACGCCCCCACGGCTTGGGCCAGTGCGGCACCATGAGGCCGGTCTCGATGAGCGCCTTGCGCTGCGCCGTCCCTTCAAGGGTGGCCAACCGTTGCGCTTCGGTGCGCAGTTCGGCCCGCAGCTGCTCGGCTTCGGGTGGCAGCTCCAGCGTCACCTCACGGGTCACGCCCCGCCCTGCCACCGTGGTGACGTCCTCGGCGTCGTCGGGACTCCCGAGGAGCGCGTTGAGCACCAGGGCCCGGCGCAGGAAGAGATGGGCATCGTGCTCCCAGGTGAAGCCGATGCCCCCGTGCACCTGAATGTTCAACTGCGCGTTATGCACCGCCTGCTCGAAGGTGAGCTGGGCGGCCATGGCCGAGGTCAAGAGGAACTCGTCCTCGCTGTCGTGGGCGGCCCGGGCGGCGTCCCACACCGCCGCCGTCGCCAGCTCGGCGTCGACCAACATGTTGGCGCAGTGGTGCTTGATGGCCTGGAAGGTACCTATGGTGCGGCCGAACTGGACGCGCTCCTTGGCATAGGCGGTGGCCAATTCGGTACAAATCGACATAAGGCCGACCGCCTCGGCCGCACCCAACGTACGGGCCAGGGCGCGAGCCCGGGCCGCCGCGCCCGGCAGGACGGCTTCGTCCCCTACGGCGACGCCGGCAGCCTCGACGGTGGCGCTGCGCCGGGTCGGGTCCATGTTGGTCCCGCCCTGGACCGTCAGACCGGGCGCCGTCGACTCGACGATGACCACGTCATCGCCGGCCACCAACAGCAACAGGTCAGCCGTGGCGCCGCCGAGCACGACACCGGCCGATCCGTCGAGGGTGCCGCCCGAGAGGGTCAGCGTGCCGCCGATGCCCAGCGCCGCCGTGCGACTGCCGTCGGCTAAGCCAGGCAGGTAGGCCGCCTGCTGCGCCTCCGTGCCGCACTGGGCGATCACCGCGGAAGCCAAGACTGTGGGCAGGAATGGCCCGGGTGCCACCTGGCGCCCCAGTTCGTCGAGCACGACCACCAGTTCCAGCAAGCCGGCGCCCGACCCGCCGTGAGCCTCGGGCAGGTGGATGCCCAGCCAGCCCAATTGCGCCATCTCGCCCCAATAGGACGGGCGGGGTTCTTCATCGGCATCGAGCAAGGCCCGCGCCGACTGCAGCGCCTTGTGCGAAGTGAGCACGCCGCGCACGCTTGCGCCGAGCTCCTGGTGGTCGTCGGTGATCGCGATCGCCATCGGTTACGCCCCCTGAGATGAGATTCCAGTCGTTGCCGGCCGGCGGCTCGGCACCCGGCCATGTTAACGCTTGTGAACTTTTGCCGTCTAGCCGTGAGCTCGGATCGGCGGGTCCTGATCTCGACCGGGAAGCCCGCGTTGGAAGCCCACGGGGGACCTATATCGTTTCCGCGCAT
This sequence comes from Acidimicrobiales bacterium, assembly GCA_036489775.1. GTDB lineage: Bacteria > Actinomycetota > Acidimicrobiia > Acidimicrobiales > RAAP-2 > Bog-473. Next base: position 4,328 of record DASXFC010000021.1, on the reverse strand, counting down.
CGCCCCCTCCCCCGCGGACGCCACCACCGAGGCCGGGCCGGCCACCGGCGTCGAAGGATCGCCGAGCAGTGCCGGCTGGAGACCTCCTGGCCTGGCGCTGAGCCGGGTCCGTCAGATCGGTTTCGGTGCGTTAGGCCTGCAGCTCGTCGGTCTGATGATCTGGAGCCAGATCCTCTACGACCGCTATTCGCTCACCATCGACTTCGCCGGAGGCGAGCAGGGTTGGTTCGGGGTGGCTCACGGCCATCTAAACCCGGTGATTAACAATTGGGGCAACACCACCTTCCTGCGCAACCACGGCGAGATCATCATGTGGCTGCTCGCTCCGCTCTATTGGATCTGGCACTCGGGCGTCACCTTGCTGTGGGTCCAGGATGCGGCAGCCGTCATGACCGCGGCGGTGGCGTTCGTGTGGATCATCGAGCTGGTCGAGCAACGGTCCGCTCCGCCGCGCCACGTTCCCCTTGATGCCAGCTGGTGGCGGTCAGCCCCGACTGCGGTTGTCCTGGCCAGCCTCGGCCTGATGCTGTTGGTGGTCAACCCCTGGGTGGTCTGGGCTACCTCGTTCGACTTCCACATCCAGACGCTGGCTACCTGTTTCGCCATCTTGACGGCGTATGACTTGGCCCATGGTCAGCGACGGGCCTGGCTATGGGTGGTCCTCACGCTGAGCTGCGGAGACGTTGCCTCAACCTTCGTGTTCGGCGTCGGTCTGTCGGCGGTGGTGGCTGGGCGCGACACCCGGCGTATCGGCGTTTGGATGATGGCAATGGCCCTGGCGCTGGTCGCAGCCTTGACCGCGGTCGGTGCCAACGTCGGTTCGGGGCTCTCGTCATATGCCGCGGCCTCTGCGAGCCGCACAGCCCAGAGCACAACGCAAAGTGGCGCTCAAACCATTTTCACAGTGGCACGGGACATGGCCACCAGGCCGCTGACTTACCTGTCCGTCGTCTGGCACAACGCGTTGAACATCTACGCCAACGTGGCACCGGCAGGAGTGTTGGGGTTTGGTGCGACCTGGGGTTTCGGCGTCCCCGTGGTCGTCCTCCTTTCCAATGACCTGAGACCCAGCGCCGTCACCGCGCTGTACCAGTTCCAGAACTTCCCGATCTATGCGTTCTTGACGCTCGGCACGGTGGCCGTATTGAGTCGCCTCGGGCCAGTGCTCCCCCGCATCGGGTGGACGATCGCCGTCGTGTTGGTGGCCAACGCCGTGATCTGGACCGTCGTCTGGCTCCCCAAGACGGCGGAGACGTGGCTCAAGGTGCCTGAAACGACGGCCAGCACTGTGGCATCGGTGGCCAAGAAGATCGCGCCGAGTGACGTCGTCGTTGCTTCCAACGGAATCAGCGGACCACTGGCCCAACGCCAGACATTCGTGTCGCTGGCTGATACTCGTTCGGTCCGGGTGACGAGCCGCCAGGTCTGGTTCCTGATCGCGCCCGAAGTGGGTATCGAAGTCGACCCGGCGCGGCTGGCTATGGGTCAGCTGGGCTATCTGGTCGACCACCTGCACGGCACCCTGGTGGCGGACAACGCTGGCCTCTATGCCGTCAAAGTCACCATGCCCGCCGGAACGACCAGCCTCAATCTTCCGACCAATTGCCGGGTCACGCCGGCCTGGGCGGCCCCGAGTGTGGCCGGCCATCCGTACACATCAGGTCCGGTGGCCGGATGGGGTATGCGAGCCGACGGGCAACCTGGCTACCTCGTCTACGGCGACTACGTCAGGGAGCGGCGCGGTTCCTACGTGGCCGCCGTCTCGATGGACAGCGCAGGGCCCGTCACGGTCGAGGTGTGGGATGCGGACCGCTCCCTGCTGTTGGCCCGGCGCGAAATTCCGGCCACCGGCAGCACCGCCACGGTCGAGGTGCCCTTCACCGCGCTGAGTCAGACGGCCCGCCCCAGTTCGGCCGGCGCCGGCATCTGGCGCGACCAGCCCGTCCAGCCGCCACCCAACGACCAGGTCGAAATCAGGGTCTACACCGCAGGCCAGTCGCAGGCGATCGTCCATTCACTACAGATCGTGCCGGCGCGTGCAGACGGCTCAGCCAGCGCGCTCGCTCCCGCCGGCGCCTGTTAAGAGCCAGCAATCCCGATGAGTAATCTCGCCAAGTGAGGTCGCGCACCACGCCGACGAAAAGAATCCTGCTCGCCCGGCGCCGACCCCTGCTGCTGGCACCACTGGCACTGGTGGTCGGCCTGATGATGGCCGCCTGCTCCTCCACGCCGCCGCGGCCGCGAACAACCTCCAAGCCAACGGCCATCATCCCGGCACCCGCGGGGACGCTGGCCATCACCCCGCCGCAAGCGGATGGCAGCCTGTGGGCCCTAGCCGGTACCAACTCAGCAAAGACCATCACCCACATGGAGGCCACCTCGGGGCACGTGCTCACCATTGTCGGCGTCAACGCCTACGCCAACGACATCGTCGATTCGTCCAGTGGCGTGCTGGCTATCAGCGTGGGCGTCGGCAGTGTCGGCGCCGTGGACCTTCGACAAGCGTCCAATGGAGCCTCGATCACCACGATCCCCACTTCGGAGCCGGTCATCAAGATCTCCGCCGCTTCCGGGGGCAACACATTTTTTGCCCTGCAGGCTGGTGCCGACGGGACGTCGGTCGCCGTCATCTCCGCCCAGTCGCACAAAGTGGTGTCGACCGTGCCGGTTCCGGCGACCGCAACACAAGTCATTGGTGTTGGCAGCGGGGAAGCCTTCTGGATCCTGCTCCCCGGTGGCAAGCTGGAGGAATTCAACGGGTCGCCGAAACCGGTCACCGAATTCAGCACGGGTCAGGGCGGATCCGGCCTGGCCGTCAGCCCTAACGGGCAGACGATGGCCATTCTTCGGTCCGGCACTGTGTCCGATATCGCACTGGTCTCGCTGGAGACTCAGGCGGTCGTCACCGTGGTCCCCGCCCCGGGCGACGCGGTGGACGTCGTGGTCTCGCTCGACGGGCACACGCTCTATGTGGCGGCGAGCCCGCCGGGCACCTCGAACGTGCAGGCCATTCCGTTTCCGAGCACATGACGACGCCCGATTCCCGTTCGCCTTCGACGGATCCCTCCGGGTCCGGGCCGTCACCGCCCAAACGGACGCGCTCATTAGGTCAGCGGATCGTCATCGTGCTCGCCTGCCTGGCCATCGTGGCCGGCCTATGCATCTTCGGCAGCGTGGCCCTCTTCCTGCACCACTCCTCGACCACCGGTAATGCACTGGTCCGCCAGGAATCGAAGGCCATCAGTCGGACCAAATCGCCCGCCTGCGTCCATTCGCCAACCAGCCCACCGGTCACCGCACCCGGGGGTCTGGCGGTCGACGCGCTCTTGCAGGTCCCCAAGCTCAAGCTCGACGCCCCAGTCCTGGAAGGGGACGATGATCCCGAGTTGAACATCGGCGTCGGCCACGTCCCAGCCAGCTCATGGCCCGGAATTAGCGGAACCGATGTCCTGGCCGCGCACGACGTGACCTGGTTCAGCCAGATCAACCGACTTTCCATCGGTGACACCATTCTGATGGTCACCCCGTGTCACACCTTCGATTACACCGTGATCGACCACAGCGTCATCAACGCTGGCTCGCCGATATTCCAGTCGGTCCAGGGCCGGCTCGTCCTCGTCACTTGCTACCCCCTCAATGCGCTCTTCCTCACGCCCAAGCGCTACATAGTGGAGGCGATACTCACCTCCTTCACCAACGAGGGGGCGGTGGCCGACCCGGTCCAGACGACACCACTGCTGCCAGTGGTTCCGGCGCCAGCGGCACTGGCAGCCCAGGGGTTAGACCTGACCCACAACCCGATGCCCCTCGGGACGCTGTCGTTCGCTGGAACACCCAATCTCACCTGGACGCAGAGCCAGGCTCCCCTCCAAGCCGAGACAGTCGCACTCGAGCTGTACTTCGCCGCACTCCGTTCAGCTGAGCAGGACAACGCGGCGTGGTGGAACGACCTCGGCCCGGGTGTGCCACTCAGCAATGCCGCTCCGCTTTCCGGAGTCGGGGCTCCCAGCACCATTACCCCAGTCCACCCCACGCTGGTCATGAGCGGGGACAGCATGACCGGCGCCACCATCACATCGGCGCTGCGGATCGACGGCCGTGACTACTCAGTGACGATGACCGCCACCACGCAGGACACCACGCTGGTCATGAGTGGGTTCTCCCTGGTCCCCACGACTTAAATTTAAGGTCCTTCCGGGTTTTCCGTGGGTTCGCAACGCTGATCTGACAGCTCGGTAGTTGCAGCTGGTGGTTGGCGACGGGGCCTCGCTGCCGACCTGAGTTCCTGGCATTCGTTGAGATCCGCGGGGAGGGTGTGTGGCCACTCC
>DASXFC010000084.1:0-22610 GCA_036489775.1 Acidimicrobiales bacterium | reverse complement strand
CCCCCCCACCTACCCCGGCCACACCTTCTTGGGCTGGTTCGCCGCCGCCAGCGGGGGCAGTGCGCTCAGCTCGCCCTACACCTTGAGCGGTTCGCTCACCCTCTACGCCCAGTGGTCCACCAACGCCACCGACACCTTGAGCTACAACCTGGTGGGATCCGATGGCGGAGTGTTCAGTTTCGGTTCCTCCACCTTCCACGGCTCCATCGGAGGTCTAAAACTCAACAGGCCGATTGTCGCCATGGCGTTAACTCCCAATCTTGGTGGATACTGGTTAGTGGGATCTGACGGTGGCATCTTCACTTTTGGCGATGCTCACTATTTCGGCTCGACCGGGGCCAAGAAACTCAACGAACCGATTGTCGGGATGGCTGCCACTCCCGACGACGGCGGCTACTGGCTGGTGGCCTCAGACGGCGGGGTGTTCGCCTTCGGCGACGCCGTCTTCTATGGATCCACCGGGGCCAAGAAACTCAACGAACCGATTGTCGGGATGGCTGCCACCCCCGACGGGGATGGGTACTGGCTCGTTGCCTCCGATGGAGGGGTCTTCGCTTTCGGTGACGCCGCCTTCTTGGGATCGACCGGAGGAATCCATCTCAACAACCCGATCGTGGGAGTGGCAGCCAGCTAAGACCGGTACTGTCCATGGTTTGGCGGCTGTCATGCCCCACGGGGTCTTCGGGATACTCCAGCTGGTGCACTCGTGATCCCGCCGAAGCCCGTTGGAAGTCAGCCGCAGAGATCCCGCGAAATGGACCGGTTCGGTCCTGGCGCGATCACGTAGCCGGCATGAGCAGGACAGTGGGGGAGCTGTGAGCAGTTCCTGTACCTGGTCAAGGACGTCGGTCAGTGTGTCGCCGCGGGATGGCAATAACCGATCAGCTATCATGACGTCATGACGAAGACGGCTCCGACCACGGCGAGCGCATTTCTTCAGTTGGCAAGGCTGGAGGCCGGTTTGTCCCAGCGTGAACTGGCCGAGCGGGCCGGGGTGGCGCAGTCCGAGATCGCTCGGATCGAGAGTGGCAAACGCGAGCCGAGCATCCCGACGCTGCAGAAGATCCTGGCCGGCAGCGGTCTCGAACTCCGATTTCAGTTGGCCCCGCTGGACGATCACGACCGGGTGCTCGCAGCGAGGCAAACTCGGCGTAGCAAGGCCGAGAAGGATGTCGTGACGGAGCGTCATCGCCGCAACGTGGCCAAGTTCGCCGCCAACGCCCGGAAGAGGTGACGAGGCCCGAGCTCTCGGCCGAGGACATCCTGGTCGTCCTGAATCGCCACAGAGTCGACTACGTCGTCATTGGTGCCTTTGCCGCCATTGCACAAGGTGCTCCGCTTGAGGCAACCCACGACGTGGACGTCACGCCTCGTCGGGATATCGCGAACCTGCGCCGGCTTTCGGCTGCACTGACCGAGCTCGAGGCAGGGATACGGGTGGACGACCTCGATGAGGGTCTGGCGTTCGCCCACGACCCGACGTCGCTGGCAGGGATGGCAATGCTGAACCTGACGTGCGCGCCCGGCGACTTCGACATCGTGTTCGCCCCGGCCGGATCGCCGTCGGGCTACGAGGAGCTGATCGGGAACTCGGTCCTCATCCGAGTGGGGGAGGTCGAGGTGTCGGCTGCCAGCGTCGAAGACGTGCTCCGATCCAAGGAAGAGGTTGGCCGGGAGAAGGACGTCCGGGCCGTCCTGGTGCTGCGGGCGTTCCTGCGGGATCGTCCGGAATAGCACGGGACTACTGGGATCAGGGGCGGCAGGACACGGTTCGCGTGTCTTTTCGTGTCCTGGTGTGTCCTGCGAGGCGGGAATCGAACGATGTGGGATGACTCTGCAGAAGCCCACGTCAGCGGCATCATTTCGACTCTAGCTGCACCGCTGGCGGGACGGCGAAGTACGCACTGGTAACCGTTGGTACGCACTGGTCCGCGCTGTTGAGGCGTTGAACGTGTCCGATGCGTGTCCTAATTTAAGTGCTTAGTGCACCTCCAACAACGTTCCGACCCGCAGCATCGTGGAGCCGAACAGCGCTTGGCGGTGGTGCCTTCGGATACGAACTGCTCCTTCAGTTTTGCTGGCCAGCGTTTTGCGTTGGGTGTCCGAATGCCTGCTGTAAGTTCCTGTCGGGATCAGGTACTGACGGCCTTTGTTGGGCTGGCTGCTCCCGACGAAATGCGAGGTTTTACTTTCCAAGACGTCGATGGGCGGATGCTGGATACAGGGGCGTCGTGCGCTCAGTCCACAGTTTCCGAGTCCGTGCAGCGCATGAAGGAGCCGCAACCGGGCCGTCGTACGCTCAATTGGAGCGGGACGACAACCAGCGCTTTCGTCTCTTACCAGTGACCTGATACATCGCGCGTCCTCAATCCGCTATGGCGACGATGTCAGTAACGTTGATTCCCTCACCGGGCACGGATCCAAGGTAGGAGGCATCGCCGAAGCTGAAGACTCCGCCGTCGGCTCCCACCAACCAATAGCCTCCGTCGTCCAGATCCGGCAACATCGAGACGATCGGTTTGTTATGCGCTTTGCCCGATTCTGAGCCGTAAAACTTCGCATCTCCGAAGCTGAAGATGCCGCCGTCTGCCGCCGTGATCCAATAGCCACTCGAGTCTGAATTTCCTGCGATAGTGACGACGGGCTGAGACGGTGTGAGGTGGTCACCTGGCAATGAACCAAAGTAGTGCGCATCACCGAAACTGAAAACACCTCCGTCTGCACCAACGAGCCAATATCCCTTTCCGTCAGCAGTGGCGGTCACACCCACGATGTTCGATACATGGATACCGCTACCTGGCAATGAACCAAAGTAGTGGGCATCGCCGAAACTGAAAACACCTCCGTCTGCACCAACGAGCCAATATCCCTTGTCGTCGCTAGTTGCAGTCATACCCACGATGTTCGAAACATGAATGCCGTCTGCTGGCAGCGACCCGACGAACGGCGCACTTCCGAAACTGAATACGCCGCCGCCCTTGCCGACGAGCCAGTAACTCCCGAGCGCTCCGGCGGCGATCATGTCCACAATGGGTTGGGCCAATTGTTGACCGGCCTCTGAGCCCGAATTGGGAGCATGAAAGTTATACGTGGCCCCGTTCGCAGCAGCGATGTAATAGCCCTGGGTCGGCGGTCCAGTCGAGGTTGCGGCGAACGCCGCTGTTCTCCCCAATACACCGCTCAGAAGGATCAGCGATATGCAGGACGTCAGGAGGACGATGCACCTGGACGAGCTAATGCGCCGATGGTGCTCTGCTGCTGAACGCGTCGGCAATAGGTTTAACGCCATGGCGGGCTACGCCCCCTTGTAGAGAATCTATCCGTTCGCCACTGCCGGGTTCGTACCAGCAGCCATGCCGAGACTCCATGTTGTTGTTCCAAAGAAACCGACATTCCAAAGATCACCGGTGTTCGCTTGCAACGCAATCTCATAACCAGATGTACTGCCGATAGGCAAGGCTGTGATACTTGGACTCGTACCCGTCAACATGCCGAGGCTCCATACGTCGGTACCATCCGTTCCAAGTTCCAAAAGAGTTGGCGGGCCGCGGTCTTTCGGTCTCAGTGGCCGCATCGGCGACACACGATGCCGCACGTGGCCATGAGGTCCGCCATCGGCTTATCCGCCCGTGCAGAGTCAGAACCGGCCGGGCGATACGATGGGGAGATGACCGACCTGCACGTGCACATCCCCGATGAGGTGGCCGAACGGCTGGCCACAGAAGCGGCACATCGTGGCACGTCCACCGAGGATGTCGCCGCCGAAGTGCTCTCGCTGCATGCTCCGGGCAAGGTGGGTGACGGATTGGGCTTCATCGCCCTGGCGCACGCCAAGCCAGGCTTTTCTGCCAGGGCAGCCGAGGAGCTTCTCGAAGCCGAGGGGTTCGCCTGATCCCGATCATTGTCGACACCGGGCCGTTGGTGGCTGCGGCCCTCGTCAACGATCCCGACCACGAGTCGTGCGCCGCCTGATTTCGATCGGTGACCAGATCAATGGTCGTCCCTGATGTCGTCATACCCGAGGTGTGTTACCTCCTCGCCAAGGGCGCACAAGCTCCAGTGGAGGCTACGTTCCTCCGCAGTCTTGTATCGGGTCGCCTGATGGTCGAACACGTGAACGACGCCGATCTGTTACGTGCCGCGGAATTGGTCGAACAGTACGCAGATCTCAAACTGGGCGGAGCGGACGCGTCGGTCATTGCCGTCGCTGAGCGCCTTGAGGCCACTGAGATCGCCACCCTTGACCATCGACATTTCCGTGTCGTGGTTCCTCGTCACGTCGATTCGTTCATCCTCCTGCCCTGATCCGGGCATCGTCGACCGTTCGCTGCGAGAATGGGCAACGTGAACGTTGAGTCGCCTGTAGCTGAACCAATCGACAGGACCTCGAATAACCACGAAACACGCGCGTCGCGTTCTGAAGTTTTCTATCGGCGCCAAACCGGCAACTCGATTCGCCAAAGGACCAGGTCACACGCGGTGCGCGACCCTGCTCGCCCACTCGCACCAACGAGGCAGAGTCAACCGCTACTACGACCCGACCACGGGTCAGTTCTTGAGCGTCGACCCCCTAGTCGATCAAACTGGTCAGCCCTACGCTTACGCCGGAGACGATCCGGTCAATGAGACGGATCCGAGCGGAATGTGCTGGCCGAGTTGGGCATGTCCTGTTGAAAATGCTGTAGGCGACGTGGTGCAAGGAGCGAGAAGTGGGGTGGCACGCGTAGCGCAGGACGCAAGCAATGCGCTCGGTGTGGTCTCTGTCGCCGGCCAGTTAGTCATCGTCGCGGGGATCGTCGGTCTACCGGAGGACCTTCAAGCGAGGCGGTGGTTGGCGCCATCAGCGAGGTCAGCGGAGACTTTGCCGCCGGTCTCGAACTCTTTGGCTGCGCCCTGAAGAAAACGGCGAATTGCACGCCGATGAACGAGGGTTTGGATGCGCTAACACTCTTGACCGCAGCTACTCCATTGTCCCTCGTTCCAGCGGAGCTTCGAAGGTTGGAGGACCTCTCTGAGCTGGCGAATTGGGCGCACGATCACCCGATCTCGCTCGGAGCAAACCAGCTCGCTAGCCACTCCTCATCATGCGGGGGAATCCCAGGCTGATGCTTACCGTGATCGGCGCAGTCCTCTTGGTCGACGGAGCGGTGATGGGGGTTTGACGTTTTGGGTCTGGGCACAAAATGGCGCAACTACGGAATGCGGTTCTATGACCGCAGGGGTGGTCCGGGAGCATACGATCGCAACACCCGTCGTTTCCGGATTACGTACCGGTTGGTCGCCGGATTAGGCCTCTTCTTGTTGGTGACCGGGCTCCTCGAATCGCTCTGATATTCGGACGCCGTGACAAGGTGACGAGCCGCAGCCCCTCGACCGCCGGTCTTTCCCTCTTCGGCCTCACCGACGCCCCCTGAGCCCCACTGGTCGTCACCCTGACCCACCCCCCACTCCCGACGGGGCCATTCCTAATCCACTCCCGATCGTTCTGACACAGCCGCGGAAATACCTTGAACATGATTTCATGGGGTTGCCATGGCATTTCCGGAGCGGGACGGTGAGTGCCGATAAGGCCCTTCGTGAGGCAGATCGAACGAGTTTGCGGAGCCGCCTCGGCCGGCAGGTGACGACGGGGTTCGTGCTGGGCGTGGTGCCGGGCAATCTGTGAGCAGTTCCTCTACCTGATCAAGACGGCGCCCACTCGGGTGGATCCGAGGTCGCCGGCAGCGGGCGCAACGGCGACGCCAGGACACGGTTCGCGTGTCTTTTCGTGTCCTGGTGTGTCCTGCGAGGGCTTGGCGCACCTCCAACAGCGTTCTGGCCTGTATGTTCGCGACCAAAGCGCTCTTGGTGGTGGTGCCTCCAAAAGCCAACCGCTGCCGATCCCTGGCCAGCCGATCTACCTGGGAGAACGCAAGCTAGCTGTCTCCACCTGCCGAGACGAGGTGGTCGAGGCGGTGAAGGCACTGGCAGTCGGCGGGGGAGAGGGTGTCCTCACGGTGGCGAAGGTTTATGCCGCCATGGTCGCCAGCGGGACCGTCTGGCCCCGGGCCACGGTAGCGAAGACCATGCTGCGGATGACCCGCCCGGCCCGTCGTCCGCCGTACCTGCAGTTGGACCGAGTAGGCCTGGATCGGTACCGAGCGTCCAGACGCGTTCCCGGCGTCTCTTATCCCGCCTCCTGGACTCTTGAGGGCCAGCACTGATCCTCCAGGTTCCGGCCCTCGTGGCCGGGGCGGCCGGCTCCTGAAGCCCGGCGACCCACAACGTCGGCAGCACCTGGCCGGGCTTTTCACACCCCTTCCAACGGATTCCTCCTTCATCCCATACGGTGGACGGCTGATGCAGGAAGAGCCAGCTTTGCCACCCGCTAGCCAGGGCCACCAGCTCGACGTCAGGTCGGAGGGAGTAGATGCCGAGGTAGTGGAGCGCTTCTCGAGTACCGTCCGCTTCGCTCATCAGGTGATTTCATCGGTTCCGCAGTTTGCCGGCGTCCCTTCAACCAAAGTTGAGGCCGTCATTACCAGCGACTTCGTGGCAACCGTCCAGCGGGTGCTCGACGACAACGGCCAGCAGGGCGACCCGTACGCGGTCGAGCGGCTCGGCGGGTCCGCAGTGGCCAAGACCATGCGGACCTCCGACGACTACTCGGCTCACACGGTGATCTTCGATGCCACACAGTGGCCAGCCGATTCCAACCCGGTGTCACCCTTCGGCTTGCTCCTCGCCGCGCACGAGATGTGCCACGTCATGCTTGGCCGGTCCCGCTGGGCGTCGGGCGCCTTGGAGGTGGTGGTGTTCCCCTCGGTGACGCCGGTCGAGTCCGCCCGGTCAATGGTGCGCACCGCGGTGGAGGAGCTCCGAGCGGACATCCTCGCAGGCATGGCGTTGGGTATCGCTGCTTCGACGACGGTCGATGGTGAAACCAGGCCGTCCCGGCCCGGGGACATGGTCGGGCTCGACGGCTACCGGACGCAACTGGCCGCCGTACTGGATGCGAACGTGTACCCCGGCTGGCCGGATACCGTGCAGCGCTACCGCAACTGTCAGATCCCTCTGGATCAGATGTGGAAACACATCGGACAGTCGACCGACCAGGTCCTTACGCTCCTTGCACACTGTCAGGCGGAGACCTACTTCGCCGAGGGGTCCACGGGCGTGTTCGATGAGGCCATGGTGGAGCACCGGGGCGTGGAGCTGTACCTCCGGCCGACCTGGGATCCGATTATGGAAGCGCTCGCCTCCCAAGGGGTGCTGCCGGACTTTGCTGACACGCGGTCGGCTGAGTTGGAGGTCCTCGACGTCGCCGAGGCGGCAGTCATCGCCATGTGGGAGCGCCTCGGGCTGACCATGGAAATCAAAGACCAACGCGAGTACGCCATCTGGGTTAGCGAACCCGAGCGGTAGCGTCGCTCAGTCGGGCTCAGGTCAGGTGGCGGAGGTCCAGCTCATCAACTCATCAGGGGCTGGGATCGGGCAGCATCATCATCGACAATTATGGTCCCGCCCCGCTGCGCTCGGCACCACGGCTTGTGGGCCTATGGGGCCGTCAGCTTCCCGGGTTCTCCATGACGGCGAAAAGCCGAGGGTCTTCTAGCCACAGTGATGCGCTGGCCCGTGCTGCCGCAACGCGATCAGTCAGGTCGCCACGAGCCTCAGCCACCCGGTTGATGATCCCGACGACGGTACCCGCGGACGACGTCACTTGACGCAGCTCGGATTGGGTCAGAACGTGCTCGACGACGTCGAGTACCACCTCGGCCGCCTCCGGAGCGGCGACGCCGAGCTTCGATAGGTAGATCAGGACCGTGTCGGGGCGCCCCAGCGGCACCCCCAGACGCGTCGCCCGCTCGATTTGTTCGAGGAGCCAGCTTGGCGACAGCAGGTCGGACCGCATCCATGACGTAATTGCGCTCAACTCGTCCGGGTCCCCATCGTCAGCGACCAATCCGGCGCGCCACTCCCACAGCTTCACCGCTGCGTTCACCTGTGCCGCCGAGACCGGGACGGCATACGACAAGGCAGCGGCTCGCCCCTCGAGCGGGGCCACCTCGAAGAATCGCTCGACGGTGGCTCGATCCAGCAGGCCAGCGATGGTGAGGGCACCGATGTGACTGGCGATGCGCATGCCTGGCTCGTCCAGCGCGTCACCGGTCAGGCCATCAATCCACGCAGCGTAGTGAGAGGCCAACAGCTGGGCGACGATTCCCTCGGGGTCGCCATAAGACAGCACCTCCCAGGCCACCCGGTGGCGGGGGTCGCCGCTGCCGGGTGGCCCGAAGATCGCCGGTATGTGGTCGCTCAACCAGCCAGGCGCGTCGGCAGCCAACTGGTGCACGGCTTTGGCGGCCTCGGCGAACACGTATGGGTTATGTTCGTTCTCGAGGGCGGCAGCCAGCACCCCGCCAACCGTCGAGACATCGTTTCCGGTTCGAGCGACTGCCGACATGAGATCGATCAGCGAGGCGAAAGCCTGGTTGCGCACCGTGTGAGGCAGATCGCCCACAGGTCCGACCGCGAGCCATGGGGCTTCATCAGGGGGTTGGGCATCACCCAAGCAGATACCTACAACCTCGAGGAGCGGACCGACAACGTCGGCCGGGAGGGGCTCATTTTGACGGAGACGAGCCCGGACGGCGGCCAATGCCTGGTGGCGCAGGGCAGGCTCAGGCTCGACGAGGTCATCCCTGCCGCCACCGCCGACACCGGACCAGTGGGCTGCGAGAAGGACGGACTCAATCAGCAGATCCCAGTCGAGAAGTCCACGCCGAGCCGCGAGGTGGATGCCTTCGACGATGCCGTAGAGCACCTCCGGAGCCAGATCGGCGACCGCCGCCGGCAGCTGACGGTACCGTTCGAGATCCTCGGGGACGACACGGGCGAGCATCTCGCCCATCCCACGCCAGCTCGGCGACCCGGACCCACTGGCCCCGGGTGTAAAGGCGCGGATCCGACCAATGAGCTCGTCGACGTCCAACGCCAGCGCCTGTTCAACAGTCCATGGCGAGTCGTGCTCGCCGACCCTCACCCGGACCTCGAATGGGGCCAGCACGTCATGGCCGGGTAGGTCAGCTGTGTCGACGAGCTGACCAACCGTCGGGTCGTTGCGATCGACCTTGTCCAAGACCGGTTGCAGGTAATAGCCACGCCACCTGCGGGCCAGCGCATCCGAGTCCTCCGCCGACGCCAGGCTGTCGCCCGGGGGGCCGTCCGCCACGAAGGCGATGTATCGGCTCTGCCCCTCGCCGAGATCACCCCAGCGGTCCCGGACCAGCTGGCCGAGCTCGATGCGAAGCTCCTCGTTGGCGAAATGAGCCATCTCATCGAGCACGACCGTCGGGTCGACGGTTGGTTTGACTCGTGCCAGGTGTAGTGCGATTCGCTGTGCAGCCGGCACGCCGCTGGCCATGAGACTCTTCAGCACCTGCCCGCCGTCGTGCTCAGCAAGCCGTCCGGCCAGATCGAGGGCCGCCTGTCCGAGGATCGGTCGACAGTCGTTGGGGAAGCGGACGGGCTCGTCGAGGCGGCGCAGCCAGACGATCGACCGGTCGGCCGCGGCACCGGAGGCGCGACCGAGGACGCCGACAAGTATGTCCAGCACCTCGGCGTCACCTACACCGCCGAGGGCTTGAACCACCTCCGCGACGAGACGCCGATATTCCTGAGGTTGGTCGCCGCCAACGTGGTTCGCTCCGTCGAGTGCGATCATCGACCCAGCCAGGTCTATCGCCTCGCCGTGGGCGTCGCCCGACACCAGCCGGTCGATCAGGCGAGAGGCGATCGCGGAGGTGCGGTGCACACCGCGCCAGCGGGCGACTCCCTCACCAATGCTGGGCACCAGGGAGGCGGCGTAGTCCACGGGAAGCTTCGCGGCAATCCCGATCACCGCATGCAGGGCCAGAGGGTTCTCGGATCCGGCGACCTCCGCAACCACGTTGCGGACGTCGGCCGACCTCGCGGCGGCGACGGCGGCCACGAAGTTGGCTGCGGGCCAAGGCAGGTACCGGATGGTGGTCCCGTCCTCCGATAGCTCCGGTGCCGGTATCCGGGTGATGAGACCCGCCGAGTTCAGCTTGGACAGCCAGTCGGGATGGTTGATGGAGTCGAAGAATCGGCGCAGTAGCTCGAAGATGGGCGGCACCGAGGCGAGCAGCCGTTTCACGTTCTCCGTGGTCGGGTCGGCCGCAGCAATCTCTTCCACAAGATCGGCCCAGGCCTGGTGGTGGCGCGCCCACCGTTCTGCCACCGCCCCGATGACCCGCTCGGCGTCATCGAAAGCGGTGTTGACGGCTGGGTCGGTGATGACCCGTATCCCGAGGTTCCGGCGGTGAGCTCGGCCGGCAAGTCCGAGTCTTCCCCACGTCTTCTTGATGTCGGGGGGGAGGTCGAGCAGCTCGCAGACGGCGGCGATCTTCTGCTTCTCTTGAGGACTCAGCCGGTTCTGGGCGGCCTCAATCACCTCCTCGTCGAACCCGGCGTCGGAGAGGACTCTCGCGACCCGTTCCAGCTGCTCAGCAACCTGGCGAGACTCGCTGGGGTTGGCGATGGGGACCAACAGGTCCAGCAGAGTGCCGTTCAGTTCCCGGAGGGCGTGGAATGCCATGTGGGCGCCGGTTTCGAGGGTGTCATCCTGCATCAACCTGCAGGCGTCAGCCCACCAGCGACGGGTGTCGCCCAGGTGCCGGAGTTGTCGGTGGATGAGGCGCCGCCGCCGGCCGTTCGGGCCCTCCCACGGGTTTAACTCTCGACCGGCGCTGCCCATATCACCATTGTGGCTCTGCCCTGGGGCTCATGAGGTTGCCAGGGCGCTCCCTTCGCCTTTCCGTCTGGTCCAACGGGGCGGGTGGCGTCGTTTGGGCACCAGGTCGGGTGACGACCAGCACTACCTCCCTGCGGAGACTCATCGGCGGCTTTGGAGCTGTGGACTCCCGTCGAGAGAGATCTGCCGGCGATGGTGGCGAGGCTCGATAGCACCGAGGTCGGCGAAGAGGATTCAGAGAAGTGGATCTGGTACGCGGCGATGGCTGGCGTCCGGCCGGCCTCGTCTGGTTCAGCCGCTCCGGCGGTCTCGGTGCATCGGGTCCGGTCGCTCGGCGTCGGTCTTCTCGTTGGACTTGGCGAACGTTGGATCGTGGCCACCTCCTTGCCACTCGCCGGTTGCCAGCCATAGCTCGTAGAAGTAGAGCCACTCCGAGGTCCAGGGGATGATGGTGTCGGCTATGGCCAGGTCCGGCGACCATTCGCCGGGGTAGTGGAGGCACAGTTCGTTGCCCGGGAAGATATGCGGGAGATTCTTGCCTTCGGGTGCGCTGAGCCGGGGTGAGAGGACGCGAACGACGGGTCGTCTCCGGTGGCCGTCCCAGGAGATGCGGACGGTGTAGGTGTCGCACAGCGGGCCGGGCTGGATGCTTCCGGTCCAGGTAACGGCACCGCGTTTCCACTGGGCCTGCGAGCCAGGGTACCTGGCCCGCAGGTCGGCTACCTGTTGGTAGAGGCGCCGGTTCTCATCGAGTCGTGGAGCCATAGAACCGGTGGCTTGGAATCTTCGGCGCCGTGGCCGCCGTGGACAGCGCCACAGCACCGCCGACGACCCCGAGCTTCCCCGTCTCTCGCAACTCGCGGGTCTCGATGCCCATTTGAGCCGCAGCCTTGGTGATCCGCTCGGCGCCGAATCCCTCGCCGAGGCGGGCGGTTACGGCTCGCAACCCGGTGGTGTCCGAGGCCTCCTCCAGGTCGATCGTGACCTTGTCGAGCCAGGTCCGGAACTTCAGTTCCCGTTGGGGGTACTCGCGCCACTTGTCGGCGAAGTTCTCGTCGGACACCGGGCTGGTGACCCTCGGTCCGGTGGTTGACGGCTCCATGTAGTCGCCCATGTGGGCGACTACATGGAGGATGGCCTCGAAGAGGTCACTGTTCCCGTCGTAGGCGTAGGCCGCGAGGGTGGTGATCAGGATCGACGGCGGCCGATCGTCGAGGTCCTCGCGGAAGTGCAGGTCCCGATGGACTTTCAGGACCTGGACGAGCTGCTGGAGAGTGGTCTTCACCTGCCAGTCGGGCACCTGCTCGATGCTCTTACGCATCTCGGTGGCGAGGGCCGCCTTGCGCTGGAGGAACTCGGTCGCCATTTGCCTCCGGAACCAGTTGGCATAGGCGACCGGGTCGCTCGCGAGCCAGCGGGTCAGCTTCTTGTCGGTGAGGAGGATGCCGGTGGGGGTGGCGTCGGGGTCTGGGATTGCCGGCAGCACGTCCATGTGGAACTCGGTCGGGTAGTGCAAGGTCCAGCACCGCCGACTTGGGGTGCAATCCGATGGAGCCCCAGGCGTGCCCTGGTTGGCCTCGAGGTACTCGGCCAGAGCGTCACCGACTTCGTCCTTGAGGGCCTCCTGGGTGGTCGACGACTTGAGGACGTCGCGGCGACAGACCATGTCGAGGTCGAAGCCCCTTTCGTCAGCGAAAGGCCGGACGACCGTGCCGAGCCGGATGGAGCCCTGCGGATAGACATCCCAGCCCTCCCCGTCGGAGCGGTCGGCGAGGAACTGGCCGACCAGTCGGTACTGTTCGTCGGCTGCTTGGTACAGGTCTGGAGGCAGGTCGACGATCTCGGCGACGTTGGCGAGGAGCCAGCCGATGGTCCCGGTGGCGGTGGTGGGCATGGTGGTCACTGGGTCGGGCTCCGATCGGGGGTGTGCAGAGGGTTGTAGGGGCCAGCGTGGTGGTCGAGGAAGATCTGCCGTACCTGGTCATTGACGAAACGGCTCTCCTGCTCCGCGCGGCCCATCAGCCTGTCGGGGCTCACGCCGTCGAGCTGGAGGAGCTTCTCCGGTACGTCGGGATCGATGCGGAGCGACTGTCCCTTGGGGATCAGGTGGAAAGTGGCGTTCTTGGCGGCGAGGCTCTGTCCTCGCAGGATTACCGCCGTCGCACACGTCGCCCAGGCAGCAAGTCCCCCGCGGTCGAGCCGGTCGGAGCGGACGCCGAGATCACGGGTGGTGCCGAGACTCAGGACTCGTATGTCGGCGAGGTCGACCTTGAACTCGCTGACTGCCTCGGCGATGGCGACGACGGCCGGGTTGTTGGCCCAGAGGCCGCCGTCGACCAGCCGAAGTCCTCGGAGGTGGTGGGCGGAGAGGTACGTGGGGGCGGCCGAGGTGGCCAGAGCGACGTCCACCATCCGCTCCCGCCAGTCCCGAGCCAGACGTTCCGAGTGCGGGGTTCGGAAGAGGTAGACGTCGTCGTTCTCTAGGTCGTAGGACGGGACGCAGAGCGGAACCGAGCTCTCCCACAAGCAGCGGTCGCCGAGCACTCCCTGAAGCGCTTCCTGGAGGGGCTGGACGTTGTATTTGGACCGAACTAGCTGCCGCACCATACGCCGCCGACGGTGGCTGAAGATACGCGGCCCGTGCTCGACATAGAAGTCCACGATCTCGCGAGGCGTCTTTCCTGCTCCCAACGCCAAGGCGATGATGCCGCCCGTCGAGGTCCCTGCAACGAGGTCGAAGTGCTCGACGATCGACGTCCGCAGGTCCTCCTCCAGGCAGGCAAGGACGGCGGCCGCGAACATTCCTTTGTACCCGCCACCGTCCAAGGCGAGGATCTGGAACCGCCTCGAACTCACCCCGGCCCGTTCTTTCCACGAGACCGGTCCAGCCCCAGCGCCCGCCCTCCGGGGCACGCCTGTCCAAGTCGTCCCGGGGTGGCTGCGCTGTCGGCGGAGGGTGGGCCCATGCGAAATCCTCACTTCGTAACTACACTGATGTTATCATTCCGCACCTTTCTATCGATCCCCGCATTGGCGCTGCTCTTCGAACCGCGTCTCGGCGCCCCGGTGGCTGTCTGACCACCCTCCTGAGCAGGCGTGATATCTCGGGAAGCAGCGGGCGAGTCCGACAGGGTCACACCCCCGTGCGCACAATGAGCCCCGTGCTAGGCACGAGGTGCCCCGGGCAGCAGGACGATCGACAGCCAGAGGAGCGCGCCGGAGCGCCGATCTTCGCCCTGTACGTGGTCTGCCACCGCTCCGGCACCAGTGGCTCCGGTGGTTGCCGCCACCAGCAGCTCACCAATCCCGCCCACTCGATCGAGGAGCGATGAAGCTTCTCGACTACTTCGCCCAGTTCCTTCGGGACAAGGTGAACCTCAACCAGTCGAGGCTCGACGATCTGAACTCCCGAGTGGACGCCATTACCGAGGTCCTCAGGGCCGATGACGATCTCGGTGGACGAATGCTCGATACCGTCCCCCAGGGGTCCTGGGCGCACCGGACCATCATCCGGCCCCCACTCGGCAAGGAGTTCGACGCCGACTTCCTCGTACAGCTGACAGAGGATGTCACCTGGAATGCCGATCCCCACCTGTACGGCGACGCCATCTGGGAAGTGCTGCACAACCACGGCACCTACATGGTGATGACCACCCGGAAGAACCGGTGCATCCGGGTCCGCTATGCCAACTTCTGCCATATCGACATCGTCCCCTACGCCGTGCGCTCCGACGGCTACGAGGTCATCGTCAACCGGGATACCAACACCTTCGAGACCACCAACCCGATCGGTTTCACCTCATGGCTCCAGGAGAAGGACGACCTCACCGCCGGCAACCTCCGCAAGGCGATCCGGCTGCTTAAGTACCTCCGAGACGGCCAGGGGGCCTTCTTGATCAAGTCGGTGCTCCTCACCACCCTGGTAGGCAACGTCGTCGACTCCTGGCGCACCCTCGACCCCGAGTGCTACCAGGACGTACCCACCACGCTGGTCCACCTGCTCGAGGACCTCGACGACTGGCTACAGGCCAGGCCGTACAAACCGTCGATCACCGACCCCAGCTGCCGCACCACGTCCTTCGACCACCGCTGGACCGACCAGCAATACACCGCGTTCCGAGACCGCATCCACCAACTCGCTCCCAAGGTCCGTTCCGCCTATGACACCGAGGGGATCAACGCCAGCATCACCGCCTGGCGGAGCGTCTTCGGCGACGCGTTCCCCAAGAACCTGACCCCGGCGCCGCTCAGCGCGGGTGCCATCCTCCGCAAGATCGCCCTACGAGCAGGACGTGCCCCGAAAGAGGAATTCATCGAGGACAAAGCCCCTGTCAACATCACCCACCAGGTCACCGTTACCTGCGACGTCTCCGAACCTACCCCGCTCAACCGAGCCGCCCGCAGAGCGCTGCGAAGCCGAGCAGGCCGCGTCCCCAAACACCGAGACCTGCTGTTTAGGATTGTCGACACCGACGTCCTGCCCCCCTTCCAGGTGTACTGGAAGGCCCGGAACACCGGCGACGAAGCCAAACGACTCGGACAGCTACGAGGGGAGATCCACCCCGACGAAGGCCACCACCAATGCAAGGAGAGCACCCTCTACACCGGCCACCACTGGATGGAGTGCTACATCGTCAAAGACGGGGTCTGCGTCGCCAAATCACACGACGCCGTCATTATCCCTTGAGCCACCTGTCCAGATCCGATGACATCGAAGCCGTCACCGGGCGCCGTTGCCCCCGACGTGCTCCGAGCGTCCTGAGGAGTGCCGGTGCCTGACGCCGACCAGGAACTGCGCTTCAGCTTCCGGGTCGGGACCAGCCTCCTCGCCGAGTTTGCACTGAGCCACAGCCCGGCTGACGTATTGCGCGAGCTAGTGCAGAACGAGTACGACGCGGACGGTACCGAGCTCACCATCGACTTCGACGACGACGCCCTCGTCGTGAGCGGGAACGGGCGGACCATCGACAGTGGGGGCTGGAGGCGGCTTTCCGTCATGCTCGGTACCGGCCTCGTCGCCGGAGGCGAGGAGCGGGTCGACGCCAAGGTCAACGGCATCGGATCGAAGAACTTCGGGATGCGTTCGCTGTTCCTCTTCGGCGACCGGATCGAAGTCGCCTCCGGCGGCAGACGAACCATTCTCGACCGCACTCGCGGAAGCCTCGACGCGCTGCTCCCGGATCCAGCCTCGAGTGGGGTGCGCGGCGTGCGCATCACCGTTGCCTACCGCCAGACCGCCGACGGACCGCTCCTACCTTTCGACCGCGAACGCGAGCTCGAAGCCCTGCGGACCATCGCCGCTGAGCTCGCTCCCACCCTCGTGAAGCTCTCCCAACCTGGGAACGGCAAGAGCCTCCGCTCGGTGATCGTCCGATCGACGCGACTCGGTCATGAACTGCGATGGCGGCAGACTGCCCGCCAGGTCCCTGGCGCACCGGGCGCTCTTCGGCGGAGCATCCGTATTGACGGGGCGACGGCCCTGCTTCCAGAGGCACCGGCCCGAATCGCCGAGGTCGAGCACCAGGCCGTAATCACCCCGCCGAGAACGCTCCCGAAGAGGAACCTGCCGGGCTACTTCCGAGCCGCGGGCGGCCGCGTCCGCCTCGGCATCTCCTTCCGGCTCAAGCGAGACCGACTCGACCTCGACGCCGTCGGAACCCTCTTCTACCCACTCGAAGCCGGTGCGGCTCGCAGCGGTTTCCCGTTCAGCGTCAGCGCCCCGTTCGAGACGAACGAGGACCGGAGCAACATCGTCGACGCGCAGAACAGCCCGTGGAACGCCTGGCTTCTCGAGGAGGCGGCCAGATTCGCCGTTCGCATCCTCGCCGATCGGGTTTACCGGGACTACGGGCCCGACGCGTACGCCGCCTTCGACTCGCGCATGTCCGATTCCAACGTCGCACCCAGGCTGAAGGACGAGATCGACCGCCTGCTGCGAACCGAGCCGTGCTGGCCTACCAGAGCCCGCCGACGCGGCCGTCGGCCCGTTCTCGTATCGGCGAGCGATCTCGTCGTGCCGGACAACCAGGCGCTCGGCGAATTCGCCGCCGCCACGATCAACCCCGACGTGACGCTGGACGATGCCCTCGCCATCCGAGCAGAAGTTCGCTCGCTCGCTACCCGCAGCGGAGCGAAGAGATTCACCGTCGGCTCCGTCATTCGTCTCCGCTGCGCCGGGCAGGATGCCGCCAGCCTCGCCACCCGACTCGATCCTTGCTCGGACGCCGTCCGCTTCTTCACGACGTTCCCTGACGACTTGGCGGACCTTGCCGTGCAGCGAAGGTTCGCCGCAGTGCTGGACGTCTGCGAGGCGGACCTCAAGGACACGCATCGGATCGACCTTCGCCGGTCGCCCACGACCCTGACCGCAGCTGGGATGCTGGCCGCGCCCGACACCCTGTGGGTCGTCGACGAGATCCTCGTCGCGGTCATCCCCAGGGAGACGGCTCTCCATCCGGAGCTGGCCCACTACCGCGTGCTGCGCGGGCTGTGCCGGCCGTTCAATGCCTCGCGCTGGGCCGTCGAAGTCGCCGCCAGGACGATCTCCGAGACCGCGACGACCCAGGAACGCGAAGCCCTCACCCGCTACCTACGAGCCCAGCCGGACCTCTCGAAGAAAGCATGGGCAGCCTTGCGCCGCGCCCCGGTGCTCCTCGACCGGCGCGGCGAGCACGCCGCTCCCGCGAGCATGGTGAGCAGCAAGACCAAAGGCGCAGATCTTCTCGCCTCAGTTCTTCACCTTCCTCGACGCGCGGACGAAGCGAACCCGGCGCTCAAGCCCCTCAGGTTCCGAACTGAGCTGCACGGTCCCGACCTGGTGGCGCTCGCCGAGCTCGTCGAACGAGGAGAGGCGCCGCCGTCAGCGATGCGCGCAGCGCTGGAACGCCTCCCTCAACTCTTGACCCGTGACGTACTGAAGAAGCTCAAAGGGGTTCAATTCCTGGAGACGTCGACCGGCGCGTCGCTCGCGCCGGTCGACACCTACGTTCGCTCCGACCGTCTGGTCTCGCTGCTCGGCGAGGACGCGCCGTACGCTGTCGAACTGCGCGAGACCTTGCTTATCCGTCTCGGGTCGAGATCGGAGCCGAGGGCCGATGACCTCGTCGCCGCGCTTGCCAAGCTGCGCGAAGCAGGGGGAAAGCCGCCCCGCCCCGACCTCGCTGGTCGGGCTCTTGTCGACGCGCTCCGTCGCGAACGTCGACCTCTCGACGAGTTCGAGCGCGCACCGATCTTGTGGACCGACGACCGGTGGGAGACGCCCGCCGCCTGCCTCGTCGGAACCGACAACCGCAGGTCCTTCCTAGGTGCCGTCCCGGTGCTGCCCGATGCGCAGCGGGACGCGGCGGTTGCACTCGGCGTCCGAACGACGCCCGAGCCGAACCACTGGGGAAGCCTGCTGACCTGGGTCGGCGAACGCTACGGCCAGCACGAGCAAGTGCCGGCACGAGTCGCCGAAGCCCTCAAACGCGCTTACCGCCAACTTGACCAGCTTCCGGCGAACGTGCCCCCACAGACGGCGTTCCTTCTCGACGACGACGGTCGGCTTCACCCGATCAGTGAGGCCACTGCGCGACGTTTCCTGATCAACGACCACCCCGACCTGGCCGTGGCTGCAGCGGAGGCCGGAGCGCCAGTGGCCTTCGCCGCGCCGCTCGAAGGACGAGCGATCCCCCTACTAGACGCCGCCGGGGTCAAACGACTCTCGGAGGTAGCCGTGCCTCTCGCAGCCGAAATCGGCACGCCCATCGAGCACGAAGCCCGCCTCCGCGTGGAAAGCGTGCTTGGTCGACTCCAGACCTCCTACTTCGCGTCCGCAGTAGCGGCGTTGGTCTCGGCCGTCCCCGCCTCTGATCCAGTGTTGACTCCGGCAGCGCTCGCGGAGCGCCTTGGTGGCATCCGACAGATCGTCGTCGTCGACGAAATCCGGCACCAGTATCAGCTCGCTGGAACAAGCATCTCAGTGCGAGGCGAGTACCTGGTACGCGAGGGGGAGATCGTCGTTGCCGGAGCGCGCACCTCCTCGGACGTGCGCCGGTCTGTCGCGGCCGCCATCGCCGCCATCGCCGACCGGAGCGTCCTCGCTGAGCAACTGCTCGGCGACCCGATCTACTTCCTGCTGCTGTGCCGGACCGCAGCCGACGTTCGGCGCGAACTGCATCGCCGAAAGGTCATCTGGCAGCCCGACGGTGCCATTCCAGAAGAGGACTCAGACGATATCGTCGAGGACGAATCCTCAGCGCTCGTTGACGCGATCAGTCGGAGCGTGGTCGAGGGTGCGTTGCATACGCGTCACGAGCCGATCGGGCCAGGTCTCGGCCTCACTGCTGCCGGGATCGCTCGGACCCCGCGACCACCGCTGCCGGATCTTCAAGACGTCACCCCTCGACCGGCAAGTCAGTCAGGGGAGCCGCAGGAGCGAACTGTCTGGCAACGCCAGGGCGGGGGCTGGCCGGCCGGAGCGGCACCGCGTGACTCCGACGAACGCGAGGAGGACCGCCTCCTGGGTCGGCGCGGCGAGGAAATCGTCTTGGCCACGGAGCGAGCAAGGGTCGCGAACCTGGGAGAGTCACCCGAGCGAGTGGTCTGGACGTCCGACGCCGATCCCTTCGCCGACCACGACATCAAGTCGGTTGACGACGACGGCCAGGACCTCTGGATCGAGGTCAAATCGACGACCGGCCGTGACGGCCGATTCTCCTGGCCGGGAGCAGAATTTCGTCTGGCAGTGCGAGCAAGGAACCGGTACGTCCTATACCGCGTCTACGAGGCAGACACGACTACGCCAACGTGGAGCCGCGTCCGCGACCCGATCGGTCGCTTCGAGACCGGCGGGCTCCGCCTCGACCTCGATCGACTCGTTGGCGACATCGGGCCGCTCGAAATCAGAGAAGCGGTTGGCTCAGAAGTTGAGAGAAGCGACCCATGACCGAACGAGCCGAAGCTGGACCCTGGAGGTCTCAAGATGATGGATGAAGCGTCGACGTCCCCGGCAGCTGGCACGCGTGAGGTCTGGCCTCCAACAGGCTTTAGCAGCTACTACGTCGTTACCGAGCGAATCGACAATCACCCTGAGGTGATTTACGACTTGGTGCTTCCTGGGACCTTTTCGGAAATCGACATGTCAACGGTCCGGATCGGACGGCACGGCGGGCCGAACGATGCCGACCTCCGGTTCCGCACCGAACTGCATCAACACATCGGTGCGGTCGCCGCTGCGGGTGGGCACGTCGAGATGGCAATGAAGCGGCTTCTTCTGGTGCTGACAGCGCCATCGAAAGCGAGATTTTCGACGGTTGATGAAACCTGGAGCGGCCTTCACAAGAAGCTCATGCGTCAGTGCGATGGGTCAGACGGTCGTCGCGAGAAGTTGGCTGAACTGCTCAAGTGGGGCGAAGAGCAAGGACTCAAACGGCGTCGCGACAACGTGATTCATGCGGACTGGTGGGAGTACGCGGGTTGCGGTGCTCGTCGATCACGATTTCCTCGCGGCAGCAACGGGACCACGATTCTCGCGTCACTCGCTGATCTGGAGGAGGACGCCCGGCTCCTCGGCGAGTACGCCGACCGTCTGGACAGGCTCATCGGAAAGGACTGGATGATGGCGCGTCTCCCGGGTCCCTTCAGATTGCGGAAGAACGCGACCTCTTCGCCGCTGCAATAGTCGTCTGCCTCATAACTCAATGGTCGACCGTTCACAGGTCGCCCCCGCCACCAAGTATGCGCGTTTTTCGCGCCTTCTTGCGTATGCACAGGCCGCTGACCAGCACGTTTGGTCGGCGGCTTCTGTGTTTATGGGGACAGTTTGTGGGGACCTACTCAGCCCTTGCGTATGCAGCATATGCAAGGTGGCGCAGACGCGAGCGGGCCGTACGTTGCGGATTCGCCACAGAGATACCGGTCCGGCGGAGCGGTGCATGGGCATGCCCTGTGCGTGCCTATGCAGTTGCCCTGATCAAAGTGCTTCTGGGTGTAGGCGGAGCGATCTCGACTTCGGCCGAGATGATGACGGGCACGCGGGTTCGTACCTAGAACGCGCAGATGGGCGGTTCAGGGTGTAGATCGCAGGCCGTCCATCAGGATGTTCAGCAGGCGGCTTGCCCTGGCGGCGTGTTCGGGCGGGTGGGCCACAGTGAAGATGCCGATGAGGTTGGCAGCGATGTCTTCGGCGGTGACGTCGGCGCGGAGTTCGCCTGTCACGCGGCCGGCGTTGAGGATGTCGTCGATGGCCGCGAGCAGCTCGGTCTGGGTCTGTGCATGGGCGATTTCGCCCGATTCGATCATTGCGAGCAGCGTGTCGAGCATGCCGTTCTTGGTGGCGATCCACTCCCCGAACAGGTCCATCCACCGTCGCAGCGCCGCGGGCGGGGGAAGTTCGGTGAGTAGCTCGCGGGCGCCGACGGTGAGCCGAGCCACCTGATCGCGGTAGACCGCGTCAACCAGAGACTCGCGGGTGGGGAAGTGTCGGTAGAGCGTGGCGATGCCGACCCCGGCTTCGCGTGCGATGGCGCGCATTGACGGCTCGGTGTCGGCAGACACGAACACGCGGGTCGCCACTTCGAGAAGTTGGTTGCGGTTGCGAGTCGCGTCCGCTCGCAGCACGCGAGTTTCTGACTCTGCCAAAACGGATCACGCTCCGATTGTGTTACGGTGTCTGAAAACGGAGCATAGTCCGCTTTTGTTCTGTCATTCGTCGCCAAAGGAGACCGGTGCGCATGCAAGAACCGAGCGTCAACAACACGTCGGCGGCCGCGAGCAGAGCGGTCCGGCTCGAGTCATTCGGCGGCCCCGAGGTCCTCAACGTCCGCGAGGTACCCGTACCGCGGGCCGGCTCGGGGCAGATCCGGGTGCGAGTCACCGCGGCTGGACTGAACCCGATGGACTGGTTCATGACCGCCGACGCAGACACCGCCACTCGATTCGGCTTGAGCCTGCCGTGCGGGTTCGGAACCGACTATGCCGGGGTGGTGGACCAGGTCGGTGACGGCGTGACCGAGTTCGCGGCCGGCGACCGAGTGTTCGGCGGCGCCCTCTCCCGCGCGGTCGCCGACTACGTAGTAATAGACGTGGCAGGGACCATCGCGGCGGGCGGCGACGCGCACCGTACCCCCGACGGCGTCGACGACCGCACCGCCGCCACCCTTGCCATAGCGGGCTGCACGGCCGCCGCCGCCCTCGCCGTCGTCAACCCCGGCCCGGGCGACACGCTGCTCATCGGCGGCGCGGGAGGCGGGGTCGGCGTGTTCGCCGTCCAGCTAGCCCGCCTCGCGGGCGCGCGAGTGATCGGGACGGGATCAGCGGCGTCGGCCGATGCCCTGCGCGCCCTCGGGGCCGAGCCAGCCGCCTACGGCGACGGCCTGGCCGGCCGGGTCCGCGCCCTGGCGCCCGCCGGCGTCAACGCGGCCATCGACCTGCACGGCACGGAGACGGCGCAGGCGGCACGGGAACTCGGCGTGCCCGACGAGCGCATCACCACCATCGCCGCACAGGTCGACGGAATCACCCCGGCGAACGGCGCCAACGCCGCCCCCGGCGCCATCGAGGAGATCGCCAGCCTGGTCGCGGCGGGCCAGCTCCGCGTGCCCATCGCGGCCAGCTTCCCGGTCGAGCAGATCCGCGCCGCGGTCGAGCTTCAAGCCGGCCGGCACGTGCACGGCAAGGTCGTCATCGACCTACTAGGCGCAGGGCGGCCGTGGGACACTCGCTGACTACATCAGCGACGGTCTTGTCGTCTTCGTCCACGGTGCCGATGACCCTGGCTTTGCCGTCATCACCGACGGTGAACAGGCCGGGAAGAGCGTATGCGCACGCGCCGGTGCCCATGCACCGGTCGCGATTGACTTCGACATGCGAAGTT
>DASXFC010000068.1:0-59765 GCA_036489775.1 Acidimicrobiales bacterium | reverse complement strand
GTACACCCAGCTCACCGGCCGAGCCGGGCGCAGAGGCATCGACGACGCCGGCTATGCCGTCGTGTTGTGCTCACCGTTCGTGCCCTTCGACCAGGTGGCCACCCTGGCCGGGGCGCGGAGCTACGCCCTGTCGAGCAGCTTCCGTCCCACCTACAACATGGCCGTCAACCTGGTCCGTCGCTACCCACCCGAGCGCGCCCACCACCTCCTCAACCTCTCCTTCGCCCAGTACCAGGCCGACGGCGACGTCGTCCGCCTCGAGGCCAGGCTGGAGCGCACCACAGCCATGCTGGCCGAGGCCCGCGGCGCCGCGACCTGCGAGCGTGGCGACGTCGGCGAGTACCGCCACGCCCTGCAGGCCAGCGAAGAGGCCGAGCTCCGCCCGTCCCGGTCGGGCTGGGTTCCTGCCGGCAAGGGTGCGGCGGGCAGGGTTGCGGCCGGCAGGGTTGCGGCCGGCAGGGGTGCGGCGGGCAAGGTTGCAGCCGGCAAGGTTGCAGCCGGCTTGGCGCGCATCCGGCCCGGTGACGTGCTCGTGACCGGAGCGGGGCGGGTAGCCGTGTTGACCACCAGCCGCCGGCGGGGAGGCGACGTGCGGCTCCGCGTCGTGACCCCTGAGCGACGCGTGATCCAGCTCGGCGTGTGGGATTTCTCCGCCACCCCCCGCAGCGTCGGGCGCGTCGAGCTGCCCACGCCGTTCGCGCCCAACAACGCCCGGTACCGACGCCAGGTCGCCTCGGCGCTGATGTCGACCCGCTTCGACGCCGACGTCGAGGAGGCCCCGATCCGCGTCGGGCCAGGGGAGCTGAGCGAGACGTTGGCGGCCGCGGCCGCGCACCATCCGGTGGCGTCGTGCCCCTCGGTCCGCTCCCATCTGCGCGCCTACGACCGCGTCGAACGCCTGCAACGCGAGGTCGGACGTATCGAGGGAGCCATCAAGGGCCGCACCGAGTCACTGGCCCGACAGTTCGACCGGGTGCTGCGTGTCCTCGAGGAGTGGGGCTACGTGCAGGGATGGGCCCTGACCGATCGGGGCGAGCGCCTGGCCCGGATCTATCACGAGGCCGACCTGCTCGTGACCCAGTGCCTCACCGACGGCCTTCTCGACGGCCTGGGACCGGCGGAGCTAGCCGGGCTGGTCTCGGTCTTCACCTTCGAGTCCCGAGGCCCTACCGACGGCGTCGTGGTCGGCCCCGGCGGCGGCCTGCGGGAACGCTGGAAGGCCATCGTGGCCGTCGCCACCGAGCTCAACCGGGCCGAGGACGCCGGCGGCCTCCCACTGACCAGGCGGCCCGATCCCGGCTTCGTCAGCCTGGCTCGGCGCTGGGTCGGTGGCGACGATCTGGCCCCGATCCTCGAGGACGAGGAGGTCTCGGGCGGCGACTTCGTCCGCAACGTCAAGCAGCTCATCGACCTGCTCCGCCAGGTCGGGGATCACGCTCCTAACCCCACCACGGCATCGACAGCACGCAGCGCGGCCGATCAAGCGCTCCGAGGGGTCGTAGCGGCCTCTTCGGTGGTCGGTCAGGGGCCATCCCCCACGACGGTGCCGGTCGACCCATAGGCTCGGCGACTGCCATGGATCTCTACGCCAGCGAGGAGTGGACCGACGAGGAAGCCGAGGTCCTCCGCCGGTACTTCACCAATCTCGACGGGCCCGTCTTCGCGCTCGTCAACCTGCCCGAGGTCGTCAAGGGGGCTCTCTTCGCCCGCTACTCGCGTTCGGCCAAGAGCCTGCGGCGTCTCTTCCTCGACGAGTTCGTCGGCGACCTCGACATCAGCGGCGACCACACCATCGATGCCACCGTCGGCCTCGACCGGGCCGAGCAGCTCTACGACCGGGTCTTCTTCGAGTACGGCGACGACTCGGTGGCCCAGCTCGGCGGCGTGCACCTGGCCTGCGAGCAATCGTCCAACATCCTCTCCAAGATCCTCGAGTGGGGCCGTCTCATGGCTTACCTCGAGCAGTCGACTCGTTACATCGCCTACAACCAAAGGCTCGATTCGGGCATCTACCGCTACTACCGGCCCCCCGAAATCCTCGATTCGCCCTTCGGCGCCCGCTACGTCGGTGACCTGGACCGCGTCTTCGACGTCTACGGCGAACTCCTGCCCCGCATGCAGGAATGGGTGGGGCGACAGTTCCCCCAACAAGCCGGGGACAGCGATTTCATCTACCGCCAAGCGACGCGGGCCAAGGCACTCGATGCACTGCGCGGCCTCCTCCCGGCCGCGTCGCTGTCCAACATCGGCATTTACGGCACCGGTCAGGCCTACGAGCAATTGCTGCTGCGCATGCGGGCCCACCCGTTGCCCGAAGCGCGCGCCTACTCCACCGTGATGATCGAAGAACTGCGCAAGGTGATCCCTTCCTTCCTCCAGCGCGTCGACGTGCCCGAGCGCGGAGGGGAGTGGACCGCCTACCTGGCCGCTACCCAGGACGAGACGGCCAAGGTGGTCGCCCGCTTCTGGCCCGACACCGCCGCCGCCGCCACCACCGCCACGGACCGCGCCACGCTCGACGCCGAAACCACCCCCGAACCCGAGGTCACCCTGCTCGACTTTGACCCCGACGGCGAGGAGAAGATCCTGGTCGCAGCCTGTTTCTCCCACCTGCAGTGTTCTGAGCGCCAGGCCGCGGCCCGAGTGGCCCGCCTCAGCCACGACGAGAGGGTCCAGCTCCTCGCCGCCTATGTGGGGGACCGCCGCAACCGCCGTCACCGCCCCGGTCGCGCCTTCGAGCGCACCGACTACCGCTTCGAGCTGGTCACCGATTACGGCGCCTTCCGGGACCTGCAACGCCACCGCATGCTCACCATCGAATGGCAGAAGCTCGGCATCGCACTCGGTTACGACATGCCGGCGCTGGTCGAGGAAGCCGGCCTCGACAACGACTACCACCAGACCATCGAACGGGCCGAGGCGCTTTACACGACGCTGCTCCCTGATTTCCCCGAGCAAGCGTCCTACGCCACCGCGCTGGCGCACCGCATCCGCTACGTCATGCAGTGCAATGCCCGCGAAGCCATGCACCTCATCGAGCTCCGGTCAGGGGCACAAGGTCACCCCGCCTACCGACGCGTCGCCCAGGAGATGCACCGCGCCATCGCCGAGCAGGCCGGGCACCGCGCCGTGGCCGAGGCCATGACCTTCGTGGACCACGGATCGACCGACCTCGAACGGCTCGAATCGGAGCGGAAGGCCGAGCGCCGCCGAGCCGAAAAATCTTCAGCGGGCTGACCAGGAAGAACCCCCATTGTCCCTGGTGGGAGCCTTCTCAAAGCGGTTGACGACACCGCCCTGACACTGCGTATTGTACGGCGCAGTCCCAATCGCCCGCTGGAGAACGTCAGCCTCGCCGCTGGATGCGCTCCAAGGGGGGGATGCTGTGAGAGGCGGATGGTGGCCCTGGGGGTCGAGTAGAGAACGCTCGCGGACCGACAGGGATCGGTCTTCGAGACGGAGCCAAAGACCCCAGGGCCCGGCCGCCTCCCCGCCAGCGCCCCCGGCGCCACTGGACACCAGGCCAACTCGCCAACTCGCCAACCCCGTCCGGCGACGCCCCCAGCGGCCCAGAAAAACCCATCCGACCAGGCCAACCATCTTCCGCCCACCCGGTCGCGCCCCGCACCGGCAACCCCCGCCAAAGCGATTGCGCAGGTGTTTTGACCGTATATGCTCCGCCCGCACATGCCGACCAAGAAGAAGCCCACCGAACCTGTCGAGGAAGAAGCCGAGCTGGGTGACGAGCTCGATGAGGACATCGATGAAGAGATCGACGACAAGGACGCCCTGGTAGACGAGGACGACCTGGATGAGGCCGCCCTCGATGAGGACGATGACGACCTGGTCGTGGTCGACGATGAGGACGAAGAGGAAGAAGACGACGTCGCCGAGATCCTGACCCCCTCGCCAGCCGCGGTGGTCGAGAAATCCGGCGAAGCCGACGAGGAGGAAGAGGAAGAGGAGCCCGAGGACGAGGACGTCGAGGCCAGCCTCGATGTCATCCTCAAGGAGCGTCTGGTCGTCGAGGACGAGCCCGAGGACGAGGAGGCCACGGATCAAGAGGACCGCACCGAGGCCAACGAGCGGGTCCTGCCCAAGCAGCCCGACGAGTTCGTCTGCCGCTCCTGCTTCCTGGTCAAGCACCCCAGCCAGCTCGCTGACAAGAAGAGGATGCTCTGCCGGGACTGTGTCTGACGAGCATGCCGACCAAGCCGACGATCCCATCGCCGGCGATCCGCCCAACCCGCTCGAGCGCGCCCTCGATCTCTTGCTCTACGGCCCCGTCGGAGTGGCGTTGACGGTCGCCGAGGACCTGCCCGGCCTGGTCGACAAGGGCCGCCAACGGGTCGAGCAGGAGATCAGCAACGCCCGGGTGGTCGGCCAGTTCTTCATCAGCCAGCTCCCCAACCAGATCGAGCAACAGGTCCAGCAGCGATTCGGGGGATTGCTGAATCTGTTCGGATCCAATTCCGAAGCGGCAGAGGAACCCGATGCGGCCGCCACCACCAACCACGCCGGCGACACCCTCAGCCCCGTCCCCCCGGCCAGTTCGCCCCAGGCGCCTCCCAAGCCCGCTGCAGACCCCGCAGACACCGCGGTGGTGGAGCAGGCGCTGGCCGGCTACGACACCCTGTCGGCCTCCCAGGTCGTCCGGCGTCTCGAGAGCCTCGGAGCGGACCAGCTCCGGGCCGTGCACCGCCATGAGGCCTCGCACCGCAACCGGCGCACCATCTTGAACCGCACCAGCCAGCTCCTCGATGAGGCTGGCCCCGCCGCCAGCCTGGCCGAGTAGGCCGCCCGCCCCTCCGATGGAGGCAGCCCGTCCGGCCGGCCCCGAGGATCGTGCGGCCTGTCGAGACCTGCTCGAGCAAGCCCTCCAGGACGTCAGGACCGCCCGCGGCGGTGCCGCCCTGGTCGGACCGGTCACCGCCGTTGAACTCTTGGATGCCTGGTTCGCCGCGGACAGCCCGGTGGCGGTGTTCATCGGCACCTTCCACGAGGCCACGGTGGGCCTGTTGGCCGTCACGACGTTCGTGCGGCCGGGGAGCGCCCCCGGAGACCCCAGCGGACGTATCGAGTGTTGCTACGTCGAAGCCGAGTGCCGTGGCGTCGGTGTGGGCTCAGCCCTTATGACGGCCGCGGTGGAATGGTGTGAGGCCCGTCTCTGCGTCGACATCGACGCCAGAGCCCTGCCCGGAGATCGCAATACCAAGCAACGACTTGAGGCAGCCGGCTTCACCGCCCGGCTGCTGACCCTCAACCGCCGCTTGCGGTGATGCGCTGACGCTCGGTGACCCGGGGCGGCGGGGGAGGGATGCGCAGGCCGAGCAACTTGGCCAGCGCCGGCACCGAACCCGAGGCGTGACGGGCGGCCTGCTTGGCCACCTCGTCGTCGGGGATCCCTACCGGCTTGACCGTCCGGCGCACCGGCGAGGCCACCACGGCGTCGAGCAGCTTGAGCCACTCCTCGGGCGCCAGTTCGGCCGTCATCGCCTCACCGGCCGAAGCGGCCAGTCGCACCGCCAGGTCGGCGGGGCAGCGTGTGCCCGGCTCAGGCGGGCGAATAGAGGCCTCGATCGCCTGCAGCACCCGACCGTCGTTGAGGGCGTTGGTGATGCGGGCCAGCCACTCTTCCTTCAGTGCGGTGGTGCGCTGGTCCAGCGCGTCATGTAGCGCCTTGGCCATGCCCCGACCGTCCTCGTCGAGGATGACCGTGCGCGAGGCCGCCACCACCGCCCGCAGATCGCGCAGGCGGTATTCCTTGCCTGCGGTCTGGGCCGCTGCAGCGCGGTCCTTCCAGTCGGCCAGCTTGACGACCGGCAGGAGCTCGTCGGCCATAGCCAAGAGGGCATCGTTGGACGCCGGCGGCTTCCCGGCGGTCCGTGCTTCCTTGTTCTGTGCCTCGATGGCCTGACGCACCGCGGGCAGACCGCCCCGCAGCAGCTGTTCGGCCACCGGGATCTGCTCGGGCCGCAACGTCGCCAGCATGGCGTTGCGGTGCACCGTCGATGTCGGCACGGTCGGGCGTTCGCCGCGCCCACTGGGCCGGTCACCGCGACCGCCGGGACGACGAGGACCGATCGGACCACTGGGCCGGCGGCCTTCCTCGCCACCACCATCTCGACCGCTACCGCTCTCTCGACCGCTACCGCTCTCGCTGCCACTGACCGCGGCACCAGTACGAGGCCCGCGACCACCAGCGCGCTCTGAGTCCTCCCGGGGCCCGCGGCGGTCCCGGTCACCACGACCGCCACGACGCTCGTCACCATCACCGTCGTCGCGCCGGCGCGGCCGCTTTCCTGAGCTCGGCGCCAGGATCACCGACACGTCGGGCGCCCGCTTGGGCGTCCCCACGACCTCGATCCGGCCTTCGGTCTTCACCTCGGAGTGTTTTGCCACCACTTCGTCCAACGACAGGACGTCAATCCCCTCGATGGTCACCTCGATCTCGGCCCGCAACACCGAACCGACCTTCTCGCCCGCGGGCACCAAGGCGCCGTCGAGCGATCCCTTAGGTTGGCGGGCGCCAGCGGCGCGCCAGGTCCAACCTCCATCGGGGGTTTGGCTGGTCAGTTCGATATCCATCCGGCGTGGCGACATGCGGCGGACACGCTACCGCGCCCAGGCCGAGCACTCGTTCGCCCGCCTCCCGTCCGCCTCCCGTCCGCCTCCAGCGGGACTCCCCCCGACTCCCGTTCAGTCGCTGTCGAGTTCCCGTCCAGCCCGGTTCGGCCAAGTTCGGCCAAGTCCGGCCAAGTCCGGCCAAGTCCGGCCGAGTTCGCCCTGTCGTCTCACCATCACCGTGCCCGGAGCCTCACATGTCATCCCGTAACATGGCGCCTGACCGCGACGGCCATCCCCAGGTCGCCGCAACGCTGGTCAATCGCCGTACCAGCGAGGCGGACAGCGCCCGGACCGGAGGGATCGCAATGCAGCACGACGACGAACAGACCGCGCCAGGCACGACTCCGACCGATCCAACGGCAACCCCTGCTCAGCCTGCCCAGACGCCCCAGCCTTCATGGCCGCTCCCACCTGCCGGCCCTGGCTCCGAGCTCCCAGAACCAGCCGCACCCACTGCGCCACCCGCGGGGTTCGCTCCACTCAGCCCCCCCGCGCCACCAGCACCCCCTGAGCCCCCCTTCGCCGCCACGCCCTACCCGAGCTACCTGGGCGCCACTACACCCACTACACCGACCACACCGCCGCCACCATCACCCACCAAGCCAATCCGCCAGCGCCAGTGGCTGGCCGTGGCTCTGGTGGCCTCCATCATTGGGGCCATCGTCGGTGCCGGCGTCGCCGTCATCTTCGAGAACAACAACAACACCGACAGCAACGTCACCATCAAGGAGAGCACGGCCGCGCCCGGCGCGGCCACCCTCGGCAATGTCTCAATCGTCCAGCTGGTCAAAGACGTGGAACCGGCTGTGGTCTCGATCGACGTGAAGTCAGAGGGCAGCGAAGACCAGGGCACCGGCATGATCATCACCTCCAACGGTGAGGTCGTGACCAACAACCATGTGATCGAGCTCTTCACCGAGGACGGCAACGTCGGGACCATCACGGTGACCGAGTACGGGCAGACCAAGGCCCTCCCAACGACACTCATCGGCTACGACGCCACCAAGGACGTGGCCCTCCTCAAGATCAACACCGCCTCCAACCTGTCCACCGTCACCTTCGGCAATTCGACCAAGGCTGAGGTGGGCGACGCCGTGGTGGCCATCGGCAACGCGCTCGGCCTGGCCGCGGGCACCCCCACCGTCACCCAGGGCATCGTCTCCGCCCTCGGCCGATCGGTGACCGCCGGTGGTGAAGGCACGCTCGAAGAGAACCTGACCAACCTCATCCAGACCGACGCGGCCATCAACCCGGGCAACTCGGGCGGTCCCCTCATCGACACCGCCGGGCAGGTCATCGGCATGAACACCGCGGTGGCCGGGACCACCGAGGACGGCAGCACCAGCCAGAACATCGGCTTCGCCATCCCGATCGCCGATGTGGAGTCGCTCATCCCCGAGCTGCAGAAGGGCGGTTCGGCGGCCAGCGGCGGCGGCTACCTAGGCGTGGACATCACCACACTCACCAGCTCGCTGCGCCAGCAGTACGGCTTCACCCCGACCAAAGGCGCCGTCGTCCTCGATGTGATCGCCAAGTCCCCGGCGGCCCAGGCCGGCCTCGCCCAGGGCGACGTCATCGTGGACATCGACTTCACGCCGATCACTTCGGCCGAGACACTCCAGACCATCGTGCAGAAGGACCAGCCCGGCCAGAAGATCGACGTGACCTACTACCAGGGCACCTCAAAGAAGTCGACCACGGTCACGTTGGGCAACCAGGCCGAAGCCGAGCAGCAGGAGGGGCAGAACAACAGCGGCCAGACGCTCCCGAACGGCTGACCTGACCTACGACGGGATGTCGAAGTTCCGATCCGGATGCGCCGGCGGATAGTTCATGGCCTCCGTCGGCTGCCAGCCCGAAGCCTCGATGTCCTCCAGCACGTGCACCATGTTGTAGGCGTCCTCTTCATAGGAGAACTGCCCGTTCCCGGCGTAGATCATCCGTGAGTACCCCGACTGCCGGTACGCCGTCCCGTCCGGCCGCAACCGCGGCAGGATCTGCGTCCACTTCACCACCACGTCATTGCCCTCGATGGCGGTGAATTCCACCGGAAACTTCCAGTCCTCCATGCCGACCATGGAATCGACCAGCCAGTTGGCGATGACGTCCCGCCCCTCCAGCCGCCCCCAGGCGCCGTCGATGTACACGGCGTCCTCGGTGTAGAAACCGGCCAGCGCGCCGAAGGCATCGGGCTCAAGGCCCTCGTCGATGCGCCCCCGCAGTTCGTGGTAGCGATCGACGGTCGCCTGCACCTCATCCCGCGGATAGATCGTCTTCTTTGTTCCAACCTTTGCCTCCGGCATGGCCCCCTCTTTTCTGATTCAGCTCGGTACGGCGGCAAACGCCGCGCGGCACTTCTCCAACTCCGCCAACGCGGCGGAGCGGTCCTCGAAGCCCAGCACCTCAGTAGACTTGGCCGGCTCCAGATCCTTGTAGATCGAGAAGAAGTGCTCGATCTCGTTGCGCAGATGCGCTGGCACATCCTCGATGTCAGTAGCGCCGTCCCACTGCGGATCGTGTTCGAGCACGCAGATCAACTTGGCATCCTTGCCCGCCTCGTCCCGCATGAAGAACACACCGAGGATCCGGGCGTGCACCAGGCAGCCCGGGAAGGTCGGATCGGTTACCAGCACCAGAGCGTCGAGCGGGTCGCCGTCGTCCGAGAGGGTGTCCGGCACGAACCCGTAGTCGGCGGGGTAGGCCGTCGCTGTGAACAACCGCCGGTCCAGCTTGATGATGTGGCGCTCGTGGTCGTACTCGTACTTGTTCCGGCTCCCGGTCGGGATCTCGATCACCACGTCGATCAGGCTGGCATCGCCGTCCCCGCTCACCGCGTCCTCATCACTCGGGCAACGGCGGCGCCGAACGCCGCGCCGGATCGACCTCGCTCATGATGCCCACGCCGTTCCCGTCCGGATCGCTCACGACGGCGTAGCGAGCACCCCAGAAGGCGTCATAGGGCGCCTGCTGCACCGGCACCCCGTCGGCCGTCAGCTCAGTCACCAGGCGATCCACCTCATCTCGACCCTCAACCTTGAATCCGATCACCACTCCCGGACCACCGGCCCAGCCGGCGTCCCACTGCTGGACGAATGTGGTGCTGTCCACGTCGAAGTCGATGGGAGAGTCGTCGTTGTGTGGTGCCGACACGTGGTGGCGTGCCCATACCTCGTCCTCGGCATCCCCGAGCGGCTGGCCGAGCCGGGCGTAGAAGGCTTGCGAAGCCGCCACGTCTCGCACGATCAGGTTGATCTGATCGAGCCGGATCGCCGTCATGACGCCACCGTACGCCCTCAGGCCGGACCGTTGAAGTACGCATTGAAGGGATGGGCCGCGGCGGCGACGGCATCGGCCACGGTGGGGAGTCCATGCCGCCCGGCCACCAGAGCAGCGCTGGCGGCCTCCCGGTTATTGGCGAACACTGCTGCCGCGTCATCGGCCTTGGGGTTCACCCACACCGCCGCGATGATGAGGCGCCCCGGGGCGAACTGCGACAGCACGGCGTCCTTCTCCACCGCGTCCATGATCCCGGCCGCCACCCCGGCCTGCGCTGCCCCCCAGGTCAGTTCGGCATGCCGCTCGTCCTCGATGGTGGCCTTGTTCACGAACAGAGTGGCCGGCTGCACCGCCACCCCCGGTGCCACGGTGCATACGAAGGCCACGTGGCCCGGTCGGGGCGTGGCCAGCGCGGTGGTCCAGGCCGTCTCTACCGGACCGCCCTTGCCCCCGAGCACGGTGTTGACGTGTGCCGCGTTCACGCCGTCGCCCACGAAGGCCTCACCGAATTCGGTGCGCGCGATGTCGTCAGCCATTGGTCTCGCCGCCGGGACCATTCCCCGTCGTCGCGCCCACCGCCGGCCAGTTCTCGGGTGGCTCGACAAACGGTTCCGTGCGCCCGTAGCGGTCAGCCCGGAGCAGGTCGCTGCCCATGGTGCCCGGCTTGGTGTCGTAGGCCAGCAGACCCACGTGGCGCCAACGCTCCCCGCCGATCGGGGAGACCCGGTGCAAGGAGTAGCGGCCTTCGAAGAGCAACAGGGTGCCGGGCGTCATGGCCAAGGTCTCGACCTGGCCTTGCTCACCGCGCAGCACGGCGGCCACCTCGTCGTAACACTCGTCGTCGGCGCGGCGGATCCGCGGCACCACCTCGAAGTCGCCGCCGCACTCGGCCGACTGGATGACCAGCGACACCACGAAGTCGGTCTGGTCGAAGTGCCACTGCAGCTGCTCGCCCTGGCCCATGACGGCCAGGTTGAGCGCACCGAAGGGGTCGCCGTAGCGGTAGATCGGTCCCCGCTCGAGCGCCGCCTCGATGAAGTTCTTCATGGGATCCCACTCGTAGAGCAGGCGCAACAGCGATGTGCGGGGGATCACGTCATAGCCCACCGCACCGACCGAATAGGGGGCGAAGCGCAGACGGGGATGGCCAGCTGGCAGGGAGAAATCGGGAAACTCGAGGTAGGCCGTGCCCTCGCCAGCCGAATGGTGAGCCCGGGGCGCCAAGGCCTCGGCGTCGGCTACCAGGAGGGAGAGGGCGTCAGGGTGGAGAAAGCCGTCGATCTCGGCGGCACCGGTGGACCGCATCTGGCGCTGGGCCTGGGCCACCGCGGCCTGGTACCTCGGATGTTCCGGCGTGAGCAGCGGGTAACGCTCCAGGTCGACCTGCGTCGCCGGGTCGGTGCGCAAGGCCGGGGGAGAGGTCACCGTCAGGGGACGGTAGCAGTGCCTCGCGTCGTTCTGCCTTGCGCGGCGGATGACACCGGCAGCGCATCGAGCTCGGAGGCCAGGAGCGTGCTGCGGACCTGATGCCGGAGCGCCCAGGCCAGTGCCCCGGGTGCGATGCGCCAGCTGGAACGGGTGGTGGTGTGGCTCTTCGTGCTCATGGCCACCATGGTGCGCCGGCCCCTTCGGGGTAGCCCCAGGCCGCACTGGGAGCAGGCGTAAAGATCGGGCGCCGGCTGCCCCGACTCCGGTCAGCCGCCGGTCAGGCGGTGGTCAGCCGCCGGCGGGGCTGATCGAGACGACACCGCCACCACCACCACCGACAAAACGACCGCCGCCGCCGGTGAACCCGGTGAATCCACCACCGCCAAGACCACCACCGACGGTCGTGTCATCGTTCGACGAGGGCACCGGAGTAGCCAGGTCGGCCAACACGACCGACTGGCCCAGCTTCACCCCGGATTTGATCTGGGTGTAGGTGGATCCGACCATGCCTGTCTTCACCGTCTGGCGGGTAAGCACCCCGTTCTTCAACACTTCCACGTACGAGAAGGAATCATTGGTGATGATGGTCGAAGTGGGCACGGCCACGACGTCGCTCACCCCACCGGTGGCGATGGTCACGCTGGCCGTGGAGCCGGAGTAAAGGCCCTGTGCAGATGAGGGCAGGATCACGGTGACCGGATACGAGTAGTCACCATCGTCATCTTGGACCGGTCCGACTTGTGACACGGTGCCGCCGAGGCCGTCGTTGACCCCGTCCACCTCGACCTGGGCCCGGTCGCCCACTTTCACATCCGCCACCTGGGTGCTGGTGAGGGTGGCCGTGGTCTCGTAGGACTTGGTGCCGATAATGGTGATCACCTCGGTGCTGGAACCGGCGGCAACCGTCTCGCCGTTGCTGATGCCGACCGAGACGATGCTGCCATTGATGGGGCTGGTCAGGGTGGCTTCAGCGAGGGACTGCTGGGCGTTGGTCAGGTTGGCCTGAGCGCTATCGATGTTGGCCTGGTCGGTGGCAATCTGCTCGGGGCTGTCTGAAGCCGCCGTTGATCCCCCAGTGTCGGCAGCTCCGCTGCCACCGCTCAATCCGCTGCCATTGCTGGCGTCATCGGTGGCTTCCGACTTACTGGACTTCGACGTGGTGGTGGTCGTGGTGGCCGGCACGGTGTTGATCGGCGTGACACCACCGCCACCCGAGTTGGACGTGCCAGAGCCGGAGGAGGCCGAGGAGGCCGAGGAGGCCAGCGCCTTGGCCAGGGTGGCCTCATCTTGGGAGACGGTGGTCTGGTCGGTGCTCACCCGCTGCTGATCGGCCTCCACCTGTTCGAGGCCGGAGGTGCAGGCGGCA
This sequence comes from Acidimicrobiales bacterium, assembly GCA_036489775.1. Classification (GTDB taxonomy): domain Bacteria; phylum Actinomycetota; class Acidimicrobiia; order Acidimicrobiales; family RAAP-2; genus Bog-473. The sequence goes on along the minus strand of DASXFC010000068.1, from coordinate 47,068 downwards.
CTGGGTGTGAGGCCCGAGCCCGAGGTGGTCGAAGTCGAAGTCGAAGTCGAAGTCGAACCCGACGAACCGCTGCCCGACGTGCCCGACGTGCTCGACCCAGTACCGCAGGCCGAATCGGCCTGGGACAGGTCGGCCGCTTCCTGCTGCTGATCTGTGGACGTCGTCGACTGGTCTGTGGTGAGGGTGTTCTGATCCTGAGTGATCTGGGTCGCTGTGCTGCCCGTCCCGCCATTGCCCCCGGCCGGCGTCGTGGTTGTGGTCGAGCCGCGTCCGGGCGAGGTCGTCGTGGGGGTCGAGGACTTCGACGGGGTGGTCGCGGTGGAGGTCTCCGCGTTCTCGTCCGAAGTCAACCGGGCCTGTGCCGAGTCCAAGCTCGACTGGGCCGATGACACCGACTCGGACAGAGCGGTAGTGGAAAGAGTGGCCAGAGTTTCACCGGCGGTGACCGTCTGGCCGACCGCGGCGCTCAGCGTGTTCACCTGTCCGCCCACCTGGAAGGCGGCTGAGGCGTCACTCACCGGCGCGACTGTCCCGACCAGGTCAAGGCTGTTCGATACCGAGGCGCGGACCACCTTGGCCATGCGGTAGCCGCTGTCACCCGAGCTCGAGGAAGCCCAGGCGACTGCACCACCGGCGATCAGCGCCGCGACCACCACGGCCACACCGAGGGTGGCCCGGCGCCGGATCCACCACCGCTGGCTCGCTTTGGCCGAATCAGCCATTGCTACCTGGCGCTCCACCGGCAAACCCGCCGCCAGTGAATCCACCGCGGCCGGAAAAGCCGCTGGTCGTGCACGACCCATTCACGGGCGAGGTGATCCGAACGGTCGTAGCCGTGATGGCACCGGTCGTCCCTGCCGTGCCGAAGGCCGATGCGCACTGGCCCACAACCGCAGCCGCGGACGTCGTGGCCTGGGTCGCCGTCAAGGTCGTGGTCTTCGAAGTGGTGATCTTGAGTTTCTGCGTCTTGGGCTTGGTCACCTTCGGCGCTTTCTTCGACTTGCTCGATTTCGAAGTGGTGGTCTTCCCGAACAGGCTGCTCAGCAGCACGCCGGACAGCGTGACCGTGGTCCCGCTGACGGCCGTCACCTTGCCCGAGGCCACACCGAGATCGGCCAGGGCAGCGGGGAGTTTCCGAGAGCCGCTCCCGCTTCCACCCCCCCCTGGGAAGCCGCCGCCGCCGCCGGCAGGACGCTCACCACCGCCGGTGCCGCCGGAGAAGCGAAACCCACCGCCCCCTCCGGCCCCCGGAGCCCCCGTACTGCCGGTGCCGAGCCCACCAGCCCCGGCCGTGGTGCAGGAGCCCGACGCCGGTGCCGGTTCGATCGTGATGGAGCGGGCCGCGATGGTCGTCTTCGACTTCTTCGACGTCGTCCCTGTTGCGGTGACGCAGTCACCGGCCGTCACGGAGCTCACGGTCTCGGTCACCGTCTTGCTGAAAGTGGTGGTGCCCGTCCAGGACACCGACGTCTGGCCGGTGGTGGCGTTCTGGACCTCCATCGTGGTCCCGCTCACCGCCGCGATGGTCCCACTGGCATCCGAGTTCTGGGGCGCCGTGGCGGCACCGGCGACCGGAGCGAACACAGCGGCGGCGCAGACCGCGCTGCTGATCAACGCCACCAGCGCGGCACCAGCGGCGAGCGTCCGGTGTCCACGGATCCGGAAGTAGGGGATGGGGCGGGGCATGTTCAGGTTCCCTTTCTGATTCTGATTCTGATTCTGATTCTGATTCCGTTTCTGCTGCGGCAGCAGTTCTGTCTTCGCGGCAAACATCAACGACATCGCTTCACTCGCTCCGTAGGGCGTCGATAGGTGCCAGATGGGCCGCCCGGCTGGCCGGGTAGACACCGAAGACCACGCCGATACCCAGGGCCACCACGATGGCCAGGGCGGTGTAGGGCGCGCTGATCGAGATCGGGTCACCGATCCATCCCGGCAAGAAGATGGCAAGCACGATCCCGAGGGTCGCACCAAGGGCCCCGCCCAGCAGGCCCAGCACCGACGCTTCGACCAGGAACTGGCGGCGGATCAAGCGAGGGGTCGCTCCCAGTGCCTTGCGCAAGCCGATCTCACGAATGCGCTCGGTGACCGACACCAGCATGATGTTCATGACCCCGATCCCGCCCACCAGCAGCGAGATCCCGGCGATTCCCGCCAGCAGGATGGTCAGCGTCTTGTCGACCGACGTGGCCGCCGTCAGCTCCGCCGCCTCGGACGTGATGGTGAAATCCGAATCAGCCGTCGAGGTGATGCCATGCAGCGCATTGAGCTCGTTGTCGGCTTCCTGGTAGGCCGCGGTCAGGTCGTTCGAACTCGGCGCCTGAATGACAATCGAACTCAGCGAGTTGCGCGAAGTCCCGCCGAAGATGCGTTCGGCCGCCGTCGTGATGGGAACAATGGCCTGGTCGTCCTGGTCGGTAGTGGAGGAGGAGCTCGAGCCGGCCGAGGTCAGCACGCCGATCACGGTCATGGGCACCCCGTCGACATCGACACTCTGGCCGACCGAACCTCCCCGGGGGAAGAGTTCTTCCGCCGTCGTGGGTGCCAGGACCACCACGGCGGCGTGGTCCTTGACATCCGCGGCAGAAATGAAGCGGCCCTCTTCCACAGTGCGATCACGCACGGTAAGCCAGGTCGGCGTCGAACCCACCACGGTGGTGGTCCAGTTGGACGAGCCCGCCGTCAGCGACTCCGACTCGCTGCTCATCGGCGCCACCGCCGAGATATCGGGTGCCACCGTCTTGGACTGCAGCGCCGTGGCGTCAGCCATGGTCAGCGTGGAGGCCGAGCCCAGCCCGCCCCGGATCCCCGTGGTCGTGGTGGACGAGCCGGGGGTGATGGTCAAGATGTTGGTGCCAAGTGATGTGATCTCCGAACTCACCTGTCCCTGGGCCCCTTCGCCGAGGCCGACGGTCAGAATCACCGCGGCGATGCCGATCAGGATCCCGAGCACCGTCAAGCCCGACCGCAGCCGGTGGCTCCGGATGCCGTTCAACCCGGTGCGAAGGGTCTCGACCCAGGTCAACGGACCGACTCCGCCACGCGAGTGCCTTCATCAGTCAGCAAGCCGTCCCGGATGCCGACGATTCGCCCCGAGGCGGACGCCACTTCGGCGTCGTGGGTGATCAGCACCAGCGTCCGGCCCGCCTCGTGCAGCTCGTCCATCAATGAAAGGACGTCCGCCGCCGAGGACGAGTCGAGGTTGCCCGTCGGTTCGTCAGCCAAGATCATGTCCGGCTCGGTCACCAGGGCTCGCGCCACCGCCACCCGCTGCTGCTGGCCACCTGACAGCTCGCCCGGACGGTGGTGGATGCGGCGGGCCAGGCCCACCCGGCCCAGCGCGGCGATGGCCCGCTCCTTGCGCTCCGCTCGACCCACGCCGGCATAGGCCAGGGGCAGCTCAACGTTCTGCCACGCCGTCATGGACGCCAACAGGTTGAACTGCTGGAAGACGAAGCCAATGCGCCGATTCCGCACTTCCGCCAGGTCGGTCTCGGTCATCCCGTTCACACTGTCGCCGGCCAAGCGGTAGGTCCCCGAGGTCGGGACGTCCAACGCACCCAGAATGTGCATCAAGGTCGACTTCCCGGACCCCGAGGGTCCGATGATGGCGACGTACTCACCCTGGTCGATGGTCATCGTGATCCCCCGCAGCGCCGCCACGGCGATGGCGCCGGTGCGGTACACCTTGGTCACTTTCTGCAGATCGATGACGGGCGTCGAGACCTCAAGCCCGGAGACCGAGACTGGGATCGGCGCGGTCACCGGGTCGGAGGCAGGGGACGCAGCAGAACGAGCAGCGCTCATCCGCCGGCACCTGTAAAGCCGCCACCGCCACCGGTGAAGCCACCGCCACCGCCGCCGGTGAAGCCACCACCGCCGCCGGTGAACGTGCGCCTCGTCCCGGTCCCACCGGTGCCACCGAAGATGCCGCCCCCGCCGGTGGTACCCCCGAAGCCCTTGAAGCTCACGACCTTCTCGATCACCTTGTCCCCGGCCTTCAGACCGGACACGATCTGGGTCTCACCGTTCTCGGCCTCACCGATGGTGACGTCCTTGGTCACATCGGAGCCGTTGACCACCTCAGTCACCGTGGACTGGCTGGTGGTCGGATTGGTCGTGATGGCCGCGGTCGGCACTTCGGTCACGTCGCTCAGCTGCTTGTAGATGATCGACAGCGTGGCCTCTGTTCCTGGATACAACCCGGTCTGCGTCCCCGTGACATCCACCACCACCGGGAAACTGGCGACGTCGGAGGTGTCACTGGCGATCAGCCCGATCGAGGCCACCGTCCCGAAGATCTGCGTGCTCCCGGTCGGGGTGACGTCGACCTGGTCGCCATCGCTGATCAAGCCGATCTGCGTGTCATCGACGGTGGTGTTCACGATGTAGGAGTCTGTGCCGATGACGGTGATCTGGCCGCTCGACGAACTCGAACTGTCGTCGTTCGCCGCCGCATCGTCGCCTGCGCCGCCACCGCCACCCGAACCGCTGACCGCCTGCCCGACGGTGAGGGCGACCGCCGCCACCGTGCCCGTGATGGTCGAGGTCAACGAGGCATCAGTCAGGTTGGTCTGCGCCGTCGACAGCGACGACTCGGCTGAGGTGACCGAAGCTTCGTCGGAGTCAACCTGACTCGCCCCCGCATCGGAGGACTCGTCGCTCGAAAGCTTGTCATCGGCCGCCGTGACTTGCGCCTGCGCCGCATCCACGTCCTCTTGCAAGGCGGTCGTCCCGACGGTGGCCAGCACCTGGCCCGAGGTGACCTGCTGGCCCGCCTTCACGTCGACCGCGGTCACCGTCCCCGACACGGCAAAGTTCAAGTTGGCCTCGTTGGCCGGCTCGAGGGTCCCCGAGGCGGACACCGACTGCTGAATGGTCCCGGTGGTCGCCGACACCGTCTGGTTCTCGATCACAATGCCCGACGCCGGCGTGCCGCCGCTCAGCCACAGCCCAAGACCGGTCCCGCCCCCAGCCAGCACCACCACGGCGACGGCGAGGATGGTGAGGCGGCGCTTCTTGCGCCTCGGATCGACCTCGTCGGGCAGCAGCTCGCCTTCCTCGTCGAAGCGCAGCTCACTGGTCGGATCGGGGTCTGGAGGCATGATGGGATCAGCAGGTCCCTGGTCGGGCATAGGCCCAGTACAGCCGATGCGATTTACAGTCAGCCCAGGTTTAGCTGTGAGCCCGCTTAGGGTTTGCCGCACCGGTGGACACATCCCCAGGTCGGCGGGGGTACCTCTGACCGCCGGACCCCTCCCAGAAGCCCCCCACGCCAGGTCTCAGCACCCACACAGGCCGGTGTTGGCCGCCCCCAATATTGATTGGGCAAAGTCATGCCTGGATCTGCCGCTCGCAGCGGAAAGTCGTGTCTCCCTTTCCACGACCCAGCGCCCTCTGCAAGCGAGCAGCCGTCGCACCGCCTCACCCCAGGCGGTGCGTGCCAGCGCTCGGGGGGTGTGGCTGTGTACCGCCGCCGCATCCCCCGGGGGCGCTGAGCCATGCTGGGCCCATGGGTGAATTCGTCGAGATCGCAACCCCCTCCGCCGGCGTCACGCTGCTCACGCTGAACCGGCCCGATCGCCTCAATGCCATGCACGCGGGGCTGGTCCAGGAGCTCCACGAAGCGCTGCACCAGGTCCACCTCGATGCCTCGTGCCGCGTCGTGATCCTGACCGGCGCCGGCCGCGCCTTCTGTGCCGGCCTCGATCTCACCGGCTACGGGGATCCGCCGACCTTGCCGCAGCCCTCCGACGACATCAATCCGGTGGCCCGGTCGATGGCCACGCAGCAACACATCGCCTCGCTCATTCCTCTCATGCGCTCGATCCGCCAGCCCATCATCGCCGCCGTCAACGGGGCCGCCACCGGTGGGGGACTGGCCCTCGTCCTGGGCAGTGACATCCGCATCGCCAGTGCGGAAGCTCGCTTCGGCGTGGCCTTCGTCAAGGTCGGGTTGTCGGCCTGCGACATCGGCACCTCGTGGCTCCTGCCCCGGATCGTGGGCGCCGGCCGGGCCCACGAGCTCATGCTGACCGGTCGCATCTTCGGCGCGGATGAAGCCGAGAGGTTCGGCTTGGTGGTCGACGTGGTGCCGGGTCCCGAACTGCTCGATCGCTGCCTCGAGGAGGCCAACCTGGTGATGGCCAATGCGCCCTACGGGATCTGGATGACCAAGGAAGGCATGTGGGCCAATCTCGAGATCTCCAACCTGGAAGCCGCCATTGCCCTGGAGAACCGCACTCAGGTGATGACCCTGGGCACGCATGACTTCATCGAGGCCTCGGCCGCTTTTCTCGAGAAACGCCCGGCCAAATGGGCACCCCAGGCCCAGTCACCTCAGGGATAGACAGGCGTCTGGCTGTACTGGACATATGTCGGAGTCACTCATCTAGTTGTCTGGATCCACCATACGAGCGTACGGAACTGTTATACATCCGTCTATGCCTCGCACCAAGGCCCCACCTAAGGCACTGGCGCCGGTACCACCGACACCGCCACCGCCCATCGCCCGTTCCACCCGACGGGCCGTCCCGCCTGAGGAACGGCAGATCGACGCCGACCGCACCAGAGCCGCGCTGCTCGCCGCCGCTCTGGAGGAGTTCTCGCGCCGGGGCTTTGCCGGCGCCACCGTCCGCGAGATCGCGGCGCGCGCCGGTGTGAGCAAGGACCTCATCGCCTATCACTTCGGCAGCAAGCAGGGGCTTCTGGCCGCGGTCGAGGAGGCATCGGCCACCGCGGCCGCCTCACCCGCGTTGGACGAAACGGCCCTTTCACTGGCTGACAGCGTGCTCGAAGCCCTCAGCGATGCGCTGATCGATCCACGGGCCCTCCGCCTCCGAGCCTGGCGCGGCCTGCACGGCGCCAACCAAGTGGCGCTGGATGGCTTCAGCGAAGGGGCCAAGACCGCAAGAGGGGAGAGCGGCAGCCAGGCGAGCCTGGCTGCTCGCCAGCGCTCCGGCGAACTCGATCCCAACCTCGATCCGGCCACTCTCGAACTCGTTCTCCTGGGCGCTATCGCCGCCCCGGTCGTGTTCCCCGACGTCGCTCACCAACTCTTCGGAGTGGAGCCGGGCCGGCGGGAGTTCGAGGTGCGCTACCGGGAGGGCCTGCTCGCCCTGATCGAACAGCTCCGACCCCGGGCCTCCACGTCGGGAGTTACCTAGCGCTTCGCCTTCGCCGCCGCCGCAGCCCCCTTCGCCGCCCCCTTCGCCGCCGCCGCCCCCTTGCCCGCTCCCGTCGTGGCCTTACCCCGGGCCGCGACGTACCGCGCCAAGTGTTCACCGGTCAGCGTCGAGCAGTCCGCCACCAACTCGTCCGGCGTTCCTTCGAAGACGACCCGACCGCCCTCATGCCCGGCCCCCGGACCCAGGTCGATGATCCAGTCGGCATGGGCCATCACACCCTGGTGGTGCTCCACCACGATCACGGACTTCCCCGAATCCACCAATTGGTCCAGCAACACCAACAGCCGATCCACATCAGCCAGGTGCAACCCGGTCGTCGGCTCGTCGAGCACGTAAATCGAAGCCTTCTCACCCATCTGAATGGCCAGCTTGAGCCGTTGGCGCTCACCACCCGACAGCGTGGTCAGGGGCTGACCCAAGCTGAGGTACCCCAACCCGACATCCATTAGTCGCTCCAGAATCCCGTGCGCCGCCGTCGTGGCCGCTTTCCCGCTTCCGAAGAAAACCTCCGCCTCAGACACCGGCATGGCCAGCACTTCGCTGATGTCCCGACCGCCCAAGCGGTACTTGAGCACCGACTGGTCGAAGCGCTTCCCCTCACACTCCTCACAAACGACAGCGACGCCCGACATGATGGCCAGGTCGGTATAGATGACCCCGATGCCGTTGCAGTTGGGGCAAGCCCCCTCGGAATTCGGGCTGAACAGCGCCGGCTTCACATCGTTGGTCCGCGCGAACGCCTTGCGGATGGCCTCCAACAAGCCCGTATAGGTCGCCGGATTGCTCCGTCGGGACCCCCGGATCGGCGTCTGATCGATCGACACCACGTCGGCATCCGCCGGGAGTGAGCCATGCACCAGCGAGCTCTTGCCCGAGCCGGCCACGCCGGTCACCACCACCAGCACACCGAGCGGGATGTCGACATCGACGTTCTGCAGGTTGTGGGTCGCCGCCCCCCTCACCTCGAGCACTCCCGATGCGTCACGCAGCGCCGACGCACCCTTGAGCCCCTTGCGGTCATCGAGATGCTGGCCGGTCAATGTCTTGCTCTGGCGCAGCCCTTCGACGGTGCCCTCGTAGCAAACCGACCCGCCCTCAGAACCAGCCCCCGGTCCAAGATCCACCACATGGTCGGCAATCTCGATCATCTCCGGCTCGTGCTCGATGACCAACACCGTGTTGCCCTTGTCCCGCAGTTGCAACAACAGGTCGTTCATCCGCGACACGTCATGGGGATGCAGCCCGGTCGTCGGCTCGTCGAAGACATAGGTGACGTCGGTGAGGGGGGAAGAGCCGACGTGCCGGATCATTTTCACCCGCTGCGCCTCGCCACCGGAGAGTGTTCCGGACGCCCGATCCAACGAGAGATATCCCAACCCGATTCCGACGAAGGAGTCCAGGGCCTGCCCCAGCGCGTCCAACAACGGCCGCACCGACGGCTCCTTCAGGCCACGGACCCACTCGGCCAATTCGACAATTTCCATCGAGCAGGCGTCCGCGATGCTCACCTTCCCAATCCGTGATGACCGGGCCGCCTCGTTGAGTCTGGTCCCGCCACACTCGGGACACACCCCGAAAGCCACCGCCCGCTCCACAAAGGCCCGCATGTGCGGCTGCATGGCGTCCTTGTCCTTGGACAGGATCGACCGCTCGACCCGCGGGATCAACCCTTCGTAGGTGACGTTGACCCCGTTGACCTTGACTCGTTCCGACTCGTGATGCAGGAAGTCGTCCATCTCCTTCTTGGAGAATTTCTTGATCGGCTTGTTGGGATCCAGCTTGCCCGAGTGGGTGTAGGTCATCACGGTGAAGAAGCTGTCGACGCCCCAGCCGGGAATGCTGATGGCCCCTTCGGCCAGCGACTTGGCGTCGTCGTACAGCTGGGTCAGGTCGATGTCCGAGGTCGAACCCACCCCTTCGCACCGCGGACACTGCCCACCCTGCCGGCTATAGGTCTTGCGCACCGTCTTCTTGTTGCCGACGGTGATGGCACCGGCCGCCCGCACTGCCGCCGTGTTGAACGAAAAGGCATTCGGCGGACCGACGTATGGCTTGCCCAGGCGGCTGAACAGCACCCGGAGCATGGCGTTGGCGTCGGTGGCCGTGCCGACTGTCGACCGCCGGTCACCCCCCATCCGCTGTTGATCCACCAAGATCGCCGCCGTCAGCCCATCCAGCACATCGACATCAGGCCGGGGCAGCGTCGGCATGAACCCCTGGACGAAGGAGCTGTAGGTCTCGTTGATCAGCCGCTGCGACTCCGCCGCGATGGTTCCGAACACCAGCGAGGTCTTCCCCGAACCCGACACCCCGGTAAAGACAGTGATCCGTCGCTTCGGCAGCTCGACGCTGACGTCCTTGAGGTTGTTCTCACGAGCGCCGTGCACCCGGATCACCTCGTGGCTGTCTGCCGGGTGCTGTGTCGTCGTCTTGGCGGTCGTCTTGGCGGTCGTCTTGGCGGTCGTCTTGGCCGGGCTCATCGTCACTCCATCCGGTCGGCAGTCCGTGCTCGGACGTCGACATTAGGGGTGGGGGAGTCGAGCCACTTCTCCAAACCTGACCGATTTTGCCTATCGGGCGAAGTGACTCTTCTCGATCCGACCATCCACCCGCACGATGCGTTCAGCAAAACGCCACCGCCCCTCAGCCACGACGTAGCGGTCCCGATACCTGCCCCAGTGATCCAGGCCATGCGGCATCAGCGCCTGGAAATACAGCCGACCCGAGGCCTGGCCCTCCTGGCCCAGATCGATCTGGTGGGTCGTCGTGAAGTGGCGCAGGTAGCTCGGAGAAGCCGACTCCGCCGTCTCCCCCTGGAGCCTCTCCCGGGTCCCGGTGAAGATCGTCTTGATCTCATCCAGCCCTTCGTACCGGGTGGTCGATCCGTCAAACGAACGGATCTCCATCACAGCCTCCGGCACGAAGAGCTCGAACAGCAGATCGAACTTCCCATGGTCGCCGTACGAGTTGTACCGAGCCACCAAGTCTCGGATGATCTCCCGGTGCACCGACGTTTCGACCGCCTCGTTGTTCAATCTTGATCCATCCTTCACTCCGGCGGCTCCGATCAGGCGAGTGGTGGTTTCTGATGCTGCCCGGTTGACCCGGACCTTGCTAGCGCCCCTGCTCCCCCAGACCGCCGATAATGTCCATTATGTTAAGTAGCAGAAATCCGGGCAGGGTTCCCCGACCCATCACATCTGGGGCCCTCCCCCGAGAATGGCACGTCCGCCCGAAAACCGCGACGGCGGATGACCGCACCGGCGGGCAGCAAATCGGTGGCGGCGGACTGAATCGGCTCCGCACCGACCCAGCTCAGAGGGCCGCAGCCTGTAGGGCAGCCGCTTCGACCTGAGCCCGGTATTCGGACCACCAGATCGCACCCTCGTCGGGCATGCACTCATCGCCCGGCATGTAGCCGGCGCTCCCGTCGATGGCCTCCCGGACGATGTCGAGCTGCCCAGCGTGGCGGTGGGTCTCGGCCACCATGTGCACCAGGATCTTGTGCAGCGTCTGATGGGGCGTGGTCCACCAGCGCACGTCGCCGACCGCATCGAGAGGCAGGGCCTCAATGGTCTGGTCGGCGTGGTGACAGGCCCGTTCATAGAGCCCCAGAACCCACCCGGTGCTCTCGTCCGCCGTCACCCACAGATCGGAATTGGACAAGGCGTCGTCCTCGAGCCATGGCATCGGTTCGGCGAAGGGTCGCCCGAACGTCGCTCCGAAGTAGGCCACTTCCATGATGGCCACATGTTTGACGGTCCCCAGGAGGTTGGTCCCCGTCGGGGTCATGGGGCGTCGCAGCTCGTACTCCCCCAGGCCATCCAGCTTCCAGCGCAGGGCGGCCCGTGCTTCTTTCAGGTACCCGTGCAGATCAGATCTTGGGTCAGAGAGTGCCATGGCCGACCATTCTTTCAACGATCGGCTCCTCAATGAACCCTTGACAAGTGCCCAGAAATACCTACAATGACAAGCGCTACTCCGCCTTTGGAACTCATCGAACATCTGGACCGATGAGAAGGTGAAAATCCTGGTAAACGGCTTGCGGAGCTGGCCAAATGCAGATATGTTCCCCGGCCATGTCCGGGGGTTTTGTCGCGCACGCGCCTGCGTGCTTTTTGTTATTTGAGGCCGCAGTCGAGGCCCCCGAGTGAGCGCCACTCCGACTTCAGGTGGCACCGAGATCTCGGCCGACCCGGAGATCCAGGCCGAGCAGGACTACCTGGACACCGCCCTCGACAACCTGGGTGCCATGCGCCGACGGGCCACCGCCCTTCTTGAGGACCTGGTTGGTTCCGGCAGCCCGGACCTCGACTATCAAGCCGCCCTGGTCCGCCGCGTGAAATTGCTGGCTGACAGTCCCCGCCCTCTCCTCTTCGGTCGTATCGACGAGGAGGCGGGACACACCTGGCACGTCGGGCGTCGCCACGTCGAGGACACGCATGCCGACCCCGTCGTCGTGGACTGGCGGGCGCCGGTTTCGGTCCCCTTCTACCGGGCTCGAGCCGGGTCATCACTCGGGCTCTCCCGGCGGCGCCAGATCATGGTCGACCGGAACCAGGTGATCTCGGTGGCCGACGACCTCTTCGGTGGCCCAGGCCGTCAGGGGGACGAGGTCACCACGACCCGGCTCCGGGGTGGCGATGCCCTCCTGGCCGAGATGGAGCGAGCCCGGACCGGCGAGATGCTCGACATCGTCGCCACCATCCAGGCTGAGCAGGACGAGATCATTCGCGCTCCCCTCAACGAGACGATGGCGGTCCAGGGAGGACCCGGTACCGGGAAGACGGCCGTCGGCCTCCACCGGGCGGCCTTTCTCATCTACAACCATCCAACGCTGACCAACGACGGAGTCCTCGTCCTCGGCCCCTCCCGCGCCTTCCTGCGCTACATCGCGCAGGTGCTCCCTTCGCTCGGGGAGGAGGCCGTCGTCCAGACCACCCTGGGTGACATCGCCCCCAAGGTGAAGCTGCGCGCCGTCGATGAACTCGGCGTCCGTCATCTCAAGGGCGATCCCCGTCTGGGCACTGTGTTGGCCAATGCCCTGGCCGCCCGCCGGCGCCCGCTCGAGCACGATGCCGTCATCCGTGTTGGCTTCGCCCGCACTGCCACCATCAGCGCGGAACGGGCCAACGCCGTGGTCGCCGCCATCACCTCACGACCCGCTCCCTACAAGTCCGGCCGTCAGGCCCTGAAAGCCCGGCTGGTCAGCGAGATCCGGAAGGCTTTCCGAGATTCGGGCCGGGTCGGTGCCGACGAACCCTCCTTCGAACGGGATCTGACCAAGAGCGACGCGTTCACGGCACTTCTCGACCTGCTGTGGCCCGCTGTCTCCCCCACCACGCTCGTGCACGACCTGCTGACCGAACAGTCTCGGCTGGCTCGCTGCGCTACGGGCGTCCTCACTGACGACGAGTGGCCCCGGCTGCTGCGACCCCGCACCACCATCAGCACTGCGGCCTGGACCCCCGACGACCTTCCCCTGCTCGATGAAGCCAGCTTCCTGATCTCTGGCCGCACCCGCAGCTACGGCCACGTGGTGATCGACGAAGCTCAGGACTACACCCCGATGCAGTACCGGATGGTGGCCCGCCGCATGCCCAGCGGGTCCATGACGATCCTTGGCGATTTAGCTCAAGCCACTGGCCCCTGGACCTACCAGACCTGGGACGAGATCCTCGAGCACCTGCCCTCCAAGGCGCCGACCATCCGGCAGGAGCTGACGCTCGGCTACCGGGCCCCAGGCAAGGTCCTCGACTACGCCTCGACGCTGCTCCCGGTCGCCGCCCCCAACGTCAAACCCACCTCGTCCATCCGGCAAGGTCGCTTCGACCCCCGTCTGCGTCAGGTCGTATCCGATGAACTACTGACCACGGCGCTCGAGGAAGCACAGCACCTCCTCAGCAGCGATGGCTTCGGCCTCATCGCCGTCATCGCCGCACCCGAGCACGCCGCCGGACTGCACAAATTGTCTGATCGGGCCACGGTCGGCCTCCTCGAGAAGGACGGCATGACGCACCCCATCACCATCGTCCCGGCCGCCGGCGCCAAAGGCCTCGAGTTCGACGCCGTGGTGGTGGTCGAACCGGCGGCCATCGTCCACTCGACGCCCACCACCGCCAGTGCGTCCGGCACCGACTCCGGTACCGGCACCAACACCCGTGGCCTGCGCCTGCTCTACGTGGCCATGACTCGGCCGATCCAACACCTGAGCATCGTCTACAGCGAACCCCTCCCCTCCCCTCTCGAGGAATCCGCCATACCCCTTCGGTAGCCTGGTCGTGAGCGAGGGAACGACCATGCACGACCACGACCACGACAGCGCCAACGCCAGCGCCACCGAAAGACGACCCGTGATCCTCGGTCCGGGCGAGGGTCGCCACTACCCGATGGGCCGCCTTTCCGCCGTCTTCAAGGCCGACGGGAGCGAGAGTGCCGGCATGTACGCCATCTCCGAGTGGTGGCTCGATCCCCACACCAAGGGTCCGGGTACCCATCAGCACCCCGATGACGACATCTTCTACGTGTTGGCCGGCACCATGAGTGTGATGGTCGGCAGCGAATGGTTCGACGCCCAGGCCGGGTCCTTCGTCCTTGTCCCAGGCCACACACCCCACGATTTCGAGAACCGTTCGGAGGAACGGGCCGGCCTGCTCAACGTGGCAGCTCCCGGGGGTTTCGAGGACAACATGCCGGGCATTGCCCAGTGGTTCCGAGAGAACCCGCGCGACACCCGGGACGGTTGAATCGGCCCTCTGTCCTTCCACCCGACCCTCCCCTACGATCCCTCCATGGATACGAACGGCAAGGTCGCCCTCATCACCGGCGGCAGTAACGGCATCGGCGAGGGCGTGGCCCGTCTCCTCGCCGCCCAGGGGGCCAAGGTCGTCCTGGCCGATATCGATGACGCCCGTGGCAAGGCAGTGGCCGACGAACTCGGGGGGGCCTACATCCACACCGATGTGTCCGACCCGGCCGCCTCCACCAAGGCGGTGGCCTTTGCCGTCGAGACTTTCGGCGGCCTGCACATCGCCCACCTCAATGCCGGCGTCACTTCGTGGTGCGGTATGGGCGATGACTTCGACCCCGAGGCCTACCGCCGCTCCATGTCGATCAATCTCGACGGTGTGGTCTACGGCGTCGCGGCCGCCCGCCCGGCCATCATCAACAATGGCGGCGGCACCATCGTCTGCACCGCCTCCATGGCCGGCCTGACCGCCGTGCCTTTCGACCCCATCTACGGCGCCAACAAGCACGCCGTGGTGGGCCTGGTGCGCGCCATCGGCGAGCCCTACGCCACCGAGGGCATCAAGGTGCACGCCCTCTGCCCATCGTTCGCCTACACCAACATCATCAAGGGCTCCGAGCAGACGCTGCTCGACATGGGTTTCCCCATCCTCGACGTCAGCAATGTGATCGACGCCTTCCAGCGGATTCTCGACTCCGAGCTGACCGGCCAGGCCTGGTACGTGGTCTCGGGCCGAGAGAGCGAGCCTTTCGGCTTCCGGCATGCACCTGGTCCACGGCCGCACTGAGCACACCACCCCAACGCGGCGGCCGGACCGCTACCATCTCTCACTGACGTCACCACGCGTCACCGGCGATGGGTCCCGCCGGGGAGCATCCGCTCCGAACCGCCGATCAGACAACGGCTGATGGCTCCTGAGAAGCGATCAGGAGCAGCCATGCACGACGACGACCCGAGACCACCCGAGCAGCCAGATCCACCCGCCGCGCCTACACCCGCGCCCGGCCCCGAACTACTCGAGCAGCCCGTTCTGCCGCGCCTTGGCCTCTCCGCCACCACCATCGTCGCCATCTTCGTTGGTGGTGCGCTCGGCACCGTGGCCCGCTTCCTGCTCGACCAAGGGCACCCCACGGCCGCCGGTCACTTCCCGCTCACTACCCTGCTCATCAACCTCAGCGGATCGCTGCTCATCGGCGCCGGCATCCCGCTGACCGAACGGGTCGGTCAGCGCCTGCCCGCCATTCGACCCTTCGCCATCGTCGGCGTCCTGGGCGGTTGGACCACGTACTCCACCCTGGCCAACGACGGCATCCAACTGGCCCAGCACGGCCATGTGCTGATCATGCTGGCCTACCTGGGCGCCACGGTCTTGGGCGGCATCGCCGCCGTCCTCGTCGGGCACCGCCTCACCGCTGCACTCCAGCACGGCGAGATCGCGTCATGAGCACCCTCGCCACCATCCCCACCCTCGGCCTGGCTCTCTCCGTCGCGGCGTGTGGCGGCGCCGGCGCCGTCCTGCGGGCATTGCTGATCCACCACATCGCCATCGGTCGGGCCGACCCACTCCCGATGGGCACCATGATCGTCAACGCCAGCGGATCCCTAATCCTTGGTGTCCTGACCGGCCTGTCGCTCTACCACGGGCTCGGTCCGCCTGCCCTGTCCAGCCTGGGGGTCGGTTTCTGCGGGGGCTACACCACCTGGTCGACCGCCAGCTGGGAATCGGTCCACCTGGCCCGGAGCGGGCACCGGCAGGCCGCGTTGACCTACACCTTCGGTGCGCTGGCGGTCTGCCTCCTAGCCAACGCGGCCGGGCTGGGACTGGCCGCGTTGGCTTGAGTTACTCCTCGGCGTAGGCCTCGATGGGTGAGCATGTGCACATCAAGTTGCGATCGCCATAGGCCTGGTTGATCCGCGCCACCGGCGGCCAGTACTTCACCGCGGTGATGCCGGCCGGGAACACGGCCTCCTGGCGCGAGTAGGCCCGGTCCCACTCGCCAACCAACGCGGCCGCCGTGTGGGGCGCACCCCGCAATGGACTGGCCTCGGCGTCCCATTTGCCCGCCGACACCACGTCGATCTCGCCGCGGATGGCGATCATGGCGTCGCAGAACCGGTCGAGCTCACCCAGGTCCTCGCTCTCGGTGGGCTCGACCATGAGGGTGCCGGCCACGGGGAAGCTGACGGTCGGTGCATGGAAGCCGTAGTCGATCAGTCGCTTGGCCACGTCGTCGACGGTGACCCCGGTTGCCTTGGTCAGCGGGCGCAGGTCCAAGATGCACTCGTGCGCCACCAGGCCGTGCTCGCCGGTGTAGAGCACGGGGAACGACTCCGACAGTCGGGCCGCCACGTAGTTGGCCGCCAGTACGGCCGACTTGGTCGCATGGGTCAGGCCCTCGCCTGAGAGCATCCGTATGTAGGCCCAACTGATGGCCAGGATCCCGGCGCTGCCGAACGGCGCGGCACTGACCGGCCCGATGCCCTCGCGCTGGGCCGGTCGGGGGTGCATCGGGTGCGACGGCAGGTACGGCACCAGGTGGGCGGCTACCGCCACCGGGCCGACGCCCGGCCCGCCACCGCCATGGGGGATGCAGAAAGTCTTGTGCAAGTTGAGATGCGACACGTCACCGCCGAACACGCCGGGCTGGGCCAGACCCAACAGCGCGTTGAGGTTGGCCCCGTCGATGTACACCTGGCCACCGTGCTGGTGCACCAGCGCGCACATCTCGGTGATGCCCTCCTCGTAGACCCCATGGGTCGAGGGGTAGGTGACCATGATGGCGGCCAGGTCGTCGGCGTGCACCTCGCACTTGGCCCGCAGATCGGCCAGATCCACCGTGCCGTCATCGAGCGCCGCGACCACGACAACCCGCATGCCGGCCATCACGGCCGAGGCCGCATTGGTGCCGTGCGCGCTGGAGGGGATCAGGCAGATGTCGCGCTGGGGCTCCTGACGGTCCCGGTGATAAGCCGCGATGGCCAGCAGGCCGGCCAGCTCACCCTGGCTCCCGGCATTGGGCTGCACCGACACCTTGGCGTAACCGGTCACCTGGGCCAACCACGATTCCAACTCGTCGATCAGGGCCAGGTAGCCCGGCGTGGTCTCGGCCGGGGCAAAGGGGTGGATATCGGCGAAGCCGGGCAGGCCGACCGGCTCCATCTCGGTGGTGGCGTTCAGCTTCATGGTGCACGAACCCAGCGGGATCATGCCCCGGTCCAGACCGAAGTCCTTGTCCGAGAGCTGGCGCAGGTAACGCAGCATCGCCGTCTCGGAGTGATGCTGCGAGAAGACCGGATGGGTCAGGATCGGACCGGCTCGGCGCAACGACTCGGGCACCGCACAGTCGCCGGCGGTCACCCCAGCACCCCCAGCACCACCAGCACCACCAGCCACCCCGAAGGCCTCCAGAACGGCCTCGACATGTGCCGCGCCCGTCGTCTCCCCGCACGAGATCCCGACATGGTCGGCATCGACCAGGCGCAGCAGCACGCCGAGCTCCTGGGCCCGTCCCACCACCTGGGCCGCCCGACCTGGCACCGCGGCCAACACGGTGTCGAAGTAGAACCGGTGCACCACGCGCACACCGCCAGCCTCCAAGCCAGCCGCCACGGCGCGGGCCCGCTCGTGGACCCGCGCCGCGATGGCGGTAATGCCGTCGGGCCCGTGGTACACCGCGTACATCGAGGCCACCACGGCCAGCAGCACCTGGGCCGTGCAGATGTTCGAAGTCGCCTTCTCCCGGCGGATGTGCTGCTCGCGCGTCTGCAGCGCCAACCGGTAGGCCGGTCGATCTTCGGCGTCGATCGACAAGCCGACCAAGCGCCCCGGCAGGTCGCGCTCAGAGCCCGAGCGCACCGCCATGAAGGCGGCATGGGGCCCGCCGTAGAAGAGCGGCACACCGAAGCGCTGGGTCGAGCCCACCACCACGTCCGCTCCCCACTCCCCCGGCGGGGTCAGCAGCGCCAGCGACAACAAGTCGGCCGCCGCGGTGACCAGCGCGCCGCGGGCGTGGGCCGCCTCGACCACCCCGGCGAACGATCGGATGGCTCCCGAGGCGCCCGGGTACTGCACCACCACACCGAAGGCATCGCCTTCAGGCAGTCCGGCGCCGCCGCCCAGTTCGACCACCTCGACCTCGAGACCCAGAGGGGCCAGGCGCGTGTGGAGGATGGCCAAGGTCTGGGGCAGGCAGTCGGCATCGACCCAGACCCGGCTGGACGTCCCCTTGGAACGGCGGCGCATCAAGGTGACCGCTTCGGCCACCGCCGTGCCCTCGTCGAGCAAGGAGGCGTTGGCGGTATCGAGGCCGGTCAGGTCGCTCACCATGGTCTGGAAGTTGAGCAAGGCCTCCAGCCGGCCCTGGCTGATCTCGGGTTGGTACGGCGTGTAGGCCGTGTACCACGAAGGACTCTCGAGCACGTTGCGCCGGATCACAGGCGGGGTGATGGTGCCCGAGTAGCCCAGACCGATCATCGGCTCAGCCGCCAGATTCAGAGCGGCCAGCTCGCGCAGGGCACCCTGCACCGCGTGCTCCGAGAGGGCCGGCGGCAGATCGAGCGTGGCCAGGCTCCGAACGCTGCCAGGAACGGCGGCATCAACCAAGTCGTCCAGCGAGTCGTACCCCAGTTCCTTGAGCATGCTCACCTGTTCGTCGGGTGAGGTGCCGACATGACGGCGTGCGAAATCCTCGAACGGTGCCAATGGCTGCTCCTCGTCACCTTGCATCTGCACGGAGGTCTCCTCAGGTACCGCGTCGCCACGCGGTGCTCGTTGTCGGCCTCCCCGCTCTGTCATTGGACCTGAGAGCCTCGCCACCTTTGGGGGTGACTTACACCTTCGGTGCATTCCGGCCAGACGGCGCCGTCATGCTTTCCAGAGTTGCCTCGCCGGAGCGGTGTGTCGGCCTGAGAGTTTCTCGGGGAGAGTTGCTCCTCCGGCGTCCCCTCGAGCACAACAGCTAGGGACTCTTCCGCTCCGGTTCAATCGGCATATTCAGTTGTAGGTACGGACCAGAGCATAGGCGACCATCACCGGACCATCGGCGACTCTCGGGCACCCTTTGCCCGCTATTCGACCTCGTCGCGGACGGGCCACAGGGGTGGTCGGACCAAGGCACCCGGCCGTTCCCGGTCCCGGGTCACCAGGGTGACGGCGTCCCCGTCGAGCAGCTGGGCGTCGGCATCGACCAGGGCCAACCCGATGCCGCACTGGCGCATGGGTGAGAAGTTGCCACTGGTGAGGACGCCGGCCGTCGACCCGCTCACCTGGACCAGCGCACCATCGCGCAACGGCTGGCGGCCCTCGGCCACCACCCCTCGCAGGCGCCGGGCCGGTCCGGCTGCCTTCTCTTCCTCCAACGCGGCCCGACCGGTGAAGTCGCCCTTGTCCCACCCGATGACCCAGCCCAGGCCGGCCTGTAACGGCGTGATGCCGGGGCCCAGCTCATGGCCGTGCAGAGGTAATCCTGCTTCGAGCCGCAAGGTGTCGCGCGCCCCCAAGCCGGCCGGCGTGACCCCGGTGGCCTGCACAGCCGCCCAAAACGCTTCCGCCGCGTCAGCCGGGACGGCGCACTCCACCCCGTCCTCGCCGGTGTAGCCGGTGCCGGCCACCAGGCATTCGGTCCCCTCCCACACGAAGCGGGCCACCGAGAACCGGTGCACCCCAGCCGCTGCCGGCGCCACCTCGGCCAACTTGGCCCGCGCCTGGGTCCCTTGGATGGCGATGATGGCCCGCTCAGCGGTGGTGTCGTGCCCGCCGATGGCCGCCACCACCCGGCTGGTGTTCGAGGCGTTGGGCATCACGTCGAAGCGCGTCTCGTCGACCCACCACACGATGATGTCGTCGAGCACCGAACCGTCTTCTCCCAGCAGGTGTGTGTACTGCGCCCGCCCCGGATCGATCCGGCGCAGATCGTTGCTCAAACTCCGCTGCAGGTGCTCCAAGGCGGACGGACCCTCGACCCGCACCGTGCCCAGATGGCTGACGTCGAAGGCGACCGCCGACTCCCGGCAGGCCCGATGTTCGGCCACCGTGCCCCAGGGATACGACAGGGGCATCTCCCACCCGCCGAAGGGGACCATCTTGGCGCCGAGGGCCACATGGGCGGCATGCAGCGGTGACGTCTTCATCTCGGAGCCGGAGCCTGACATCAGTCCAGATTAGGTGACCAGGCGAAAACGAAAACGACCGGCTGGCCGCCGCTCCGGAGCCTCAGGCCGCGGACGAATCGGACAACGGGACGCCGTGTGAGGCCAGCAGCGCGGCGAAGTCGCGCTGGTACACGATGGCGATCGGTACTTCTGGATACAGCTCACGCATGCGGCGCACCTTGCCGTTCTTGCGCGTCACCAGCCGCTGGTCGGCCGTGGTCAGCTCGATGAACACGCCCCGGTCGGGCAGGTAGAAGTCCGGCCGGAATCCCGAGGTCGGCGAGCCCTGCTCGTCCCAGCGCAGCGGGAACTCGACCGGCTCATACTCCCAGCGCTCACCGGCCAGGTCCAGCAGTGCGGCAAAAACCTGTTCGGAAGGATGGGCGAAGCGCACCTGCCCGGCCGGCGCCACTGAAGGGTGCCGGGCGCGCCGATCGTCAACTGGACCGAGCGCGCGCAGGTTGCGTCGGGTCACTCGCCAGCGGCCTTGGCCACCGACACATGGGCGGGGCGAGGGCGACGACCGTTCTGCGCCGCCCGTTCCTGCTTGGCCGCGTTGGCCTGGTCGAGGCGGACGATGTCGGCGTCGAGCTGGTCGACCACACCGGCCATCGGCACGATGTTGAAGACGCCCTGGCCTCCGGCCAGCAGGTCCACCACGGCGCCGTTGTCCTTGGCCAGGACCGAGGCGGTCCCGGTCAGGACCAGATTGGCCGAGGCCAGGTCGACCCCGAGATCCTCGCGGAGGCACTCGACGGCCCGGCGGGCCTGCTGCAGCGACACCCCGGCGTCGAGCAGCTGCTTTATCACCTTGAGTTCGAGCACATCGGAGTAGGAGTAGATCCGCCGGGTGCCACTGCCCTTGGCCAAAGCCACGGACGGCTGGAGCAGGCCGGTGCGGGCCCAGTAATCGAGTTGTCGATAGGTGATCCCCACCAAGCTGCATACCTGCGGCCCGTGAAACCCCCCGACCTGGGTTTTGGACACCTCAGCCATTCCACCTCCCGTGCAGATGGCTCGTCATCGACGGCCTTCCCCGGTGCGCCATGGTACTTGACCGCGGACGACACCGCTGTAGTTACGAGGGCGTGTTTCGTAAGATTTGGGTGACCCATTGCCCCGGATTGCCCCGAAAGCCCCGACTCAGTTCTCCCGCTGGTGGCGTCGGCCGTGCTGGCGCGGGCGCTGGCGGCCGCGGGTCTTCCATCGCTCCCCTCCGGCGTCCTGCTCGCGGGAACGGTGCGGGTGCTGGTGGATGTCGTCGGCATCGTGATGGTGCTCGGCGTCCTCGATGGGCCAGGCCACCACCGCGCCCTGTACCCGCAAGCCGACCCGGGTCCCGGCCCGCAGCGGGGTTCCGCCGGTGACCCGGACCACCAGCTCGGGCAGTTCAACCCCGTTCCCGGGGCCGTGGGCTGCGCCCTGGGCCAGCGCGCCCTGGGGCCGCACCCGCACCACGGCGTCGTGGCCGAAGTACTGGTAGCTCTCCACCGTCCCGGTCACCGGGGCGTTGTCCGCCGCACCGATGAGGAGCTGTTCGGGGCGGATCATCACATGGGACAACTGAGGGCCGGCACCGCGGGCCGGCGCGGCAACCGGCCAGCCTTCGACGGGCAGCGATCCGAAGGGAGTGTCCGCCGCCAATTCCCACATTGCATCTGGCGCGGCGGCACCGACCGGTGCGTGCAGGACATTGGACTCGCCCAGGAAGCGGGCCAGCGCCGGATCGAGCGGGCGGCCGTAGATGCCCGACGGGGTGTCGAGCTGCGCGATGACGCCGTGGCGCAGCACCGCCACGTGATCGGCCATGGAGAGGGCCTCATCCTGATCGTGGGTGACCAGGATGGTGGTGGTGCCGGCCTGGCGCAGCACGTCGTGCACCTCGGCGCGCACGCTGGCCCGCAAGGAGGCGTCGAGCGAGCTGAACGGCTCGTCGAGCAGCACGATCTCGGGTTCGGTGGCCAGGGCCCGGGCCAGGGCGACGCGCTGCTGCTGGCCGCCGGAGAGCTGGTGCGGGTATCGACGGTGCAGGCCCTCGAGTCCGACCATCTCGAGGAGCTCGAGCACGCGCTGGCGGCGGTCCGGTCCACGATGCAAGCCGAAGGCGACGTTGCGCCCGACCGAGAGGTGCGGGAAGAGGGCACCTTCTTGGGGCACGTACCCGATGTGGCGGTGCTCGCTCGGCACGTAGATGGCGCGGCCGTTGTCCACGATGTCGGCGCCCAGTACCACTTCGCCGTGGTCGAGGCGCTCGAAGCCGGCGATGATGCGCAGCAGTGTCGTCTTGCCGCTGCCCGACGAACCGAGGATGGCCGTGAAGCTCCCGGCCGGGATCTTGAGGTCGACACCCTTGAGGACGCGCAGCTCACTAAAGGACTTGGTGACGCCTCGGATCGCGAGATCCTTCATCGGGCCATTGTGGCCTGAACCAGCGCGTCGGCCGGTCGGGTCAGGTCCTGGCCGGTGGGGGCACCCGACCCGGGGGCCGCCGTCGGCACGCCGGCGGCCGCCGTGCGGGAGGGCAGTCGATCGAACCAGCGTCCCAGCACGTAGCTCGGTACCGCCGAGATCAACACCATCAAGCCGGCGTAGGGAGCGGCGGCGCCGTAGCTCAAGTTGGTCTGCTGGGCCCAGAACCCGGTGGCCAAGGTCACCGCTCCCGTCGGGTGCAGGATGAGGGTGGCCGTGAGTTCGGTGGCCGTCTCGAGGAAGACCAGACAGAAGGCGGCGGCCAGGCCGGGACCGATGAGCGGCAAGGTGACGCGCCAGAAGACAGAGCGGCGGGAGACGCCGAGGGAATGCCCCACCTCCTCGAGGCCGATGGGAGCCCGGGCCACGGCCGCCCGTACCGCGACGATCGCCATCGGGAAGAACATCACGGCGTAGACGACGATCAATAACGGGGTCGTCTGGTAGAAGCGTCCCTGGAGGTAGTGCAGCGTGACGTAGGCCGCGCTCAACGCCACCACGATGCTCGGCACGGCCAGAATCAACATGCTGGTGCGCTCGAGGATCTGGATACGCCGCCCCGGGTAACGCACCGAGAGCAATGCAATGGGCAGCGCGCCGAGCGTGGCCACCAGCCCGGCGCCGGCGGCGTAGCCGAACGTGGTCAAGGTGGCACCGCCAATAGAGGCGTTGGGCACGGTCGACGTCCCGCCCTGGATCATCAGGTAGACGATGGCGCCCACCGGGACGCCCAGGGCGAGGACGATCACGCTGACCACTCCCCCCAGTGCGGCGACCCGGGCCCGACCCAGACGATGAGGCCGAGTGGCCCGCTGGGCCCCCGATCCGATCCGTGAGCCGCGCCCTCTGCCGCGGGCGCGACCTTCGATCACCAAGAGGACGGCGCCGAGCAATACCAAGATGACCGAGAAGGCACAGCCGGCGTTGGTATCGAAGCCGACGGTGAACTCCGTGTAGGCCTCGGTGGTCAGGGTGCGGAAGCCCAGAATCTCGAAGGCGCCGTACTCGGCCAGGCAGACCAGAGCCACCAGGACCGACCCGCCGAGGATGGCCAACTTGGCCTGCCCGACGGTGACCTTCCAGAAGGTCTGGAGACGGCCCAACCCGAGGCTGCGGGCCACCTCCTCCTGGGAGGGATCGGCGTTGCGCAGGCTGGCCGACACCGGCAGGTAGACCAGCGGGTAGACCGCGAGCACCATCACCAGCACGGCACCCCAGTACCCGCCGAAGGCCGGGAAGATGGCCCGCCAACCGAAGCTGACCACGAAGTCGGGAACGCCGAGCGGGATCACCACCAGCACGGCCCAGACGCGGCGCCCGGGCAGGTCGGTGCGCTCGATGAACCAGGCCAGCGCGGTGCCGATGACGGCACAGAGCAACGTGACCACGATGGCGAGCGCGATGGTGTTCCACAGGAGCTGCTCGGTGAGGTTCCTGAAGATGAGCGGCTTGAGGACCGACCATCCAGTCCCGACGGCCTGGACGATGACGAAGATCAGCGGCGTGATGACCGCGACGGCGACCAGGCCGGCCAGCAACACCAGCAGCGGTGGCCCGGCCCGGTGCCGGCTGCCCGGGAGGTGGTGTTGATGGATGTGGTGGCGGATGCGCTCGCGGCGACCCTGCCAGCCGTGGTGGTGATCGTGCCGGTGCCCTGGCAGTCGGCCGCTCTGGTCACCACCAACCTTGGTCACAGCAGCTGCGCCTCCTGCAACAGCTTGATGGCCTCGGCGCCGGTGCCCAGCTCTGGGATGGTGATCGAATTGGGCGCCAACTGCTTGAACGGTGTCTCGTGTTGTGCCGTCGTCACACCCGAGGCGATCGGGTACTCGAAGCTCTGGCTGTGGGCGATGATCTCCTGCCCCGCCTTGGAAGTGAAGAAGGCCACCAGCTGATCCGCTTCGGCCGCGTGCTGGGACGACTTGAGCACGGCGGCGCCCGAGACGTCGACCACGTAGCCCACGTCGTGCGGGGCGAAGTAGGCAATGGCCGAGTGGATGTTGGAGGCGCCCACTTCGGCCCGCTCGCGGTACCAGTAATACTGGTTCACGATGCCCAGCGCGACCTGGCCGCGGTTGACCTCGTCGGCGATGGTCTCGTTGTCGGGATACTGGTGGCTGCCGGCGTTGGTCTTGAGGGCATCCAGCCACTTGAGCGCGGCGGCCGTCCCGTAGGTGCGGGCCACCGAGGTCACGATGGGCTGGAAGTCGGTCTCACCACCGGCGATGGCGATCTTGCCCTTCCACTGCGGATCGGCCAGCTGCATGGCCGAGGTCGGCAGTTGGCTCGCCTTGAGCAGCGAGGTGTTGTAAACCATCACGCTCACCCGGGCCGAGACGCCCTCCCACAGCCCTTGGGGCGAGTTGTACTTCGATGGCGTGTGGGCCAGCGTCGAGGCCGGGATGGGGTCGAGCAGGTGCTTGGAGGCCAGGTACTGCAGCGGCGGCGAGTTCTCGGTGAAGAACACATCAGCCGGCGAGTGCGTGCCCTCGGTAATGAGTTGATCGGCCATCACGTCCTCGTCGTCGTAGCGCACGTTGACGGTGATGCCGGTCTTCTTCTCGAAAGCGCTGACCAACATCTGGGTGGTCTGGACGTGCTGACCGCTGTAGAGGGTGAGCGGCGCCTTGGACGACGCGCCGGCCGGGGTGGCGGAGAACTGCGTGGACACAGTGGCCGCGGCCAGGACGCCGGTCAGGGCGGCCGCAGCGACCCGGCCCGTCCAGCGTGCTGATGCGATGCCGAGGCGGTGCTTGGTCATGGGGCCACTCCGGGGCAGGCCTCGTTGAGGGCCGTGTCGGCCGCCTTGATGGTCTGGGTCGCGCTGTGATCGTTCCCGCTCGCCTTCACCAGCGCTTGGTCGGCACTGATGAGTTGGTGCATCACGCCAATGACCGCGCTGTCGCTGCTGTGAAGCTGGCCCAGCGGCTGGATCTGGCTGAGGGCGTACCCCACCGGGTCGGCGTCGGGATCGGGCCCGTCGGAAAGGACCGCGTTCAAGTTGGCGCACAGGGCGCTCGGCGCCTTGCTCAACGAGGGCACTCCCCCGCTGCCACCGGAGCTGCCGCACGCCGCCAACGCCAATGGCAGGGCCAACAACGGAACCGCCAACGCCGTCACCTTGATCGATCGATGCGAGATTCCCAACTCCATCGCTCCCTTCGCGATTCGCGAATCTTAGGCAGACCTAAGTTTAGGGAGTCCGAAGGCGGGGCGTCAAGATCGCCCCCGGGGTGGTGTCAGCGGGATCGGGCCGTTATTGCCCCGGGTCGAAGCCGGTTTGCGCACCGCCCGACCCGAAATCGATCCGACCCTCGAGCGGGCTGGAGGGCAGGGCGTGGAAGCGCACCGGGATGCGCCCGGCTTGGCGGGCCAGGTAACCGGCCTCGACGGCCAGGCGGATGGCCCGGGCCATGGCGGCGGGGTCGACCGCCCGGTTGATGGCGGTGGCGGCCAGCACGGCGTCGCAGCCGAGCTCCATGGCCAGGGCGGCGTCCGAGGCGGTGCCGATACCGGCATCGAGGATCAGGGGGACGTCGACGGCCTGGCGCATGAGCGAGATGGAGTGGGGATTGCGCAACCCGAGACCGCTGCCGATGGGCGAGCCCAGTGGCATCACGGCGGCGCAGCCCACCTGCTGGAGGCGGCGAGCCAGGATCGGATCATCGGTCGTATACGGCAGGACGACGAAACCGTCGTCGACCAGCTGTTCCGCCGCGGTCAACAACTCCACTGCGTCGGGGAGCAGGGTGTGATCGTCGCCGATCACCTCGAGCTTCACCCAGTCGGTGTGGAAGGCCTCGCGGGCCAACTTGGCGGTCAGGACGGCTTCGCTGGCCGTGTAGCAGCCGGCGGTGTTGGGCAGCACCCGGATCTGCATCTCCTCGAAGAGACCAAGGAGCGAACCCCGTCCGGCCGCTTCCACCCGCCGCACGGCCACCGTGGCCATGACGGTGCCTGAAGCTTCGAAGGCGAGACGCAATGCGTGCAGGCTGGTCATCCCGCCCGTGCCCAGGAGCAGGCGGGAGTCGAAGGTCTCCCCGGCGATGGTCAGGACTGTGGGGGGCGGGGGCGCGGGTGATGCCTCCATGCCTCGACGATACCGGCTGCCCGGGGGCCTTCTGGTGGGACGGCAGGGGCAGGACGGACCGAGAGGGCCGCGTAGGGTGGTCGGCCGTGCCCGCACCAGCCGAGCAGCCCGATCGCACGCCCGCGGTGGCCATGACCATCGCAGGGTCGGATTCGGGCGGGGGCGCCGGCGTGCAGGCCGACCTCAAGACCTTTGCCGCCCATGGCGTGCACGGCACCAGCGCCTTGACCGCGGTGACCGCGCAGAACACGGCCGAGGTGCGGGCCGTGGTGGCCCTGGACCCCGCGTTTGTGCGAACCCAGATCGAGACCGTGCTCGATGACTTGACGGTCCGGGCCGTCAAGACCGGCATGCTGGCCAATGCCGGCATCGTCCTCGCCGTGGCCGATCTGGCCCGGGAAGGTCGGCTGCCCCACCTGGTGGTCGATCCGGTGCTGGTTTCCTCCAGTGGCCATGCGCTGGTCAGTGAGGAAGGCGTGACCGCCTACGTCGAGCACCTCCTCCCGCTGGCCGAAGTGGCCACCCCCAACTTGCGAGAGGCCGCCGTGCTGGGTGGGGTGGCCCTCGAGACGCTGACCGACGTCGACGCCATGGCGGCGGTGGCAGAAACCATCCGGGCCATGGGCGCCCGCTACGTGGTGGTCAAGGGCGGGCACCTCCAAGCCACGGCCAACGACGTGCTGGCCGGACCCGACGGGGTGACCGTCCTGGAGGCCCCGCGCATCGTCACCACCAACGACCACGGCACCGGGTGTTCCCTCTCGGCCGCCATTGCCGCCAACCTGGCCCTCGGACGTGGCGTGACCGAGGCGGTGGCGGCGGCCAAGGCCTTCGTGGCCCGTGGCCTGGCCGGCGGGGCCGGCTGGCACCTGGGGGCTGGGCACGGCCCCATCGACCATTTTGGGTGGTCGGCCGGGACCTAGGCTGGAGGGGTCATGACCCTGCACGACACGCCGGCTTCGGCCGAGACGGCGGACGAAACCGAGGCGCTGGACAGCTCTCCTAAGGGCTCGGCGCCGCTGCCCCCGATCCGGGCCAAGGGCACCAGCATGAAGCTAGCCATGATCGTCCCGGGGCTGGGCGCGCTGATCCTGGTCATCTTCATCGGGGCCGAGGTCCTCACCTCCAATCCGGTGCAACCGGTCAAGACCTCGACCAAATCATCGGTGGTCTTGGGCACCAACATCCGGGCCACCCCCGCCGTCGATGCCCTGAAGCCGATCATCTCGGCGGGTGAGCCTCCGGGGAACATCATCAACGCGGTCTCGTTGCCCAAGGGCTTCACCGAGCTGTCGCACCAGAACAACACCGCCTCGGCCGGCGAGTACGACGCGCAGATCGAGGTGCGGGCCGACCTGACCCAGGGCGCGCTGTTCACCTTCTACAAGGACGTGATGAAGAAGCAGGGCTGGGCCATCTTCGACACCGGGGCCGCCTCGAACGACCCGGGTGGCATCGAGGTACTGGCCAAGCAGGCGGGGTCCGACGGCTTCTACTGGGAGATGGGCGCCGTGGTGCAACCGACCAGCTTCGGCTCGGGTGCGCCGGCCAGCGGGTGGACCGATTTCACCATCCGCCTCTTCCAGGTCCCCGACCCCGAGTAGCTCCTAGCCGAGGGCCGGAGTCTCGGCCGGCGTCTCGATCGGCCCCGTCAGCCAGCGGCTGATGCGGGCGAAGGGTGGGTCATACGACGACAGGTCGCCGAGTTCGCTCTGCAGATCGGTGTGGGCGTCGATCTCCTTGAAGAGGTAGGCCCACACGAAGAAGTTGATCGGGTACAGCAGGTAGCCGATGCGGGTGGCCGGGGCCAGCAAAGTGGCCACCGCCATGACCATGCCCCCGACGTAACAGACCTTGGCCGTCGTCTGCGGCGGGCGCCGCCAGAGATAGACCGCCAGTAGAGCGCCGCCGGCGAAGCCAACCGAGACCGGCAGGGCGCGCTTGAGCC
This sequence comes from Acidimicrobiales bacterium, assembly GCA_036489775.1. Taxonomy (GTDB): domain Bacteria; phylum Actinomycetota; class Acidimicrobiia; order Acidimicrobiales; family RAAP-2; genus Bog-473. Next base: position 18,476 of record DASXFC010000068.1, on the reverse strand, counting down.
AGGGAAAGGCACTCACGATGAGATGGCCCGGCAAGGGGCTGGCGGCCGGTGAGGTCACACCGGACAGACCGAGTGGGAACAAGACCACATTGTCGAAGAAGGCCCACGGCCCACTGACGATGTACGGCACCACCACCGGGAGCGCGATCAACAGCATGCCGAACAGCATGAGGTCGGGCCGGCGTACCCCTCGCTTGTTGCGCGCCGCGAAGAGGGCCAGCGCGGCCAGGGGCCAGGCGGTGAACTTCATGGCCGAGACGATGCCGAGCACCACCCCGGACCAGAAAGGTTGTCGCCGTTGGGCCAACACCATGGCCAGCAGCAAGAAGGCCACCACCGGCATGTCGTCGCCGCCAGTGGCCAGCGGTAGGGCGGCCGTGGGCAAGATGGCGATGACCTGGACGGCGCGCATCTTGTGGCGGTTGTCCGCTTCGCTGAGGAACAGGGCCAGCGCGGTCACGCCCAGGGTGGCGATGCTGAAGAAGATACGGGCGTCGGTCAGCGCCACGTCGTGCTTGCGGTCGCTCGGGATGCCGAAGGCGTTCATGATCGGCAGGTAGGGGTCGAAGCTGTTCACCACCGACGTGCCGGGCTCGTGATAGATGACCTTGCCCTTGCGGTTCGTGACCGGGTGATAGGGGTTCTTGCCCTTGGCCAACTGCTGGCCGGCGTGCTCGATCACCGTGACTTCGGGCTGCTCGTGCGATCCGGCGTCGTTGTCGGCCCGCCAGAGGATCTCGAGTGCGAGCGGGACGGCCGTGGCGCCGGCAAACACAGCGAGAGCCAGGATGATGCGCGGGGTCCAGGCCCGCCGCACCGAGTCGACGCCGCGCCGGGTGCGGCGCTGCGCCAGCAGAGCCAACCCCAACGCGACGAGCGCGCCGCCGATGAAGGGTCCGATGGCCAGCTCGGCCCATTGGCGGTAGAGGGCCTCGGTCGACGTGAGGATGGTGATGTACGCGAAAAGGGCCGCCACGGCGTAGAGCACGCTGTCCCCGGCTTCGGGCCCGATGGCGCCCAAACGGCGCAGGACCTCTTGCTCGTGCTTCCGCCACGGGAAGCGAAATCGGGTTGGCGAGGTTGTCATGGCTCCATCACAGGATGGCATGACACCCGGGCAGGCCGAACGATGGGTTTGACCCCACCGGTCGGCGACGGGATCGGCTCCACCTCAGAGATCGAGGATGCGCTGGTAGAAGGCCAGCTCGGTCTCGAGGGCCATGGTCATGGAGCCAGCTTGGCGGAAGCCATGGCCCTCGCCCTCGAAGAGGAGGAGCTCGCAGTGGCCGCCGGCGGCGGTGATGGCATCTCGGAGGGCGCTGGCCTGGGCGGCGGGCACGATGGGATCTTCCGTTCCCTGTAGCAGCAGGACGGCAGCCCCGCTGGCCGCCAACTCATCGGCGTGATGCACCGGGGAGCGTTCCTGGTAGCGGGTCAGGGCGGCCGGGAGGGGGCCGATGAGGCGGTCGGTGTATCGAGCTTCGAAGTCATGAGTGTTGGCGGCCTGGGCGACGAGATCGGTCACCCCGGACCAGGCCACGACGGCCTTGAAGCCAGGGGCCGTCGCGGCAGCGCCGATGCGGCAGGCGTTCAACGCGGTCAACCCGCCGGAACTGGTCCCCCGGATGGCCAGCCGGTGAGGATCGACGTCGCCGCGGGCGGCCAAGGCTCGCGCCATGTCGAGGCAGTCCTCGGCGTCGGCGACGCCCCACTCACCCCACAGCGAGCGGCGAAAGTCACGGCCGTATCCGTCGCTGCCGGCGTAGTCCACCGTCACCACGGCAAAGCCCCGGCTGGTGAAGAAGTGCCGGGTCAGATCGAGGCCGGGCGTGGCTGACCCGGTGGGTCCACCGTGCACGAAGACGATGAGCGGTGGTGCCTGGCCGGGCGGGCCCGCGGTGTCGGTGAGTGCAGGCCGGTAGAGGGTGCCGAAGATGGCCCGGCCGCTCGAACCGGTCAGGTGGATCGGCTCGGTTGCCGCGATGTCGCCGGGTCGGATGGCCGTGCTGCTCGTTCTGCTCGTGGGGAGGAGTGGTGCCGGTGAGCCGGCATGCGTCAGGTCGTCGATGAGCCAGACATTGGCGGGTTCGCTGGGCGCCGTACCCAGGAACGCCACCCCCGGGCCGTGCGCCACGACCGCCGGGAGAAACACACAGGGTTGGTCGATGGGTGCGGGAGCGGGTGCATCGGTGGCCAGGGTGACCAGCTGCGTGGTGCCGTCGGAGGTCATGGCCGCCACCAAGCGACCATCGGGGAAATCAGCCATGGTGGCCAGGCTCAGCGCCCAGTCGGCGCTGTGGAACTCGGCCGGTTGATCGGTGAGAGGGACGGGCGGGGCGGGGTCTGGGCACCCGGCGTGGACGTAGGGCTGCCACCAGCCGGCGCGATCGGAGACGAAGCGCAGCGTCCCGTCGGGGCGCCAGGCCGGTTGCCCCACCGATTCGGTTGGGCCGCCGGCCACCTCGAAGGGATCGCCGTCGGGAACCAGGCGAGCCCCGTCGGTGGTGAGAGGAACAACGAGCAGGTGCCCGGCGTCCCAGGGCATGTCCGGGTGGTCCCAGGCCACGACCGCACAACGGGTGCCGTCGGGATCCAGATGGGGGGTGCCGTAGAAGTCATGCCCGCCGCAGAGAGTCGAAGCGGGAGGCGGTTCGGCTGCACCTGCCGTCGCCTCGGCCGCGACGACCGGGAAGGCCACGACGGTGCGCACCGGGACGGGCGGGCCATCGGCGGTGGCCGCGTGGGGATCGCCGGCGAAGGCCTCGCGCACGGCCAACACCCAGGCCCCGTCGGCGCTGGCCCCTAAGCCGCCGTGGTGCCAGGCCGCGCCAGCGGGCGGTGCTGCCGTCAGCGCCCGGGGCGGGGCACCGGGGCCGTCGCAGAACCACACCCGTTGATCGGTGGCCTCGACGTAGGCGAAGGCACCCGGGGCATGGCCGGGCACCAGGCAGACGGCGCCGCCGCCGTACTGGTGGACCCGGCTGCGCAGGTTCGAACCCGGCGGCGAATGATCGGTCAGTACCCCCGCTTGCCAGCGCACCAGGACCACCCGGCCCTGTTCGGTCGGGCGCGATTCGGGCCAGTAGAGCGCCCGGCCATCGGAGAGCAGCTCGTAGCGCGAGGTTCGGCCAGCCGCCACCGCCGCCGCTTCGAGCGGGGACGGCCAACGGCCGTGCGGCACGACGGTGGGCACGCTGAGAACTTATCGTCGGCCTGGGCTTCTACAGTGAGCCGATGCAGTTCCCCGCGTATGAGCTCGACAAGTTCGGCGAGGTCATCCGGCCCTCGGTCAAAACTGTCACCGAGGACGAGCTGCCGGCGGGCGAAGTGCTGATCAAGGTGGAGTGGTCGGCCATCAACTTCAAGGACGCCATGGTGACCCTGCCCGGCAACCGGGTGGCCCGGCGCTTCCCCCTCATCCCGGGCGTCGAGCTCACCGGCACGGTGGCCGACAGCAGCGACGACGCCTTCCGATCCGGCCAGCGCGTGCTGGTGCAGGGCTACGACCTCGGCGTGGCCCACCATGGGGGCTTCGCCGGCTACGCCCGCGTCCCGGCCGACTGGGTGGTGCCGCTGCCCGACGGGCTGACCAACCGGACGGCCGCCATCATCGGCCTGGCCGGTTTCACCGCCATCCTCTCCATGCACAAGTTGCTCCAGCACGGGACCACGCCTGAGGACGGGCCGATCTTGGTGACCGGGGCCTCCGGGGGCGTCGGCAGCACCACGGTGGCCCTGCTGGCTCATGCCGGCTTCGAAGTGGTCGCCTCATCGGGCAAGTCGGCCGAGCACGACTACCTGCGCAAGCTCGGCGCCGATCGGGTGGTCGGTCGCACCTTCTTCGAGGACGACAACCGCACCCTGGGGCCGTCCATGTGGGGCGGTGTGGTCGACTGCGTGGGCGGCCGAGCCCTCCACGAGGCGCTGCGCACCGTGCGCTACGGCGGCGCGGTGGCGGCCAGCGGCCTGACCGGGGGCAACGAACTGCAGACCACCGTCTATCCCTTCATCGTTCGCGGCGTCTCGCTGCTGGGGGTGGACACGGTGATGACCCCGATCGAGGATCGCCGTCAGCTCTGGAACGACATGCCTAAGGAGTTCCCGCTCAAGTACTGCGACGACATGGTGCACCAGACCATTGGCCTCGACGGCTTGACCCAGGCGCTACGCAGCGTGCTCGACGCCGAGGTGCGAGGACGGATCTTGGTGGAGCCCAACCGCTGAGAAGCTGGCGCAGCTGAACCGGCTAGTGCACCACGCGGTAGCGGGAATAGACGACCTTCGAACTGAGGGTGCGGCACTCGACCAGTTCGAGATCCTCCCGGCGCTCGCGGTGGGAGAAGTACGGAACTCCACCGCCCACGAGCACGGGGTAGACCCTGATCCGGTACTCGTCAACCAGACCCAACTCGGCCACCTCGGCGGCCAGGGTCGCACCACCGATGGCAATCTCGCCCTCCCCCGGCTCGGCTCGCAACCGCTCGATCTCCTCGGCCAGGCTGCCGGAGGCCAAGCGGGTATTGCGGCCCAACACTGACGACAGCGTGGTGGAGAACACCACCTTGGGGAGCGCCTTCCAAAGTGCGGCCCACTGGAGCATGGCGGGACCAAGCGATGGATCTTGGTCTGCGGTCTCCCAGTAGAGCATCGTCTCGTACACCCGTCGTCCCAACAGGTGGACGCCGACCTCTCGTAGCTCGTCGGTAACGGCTTGAAACGCCTCCTCGTCGGGCGCGGTGAACTCAAAGTCACCCTGCGGCCCGGCGATGTAGCCGTCGAGTGAGATGCCCATCGAATAGGTCACACGGCGCATCAGACGTCCTCCGTGCGAACGGGTTGACTCGTGCTGCCACCGGATGACCCCGTCGTCTGCGATCTCACCCTTTTGGCCGTACTCAGCCGGCGCTGGCGGCGTAGAGAGGCGAGACCCGGATGGTCCCGTTGTCGCAGGGGGCCAACGACAGCGTGATGGGCTGGGTGCTGGTCGATGACCCCGGCAACATGACTGAGACAGTCGATGATGACGGGCAGGTCGTCTCCGAGCCGGACGGGACGTCGGAATACTGGTAGGTGAACTGCACCTGCTGAGACGGCGAGAGGGTGACCGTCTGCGGCGACCCGTTGGCCGCGGCCGAGATGTCGACACTCAGCCCGTTCACGATGGTGACCGGGATGGTCGTGCCGGCCGCGTAGAAGAGCGCCATGGTCGGGTAGCCCTCAAGTGTGCAGGTGGCGCTGGCCGATGACAGCGTGATGGCGCCGGTGATGGTGCCGGCCGCACCTTGGCCCTGCCCGGAAGTGGCGGTCACTCCGCTGCATCCGGCCACCGACGTCGACGTCGAGCTCGACGTGCTGCTACTGCTGCTGGGAGTCGTAGTGGTGGTCTTCGAGACCACCGAGGTTGTCGGCTTGTCCGCCGATTGCTTGGGTGAGGGGCTGCTGCTGCAGCTGGCCGCGACGAAGCCAGCGCCGGCGCAGAGCACGGTGGCCAAAACCCAACGGCGCCGACTCACCCCTCGAAGTCCTCGGGCCGCACCGAATCGAGAAAGCGGCGGAACTGGCCGACCAGCTCGTCGGGCACCTCCGACTCCTCCTCCTCGTCGTCCGGATCGAAGGCCAGGATGATCCCCTCGGACTCCATCAGCTCATCGGAGACGAACAAGGGACTCTCGGTCCGCACCGCGATGGCCACGGCGTCGGAGGGGCGGCTCGAGATCACGGTGTGCTTGCCACCTTGGAGCAGGTGCAGTTCGGCGTAGTAGGTGCGATCACGCAGCTCGGTCACCACCACCCGTTCGACGGCCACATCGAGCCCCTCCAGCACGTCTCTCATCAGGTCGTGGGTCAGCGGCCGGGGCATGTCCACCCCCTGGATGGCATAGGCGATAGCCGTCGCTTCGGGGCTCCCGATGAAGATGGGCAGGGTTCGTCCCTCGCCGTCCATCTCCTGCAACAACAACACTGGGATGTTCGACTGCAGGTCCACCCTCACGGCACGGAGTAGCACACGGACCATGTCTTGAAATGTAGCGCCCCGGTGCGACGATGCGTCAGCCCCCGAGATGCTGGCGCAGGGCGGCCCGTAGCAGCGTGGCCCGCATGGTTTGCCCCAGCGTCCCCAGTTGCTCCGCGCTGTCGATGGCCCGCTGGCGGGATTCGGGATTCCGCTGGCGCAGCAAGGGGATGATGACCTGCTCGATCAGGCCCACCTCCCGGTCCACGGCGTTCTTGTACAGGCGCAAGTGCCGAGGCTCGATGCCGAACACCCGCAGCTCAGCGGCCAGGTTGGCCACGGTCAGGGCGTCCTCGTTGTAGGTGGCCAGGCCCGCCACCTGCATCGACTCGATCAGTCCGAAGCCCTCGAGGCTGGCCAGCTCCACTTCGGACAGCCCAGCGGCGCTGCATAGCTCCTCGGCGGTCAGGCTGGCACCGGTCACCATGCTCGAGGTGGTGGTGAGCGGGCGGTTGGCACGAGGGGCCCCCGTGTTGGCGCGCCCGGGGCCTGCTCCGGATCCGGCATTTCCGGTTCCGGCTCCGGCTCCGGCGGCACCGGCATCGTCTTTGCTCGCCCCCGAAGGCTTGGCCGCCTTGCCGGCCGCGGTCCCCGGTGCGGGCGCTGGCTCGGTGACTGCGGCGGCCGCGGTCGCAGCCACTGCCATATGTGGCGCGGCACTCCCGCTCGCCGCTCGCGCTCCCCCGCTCCCCTGCTCCGTCGGTGCCGGTGAAGGCACCGGGGTCGGTGTCATCGCTGTCTTCGCACCCGTCGCCGTCGGTGCAGCTGATGCGCTTGGCGATACTGCGGGTATCGATCCACTGGTCCTCGATGTACCGCCCGTCGCCACCGCCGGCTCACCCGCAGCCGCACCCGCACCCGCACCCATCGGAGCCGTGCCCATCGATCCGCTGCTGTCACTCGACGAACCCGGAGCGCCCGGAGTGTCGGGCGGCGATGCCACGCCGGCCTTGGCCGACTCTGGCATCAGGGCGGCGCGCCGCGAGGCATCAGCCAAGATCCGCGCCATCGCCTCACTGTCGGCCTTGCGCAACTCTTCTTCGCTGCGAGCCCGTCCGGCCGACGTACTGGCCAGGCCACCGCTCGACACCAGGTGTCGTCCGGCACCGCCCGAGCCCGAACCCGAACCCGAACCAACACCGGATCGCGATCCGGTCGGGGCCACCCCCACCCCCACCGCGGCGTGCTGGGGCACCGAGCCATTCGCCACCTCGGGAGCCCCTTCACCCTCGACCTCAAGTTCAGCCAGGTCGGTGCCCTCGTCCAGGTCCCCCTCGGAGAGCCGGTCCCGGATGACCTTGAGGGGCAGGAAGTGCTCACGCTGCTGGCGCAGGACCCAGCGCAGCCGCTCCACGTCGTGCTCGAAGAACTTGCGGTAGCCCGAGGGCGATCGCTCGGGGTTGACCAGTCCCTGGCTTTCGAGGAACCGGATCTTGGAGATAGTGACGTCGGGGAACTCTTCGCGGAGCAACGACAGGACGTCGCCGATCGACAGGTAGGTCCGGCTACTCATCGAGCACCTGACCCTGAACGAGAGCTTGACCCTCGCGATGACGTGCTGCCGCCAACAGCCACTCTTGTTGTTCCTTCACTCGTTGCCCGCCACCAGGTACACCAGTTTGAACTTCCCGATCTGCACTTCATCCCCCGGCTTCAACACCACCTCTTCGATCCGCTCCCGGTTCACATACGTCCCGTTCAGCGATCCCACATCACGCAGGGTGTAGGTCCCGTCCTCACCCGGCGTGATTTCGACATGTCGGCGCGAGACCGTGATGTCATCGAGAAAGATGTCGCTCTCCGGGTGCCTCCCGGCCCGGACCACCGTATCGGCCAACAGGAACCGGGACCCGCTGTTCGAACCGCGGGTGACCACCAGGACCCCCGACCCGTGCGGCACCTCGACCAGCGTGTCGGTGATGGTCTCCTCGCCACCGTCGACCTGGTCGTCCCCCAGATGCAATGTGATGGTCGCATCGTCGCCGTCACTGAGCAGCGCATTCCCACACGAGGAACAGAAATTGACTCCCTCGGGGTTCCTGTGCCCGCAGTTGTGACAGAACACGACCCAAACGGTACCCCACCGGGCGACTCCGATTCCCGGGCCGATTCCAGCCCTTAATCCCAGTTCAGCTAGCGGTGAGCTCCCCGTAGGCAGCGGCGTCCAAGAGGCCCGAGGGATCCCCGCCCTCCAGCTCGACCTCACAGATCCACCCCTCGCCGTAGGGATCCTGGTTGATCTTCTCGGGATTGTCGCTCAGCGCGTCGTTGACCGCGGTCACCTTCCCGGCCACCGGTGCGTAGATCTCCGACACCGACTTGGTCGACTCCACCTCACCCAGTTGACCGCCCACGGTCACTGTGTCACCCACCGTGGGCAGCGCCACGTAGACAATGTCGCCCAGCGCGTCCTGGGCGTAATCGGTGATGCCCAAACGCGCTCGGCCGCCGTCGACCCGAACCCACTCGTGTTCGGCCGAGTACCGAAGATCCTCTGGGATGTTCATGGGGGGCGACGATACAAGATGCCCGCACCGGTGGCTCCTGGGCCCGAGTTCGAGCCCGAGCCCCGGCCCTCAGCCTCAAGGCGCCAGGGCCGAGCCCACCGTGCTCGCCACCCGGTCGACATAGACCGCGGTCAGCCGTTCGGACACCGTCCGGTCCTCGCCCTCGGCCCAGATGTGGGTCACCGGCTCCTCGGGGTCGGGCACCACCAGCACCCAGCCGTCGCCCTCGCGCACCTTGATCCCGTCCACCAGTTCGAGTTCGGCTCCAGCCTCGGCCAGCTGTTCCATCAGCGTGCGCATGACCAGGCCCTTCTGCTCGAAGGGGGTAGGCACGACGCGGTGCACGATGGCCGTCTCGGGGAGACCGGCCACCACCTCGGCCAGCGTGACCTCGGCCCGCACCAGCAGCGCCACCAGGGCGGCCAGCGCAGCCGAGGCGTCGAAGGACGGGAGCAGCGCCGGGAAGATGAAGCCCCCGCTCTGGTCGGCGCCGAAGATGACGCCCCCCGAGGCGGCCGCTTCCATCAGGCGCCAGGGAGCCAGCCCGGTCCATTCGATCTCGGCTCCCCGGCGCAAGCAGAGTTCGGCAGCCCGGTCGCTGGCGCTCACCGGCAGCACCACCCGGCCCGGACCCGGGTCCCCAGCGGAGCTCCGGGTCAGCAGCTCGATGAAGACCATCATGGCCTGGTCGTGCCCGAGCACATGGCCTGTCCCGTCGATGAGGGTGAGATGCTCCCCACCGGCGTCGATCACCGCCCCTATGTCGGCGCCCGAGCTGCGGACGGCGTCGGCTACCCGCGCCGACGAGGTCAGCACGTCGACCGAGATCATCCCCGGCGTCTGGGCGTAGGGGTTGATGCTCAACACGTCGGCCCCGATCTTGGCCAAGAGGTTGGGCATCACGAACGAGGTCGCCCCGTAGGAGAGATCGGTGACCAGCTTCATGTCAGCGCCCAGGCTGCGGTCGAGCGCGAAGGCCTGCACCACGCTCTCGGTGTAGTGCTCGATGGCCCGGGGCGAGAAGTCGATGTCACCGATGTCGGCCGCCGTCACCCGGCGGAACTCCTCGCGGTGGTAGAGGCGCTCGATGCGACGCTGGTCGCTCTCGGAGAGGTCGAGGCCTCGATCGTCGAAGAACCGGATGATGACCGACTGGGGGTCCTCGGGATTGAGGCGCACGGTCAGACCGGCCTTGTTGCCCCGGGACCGGATGTGGTGCCGGGTCACCGGGATGGAGGCCACCTCGAGGTCGGTCACGTTCACCCCGACCGAGTTGGCCCCCACCATCAGAGCCCGCTTGAGCACCCGGGCCACCCGGCTGGTGTCGCGTGAGGTGGTGATCTGCGCGCCCTTGGGCAGGGTGGAAGCCCAGGCCTTGGCCAACCGCACCGCCAGCTCGGGACTGATGTCCACGTTGGCGATACCCTCCACCCCTTCCCGTCCGAACAGCGTGCGGGAGCCGCCCGACTCCCAGACCAGCGAGGTGTTCACCTGGGCCCCGGCCTCGACCACCTTGCCCGGATAGACCTTGACGTCGGTACGGATCTGGGCCCCGGCCCCGATCAGGCACCCTTCCCCCAGCACCGATCCCGGTTCGAGGCGGGTACCCCGGCGCAAGTCGCCCGAGCGGCCGACCACGGTGCCCTCGAGGTGCGAGGCCGGACCGATGTAGGAGTTCTCCCCCACCACCGACCGCTCGATCTCCACCCACTCGGCCACCTGGGTATTGGCCCCGATCACGCTGTAGGGCGCGAGCACCACCCCACCGTCGACGGTGCAGTTCTCCCCGATGAAGCAGGGCGACTCCACCCGGGCCTCGGGATGCACCGTCGAGCCCTTGCCCAGCCAGATCCCCGGCCGCAGCTCGAAGCCGCCGACGTCGACTTGGACCTTGGCGTCAAGGATGTCGTGGTGTGCGCTGAGGTAGGCGGCCGTGGTGCCTACGTCTTCCCAGTAGCCGTCGGCCACGTACCCGTAGAGAGGCTGGCCCGCCTCGAGGGCGGCCGGGAAGACCTCGCTCGAGAAGTCCACCGCCCGCCCGTCGGGGATGAGGTCGAAGATCTCCGGTTCCAAGACGTAAATGCCGGTGTTGATGGTGTCGCTGAAGACCTGGCCCCAACCCGGCTTCTCCAAGAAGCGCTCGATGGAGCCGTCCTCGTTAGTGATCACGATGCCGAACTCGAGGGGGTTCTCCACCGCACTGAGCGCGATGGTGGCCAGCGCCTGGTTCTTCTCGTGGAAGGCCACCACCTCGGTCAGGTCGATGTCGGTCAGCACGTCACCGGAAATCACCAGGAAGCGCTCGTCCAACTCATCCATGGCATTGCGCACCGATCCGGCTGTGCCTAGCGGCACCTCTTCGGTGGCGTAGACCATCCGCACCCCGAGCTCGCCGCCGTTCCCGAAGTAGTTGCGGATGACACTTGGCATGAAGGCCACCGTCACCACGATGTCGGTGATGCCGTGCCGCTGCAGCAGCGAGACGATGTGCTCCATCATGGGCCGGCCGACCAAGGGCAGCATCGGCTTGGGCATGGTGGAGGTCTGGGGTCGCAACCGGGTGCCCTCGCCACCGGCCATGATCACCGCTTTCACGGCCCCACCCCGCTGATGGACTCCTCGGTCCCCGCTCCCGTCCCGGTCCCCGGGGACCGCCGCCCCGCCCGCCCGTCACGCAGGGCACGCCGGGCTGGGCCCACGTACTGGCTGGCCGCGTAGTAGGCCAGTGCCAACCCGACCAGGCCGCAGACCCAGGCAATGTCCCGGATCGGGCTCTGCCAGCCGGCGCTGCCGTGGCCCAGCAGGAAGGCGGGGTAGGCGAACATCAAACCAAAAGTGCCCGCTTTGCCCACCCACAACACATCGATGCGGCTGGCCCCGAGCGCCGCCAGGGCCAACACCATCACCGAGACCAGGACCTCGCGCACGATGGTGGCGATGCCGAACCACAGCGGTACTGCCCCGTGGACGATGACCACGATCACTGCAGTGCCGACGAGAATCCTGTCGGCCGCCGGGTCGAGGATCTTGCCCATGGTCGAGACCTGGTGGTAGCGCCGGGCCACGAAACCGTCGACCCAGTCGGTCGCCCCAAGCGCCGCCAGCAGGAGGGCGGCGTCGGTCTGATGCGGCCATCCGAACACCAACCACACGAACAGCGGGATGCACAGCAACCGCACCAGCGTGATCAGGTTGGGCGCGGTCAGGACCCGGTCCAGCCCCGCTTCTTCGTCCACGGGGGCGAGTCTACGGGTCGCCTTCTCCGCCACCCAGGACATCGGGGGAAGCCGGTGTGCCAGAGTGAGCCCATGCCGCGCTTCGAGCCATTTGCAGCGTTGCGCTACAACCCCGCCGTCGCCCCCATCGGGCAGGTCATCGCCCCGCCCTACGACGTGGTCACCTCGAGCCAGCGCCAACTCCTGGCCTCGCGTCACCCGGCCAACTCGATCCTGGTGGAGCTGCCCGAGGCCGACCTGGCCGGTGGCCGGGACCGCTACGCCGTGGCCACCGACCTCTTCCTGCGCTGGCAGACCACCGGGATCCTCATCCCCGACCCGACCGACTGCCTCTATCCCTACCGGATGACCGACACCGCCGGCCGGGCCACCACCGGCGTCTTGGGCGCGCTGGGCCTGGCGGCACCGGGCGAGGAGAGCGACATCCTCCCGCACGAGCAGACGCTGCCCAAGCCCAAGAGCGACCGCCTCGATCTGCTCCGGGCCACGCGGGCGAACCTCTCCCCGATCTGGGGCCTGTCCATGACGGCCGGCCTGACCGCCACCTTCGACCCCACCGACGACGAGCCGGTCTTCGACTGCTACGACGACGACGGGGTGCGCCATCAGCTCTGGGTGCTCTCCGACGTCGATGCCATCAACGCGGTGCGCGAGGCCGTGGCGGCCTCGCCGGTGGTGGTGGCCGACGGGCACCACCGCTATGAGACGGCCCGCACCTATCAAGGCGAAGTGCGGGCGGCCAACGGCAACCAACCGGGACCGCACGACCTGATCTTGACGTTGGTGGTCGAACTGGCCGACGAGCAGCTGACCGTCGGCGCCATCCACCGCACCATCAGCGGGCTGCCGGCCGACTTCGATCTGCTCGAGGCACTGGGCCAGTTCTTCGAAGTGGTGCGGGCCGGCGCGGCCGACCAACGGACGCTCGGCGCCCTGGCCGAGGCCCACTCGCTCACCCTGGTCCACCGGGACACCGCCTACCTGTTGTTCCCCCACCCCGAGATCGAACAGGAGGCCGGCAACGACCTCGATTCGAGCCTGATCGAGGCGGCCCTCAGCCACCTGCCCCCGCACGAGGTCATGCATCGCCACAGCGTGGCCGAGGCCCTCGAAGGCCTGGCCGAGCCCGGGGCCAACGCCGCCTTCCTGCTCCGTCCGGTCACCGTGGCCCAGATCGAGACCTGGGCCAACGAGCGCCGCCGCATGCCGCCCAAGACCACTTACTTCAGCCCCAAGCCACGCACCGGGATGGTCTTCCGCTCCCTCGACCTCTGAGCCCCCGATTCGAGAGGAAACCCCCATTAGGCTCCTCGCATGCGCGACGCCGTCACCGTCCACATCGACGCCAGCCCCCAGGCCATCTGGGACCTGGTCAGCGACGTCACCAAGATCGGTCGCTACAGCCCCGAGACCTTCGAGGCCGTCTGGGTCGAGCCGGCCACCGGCCCGGCCCCGGGCGCTCAGTTCCGGGGACACGTCAAGCGCAACGGCCGTGGCCCCGTCTACTGGACCACCTGCACCGTGACCGAGTCCGAGCCCGGGAAGGTCTTCGAGTTCGGCGTGGGCAACAAGCCCGAGCACCCGCTCAACACCTGGCGCTACGAGATCGCGCCCGCCAGCTCGGGCCAGGGCGCCGACGTCACCGAGTCCTTCCGCCTGGCCTCCAACACCCCGCTGCGCCTCTACTGGCTGGTCCTCGGATGGTCCCGGGGCCGCACCAATCGCGAGGGCATGCAGACCACCCTCGAACGGATCAAAGCCGAGGTCGAGAGCGGCTCGGACTAGGACCGGGTACCCCACCGGCCTTGGAGGCCGGCCGGTTCACCGTGCCCCGCCGGACCTCGGGCGCCGCCACCGGCTCCACCGCCACCGCCGCGGTCCTCGCGGTCCTTGCCGTCCTTGCCGTCCTTGCTGTCCTCGCCACTGTCGGGCGGCCGGACCGCTGCAGCACCTTCCAGATGGCCCACCCGACAGCCGCCAGCACCAACAGGCCCACGATGATCTCGATGATCGAGCCCACGTCCGAGCCGGCCGGGACGACCACCGTGTAACCGGCCGCCGGCAGCGCTGTGTTCTGGGCGCCCGCGATCAGTGTCATGGCCGGGGCGCTCACCGCGCTCTGGGTGCTGAGCACCAGTGCCATCACGTTGCTCTTGCCCCAGCCGGTGGCGAAGGGTTGCGTCACCACACCGCCCTGGCCGTGCACGGTGCAGGTCAACGCGTGCGAGTCCGGAATGTGCTCGACCACGCCGGCGTGCACTGAGGAGGCGGTCGCCCCGCTCGAACAGAGCGAGGCCAGGGCATCGACCACGCCGGCCCGGGTATGCGAGACCACCTGCGAGGTGGAGTACCCGTTGAATCGCAAGGCCACCAGGGCGATGATCACGTAGTGGGACGAATCCTTGGGGTCGTGCCATCCCTGCACGGCGTTCAGCGCGTTGCCGCCGTTGGGGACAATGGAGTCGACTTCCAGACTGTTGAGGTAGGTGTCGATCCGCGCCAGGCTGGTGTGCGGCTCGTGCACCCAGCCCGGCACCGGGTTGCTGATGATCAGCTTGGAGAGGCCGGTGTTGCCCACCGCCCCGTTGACCGTGCCGTGGGTGACCGTGGCCCCGGCTGGAATCGCCCCGGCCAACAGCAGCATCCAGCCCAGGCTGCCCAGCACGACGGCGGCCACGGCAGCCAAGGACAGGCCACTCGCAGGGTGAAGACGGCGACGCCGCATGGACGCGTAGGTGGGTGTTGACACTCGGATCGTCGGGGACAGGCGTAAGAGGCGATCGATCGGCCGCAGGCCGGGATCGACTAGGAGACGGTCCAGCTCGATCCGGAGCGCAGCAGGTCGGCCACATCGCCCAGGCCCCGCTTGTCCTGGGCGGCCACGATCTGCTCGGACATCTGCTCGCCGTACTCGGGCCGCTCGACGGCCCGGAACACCCCGATCGGCGTGGGCTCGTAGGGTCCCCGGGCCAACCGGCTCAAAGCGAAGGCCAGGCCGGGGTCGTCCCGCTCCTCGTCATGGACCAGCAGGCCGGCCGGCCCCGCCTCGCCCACGTTGACGATTTCGAGACCACCGTCGGAACGCTGGGCCACGCCGCGCTCGTTGCCCTCGGTCCCGAACACGATGGGCTCACCGTGCTTGAGCGGGATGAGCATGTCGGAGCGGACTTCCTTGCCGGTGATCTTCTCGAAAGCCCCGTCGTTGAAGACGTTGCAGTTCTGGAGCACCTCGACGAAGGCCGCACCCTTGTGCTCGTGGGCCCGCCGGAACATCTCCTGCATGTGGGCCCGGTCCATGTCGTGGGTGCGGGCCACGAAGGTGGCCTCGGCCCCCAGCGCCAGCGACACCGGGTTGAAGGGCGTGTCCAGCGAGCCGAAGGGGGTCGACTTGGTCACCTTGGCCACCTCGGAGGTGGGCGAGTACTGGCCCTTGGTCAGCCCGTAGATCTGGTTGTTGAACATCAAGATGTTCACCCGCACGTTGCGGCGCAGGGCGTGGATCAGGTGGTTCCCGCCGATCGACAAGGCGTCGCCGTCACCCGAGATCACCCACACGTCGAGGTCCGGCCGCGATGTCGCCAATCCCGTCGCGATCGCCGGGGCCCGGCCATGGATCGAGTGCATCCCGTAGGTGTTCATGTAATAGGGGAAGCGGGCGGCGCAGCCGATTCCGGACAGGAACACCGTGCTCTCCCGGCGCACCCCGAGGTCGGGCATCAGCATCTGGACCGCAGCCAGAATGGAGTAGTCCCCGCAGCCGGGGCACCAACGCACCTCCTGGTCGCTGCTCCAGTCCTTGCGGCTGGTCACCGGCACTTCAGTGATCGTCGTCATGACTTCCCTCCGAGCAGCACCGTGATGGCTGCCTCGATCTCCCCGACACGGAACGGCACGCCCTGCATCTTCGAGAGCGACTGGGCGTCGACCAGGAACTCGGAGCGCAGGATGCGGCTGAGCTGGCCAAGATTCATCTCGGGCACCAGCACCTGGGTGTAGCGCCCCAGCACCTCGCCCATGTTGGCCGGCAACGGATTCAAATGGCGCAGGTGGGCGTGGGCGCACTTCATGCCCCGGGCCCGCACCCGCTTCACCCCGGCCGCCACGGCGGCGTAGGTCGAACCCCAGCTGACCAGGAGGAGCTGGGCGTCGCCGCTCTCGTCGTTCACCTCGAGCAGCGGGATGTCCCGGGCGATGCCGGCGATCTTGTCGCGACGCAGGTGCACCATGCGTTCATGGTTGACGCCGTCGTAGGACACGTTGCCCGAACCATCGGCCTTCTCCAGGCCGCCGATGCGGTGCTCGAGGCCGGGGATGCCGGGCGGCGCCCACGGCCGGGTCAGCGTCTCGGCATCCCGGATGTAGGGCCAGAAGGTGGCGTTGCCGTCCTCGTCGACGTGGTTGGGCTCGGAGGCGAAGTCCGGGTCGATGGGTTCGAGCGCATCGAGGTCGGGCAGCTTCCACGGCTCGGCCCCGTTGGCCAGGTAGCCGTCCGACAGCAGAATCACGGGCGTCCGGTACTTCACGGCCAAGCGCGTCGCCTCGATCGCCATCCAGAAGCAGTCGCTCGGCGTGGCCGTCGCCAGAATGGGCAGCGGCGCCTCCCCGTGACGCCCGTACATGGCGTGCAGCAGGTCGGCCTGCTCGGTCTTGGTGGGCAGGCCGGTCGAGGGCCCCCCGCGCTGCACGTCGACGATGACCAGCGGCAGCTCGAGGTTGATGGCCAGGCCGATGGTCTCTGACTTGAGGTCGACGCCGGGGCCGCTGGTGGTGGTCACCCCGAGCGAACCCCCGAAGGCGGCCCCCAACGCGGCGCCGATGCCGGCGATCTCATCCTCGGCCTGGAAGGTGCGAATGCCGAACTCCTTGCGCCGGCTCAGCTCGTGCAGGATGTCCGAAGCCGGCGTGATGGGGTACGAGCCCAAGAACAGGGGCAGCCCGGCCAGGCGGGACGCCGCGATGAGACCCCAGGCCAGCGCCTGGTTGCCGGTGACCTGCACGTACTCGCCCGGGTCGAAGGTGGCCGGCCGCACCTCGTAGTTGGATTCGAACAGCTCGGCCGTCTCGCCGAAGTCGAAGCCGGCCCGGAAGGCCCGGGTGTTGGCGTCGACCACCAGGGGCTTGCCTCCGAAGCGCTGCGCGATCCACTCGATCGTGGGCTCAATCGGACGGGTGTACAACCAGCTGATGAGGCCCAGCGCGAAGAAGTTCTTCGAGCGCTCGGCGTCGCGGGGCTTGACCCCGGCCTCCTTGCAGACCTCCTGGGTGATGGACGTCATCGGCACCTCGTAGACCGTGTACGCCGCCAGCGAGCCGTCGGTCAGGGGGTTCTCCGAGTAGCCCGCCTTGGCCAGGTCGCGCTCTTCAAACGCGTCGCTGTTGACGATCAGCACCGTCCCCTTGGCCATCATCTCGATGTTGGCCTTGAGGGCGGCCGGGTTCATGGCCACCAGCACGTTGGGCGAGTCCCCGGGGGTGAGGATGTCGTGGTCCGAGATGTGCACCTGGAAGGCGGACACGCCGTTGACCGTGCCGGCCGGGGCCCGGATCTCCGCCGGGAAGTCCGGGAAGGTGGACAGGTCGTTGCCCATGAGAGCGCTGCTGGTGGTGAAGCGGTCCCCCGTCAGCTGCATGCCGTCGCCGGAGTCGCCGGCGAAACGAACGATGACCTGGTCCAATACTTCTGTTTCGTGCTGCGTTCCCGATGCCACGGGCTGCCTCGTCTCATGTCGTGGACGTCGAGAGTTTTGGCTCACTCCAGCGGGCCAGCGCACCCTGCCGCGACGGCGCGCGACGCCCTGCGTCCGAATTGCTCGTTGCCTTCAATCCTAACCCCGGGCCACAGAGACCCTTCTTCATACAGCCTTCATCTGAGTGCCGAGCTCCCGGAGCACCCGGGCCGGCCTCCGCCCAGGCAGGCGGCAGATCGTGGAGGCGCCCCCACAGGGGTCACGCGCCAGTGGTCAGCCGCCAGTGGTCAGGCGACCGTGACCTCTCGGTTCAGGTAGACGTCCTGCACGGAGTGGATGAGGGCCGCACCCTCGGTCATCGGCCGCTGGAAGGCTTTGCGGCCGACGATCAGGCCCATGCCGCCGGCACGCTTGTTGATGACGGCTGTCCGGACGGCCTGGGCCAGGTCGCTGTCGCCCTTGGAGTCCCCTCCGGAGTTGATGAGGCCGATCCGCCCGGCGTAGCAGTTGACGACCTGCCAGCGGGTGAGGTCGATCGGATTGTCGGTCGTGAGCTCGTCGTAGACGAGTGGGTCGGTCCGGCCGAAGCCGATGGCCGTGTAGCCGCCGTTGTTCTCTGGCTGCTTCTGCTTGATGATGTCGGCCTCGATCGTCACGCCCAGGTGGTTGGCCTGGCCCGTGAGGTCGGCCGAGACCTCGTAGTTGACGCCGTCCTTCGTGAAGGCCGAGTTGCGCAGGTAGCACCACAGCACGGTGAACATCCCGAGCTGGTGGGCCTCGGCGAAGGCCTCGGACACCTGCTGAAGCTCACGGTCCATGTCGTCGGACCCGAAGTAGATGGTGGCGCCCACCCCGACGGCCCCGAGATCGAACGCCTGGCTCACGGAGCCGAACATGATCTGGTCGTAGGTGTTGGGCACGTGGAGGAACGCGTTGTGGTTCAGCTTCACGATGAATGGGATCCGGTGCACGTACTTGCGCGAGGCCAGGCCGAGCGTGCCGAGCGTCGTCGCCACGGCGTTGCACTCGCCGG
>DASXFC010000030.1:0-29202 GCA_036489775.1 Acidimicrobiales bacterium | reverse complement strand
GCCACACACCCTCCCCGCGGATCTCAACGAATGCCAGGAACTCAGGTCGGCAGCGAGGCCCCGTCGCCAACCACCAGCTGCAACTACCGAGCTGTCAGATCAGCGTTGCGAACCCACGGAAAACCCGGAAGGACCAATTTTTGTATCCAGACAACAGTGCTCCCATCGTACGTTTTGGGATAGGGCCATTCGTCCCGATTGCCTAGGTAATTCGGCCCATTTTCACTGGTGTTCGCGTGTCGTCCACAGGCCGATCATGTGAATGCGCTGTGCATCTCAGAACGGGCACGTTGTTCGCGTGCTACTCATTGAACAATCGATCGGATCTACAGGAATCACGACATCGTCGCGGGTCGCGCTGATCACGAACCAGCAGAACAGTTGTTCGCAGCGTTTTCTATTTGGGGCCTCGTCGGCCTCCACGTGGGAATGGTGTCCCGAAACGCACATGTGACCGCGTCTGCCGCCGACGAACGATTCGCATAGTCCAAGCTGTCAGAAATGTCCTGGAAGGTGGCACCGACCTTCTTCATGGCTACGGCCTTGGCCTGCTTCTCAGCGGCCGCTATCTTGTAGGGCGTCGCCGGCTCCACGCTTCCTCGGGTTCGAGTGGTCACCTTCCAGTCGTAGCTCTGGGCGTATGTTCGGTGGCCCAGACTTTCCTGCTCCTCGACATCACTTGGTTCAGCGAGCACCATCAGATCAACCAGTGAGCTCTAAGGCGTGGCCAAATCAGCGGCCACGGTTGATCGCTCTACGCGAGAATAGGTCTCGGATGAATTCTGAACGTAAGGCGCGGGTGGCGATTCGGTTCGGCATAGGGACCATCTCGATCTTGACAATCCTTGAAGTCCTTGTTCCCGGCTTGGCATTCGCCACTGGCTCAATTGGTATTGGCATACAGGCGGAACCAATTGCACTCGCCACCCCAGTTACTGCGGGCCACCAGTACAACTTTCCGACCGCCTACATCGTGAACAAGGGAACCGAAGGCGTGGTGGCGAAGTTTGAGGTCCGTCGCTTCAATGGTGGGATTGGTCACGACATACCTGCAGCGTGGATCGAGTTCCCAACTCCGTATGTCTTGTTACGGCCTGGTCAGTCGGTCCATATCCTCATCATCCTCAATCTCCCGAAGTCGGCAGTACTTGGCAAATACCAGAGCGACGTGTTTGTCGACACAGCAACCAAGCCCAACGCTTCGCGGGTAGGGGCACAGGTGGGTGCGGCGGCGGCGACCAAGATTGAGTTCACGGTCGGCAGTCACCCTGCTCCTTCTCCCTCGCGGAAGTCCATTCCATTGGCCGCATACATAGGGGGCGGGGTCCTCCTGCTTGTGTTGCTGCTCCTCACCTTGTGGCGCTTGGGGTTCCGCGTCAGGGTGGACAAAGCCACTTAGCCAGACTGGGTGTCGGTCGTCATCGGGTTGAAGACAAGGCGCCGCAGCGTCACTGGTTAGGAAGGCCCGGCGGTCCAGGTGATCGTTGTCGTGAAGGTGGCAGATGTATCGGTAGTGGACGACGGTCCCTCGAGGAATAAAGCCTCTTCCTGCGATTGTTCCGACGTCGCGGCACAGGTTTCTAATCCACTGAACGCTACGTCGCATGTTGGACTATCGGATAGAGGATACGGAACCGTTCCACCGGAAATGTTCGCCTCGGTGTCGAGGGCGTATTGATTCGAGCCAGGGTGTCCGGGATTACCATTGTCCGCGCCAGGGCAGTTAACCGCACTGGGGTCGTCGGACGCACTTGTGCCGTTGCAGAGGGTCCAGTCGTCGGCCGTCACTCCATCGGAAGGAACCGCGTTGGCACCATTGACGTCGATGTCCCCCGCTGTACCGGTGTTGGTGATCGTCACGCCATCGGTCACCGGGCCAGAGTTGGGAAGATTTCCATACGTACATAATCCATTGGGGTAGGTGAGCGGCGTACCGGCCGAACAAAAGCTGATGGTTGTCGGGCTGACGGTGAGTGAGTAAGTCGGAGGGGTTTGCGCGTAGATGGTTGCCGTCACCGATCCCGTGGTACTGGCGAAAGCGGAGGGGGCGGTGCCGAGCAGACAGGCCAGCGCCACACCTATCCCGAGAAGGCCCCTCCGGAACACTCGCCGCTGGACATCCCCCGGGCGGGCGTCGCTGGCTGTGCGATACAGCGACAGCTGATAAAAGCCGATCCTCATTGGAGTCTGCCTTTGTTCTTGGCCGATTGTTTTCTACGGCATAAGGAGGGAGGTCGTGTCCAAGCACTCGCCCGGCGAAGCCGCCTGGGGGATGCTACCTGCGTAGCTGTGCGCACACAACCGTTGAAGGTCCAGTGTCCCCTCCGAGAAGTTGGTCCGCCGGGTGTCCAGGTCGCCGGGACTGGATGGTGGCTGATCACGGCCGGGAGACACCCATCGGATTTAAACGACGGTGCTGACGGTGATCACGTACTGGTCATCCACATTTCAGAATTAGTGATCGCTGACTTCGAGTGGGTGGAAGAAGGGAAGCCATACTGAGAATGGTTGGTCCCCGCTGAGGTACTGAACCTCCACCCCGCAGAGGACATGACGAGAGGGATGGGATGAAATGGCCGATCACCATTGGTCGAACGGATCCCGGCTGGCCTTCCCGAGGTTGGCCACCTGGCTATTGCGCTCCATAGAACGGCGCCCCCTCGCTAAACACCCCCGTCCGATCCCAACAACCAGTAACCATCGGTCGCACTGTCGGCGCCATCCCAACGGTGGGGGCGTTCAGCTTGATAGCGCCCGTAGATCCCTGGAACGGCGCGTCAACAAAACTGGAGATTCCGCCGTCACTTGCTACGAGCCAGTACCCACCGCCGTCCTTGGTACCAACCATCCCGACTACCGGCTTGTTCAAGTGAGTACCGCCCATCGAACCATGGAAGCTGGCGTTGCCGAATGTAAAGACCCCGCCGCCGGATGCGACCCCAATAGCCACCTCCATCTGCCGTTGGGGCCATGTCGACAATGGGAGCGTTGAGGTGCTGTCTGTTCCAGTTCGACCTCGGGACCGCTTGGTCACACAAATGGTCACAAACGCGCCATAACGAACCCGGATGGGGCAACCCGGGCCGTCCTCCGCTGCCGTCTATGGGAGCAGGTCAATTCCCCGAAACCGGATTCCACAACACTCTCCATAACGAGCCCGACGGGAGTTCAAGTCCCACTCCGGGCACTCGCTGGGCCAGATCGACGTGATCAGGCGCAAGCCGCTACCTCCGATCAGCTCCAGGCCCGCACCCAGTCGATGTCAGTAGTCGCCGGCAACGGGGTGTTCGAGTTGAAGGCATTGGTATTGATGCCAAGCGCCTGCGTCAGGTTGATGAAGAAGGGCATGTTGAACGGCTCGGGCGCCACCTCGGGCGAGGCTGGATTCCAGGTGTCCACCAGACAGGTATCACCGTCCATGGTCATGGTCAGCGAGGTCGGCGTCCAGATCACGCCGTAGACGTTGTAGTCCGCGGTGTTCGCCACGTAGCAGTAGTTGTTGGTGACATTGGGATCCGAGGTGGCCTCGTTGTAATGGATGTACGGTATGACCCGGGTGTTGTACTGGCTGTACCACTCGGCGAAGTCGATCTCACCTGAGGCAGGCCAGGTTGCCCCGTATTCATCCTCGTTGACCGGCCACAGCCACAGGGAGCTCTGCAGGCCAGGCACAGTCGCGTTCGGGAACGCGGCCTTCACTTCGAACATCCCGTAGGTCTGGCTGAAGGTCGAGGCCACCGAACCCGACGTGTACTGCGTCCCGAAGTCGCCGTTGGGGTCATCACACGTGAACGGTGCCGATGTTTCGAGGGCGGTCAGCTGCAACGCACCACCTGAGACGGAGACGTTCTGGGGGGTGTTCACGAAGCACGCCTGCTGGCCGGAGGTGTACCCGCTGGAAGCGGTGCTGGCGACGTTCCAGTTGCTGGTGTTCAGCGAATTGCCGTCGAACTCGTCGTCAAAGGTGCAGGTCCACGGTTGTCCGTCACTCTTGTCGAGCGTGACACCACCGCAGTCCGTCTTGCCGTCCGAGGTCGTCGACTGCGAGATGGTCGATGTCGGGGCCAGGAACGACGGGACCGTGGTCGTCGTCGTCGTCGTGGTGGTTGAGGTTGATGTAGTGGTAGTGCTCGTCGTGGGGGTCGTAAACCCCGTCAAGCCGCTGAGCAGCCCGCCCAGACCGATGGTCAACGTGGCCGAGGCCGATGGCAAGAGACCGCTGAGCAGCCCGCCCAAACCCAAATCGGCGGGAGTGGTGGTCGCGGTCGTGGTGGAGAGCGTGGTCGGCGTCGAGGTCGCTCCCAATAGGGCGCTCAGGAGTCCACCGAGCGGAAGCTGCGATCCACTGGCCCCGCCTCCGGCGTTGGCCAACCCGACGCCTAAGCCGCTGAGGCCCAACAAGGCCAGAGCCACCGCAACGAAACGCCCCCTGAACCGAAGACCGAGCTTCATGCGCTGCCCGCTGTCGTGCGCGCCGACCCGCCGTTTCCTCATTGGACCCACCCTCTCTCGCTCGAAATGGCCCGGTCCATCAGACCTGCAACAAAGCGTTTACCGGCCCGGATCCGAGTAAAAATCTTTAGCATATTGGTCCCGCTATTTGGCGGATGCTTTGAAGATCGCCCTTGTCAGGGCGGTGCATCCCTCTAGAAACGGGCCATATTCCTCATCGGGGCGCAAAGTCATGCCTGTGTAAACCGGCTTTAGATTCGGCCTACTTTCCCTACAAGAACTTCCCAACGTTTGCTTGGCTCTCGTTGGTGCAAACGCAAAGTGAGTTCTGCCGAAAAGGACTTTCAACCTTCGTGAGCGTCGTCTACCCGTCATCTGGGAGGTCGGTTTCCGCAAACTGCCCCTTGTTCGAGACCGTTCGATGGCACAGACACCTTGCGGTACGCCCATGGTCGTACCGGCCGCATCGACCCCGTGTAGGCACGAACTGGCGGCGCCGATCGCCGCGACGCCCCCAATGTTCGCACCGGCGGTACGACCGAAACATGACAAAGGTGCCGCCGCCACGAAGCCATGCCACACTGTGCGCTCAGCCTTCACCCCGTCGACGGAACGGAGACACCGCAACACCGTGTTGGTCTTCACCTTCCCTGGTCAGGGGTCGCAAAAGTCTGGCATGGGTGCGGCCTGGGTCGACCACCCGTCCTGGGAAGTGGTCGACGAAGCGTCGGCTGCCACCGACCGCGACCTGAACTACCTGTTGCTGGACGCGCCGATTGAAGAACTGACCCAGACGCAGAATGCGCAGCTGGCTACCACGGTGCTCAGCCTGGTGGTCCTCGACGCCGTCGAGCGCATCGGCCTGGCCCCCGCCGCTTGCGCCGGTCACAGTCTGGGCGAGTACACCGCGCTGGTGGCCAGTGGTGCCCTGACCTTCGAACACGGCATCGCCCTGGTGCTCGCGCGCGGTGACGCCATGGCCCGGGCCGGCGAGGAAGCGCCCGGCACCATGGCCGCGCTGCTCGGCATCTCCGATGACGACGCCGAGGCCGCCTGCCAGCGGGCCGAAGGGGACGTCTGGGTGGCCAACTACAACGCGCCGGGACAAGTGGTCATCGCCGGGACGGCCGAAGCCGTCGCGGTGGCCGGGAACCTGGCCAAGGAACTCGGGGCGAAGCGGGTCATGGCCATTCAGGTGTCAGGTGCCTTCCATACCCCGCTCATGCAGGGGGCGCGGGCCACCCTGCGCCAGGCCCTGGCCGACGTCACGTTCCACGTCCCCGAAGTCCGTGTGGTGGCCAACGTCGACGCCCGGGTGCACGACGATCCGGCCGAGTGGCCCGGTCTCCTCTCGGCCCAGCTCTGCAGCCCGGTGCGCTGGCGCCAGACCCTCGAGACTTTCGCCGGTCTGGGGCTGACCTCGCTGATCGAACTGGGACCGGGCAGCGTGCTCAGCGGCCTGGCCAAGCGCAGCTTGCCCGAGATCCAGTCGCTCTCCGTCTCCAAACCCGAGGACCTCGACACCCTGATCGACCAGGTGGCGTCGGCCGGGACGTGGCGGGCCGAGCCGGCCTTGCATCAAGGCGAGCACCTCTACATGTCCGAGCGGGTGGTGGTCAGCCCGAGCAGCGGCATCTTCTCCCCCGAGGCCACGCTGCGGGCGCCCGGCACCGGACTGTTGCCGGGGACCGATGGTGATGCCTCCGCCGGTGATGCGATCTCCACCGTCGAGGTCGGTGACCTGATCGGCCGGGTCGGAGTCACCGAGGTCAGAACCCCCTTCGCCGGTCAGGTGGTGCGCTGGTTGGCCGTCGAAGCCGAACGGGTGCAGGAGGGCCAGCCGCTGGTGTGGCTCCGCGTGCCCGACCGGACCTGATGGCCGTCGTCCTCGTCACCGGCGGCACCCGCGGCATCGGCGCCGCCTGCGTCGACTGGTTCCTGGCCAACGGAGACCAGGTGGCCACCACCTACCGCAGCGACGTCCCCTCGGCCCCCGCCGGGGCCGATCCCGAGCGTTTCCTGGCTGTGCGGTGCGACGTCACCCGGCCCGATGAAGTCGAGGCGGCGTTCGCCACCATCGAGGCGACCTGGGGCCCGGTCGAGGTGCTGGTGGCCAACGCCGGCATCACCAAGGACAGCCTGCTGCTGCGCATGAGCGAGGACGCCTTCACCGAGGTGATCGACGCCAACCTCACCGGTTCGTACCGGGTGGCCAAGCGGGCGCTGACCAAGATGCTCCGCCTGCACACCGGCCGCCTCATCTTCCTGTCCTCGGTCAGCGCCTATGTCGGTCTGCCCGGGCAGGCCAACTACGCCGCCTCCAAGGCCGGCCTGGTCGGGATGGCCCGGGCCATTGCCCGGGAGGTCGGGAGTCGCCAGATCACGGTGAACGTCGTGGCTCCGGGCATCGTCGAAACCGACATGACGGCCGCACTCGGTGAGGACCGGATGGCCCTCATGACCAGCCAGGTCCCCCTGGGCCGGGCCGGGACGGTGGCCGACGTGGCTTCGGTGGTGGGCTTCCTGGCCTCGCCTGGCGCGGCCTATGTCACCGGGGCTGTGATGCCGGTCGATGGCGGCCTGGGCATGGGCCTGTAGCGTTTGACGCAAGGGCGAGACCGCAACCTGGCATCCGCCTGGCATCCGCCTGGCATCCGCATCCTGGCAACATGGACAGAAGGAGACACGAGACAGTGGACAACGACGCAGCGTTCGAGAAGTTCCGCGAGTGCGCCGTAGAAGTACTGCAAGTCCCGGCCGAGAAGATCACCAAGGAGGCCAAGTTCGGTGACGATCTCGATGCCGACAGCCTCGACCTGGTCGAGCTGGTCATGGCCCTCGAGGAGGCGTTCGACATCACCGTCGAGGAGACCGAGCTCGAGGACATCACCACCATCGGGCAGGCCTTCGACCTGATCTCAGCCAAGCTCTGATGCAAATCGGGATCGGCGCCGACGGTCCGATCCGGGGGCGCCGGGTCGCCGTCACCGGGCTCGGCGCGGTCACGTGCTGTGGCGTCGGGGTCGACGCGCTGTGGGACGGCTTGCTGCATCCGACCGTGGTGGGCGGCGAGGTGCGCGGCTTCGAGCCCGAGCAGTGGTTCGGGCCCAAGGAGGTCCGCCAGCTCGACCGCTTCGCCCAGTTCTCCATGGCGGCGGCCGACATGGCCGTGGCCGATGCAGGCGAGATCGAGGCGGATCCGGCCAAGGCGGGCGTGATCTTCGCCACCGGGGTCGGCGGTTTCGACACCCTGGCCGAGCAGGTGGGTGTCTACAACGAGAAGGGGGCCCGCCGGGTCTCACCGCGGCTGGTGCCCATGATGATGGCCAACGCCGGGGCGGCCGGGATCTCGATGCGGCTGGGCTGGCGGGGGCCGTCCGAGGTCATCGTCACGGCCTGCGCGGCCGGGACGCATGCCATCGCGGCAGCCGCTCGGCTGGTGGCCTCAGGTCGCTGCGACGTGGCCATCGGCGGGGGCGCCGAAGCGAGCATGCATCCGGTGGCCGTCGCTGCCTTCACCAACATGACGGCGCTGTCGACGTCGGGGAATTCACGGCCCTTCGACGTCCGGCGTGACGGGTTCGTGATGACCGAGGGGGCGGCGGCCCTGGTGCTCGAGGAGTGGGACCGGGCGGTGGCCCGGGGCGCCACCATCTACGCCGAGCTGGCCGGGAGTGCCAGCACGGCGGACGCCCACCACATCACGGCTCCCGCTCCTGACGGGGCCGGCGCAGTGGCCTGCATGGAGTTGGCCGTGGCCGATGCCGGGATCGAGCTGGGCGACGTCGGGCACATCAACGCCCACGGGACGTCGACGCCTTTGAATGACCTGGCCGAGTCGCGGGCCATCAGCAAGGTGTTCGGGGAGCCGGGGCCGCTGGTGACGTCGACCAAGGGCGTCACCGGGCACGGGTTGGCGGCGGCCGGCGCCATTGAAGCAGTGGCCGGCGTGCTGACCATCCACCACGCGTTGATTCCGCCGACGGCCGGCTACCAGGAGCCCGATCCCGAGATCACCATCCGGGTGGTGCACGGGTCGCCGCTGGAGTGGAAGCCCTCAGCCGTCCTGTCGAATTCGTTCGGCTTCGGCGGCCACAACGGCTGCCTGGTGTTGTTGCCGCCGAGCTGATCTGCCTGACCGAGCTGACGTGACCCGAACGGCCGAATGTGCCTGCGGCCGGCTACAGATCAGCGTCGAGCGGGAACCGCTCAGCGTCCTGACCTGCCACTGCGACTTCTGCCAGAGGCGAACCGGCAGCATCTTTCAGGTCAGTGCCGTCTTCTCCGACGACGACCACGTCGCGGTGACGGGAGAGAGTTCGATCTACAACGGTCTCGAGATCGACGGCGTCGGAACATCCATTGGTGACGAGGTCAGCTACTCCTTCTGTCCGACCTGCGGCTCCACGGTCTTTTGGCGCTTCAAGGAGCGTCCGATCGTGGTGATTGCCGTCGGTTGCTTCGCCGATCCCGACTTCCCAGCACCGATCGCCGAGCTGCACGTGCCCCAACGGCACCGGTGGATGTCGCCGCTCGACGGCACTGAGCAGTTCGAGGGTTTCCGGCCAAGCTAAGTCGGGAGTCGGGTGGTCTCGGTCGCTTTACTCTTCGGGCACTGCAGCTGGTTGGTCGTGTCGGTAGTGGAGCAACTCGACCAATCCGTTTGAACCCGGTTCCATCGTCTGATCTTGGACGAAGCCCTCTCGCTCGTAGAAGCACCTCGCTCGAACCTGTTTGGCTACCACTTCCAGCCAGGTGGAACGATGACCGGCGTCATGCACGGCGGCCAGCGCCGCGTGCAACAGCTCAGTCGCTGCACCGGTCCCCGAGGCTGACGGGACCACGTAGAGCATCTGCAACCAGGGCCGGCCGCCTAGCTCGGGCTCGTGCTCGCATTCGGCCACACCCACGATCCGGCCGTCGTCATTCTCGGCGACCAGGACTACCCGATCCGGCTGGATCAGGGCCGCCGACCAGTCCTTGCCCGACCGTTGGATTGCCTGCGTCTCGATGTCGGCATCGGACAACAGGCCCCGGTATCCCGCCCGCCAAGACTCGAGATATGTCGTGGCGATCGCGGGACAATCGGCCTCGGTGGCCGGACGGACTCGCACATCGCCATTAGGGCGGCCGGTCCCCCGGGCGCAGGAGGCGCAGGAGGCGCAGGGGCGGCTGGAATGATCCGAATGCGAAACGAACTAGTCGTCACAGCCAGCGAATGCGGTCGATCCGGAACCCGGTGCCTTCGGGTCCTTGCGCCGATTGTCCGGCTGGCGCAAAAACCGGCGGATCCCCTTCCCGGCATGCGGTTCGTCGGAGTAGCGCAAGAGTACGTGGAGATGGGCATGCGGCACCGACTGGCCCGAAGCAGCGAAGCAGTTCCAACCGACGGTGTAGCCGTCCGGTCGGTAGTGCGAGTCGAGGAGAGGGCGGACCTCGAGAAGAAGTGTCCGAGTGGCCATGAATTCGTCGGCACTGAGGTCAAAGACGGTCTCGCGATGAGCCTTCGGGACAATGATCCCGCTGCCCAACAGCACATCCTGGGCCTCGCCCTCACCTTTGCCTTCACCACCACTGGCAAATAGGCACAGGTCGTTCTCGCGGACCAGGATCGAATTTTGTCGAAATCCGTCAAGGTCGCAGAAGGAACAGCCGCTCAGTTCCACGGGGTTCTCGAGACCCTCCTCGACCACAGCCGGTGGCGGTACCGCCTAGCCATAGGTCGGATGCTGCGGCCAGCCGGGCGGAGAGTCTTCCCAGTCCTCCTGTCGGCCGTAGGGGGCGAGGTCGAGCATGTTGTTGACGAACAAGACCCGGTCCACGCCACGGGCGGTGGTGTTGTAGGTGCGGTACACATTGGTGCCATCCCGCAGAAACGCGGTGAGCATGAACCCGCCGCCAGCTCCACAATCGTCGGCGAAGGTCGTGCCGTGTGACGACAGGAAGGGCATGGTCCAGCCTTTCTGGGCCTTGTACCGTTCAATCTGCTCCAGGGGCATGTTGGAAATGGTGGCCCAACTCACTTCGTTCTCGGCCAGCCCAGAGAGGTCGGCGACGTTGTTGGTGAAGTGAGTGCACCCTGGGCAGAACTCATCTGGTCCGCGATCCATGAACTGATAGACGATCAGTTGCGGCAGGCCATTAAACAAATCGAGCAGCGTTTTCGGCCCGTCGGGTGAATCGAACTGATACCGGTCGTTGTCGAAGGCGACCATGGGGAGGCGTCGTCGACGGGCCGCGATCTGGTCTACCAGGCGCGTTGCTTCCTTTTCCGCCATGAGCAACTCGTCGCGCTCCTGCTGCCATTGCTCGGCTGTGACGACTTTCGGCAAGCTGGTCAATCCCCGCTCCTTTCAAGTCCCGTTTATCGTGCTCGGTCTATCCGGCGGCAGTGAACGGTTCAACTCAGCCCAGGCGTCACGCCGGGGGCGCTGCAATACTCACCAAGATCGTTGGATCGATCAAGTATCCAGCGCCTCGGTGAGGAGGCAACGCTGCATGGAGAGAGGACACCACTGATGGCGGCTGGCACCAAAGACGACCCTTGGGTCCTCAAGACTCCGCCCGGGACTTCCGAGTACACCATGTACCGGGACGACGAGGCCGATCCAGCGCTTCTCGTCTGTCAGGTCGGCTCGACCAAGCTGACCTACCAAGCCCACGCCATCGAGGACCTGGCCGGGTGGCTGCGTGAGCAAGACGACTGGGTGCCGCTGGGTTCGTCGGACGAGGGCAAGGAGCCGGCGTCAGGGACGGTCGAGGAGTTCGGGCGTTCAGCTTCGAATCCGGTCGGTGGCTGGTACGGGACACGGAAGGGCTATCGAGGCCGCTTCGGCATGTACATGCCACCACTGCTCGAGGTGCTCGGTTTGGCCGAGATCACCCATCAGGCCCGGAACAACCAGATGCGCGCGAAGGGGAAGTAAGTAGGCAGGTAGATCCCTTCAGCTCGCGCCCGCATCCGACATGGGAGCACGCCATCGTGGCTACTCGAGTCGCTGAAGCAGCCAACTCGGCCCGACCACCTCCGCGCCCAAGGCTTCGGCTCGTTGCCGCAACCCACGATCCGCCGTGACCAAGGTGACGGATTCGTCCTCGGCCCGACCCGCGATGACCTCAATCATCATGTCGTCTCCACTCCCAGTGGCATGGACGACCTCGACCCCGTCCAGGGTCCCAGGCGCGACGCCGGCGCTGGCCTTGCCTTCGAGGACGACCACAACCGCTTGAGGGAGTCGGCCCGATGCCGTGGCGACTCGCACCTGATCGACGAACGTGCGCGCTGCCCCGGTTCGATCCCGCCACCAGCCGGTCGGGCGGGATCCCACGACATTGGCTGCGTCAATCAGAAGCATCGGGACGGTCAGCCACACCACCGACGGCGTACATCAGTTCGACCACGCCGTTGGGCCACGGTCGCAGGTCGCGCAGCTCCAGATCCGCATCGGTACTGACCTCTGGGGTGACCCGCCGCCCGCGGCCCGTGAGAATAGGCAGGACGAGAAACCGCATCTCCTTCAGGGCGTCGAGAGTCCGCATGGTTTCGATCGTCTGCGGTCCGCCGATCAAGTGCACGTCACCATCGGCGCCCGAGGCCCGCAGCCGCTCCAGGAGGTTGACCGGATCGGACTCGACCACTACGTGTTCGGGCGTGCCGGCCGGGCGGTGTCCTCCGAGCACGAAGACCGGGCGATCTCCCCACGGCCAGTGCGGCGCCCCGAGTGCCGGCTCGAACGTGGACCGCCCCATCAAAACGGCATCGCACCGGGCCTGGATCTCGTTGAAACCCAGCGCCCCGGCGTCCCACCCGGCGAAATCGAGCTGGACCGGCCATCCGGCTGGCGTGGTGACGAATCCATCCAGGCTGACGCACAGCCGGGTGAAGATGTTCATCGCAATT
This sequence comes from Acidimicrobiales bacterium, assembly GCA_036489775.1. Lineage (GTDB taxonomy): Bacteria > Actinomycetota > Acidimicrobiia > Acidimicrobiales > RAAP-2 > Bog-473. The sequence goes on along the minus strand of DASXFC010000030.1, from coordinate 16,850 downwards.
CCTTGTGGTCAGATGGAGGGCGGAACGGGTCGGTCCAAGTTCAATCGATGGCGCTGCGCAGCGAGGCCACGAACGAGGCGGCGCCGTCGGGGCCGGCCTCTTCGAGCAGCCGGCGGACCAGCGCCGAGCCCACCACTACCCCGTCAGCCACCTCGCACACCTTGGCCGCCTGTTCGGGCGTGGACACCCCCACCCCGACACAGACCGGGAGGTCGGTGTACCGGCGAATGCGCTCGACCACCATGGCCGCCCCCGTGCCCAGGTCGGTGCGCTCACCGGTGACCCCCATACGGGCCACGGCGTAGACGAAGCCTCGGGCCCGGGCGCAGATCCGCTCCACCCGTTCGGGCGGGCTGGAGGGCGCCACCAGCATGACGGTGGCCACGCCAGCAGCATCGGCCTCGAGGGCCCAGGGCTCGACCTCTTCGAGCGAGAGATCCGGGATGATGGCCCCGGTGACTCCCGAGGTCATCAGCGAGTGGGCCATCCGCTTGTGGCCGGCCCGGAACACGATGTTGTAATAGGTCATCATCGCGATGGGCACGGGGGCTTCGGCCCGGGCGATGGTGTCGAGCACCTGCTCGGGAACCGTCCCCCGGTTGAGCGCCCGCAGACCAGCCTCCTGAATCACCGGCCCGTCGATCATGGGATCCGAGAAGGGGATACCAACCTCGACCGCATCGGCACCGGCCGCCACCACCGCATCGAGAGTACGACCCCAGTCCTCGGTCATCCCGCCCATCAGGTACGGGATCAGCAGCTTGCGCCCCTGGTCCCGCTGTTCACGCAGATGGGACTCGAACGTGGTGAGCGTGGTCGTCATGTCTGGTCGGCCCGGCGCCGGAAGATGTCTCGCACCTGGGCCACGTCCTTGTCGCCCCGGCCCGAGAGGGTGATCAGGACGGTGGACCCGGCTGGCAAGGCGTCGGTGCCGGCGGACCTGATGACCCAGGCTACGGCGTGCGACGACTCGAGCGCCGGGATGATCCCCTCGGTCTGGCTCAACACGCTGAACGCCTCGAGCACTTCGTCATCGTGGGCCATCGAATACTCGGCCCGCCCGATGGCGGCCAGATGGGCGTGCTCTGGCCCCAATCCGGGGTAGTCAAGCCCGGCCGAGATCGAGTGCGCCTCCTCGATCTGCCCCGCCTCGTCCTGCAGCAGCCTCGAGTGCATACCGTGCAGCACGCCCGGAATGCCGTTGGTCACGGCCGCACCACCGGCCGCTTCGACGCCGACCAGCCGGGCCGGCGTGTCGACAAAACCGGCAAAGGTGCCCGCCGCGTTGGAGCCACCGCCTACGCAGGCCACCACCACGTCGGGGTGACCGCCGTCGAGCAGTTCGGCGCACTGGCGGTTGGCCTCCTGCCCCACCACGCTTTGGAGCTGCCGCACCATGTAAGGGAAGGGGTGCGGGCCCATGACCGAGCCCAGGCAGTAGTGGGTGGTCTCGACACTGGCCACCCATTCGCGCATGGCCTCGTTGACCGCGTCCTTCAGCGTCCGGCTGCCCGAGGTGACCGGCCGCACCTCGGCTCCCAGCAGTTCCATGCGGAAGACGTTGAGTTCCTGGCGCTTGGTGTCGACCTCGCCCATGAACACGGTGCACTCGAGACCGAACAGAGCAGCGGCCGTCGCCGAGGCCACCCCGTGCTGGCCGGCACCGGTCTCGGCGATCAGGCGCGGCTTCCCCATGCGCTTGGTCAGCAACGCCTGCCCCACCACGTTGTTCAACTTGTGCGATCCCGTGTGAGCCAGGTCCTCTCGCTTGAGCAGCACCCGCACGCCCAGACGCTCCGACAGCCGGCTGCACTCGGTGACCGGCGTGGGCCGCCCGCCATAGGTCCGCAGCAGCGCATCGAGCTCACCCCGGAACTCCGGATCGGCCCAGGCTTCACGAAAACTCACTTCCAATTCGAGGCAGGCCGGCATCAGCGACTCGGGGACGAAGCGTCCACCGAACTCGCCGAACCGGCCGTCGGGCCCCGGTTCGGCCATCAAACCCATAGGTTCACCCGTCCCGCCAGTCGTAGGGCTCCTCGTCACCGGGATCGGAGTCGAGCGGGTCGCGCCGCTCCAGCGCCGACTCGGCTGCCCGAGCGTTGGCGATGAAGTTGCGCAATTTGAGCGGGTCCTTGCGCCCGGGGCCCGACTCCACCCCGCTGCTCACATCGACGCCGAACGGATGCAGGTGTGCAATCGCCTCGGCCACGTTGTCAGGATGCAGTCCACCGGAGACGATCAGCCGGGTGGGATCGGCCACCCCCTCGGCCAGGGTCCAGTCGAACACCTCACCCGAACCGGGATTGTCCCCATCGACCAGCAGGTAGTCGGCCCCGAACTCGAGGAAGCGACCGATGGTGCGGTCGCCGGCCTGGAATGCCTTGATCACTACCGGCACCCGCCCCCGGACCCACTCGGTCTCCTGCGAGGACTCGTGTCCGTGCAGTTGGGCCCCGCCCAACCCGGCGGTGTGCACGGCCTCGACCACTCGTTGGGGTGCTTCGTTGCGGAAGACGCCGACAGTGAGGATCTCGGGCGGGAGGCGCTTCACGATGTCGCCCACCGTCTGCACCGACACCTGGCGCACTGACGGGGCGAAGATGAAACCCAGCGCGTCGGCGCCCAGACTGATGGCCAGCAGGGCATCGGACTCGTTGGTGATGCCGCAGATCTTGACGAAGATGGCGCTGCCGGAAGGCTCCAAGCTGCTCATGGTCTCACCCGCGGGCGCTGACCGGATGGCCGATCAGGGTGCCGAGCGCGGCGGTGCGGTCGCCCGCGCGGACCAGCGTCTCCCCCACCAAGATGGCGTCGTAGCCCGACTCGGCCAGGCGCCGGGCATCGTCGGCGCCACGGATACCCGACTCGGCCACTGCGATGGCGCTGGTCGGGATGCGAGCGGCCAGGGCGCAGGCCCGGTCGTGGTCGACCTCGAAGGTGCGCAGATCACGCTGGTTCACGCCGATCAGGGTGGCCCCGGCTTGCAGGGCCCGGTCGAGTTCAGCGTCGTCGTGCACCTCGACCAGCGCGGCCAGTCCGAGTTCGGCGGCCCGTTGGGCGAACCGCGTCAGCTCCGCATCACTCAGCGCGGCGGCAATCAGGAGGACGGCATCGGCCCCCATGATGCGGGCGTCGACCACATCGGCTTCCTGGACGGTGAAGTCCTTGCGCAGGACCGGGAGCCCGGAGGCCTGGCGGGCCGCCTTGAGGTCCGCCTCCGATCCGCCGAAGTGCGGGCTGTCGGTGAGCACCGAGAGGCACACCGCTCCACCGGCCACGTACTCCTTGGCGATCAGTTCGGGCTGGAGTTCCGGGTCGAGGTCGCCCTTGGACGGTGAGCGGCGCTTGACCTCCGCGATGCATGAGAGGCCTGGAACGGCCAGCGCGGCCGTGAAATCCAGGGGGGCCGGAGTATGGATGGCGGTCTCGATCAGGGCATCGAGGTCGCGCTGGTCCTCGGCCGCCCGGGCCCGGTGCGCGGCCAGAATGTCGTCGAGATGCGTGGGCACAGTTGCCCAGCGTAGTTGGGGTCCGTGGACCGACCGGCTCCATGACGGTGTGTCCCTAAGTGGTCAGACGCCCGCTCTTAGCCGATGATGCAGCTCTTCCATCACGTTCTCCATCCCCGGCGCCCGTGGGGCAACGCCGCGCACGGCATCGCGAGGCGGCAGTGGCGGGGGACCTTCAGCCTCCTCCTCGGATCCCACCATGTCGGCCGATGGGTTCGGCATCGTTGCCTCGGCTGGATCTCCACCCTTGACTGGCCGGCCTTTCCCTCTCTTGTTGATCCCTTTGACCATGTCGTAGATGTTCATCATCATCGATTCCCACTCAGCAATGGGACGCCGGGCGGGCCCGGCCAGACGAGCCCCTACAGACTCCTGTTTAGCCCACGTTGCCGCGTCTCGAGTGTCCTCCATGCCTGCATTCTTCGGTCCTGACTTCTCCGCGGCGGCCTGGCTCGACATCGCGTATTCCGCGTCAGCCTGCATTCCGTACTGGGGGTTGAGGTACTCGATGTGTCGATTTTCCATAACGACTCCGAGACCCTGACGGTTTTTCGGACCGACCGCCTCCGGACCCAGTTTCTTGCTGTAGGGGTTGATGGAGTGGCCGAGGACCGGATCCATAAACGTTTGGTCGTCAGCATCCCTTTTTGGAGCACCGTCCGCTTCGAGGAGCACGCCCCAATGACCCCTTAAGATCTGGTGAAGGTACTGGTCAACCGTGTAGCCACTCAGCCCGCCTTGGAAGTCGTCACCTTTGGTGACTCCGACGGCAGCGCAGATAGCGTCAACAACCCCAGTCATTACAGCGTCGTTGTCCTCCAAGCGATCGGTCACCTCGTCTGGCAACTGTCTCACCACATCGTATAGATCACTCTTGTAGTAGTGCATGCCGAACCGGTGTTTCCCAAGTCCGCCTCCTCCGACTGCTCCTGTGTTCTTGAACATCAAGAAGTAGTTGGCTAGGAGGGTGAGGAACCCGAGGAATTCTTTCTCGGCGGCACTCGACATTGCCACCTTCTTGGTCTTCGGCAGGAACCTCCGCCGGACCATCTCTGTCGGCCAAATCTTCTTGATCTGTTTCATGGCCGACTTGGCTACCGGGATCGAGCGACTCGTGTGCTGAAGGTTTGCGGCGTGAGTTTTCTCTCCGGTGTTCTTCTTGGCGTATCTCGTCAAACGACGTTTCTGTTGCGTTGTCTTCTTGAAGAGACGAGGTATCTCTGCCAGTTTCACTCCATACGTGGCGTGGAAGTAACCAAGACGAGGCTGAAAGTGCGAGGCGACGGGTGACCCGGAACCGATGCTGTACTCTCCCAGAGTGCCTTCTCTATTGCCGGCGATCTGATCGTAGAGCCCGTTCACTGCCGCCACGACGGAGCGAACTTTGGTGAGCGCTTCTTTACGGTTTAGTTCGGATTCATCCCAGGGCTTGGTGACGACCTCGACGAGGCTTGTCCGGCGCGGCATCAGCTGCTTCCTCTTGTCCGCCGCATGGAGGCTGTTTCGTGCGTCCTGGTCAAGGTGCTCGTCCTGGGCGTACTGATCGAGATGGGCCGTATAGAGCGGGTCGAGGGTCTGGCTATGGTCGACGTTGACGTAGCTCTCGCCTAAATCATGCAGGTTGGTTACGGCCCCGCGGTCCAAGGGATCGAGTGGCAAGTTTCGCATAGGCAGGTTCCTGGATGGGTCGCTTTCCGAGGGGACCTCGTGGTCGGCTCGCTTTGTCAGCATCATCGGGAGTTCGACCTCGAAACCGAATTTCCGCTGCAGCCGTCCCGCCGGTGCCGAAGAAATACCGACCCCGGCCGGATCTCTCTTACGGCGGATCTGGTTGCCGCCTTGCTGTACGACGTGGGTCAACTCGTGCGCGATCAGCTCTTGCCCAGCTGAGCTGTCCGGGCTGTAGGCGCGGTCGCGGAAGAAGAGGTCTCTCCCCGCCGTGAAGGCCGTGGCCTGAAGTGATCGGCACATGGTGTCCGATTGGGCGTCGGAGTGCACCCGGACACCACTGAAGTCGGCTCCCATGATTTGACCCATGGAGTGTCCCAGGCGTTGATTCAGCGAGTCACCATTTCCTGTCGGGCCTGCCGCATTTCCCTGCGGTCGCTCCGGCAACTGTTCCTCGGCCCTCGAAGTCTTCAGCCCCTGAACCACCCGACTTGCCACACTGTCGGCTTCGCGCTCGTAGGAGTCGGTTGCCGGCCCCACAGTGAGTTTGGGTTGCACGCCCAGGCGTCCGGAGATCAAGCCCGTAGTGGCCTGGTTGCCCGCGAGACCCTGGAGCCGGAGTATCGCCTGGGCATCGAGCCGCCCCGGCTGGGGGCGAGTTGCGCGCACCGCGCTTTCGGACTTCTGCTGTCGAAGGCGATCTGGCTGGCGGCTCTCGACAGCCTCGTCAGGGGTCCAGGTGTGCACGCTGCCTCCCAGTCGGCGAACTGGTTCCGCCGCGCTCCCCAAATGGTAAGGGGTCCATCGTGCCGGTGCGGGCGTTGATGCCGGCCAGACGGGCCATTTGTTCTGCCCGAGAGGGCAGGGCGCGACCTTCCCCGCTACGGTCAGGTTCCATGAGTGAGATGCGCGACTTCAACCAGGCCATCATCGAGGAGTTCCGGGCCAATGGTGGCAAGGTGGGCGGTGGGTTCGAAGGCTTCCCCGTGCTCCTGCTGCACACCAAGGGGGCCAAATCGGGCGCCGAGAGACTCAACCCGCTGGTCTGCCTGCCCAAGGGCGACGTCCTCTACGTCTTCGCCTCCAAGGGCGGGGCTCCGACCAACCCGGACTGGTACTACAACCTGCTTGCCCACCCCGGCGACGTCACCGTCGAATTGGGCTCCGCCACGTTCGTGGTCACGGCCTCAGAGATCAAGGGCACCGAGCGCGACGAGATCTACGCCGAGCAGGTCACGCACTTCCCCGGCTTCGGGGAGTACCAGGAGAAGGCCGGCCGCACCATCCCGGTGATGGCGCTGCACCGCAAGAACTAGACGCGGTCAGCGAGACAGCGGGCCCAGGTGGCGCGTCACGAGCACTGGCCGTAGGGGTCAAGGGACACGTCCCACACCCCGATCAACATCCATGAGTTCGATGTCTCGTTCATGTACGCGGCCGGACATGGCTCGCTGATGACAATGGCTCGCTCGACGTTGCAGGGCGACGTCGTGCTGACGCAGATGGTGGTGGCCTGGTGGCCCCAGGCGTTACCTGGGCAGACAACGGAGAAGCCGGGCGCGGCGTAGGCGCTCAAGTACTGGATGGCTGCCGGACAGCCCCACGCCGTGGCGTGACCGAGCGGTGGCAGGACCCCGTTCCAGGGAGGCGCAACGCTTTGGGTCGGCGCTGAGGCGGGCGCCGCGACCGGTGCCGCCGGTGTCGCCGGTGTCGCCGGTGTGGCGACCGAGGGTGCAGCCAGCGGTTCCGGCGCCAAGCTCGGCCCGGGCACGTCCCCTCGGGCCACCCAGAAGAGGAGGGCTAGGGGCCAGGCGGTGACTTGGCTGGTGTTCACCACCCGACGGGTGGCGGTGGGCACGGCCTGGTGGCCGAAGACAAATGATCCTTTTGCAGTGGCGATGGGTACATGCGTCGACACGGCGCCAGCCGAACCGGCATCGAGCATAGGAATCAGCACCAGCAGGAGAAGGCCGGAGAAGCCGATCAGGCCTGACCGACCGCGACCACACGCTGACCGCTGCGAGGCGCGCCAGCGCCGTACACCCAGCCTTTTTCCCCACTCACCCATGTGCGTTCCGCCCCCGCTCAGCGTCGCTTCCGGCGTCAGGGCTCCGCTCGCCCCAACGAGTGTTCGGCACCGTAGCGCGTCATTTCGCGACACGCACGTGTAGGAACAGGTGCACATGGCCGACCGCCGGTTTCGGGGCGAAGAAAGCGACTCCTCTCCAGCACCAACGCCGGATGCGGCATCGGCCATTGCCCTACCGGCATCTCGTTACGCCCCCAGAGGTTGGGGTATGCGAAAAGACACCCACGAATCGGAACAAGGAGGACCGCATGCCCCAGGACGCGTGGAGCGACAAGCGTGAGCGTCAGTACGAGCACATCAAGGGCAGCCTGGAGGACCGCGGCGAGTCAGAGGAAACGGCCGAGGAGATCGCCGCCCGCACGGTGAATAAGGACCGGGCTCGGGCCGGTGAATCAGAAACGGCGAGCCCGCTCTCCATCCATGACATCTCGTCGGAGCGCCGCGGTGGCCTGCGATCACACTGTGGACCGGGCGGACGGACCCGCGACCAGCTCTATGAAGAGGCTCGCAAACGGGGCATCGAGGGGCGCTCGAAAATGACGAAAGCCGAACTCGAACAAGCCGTCGGGCGTTAGCCAGATTTCTGTTGGCTTCGCTGGAGGTCGGGCGCTCTCAATCCCGTCGAAGGGCGCCCGGCTTCAAGTCTTCTGGAGCCTCGACCGTCGGTTCTGGCAACGAGGTCACATCGACGATCGGGCCGTGGTCGGTCCGCGCGTCACCTTCGACGGTCTGACGGTGCACCACGTCTTCGACCAGCTCCCCGTTCTGGGAACGAACGACGGCCAGTACGTGCGACCACCATCGGTGCCGTGGCTTGTTGGTCGGCATGACCTTTACACCCCCAGACGTGGCGCGAGTTCGTTGCGGTAAAAAGCAAAGAACCCTTCCTGCTCGGGCCCGATTTGGTTGATAAAGACCCGGTCAAACCCGGCTTCGAGGTAACGGGAGATGGCCTGAACGTGCCTCTCGGGATCGGGACCACAGGACACGACATCGGCCACCATGTCCTCGGTCACGTGGGCCGCGGCCGCTTCGAAGTGTGATGGCATGGGTAGCTCCTGACTCAGCTGGCCCTCGAGCGCCTCGGTCGGCCAGAGTTGATGGGCCAACTTGCGGGCCCGCGCTTCGTCGTGGTCCCAACACACCTTTAAAGCGGCAATCGACGGGCCGATCCCCCCATGCTTCCGATAGTGATCGAGAATCTCCTTATCGGGTTGGACTGTGACGAAACCATCACCGATCCGGGCAGCCACCTCGGCGGCCATCGGCCCGAAGGCCGACACGGCAATAGGCGGCGGTTCGTCCGGCAACGAGTACAGGCGGGCATTCTCCACCGTGTAGTGCTTACCGTAATGGGTGACCACGCCCCCCTTCCACAACTCACGGATCACGCCGACCGCCTCTTCGAGCATCTCGAGGCGAGTGGTGGCAGGCGGCCAAGGGTCACCCACGATGTGCTCGTTGAGGGCTTCGCCGCTTCCAACACCGAAGACGAAGCGGCCCTTGAGCAGGCTCTGGGCGGTGGCGGCGGCCTGCGCCACGACAGCCGGGTGAATCCGCACGGTCGGGCACGTCACCCCTGTGGTCACCGGAAGCGAGGTTGCCGCCGATATCGCTCCGATCACGCCCCAGACAAAAGGGCTCTCCCCTTGCGCGTCGATCCAGGGGTGGTAGTGATCCGAAATAAAAAGGCCACGCATTTTGGCGGCTTCAGCCATCTTTGCTTGGCGCACCAGGGAACAGGCACCATGCTCCTCGCTAGAAAGAAACGCACCTATTTCAGCCATCTCGGATGCCTTCTCCTTTCAACACAGAGCTGATCAAATGTCGCGGAGCGCGTCACGCGCCTTATCGAACAACGCAGCCACCGGACCTACGACAACGTTGCCCGGCGGAGTGTCCGGCGCATGTGGGTGCGGGCGAGTGGGCGCGCTCGCCTTCGCCTTCTCGTAGCGCGCACCCAGTTCCTGGCGGTCTTGAGGTGATTCGAGCTTCTCGAGCAAGGGGAACACTTCGGCCTCTTCGGCGTGGGCATGGTCCAGCACAGCCTGGCGCAGGCTCTCCAACTCCCCGGCGAACTGCGTGCTGGTCGGATCCATCTTTTCCATGGCGGCCAGCTTCACCTCAGCCTCTTGCTGCTCGGCCAATCTGGCATCAGCCTCGCTGTCACCGTTAGGAGCATCACGCCGGATGGCCGGGTAGACCACGACCTCTTCGGCCACCTCGTGCTGCACCAATGCCGGGACGAGGTTCCAAAACTGCTCTTGCCGGGATTCGGGACCCGCAGCACAGATCTGATCCAGTAGGAGTGCGGCTTCCCGATGGTCATTGGTCAACAACTCGACGATGTCCCGTGTCTGCGTATTGGTCATGACTGCTCTCCTTTCGTCTTCAATGCACGTACCCGAGTTTTCGTCTTTCAATCAAGCGCCACATGGCCCTGTCGCATCACACGTGCGCCGGCACGGCGGCCCCGAGTGCCGGTGGCAACACGATGTTTCAGAGTTACCGGCGGAAGGGTTCGGCCGCGTCGGTACGGAGGGTCAACCCGTGGCCGGGAAGGTCGCGCCTCGGTGACAGCGCGCCGCGTTCGGGCGTGAGCACTCCGTCGAACAGCATCGATTCGATCCGCTCATGGTCCCAGAAGTATTCGATGTGACGCAGATTGGGCACGCTTGTTGCCACGTGGGCATGGAGATTTGGAGCGCAGTGGGCCGACACGTCGAGACCATGCCCCTGTGCCAGCGCGGCGGCCCGGAGCCACGAGGTGTATCCCCCACAACGAGTGACGTCGATCTGAAGACAATCGACCGCACGGGCCGCCAGCATCCGTTCGAAGTAGCGCTCGTCGAAGCCGTACTCGCCCGCCGTCACATCGAGGGGGAGCTGATCCTTGACCAGGCGTAGTCCATCGAGGCTGTCCGAGGAGACCGGTTCTTCGAACCAGCACACCCGGGCGGCCTCGACCAAATGCTGCCCGATGCGAATGGCCTGCTTGGCGCTGTAGCCACCATTGGCGTCGACATAGAGTTCCGCCTCGGGCCCGATCAGCTCACGGGCCCGAATGGTGCGTGCAAGGTCGTGCTGCTCTTCACTTCCCCAGGACTGGCCGAGCTTGATCTTGACCCGGCGCAGGCCGAGCACCCCGGTCCAATGTTCGAGCTGGCGCGCCGCCGTGGGCTCGTCGTAGGTGGTGAAACCACCGCTGCCGTAGACCGGCGCGGCGTCGCGGCAGCGCCCGAAGAGATCGGCGAGTGGGATCCCGAGCACCCGGGCCTTGGCATCCCACAGCGCGATGTCCACGGCCGAGATGGCGCAGCTGACCACACCGGATCGACCCAGATTCCGGCAGGACCGCACCATTGACTCGTGTACCGACGCTACGTCGAATAGGTCGGCGCCCATCACGACGGGGGTGAGCATCTCTTGGACGATGACGTCGCTGGCACCCGAAGCATACGTCCACCCCATTCCCGTGATATCTCCGGCCGTGACATGGACCACTACCAGAGTGGTCTCGTCCCACTTCAGCGTGCCATCGGCTTCGGGCTGGTCGGTCGGGACGCGGTAGGTCGCGGATCGAATGGCCGAAACCCGGACGTTCCCGGACTCAGGCACGGCTCAGTTCTGCGGCACTCTCGATCAGCAGCGCGTGCACGAAGGCCTGTGGGATGTTGCCGCGCAGCTGGTTTTGCTCCACGTCGTACTCCTCAGAGAAGAGCCCGCTCGACCCACTCGAGGCCCGGCTCCTTTCGAACCATCGAGCCGCGCTGGTGACCTCACCGGCACGCAACTTGGCCAACACCATCCAGAAGTTGCAGACCAAGAAGGCACCCTCGCTCTCGCCCAGCGGCTTGGCCGGATCGGAGTAGCGGTAGAGGTAGAAGTCTTGACTGAGGTCGTTCAGCACCGCTTCACGGGTGGCTACCGACCGCGGGTCGTGCGGTGGCAGGGCACCACGCACTTCGGCCAGGAGCAACGAGGCGTCGACCCGGCGGTCATCGGGTGCTCGTTGCCAGCGTCCGCTCGGATGGAGACAACGGCGATCAGCTTGGCTGAGCAGCCGATCGGCCAGGGTCAGGGCCTCAGTTCTCCAGCGACCGGGTGCACCATGTTGGGCGATCGCACGGAGTCCGGCCACGCAGATCAGGCGGCTGTGAGTCCACAGGTTGGGTTCGATCTCCCAGATCCCCGATTCCTTCTCGGCGTAACGCTGGGCGATGGCGTCGATGGCGATCTCGGCCGCCTTCCAGCCGTCGGCATCTATTCGGTCGAGCCCGGCCGCTCGGGCCAGGATCAGCAATACCTCGCCAAATAGATCGAGTTGGAATTGGGATCCGACGGGGTTGCCCACGACATCAGAGCCGCCGGGGTAGCCCGGCAGACCGAGGTGGCAAGGCTCGGGCACCGCCGAGCCATCGACCTGGTAGGCCGGCTTGGTGCCGGCACCGTCGCTCAGAACTCGCTCGGTCAGCCAGCGCACGGCGTCATCGAGGACTGCTTGGGCCCCCGGCACGGACGCTCCAGCTCGACCGATGTAACAGGTGTCTCGCACCCAGGCGTAGCGATAGTCGTAGTTGCGGCCTGCCTGCGCCCGCTCGGGTAGGGACGTGGTGGCGGCGGCCACGGTGGCGCCACCGGGTGTGGTGAGTCCCCGCAACACCGCGAAGGCCCGACGTAGGTCAGCGGCTGCCTCGAGATCACGGCAGGGCGGGATCGCTCGGCTCCAGGCCATCTCGGTGGAACGCCAGAGTTCATCGGGATTGAGGTCGTCCGCTCCCATCGGGTCATCCCGGACGCTGAGGTGGAGGACGAGATCATGGTGCTCCCCCGCCGCCAGGTCGAAGTCCGCCACCAGGCCCGCTTGCTCCTGGTCCGGCCGGGCGTTGCCCGCACCGCGCCACCAGGCATGAACCCCCGGGTAGGCGCAGGTCCAATATTCGCCCTGACGCCGCCATGGCACTGACCCGGCATGGCCGTACTCGGCCGCGATGCTCAGGGCAGCTCGAGCCCGGACCGTTCCATCGACCACCAAGAGACGCCGCAAGATGAGCAGCTGATCACGCTGGCCGGGAAAAGCCAAAGCTTCTCGAACTTCGAGGGTGCCGGTCTGGGTGACCCAGCGCTGGCGCCAGATCAGCGATCCGTCTTCGTAATAACCACCGCGCACATGGCGATCGACTGGCCACACCCGGTACCCACCGTGGCCACCGATCAGGCCGCTGAACACCGCGCTGTCTGACCAAGTCGGGAAACAGAGCCAACTCATCTCTCCCGACGGAGCAACCATGGCCCCGCGCCAACCATCCGCCACCAACACGTACTCGCGCAGCACGTGAGGCGAAGCGGCTTCCGCGAGGCCCTCCATTGATGGTTTATTTCCGCCGGCACCGCGACGTAAACAGCCAGTGTCCAACTCCGATGGTTGAAGGCTGCCCTCTGAGGGGTACGGCTACAAGAACGCTCACACCTCTGGTGCGGCGAACAGCATGGAGGCTTGTCAATGTCGAAGATCGCGTCCGAGGTACTCGTCGAACGGCTGAGCGAATGGGGTGTCGACACCATCTTCGGGCTACCCGGTGACGGCATCAATGGGATCATGGAAGGGCTGCGCCGGCACCAGGACAAGGTTCGCTTCGTGCTGGTCCACCACGAAGAGGCCGCTGCCTTTATGGCGACTGGTTACGCCAAATCGACCGGGCGACTCGGCGTCTGCCTGGCCACGTCCGGTCCGGGGGCCATCCATCTCCTCAACGGGCTGTACGACGCCAAGCTCGACCATCAGCCGGTACTGGCCATAACCGGCATGCAGGAATCTCAGATGTTGGGTACGGGCTACCAGCAGGAGGTGGCACTGGAGAAGCTGTTCATTGACGTGGCTGAGTACAACGAGATGATCATCAACCCGGCGCAACTACCAACACTCGTCGATATCGCCATCCGGCACGCCTTGACCCGGCGCGGTGTGGCCCATTTGACCATCCCGACCGATATCCAGGTGGCCGACGCGGGCGCGAACCCCTGGAGCACACCGGCGCCTGCGGTCAACCAGGCCACGGCGCCCATCTATCTGCGGGCGCCGGGCGTACCCCGACCGGGCGACGTGGCCAGTGCGGCCAGCGTGCTCAACCAAGGCAAGAGGGTTGCCGTGCTGGTCGGGGCCGGCGCATTGGGGGCGAGACAGGAAGTGCTCGAGGTGGCCGAACGTTTGGCCAGCCCCATCATCAAGACGCTCCCGGGCAAGGCGGTCATTCCCGACAACCATCCGCTCTGCCTCGGCGGCCTCGGCCTGCTGGGCACTGCCCCCTCCATGGATGCCATGGAGGGTTGCGACACATTGCTCATGGTGGGAACCAATTTCCCCTACACCAAGTACTTGCCCGAATCGGGCCAGTGCAAAGTGGTGCAGATCGAGGCGGATCCGATCCGAGCCGGGATCCGAATCGCCACCGACGTCCCCATGATCGCCGACGCCAAAGAAGGACTGCGAGCGTTGTTGCCAGAGCTCGCCGAACACGCCGACCGGTCCTTCCTCGAGGGCGTCACTCGAAAAATGGGCGACTGGCGCACCAAGATGCAAGCACTCGAGACAATCGACGCCGATCCCATACAGCCCCAGTACCTGATGGCAGTGATCGACCGCCTCGCCGCTGATGATGCCATCTTGACCTCGGACTCGGGAACGATCGCCACCTGGGCTGCCCGCCATTTCACCATCCGGGACGATCGGCAGTTCTACCTGTCGGGCAATCTGGCCACAATGGCCCCTGGACTGCCCTACACCATCGCAAACCAGATCGCCTATCCCGATCGGCAATGCATCGCGTTCGTCGGTGACGGAGGGTTCGCCATGTTGATGGCTGAATTCGGCACGGCCGCCCGACACGGACTGCCCATCAAGGTGATCATCAACAACAACGCGTCCCTCGGGCAGATCATGTGGGAACAGCTGGTTCTCGGCTACCCCGAATATGGCATCCGCTTCGGCCAACCTCCGGACTTTTCCCCATGGGCCGAAGCCTGCGGAGGGTTGGGCATCCGGGTCGAGAAGGCCGAAGAAGTTGAGCATGCCATTGCCGATGCTCTTTCCTATCCAGGGCCCGCCTTGGTCGACGTGATCGTCAACCCGGACGAGCCGCCAATGCCGGGCAAGGTGCAGTACGAGCAGGCCAAGGGCTTCGTCAAGGCCTTCCTGGCCGGGCAGCCGCGTCGGGCCACCATCGCCAGCACGCTCTGGCGAGACAAGATCACCGAGCTCAAGGCATGAAGAACTCTCTCTTTCGTCGCCCGGACAATGGCGGTTCCAACCTGGTCGGAATCGAGCATTTCGTCCAGAACGTCCGTCATGGGCGATTCGAGCGCAGCCTCTCGGGCCTTACTGCGGTCGGTGCCGCCGTCACGGGTCTCGAGATTTGGCTCGAACACGACCGGGCCAGCTTCACCAACACCATGATGTGGCTACCAGTAGCTATAACCCCCGCCATTACGGTGGCCGGCATCGCTGGGATGTTCTCCAAGCGAGCAGCCAAGACGGTGTTGCCGGCGGTATCGGCCGTTGTCCTAGTCAATTCGCTTCAAGGCCAGTACCTCCACCTGCGCGGTATCGCGCAACGACCCGGCGGGTGGAAGCTGGCCCGCTACAACGCCGAGATGGGACCGCCGACATTCGCTCCGCTGCTGTTCGGACTGGTCGGCGGCATGGGCCTGCTGGCGTCCGTACTCCGCCGAGAGGATTGATGGACCGACCACGCCGTCGCCGGACCGGCGTGACGCCCGGTACGGACGAACCACGGTTCCCGGGCTACGACGTCATGGCCCAATTGAAGACATGGGATGCCGAGACCACCGCCGTCGTCGTGCGCCGCCTGGCGGGGTCAGACCAGGGACCTCGTTTCTTCAGCACCCAGGAGGAGCCGGCAGCACGAGCCCTGCTCGACTGCCTGCTGGCCCAGTTCGAGGAGCCGAGGGTCCCCGTCTTCGAAGCCATCGACGCTCGCTTGGCCGACGGACAGGGCGATGGGTATCACTATGCGGACCTGCCGCGGGATCCGCCCGCCTGGCGCATGTCGCTCCAGGCCCTGGATGCGGCCGCCGACGAGTCACGCGGCGTGCGGTTCCATCAGCTCGAACGGGATGCCCAACGGGACCTCGTCGAAACGGTCCGGTTGACCGACGGCGACTGGCGCGGTCTGCCAGCCCAGCATCTCTTCAAACTGTGGCTGCGCTATGCATGCGCCAGCTTCTATGCCCACCCGTGGGCCTGGAATGAGATCGGTTTCGGGGGCCCGGCATATCCCCGCGGCTACAAGCACCTGGCGCTGAACAACCGAGAGCCGTGGGAGGCGGCCGAGCGGGACGCACTGGATCCCGTTCCCTGGCTCGACCGGGCCGAGGGGGCCAAGAAGCGGCACGCCGAGGGTCTGAGCGGGCAAATACCCGCTGACCAATTGGGCACACCATGAATACGGTCCGAGCCCGGAACGAGTCGGCCTGGCTGTTGCCCAACGATGGGACGAGGACCAACCACCATCTGCGTAATGACATGAGGCGCTACGACCAGCACGAAGAGGTCGATGCCGTGGTGGTTGGTTGTGGAGCCGGTGGAGGAGTCATCACCCAGCGCTTGGCCCGACAGGGCTGGAAGGTCGTGGCCTTCGATGCCGGCCCGTTCTGGGACCCCGACCGCGATTGGGTCAGCGACGAGGCCGGAGCCCACGTTCTGTATTGGAACGAGCCCCGGGTCATTTCCGGCGACAACCCCATCGAACTCGGCGCCAACAACTCGGGGCGTGGGGTCGGCGGATCCATGGTTCACTTTGCCGGGTACGCACCGAGGTTCCACCCCTCGGACTTCCAGACGCACTCACTCGATGGAGTCGGTGCGGACTGGCCCATCTCCTATGGTCACCTCAAGCAGTACTACGAAGACATGGAAGCCGAGCTGCCGGTGGCCGGGCAGTCGTGGCCCTGGGGCGATCCTCACCGATACCCCCAGTCTCCCCATCCGCTGGGCGGCAACGGCCTGGCCTTCGTGCGCGGGTGCGAGGCGACGGGTGTGGAAGTCCGGGTTGGACCAGTCGCCATCACCAATGGTCGCTTCGGGAATCGACCGCACTGCATCTACCGCGGCTTCTGCCTGCAGGGCTGCAAGGTCAATGCGAAAGCCAGCCCGCTCATCACCCACATCCCCGACGCGCTCGCGCACGGCGCGGAAGTTCGGGCCCACTGCCACGTCTCACGGGTGCTCGTGGACGGCCGCACCGGCCTCGCCACAGGAGTGACCTACATCCGTGACGGCGTCGAACACCGCCAGCGGGCTCGAATGGTGGCGGTCGCCGGCTACTCGATCGAGACGCCACGGCTGCTGCTGTTGTCGACGTCGAAGCGGTTCCCCGACGGTCTCGGCAACGACCACGACCAGGTCGGGCGGTACCTCATGGTGCAGGGAGCGCCGCAGACCGCCGGACGGTTCGACGACGAGGTCCGGATGTACAAGGCACCACCCCCGGAGGTGAGCACCGAGCACTACTACGAGACCGATCCGACCAAGCCCTACAAGCGCGGCTGGTCGATCCAGACCG
>DASXFC010000025.1:0-59204 GCA_036489775.1 Acidimicrobiales bacterium | reverse complement strand
AGTAGCTTGGAAACGCGCACGCCGTCCTCCTCCTCGATTTTCAGCTTCAGCAGCCAAAAACCGTAGGAACGAGGCGGCGTGTCGCCGCGGATGGTGGTAGTCAGACCGACTCAGGAACCCCCGAATGCGTCACAAGACCCTCAAAAAAGGTGGTCGGCTGTGACTGGACGCAGATGCCGAAGTGCAGCGCGGTCTCTAGGCGGGTTCGGCGTCGGGCTGGTCGCGGTTGGCGTGCTCCTCTCAGCGGCGAGCGCCCCGGCCGGTGCCAGTAGGTCATCGAGTGTGGCGCAGGCCAAAAAACACTTGCTCGTTCTCTCCGACCTGCCCAAGGAATGGAGTGTAGAGAAGGGCACGTCCGGTTCGGGCGGCTCTGGAGGTTTTCCGGGAGGGAGCCAGCTCGCTTCATGCATTGGCGTCCCCGCTTCGGTCATCAATGACAACTCTCCAAGCTCCACCGGTCCCTACTACCAGAACAAGGGTCAAACGCTTGAAGTCCAAGACAGCGTCACTGTGTTCCCGTCTGCCTCCTATGCCCGGACCGAGTTTGCGGCTATGGCCAACCCGAAGACGCCGGGCTGCATGGCCACACTTATGAACGGACCGGGGAAATCAGCGTTCGGTGCCCAGAAGGGGGAGACCGTGGGCACCATCACGGTGACCTCGCTCGCCCCCAAGGTCTACGGTCCCGATGTCGTGGGTATCGTGATGAACCTGCCCATAACGTATGAAGGGGTGACCATGCCCACACAGCTCATCTCCGTCAACGGCGTCCGAGGTCGCTTCGGCCAGTCCATCACCTACGACTCCTACGGAATCGACTTCCCGGGCTCGCTCGCCAAGCACCTGGACTCCGTAGCCCTACACCGGCTCTGATTCAAAGTCCGAGTCACTTCACCTCAACCGCGCGCTGGGAATGCCCCGGGTCCGCCGGGCCGGAGACACACCTACGGTCCTTCGCGCGGTTCTTGGTGTGACTTTGAGTCGGGGCTGCCGGGCCGCATCGCCTGCGCAGACCAACGACAATCTCGCGTCCGCGGAATCCAGCGCGAGGCCCCTTAGAAGTAGATGATGCCCTTGGCCCGCTCGGTGACCTCATCGAGGTCGTCGGTCCAGGCCCCCGTCGAGAGGTACTTCCATCCACCGTCGGCCGACACCACCACGATAGAAGCCTCTTCACCCTCGGGCAGTTGCGCCGCACATTTCACCGCGCCGGCCACGGCCGCTCCACTCGAGATGCCGGCGAACACGCCGACATCGGTCAGGCGCCGCGTCCACTCGATCGACTCGCGGGGCCGCACCACCGTCTTGCGGTCGAGCAGCTCGCGCCCACCCAACTCCTCGAAGATAGGCGGGATGTAGCCGTCGTCGAGGTTGCGCAGCCCGTCGACCATCTCGCCCGAGGGCGGCTCCACCGCCCAGATCTGCACCTTCTCCCCCAGCTTCTCGCGCAGGAAGCGCCCGACCCCGAGCAACGTGCCCGAGGTGCCGAGCCCGGCCACGAAGTGGGTGATGGACGGGCAGTCGCGGAGGATCTCGGGGCCGGTGCCCTCGTAATGGGCCTTCGGGTTGGCCACGTTGCCGTACTGGTAGAGGAAGACCCACTCGGGATGCTCGTCGGCCAGGCCTCGCGCCATCCGCACCGCACCGTTCGAACCCTCACTGCCGGGCGACTCGATGATCTCGGCTCCCCACAGCTCGAGCAGCTGGCGCCGCTCTATCGACACGTTGGTCGGCATGACCACTTTCAGCGAGTAGCCCTTGACCCGGCACACCATGGCCAGGCCGATGCCGGTGTTCCCCGAGGAGGGCTCCATGAGCACTTGATCGGGTTTCCCCGGCACCAAGATCCCCTCCCGCTCTGCCGTCTCGATCATTGACAGCGCCACCCGGTCCTTGACCGAGCCACCCGGGTTCTGCCCCTCCAGCTTGATGTACAGCCGAGCCAGGGGGTTGGGGCTGAGCGCACTGATGTCGACCAGTGGCGTCTCGCCGATCAGCTCGAGGATGTTGGGGTACAGCGCCATGCCCGACTCAGCCGTTCAGCCGCTCAGCGACCGCCACCGGCCACCGCCGGCAGGATCGACACTTCCGAGCCGTCGGGGACCGGCGTCTCCAGGCCGTCGAGGTAGCGCACGTCGTCGTCATTCACGTAGATGTTGACGAACCTGTGCAGGGCGCCATCCTCACCGAAGACCTGGCCCGCCATGCCTGGATACTCGGCCACCAGCTTCCCCAGGACATCGCCGATGGTCGCGCCATCGACGGTGACCACGGACGCGCCGCCGGCTTGCTGACGCAGGACGGTCGGTAGGCGGACTTCGACGGCCACGGGGCCTCCTCGGATCGGTCTTGGCTGCCGGGTGCTGCCAAGGCGCAATTGTTGAGCGAACTAGTAGTGATTCTAACTCCGGACCCGGCCGATCCCTTCCCAGGGCGGCCCTCAGTCCGCGAATTCCAGCCCCGGGACCTGCACCTCCTCCTCGGTGATGGTCCCGTCCACAATCAAATAGCTGCGCACCACCGGGTGGGTATCCCGCAGGGAGACCAGCACGTAGTGCCATCCCGGGTCTGAGGCCTGGGCCACATCGGTGGGCGACGGGTAGGCGTCGGTGTGGGTATGCGAGTGGAAGACGCCCATGATGTCCGCCCCCAGCGCCTGGGCCTGGCGGTCCACCCCCAGCATCTCCTTGGGGTCGAGCTCGTAAACCATGGCCGAGGCGGCCGCGTTGCGCATGGGGAAGAGGTGGGTGGCCTCATCTCCTCCGTAGGCACCGACCAGGAGGCCACAAGCCTCGTCGGGCAGACCCTTGATGCAGTGCGCCACCATCTCGAAATAGAGGTCCTTGGACAGGCGCAGCACCAGCTCAGGGTACCCTCGAAGCCCTCATGGCTCGGGCGAAGAAACAGATCGCCAAGCGGGCAGCCGCCCGCGAGGACCGCACTGGCGACCGGACGGTCGCCACCAATCGTCGCGCCCGCCGTGAGTACGAGTTCCTCGAGACCTTCGAGGCCGGCATCCAGCTCCAGGGGTCCGAGGTCAAGTCGCTGCGGGAGGGCAAGGCCCAGCTGAGCGACTCCTACGCCCGGGTCGACGACGGCGAGCTCTGGCTCTTCCAGATGCACATCCCGCCCTGGCAGTTCGCTACCGGTGTCGGGGCGCACGACCCGGATCGCAAGCGCAAGCTGCTCATGCACCGCCGCGAGATCGACCAGCTGCTGGGCCGGACCCAGAAGCAGTCATTGACCCTCATCCCGGCCTCGATCTATTTCAAGGACGGGAAGGCCAAGGTCCAGATCGCCCTGGCCAAGGGCCGCCACACCTACGACAAGCGCAACCTGCTGGCCGCTCGGGACGCCGAGCGGGAGGCCGCCCGTGCCACCAAGGAGATCAACCAGCAGAGCGCCTACTGAACAACCCGTAGACTGGAGGGGCTGACCAGATCGGACAGCTGGAGAACACCGCACATGGGGGTGATTGGCTTCGACTCCGGTCGTTGATGTGGGAGAAGCGAGCCGTGGTCTCCGGAGCCACGTTAAAGAGCCGGAACCAAAAATAAACGCCAAGCCTCAGCTTGCGCTCGCTGCTTAAGTAGCGACGTCCTCCCGGTCCCCGCCCTACGGATCGGATTTGGGCGTCATCTTGTAGGGCTCACTCAGTAATCGGTCCGATTGGTTACCGAGGACATCTAAGTCGGATACGGGGCGGCACAATTGCCGGTAGCAGTGCCGCCCTCGACAACCTTTTACCGGCTGCGCTCGGAGAAGGCCCATTGAAACTCCAGAGGACGCGGGTTCGATTCCCGCCACCTCCACTTGATGTAACGAAAAGCCAACCGGTGTCCCCCTGATGGGTGGACACCGGTTGCGCGTTCTGAGTCTGTTCATTTGTCGTAGGTCCAACGTCGAAGCTCGCGGGCACCCAGAAGTAGGGGTAGGCATGGCGGTCGGGGGTTATCTCGACGCGGTCGATGAGGTCCCGTAGAAGCTGCTTAACGGCATCCGGATTGCCGCCCTCTACAACTCGGTGGATCTGCTTACAGAGGATTCGGAGTTGCTCGGGAGAGGGGAGATCGGGCGTGGCTGCCTTGAGTTGTCCTGCCAAGTCCTTGCGGTGGGCGACCAGTTCGTCGCGGCGTTGGGTTAGCTCGGTGACGCGGGGCGAGCAGATCGCTGCCGGCATCTCGCCGGCCTCGAAAGCTCGTAGGTAGTGATTCAATGCCGTCTCGGTCTCGCGGAGTTGAGCGTCTGTACTAATCAGGTCGGCTTCGAGGCGGGGACGATTGTCCGCCACGTCCGCAATCGCCGCCGCGATGGCTTGCTCGAACAGGTCGGATCGAGACAGTGTGCGGATCAGGTCGTCGATTACGGCGGACTCCAGGTCCTCTGCTGCCACTCGCTTACTCCGACAACCGTAAGTGCCCTTGGTCAGGCGGTTCCGACAGGCGTAGTAGCGGTAGAAGCCGTTCCGGCCCTTGGTGCCCGCTCCGAAATAGGCGCCCCCGCACGCCCGACACCTCAGCAACCCGGTCAGCAGGTAGTCCGAGCTATTCGGAGCCCGGTTCTCGACCACTGCGGCTCGCTCATCGAGCAGCGACTGAGCCCGTGCGAATAGTTCGTTCTCGATGATCGACGGATGCTTTCCGTCATAGAGCTCGTCACCGTGAGAGATCTTGCCCACATAGACCGGGTTGCGGAGCACTCGCAAGACGGTCTGGTTGCTCCAGAGCCGGTCGCCGCGGTTACGGAGCCCGGACCCGTTCAGGTGGTTAGCCAACCCCGTCGCACCGAGATGCTCGTCTGCGTAGGCGACGAAGATCCTCCGAACCGTCGTCGTCTCTTGCGGATCGGGGACAAGGGTCTTGGTCGCCGAGTCGACCCGGAAACCGAAGGGCCCCGGACCGCCCAACCACTCCCCCCGGGCCGCCTTGCGCTCGAACCCCTTGCTGATCCGGTCGATCAGCAGGCCCCGCTCGAATTCAGCAAAGATCCCGAGCAGCTGGAGCAACATCCGGCCGACCGGCCCTTGAGTGTCGATCGGCTCAGTGGCGGAGCGGAGCGCCACCCCGGCGGCGTCGAGAGCCTCCACGATGGTCATCAGGCCCACGATCGAGCGGGTCAGTCGGTCGATTCGGTACACCAAGAGCACGTCGAACTCGCCCGCCTTGGCCGCGTCGAGCGCGGCTTGTAGGCCGGGGCGCTCCAGGGTGGCCCCGGAGGCCTGGTCGACGAAGCGATGCGTTATGACCTGCCCTGGCTGGGAGGACACGAACGCTTCGAGACCCTTGGTCTGGGCTTCGAGGGAGTAGGGCTGGTTGACCTCGTCGGTCGAGATGCGGGTGACGATTGCGACCTTCGTGTCTCCCCCGCTTCCATTGATCGGTGCCATTGACGCTGAGGGTCGTCGCTTCGTTCTATTTCCCATCTGCTTCTCCTCCAGTCGGATGTATCGCGCAGATGGACGGGACCTCGACCGGCCCGGATAAGTCAAGCTGGGTTGAGCACAACGTTTTGTCACGGAGACGCGGCACAAGAAGCGCGATCAGAGAAGCGATGACCCTGGTGCGTCGAACCTCGTCCATGGGGAGGTGATGAGCCGGATGTACGACGATGGCGGATCGCTCACGACCCGGCTTACGCGGCGCGCCCTTGCCAGCGGGTTGGATCACTAACCGCCTGTCCGATCGGTCCGGGCCAGGCGGAATGCAAGAAAATCCTCGTGGGCGATCACCCGGCGGGGTACGCCAGCGGCTCGGGCTTTGCGGACCTGTTCGAGGGCGAAGAAGGAGCTGCGAGGCACGAGCCGGTCGTCGCGCAACCCGGCCAGCAGCGCGACGTTGCGCTCGTAGAGCACCAGCCCGGAGGCCTCACCGACCCGGACAAGGGCGCCGGGAAGATCGACGAGCTGCCCGTTGTGCCACCAGGGCCGCACGGTCATGGCGACGACACCGTCGGAGCGGAGCAGGCGGGCGCAGCCGGCGAGGATGATGTGCATGGCGTCGAGGAGACCGTCGAGGCCGACGTGAGCGAGGTTGGCCGGGTCGGTCGAGTACCGGTGGTGCGCTTTGGCGATGCCCAACCCGGGTCGGGCGGTGACCCGGCCGTGCAGGGACGGCCCGTACGGCGGGGAGGTGAGCACCAGGGCGACGAGGCCGCGCACGGTGGGGTCGACGACGCTGGCGAGGTGACGGGCGTCGCCGCAGACGACTTCGCCGTAACCCGTTGCCCCTTGGGTGCGGGCGTAGACGAGGTTGGCCTTGGCGAGGTCAGCCCATTCGGGTTCGTACTCGACGCCGAGGGCGTCTCGGCCGAGATGGACCGCCTCGACGAGGGTGGATCCGATCCCGGCCATTGGATCGAGCACGAGGTCGCCGGGTCTGGTGTAGGTGGCTATGGCCCGCTGGGCGATTGCGGGGAGCATCTTGGCCGGGTGGTGGCCGGAGATGTCCACGTAGCGTCCCTTGCGCTGCGTACGGGCGTTGTGCTGCGCAGTGGGCCAGACCGAGAGGGGCAGGTCAACGGGCATGGGCGTCCTCCTGGGGGCGCTTGATGTAGGCGGTCAGATCCTCGTGGGCGACGAGGTGGGCGGGCTCGCCGCGCTGGCGGGCGTGGCGGATCTGGGTCATCTGCCAGTAGGACGGCCGGGCCGCCAGATCGCTGTCGCGGATGGCAGCGTGGAGGGCGATGACGTGTTGGAGGTAGGTGAACCCTGCCCCGGTGGCGAGGGCGACAGTGAGCCCGGCCAGGTCGAGGGTGCGACCCTTGCGGCGGGTGTTCTTGGTCACCACGATGAGCCGTCCGCCGGGGCGCAGCGCGGCGTAGCAGGCGGCGTAGATCTCGGCCATCGCTGTCTCGTAGGCGGCGCCGCGGGCGTGGCCGAGGTTGGCCCGGTCGGTCGAGTAGTTCAGGGTGTCGGTGCGGCAGATGCGTTCCCCGGCCAGCCAGGCCTGCTTGTCGACCGTCCCGGCTTCGCATGCGTAGGGCGGGGAGGTGACGATCAGGTCGACCCGTCCGACGAGGTCGCCGAGTAGTTCGGGCAGGCGGCGGGCGTCGCCTTGGCGGACCTCGGCCAGACGGCGAGGGCCGCCGTCGCCGAGCATGTGGTCGAGGTTCTCGGCGGCGAGGGTGGCCCAGCGTGCTTCGAGTTCGACGCCGATGGTCCGCCGGCCGAGCAGGGCGGCCTCGGCCAGGGTAGTCCCGATCCCGGCCAGGGGGTCGACGATCACATCACCCGGGTTCGAGTACTCAGAGACGATGCGGCGGGCGAGTTCGGGCAGCATCTTGCCCGGATGGGCAGAACAGTCCGGCAGGTACCGGCCGGCCCGTTGCCACTGGGCAGTGGTCTGGGCGACCGGCCAGATGGCCAGGGGCACCTCGGGACGGCTGGCTACGGCAGAACAACGGGGGGTGGTGGTCTTGGTCATGGGCGGTGCCCTCGACCGGACAAGCGTCACCTAAAGAACAAGGTCCGAACCCTCCTTTTCCAACAAAATCGGCTCCGACCGTCCCGCGTTGGCGGCGTGAATCCCCGAGTTCGAGAACCTCGTCTTTGGCCTTGAGGTGGGCGCCGAGATGGAGGTAGGTCCTTTGAGCACGAGCACGCTCGACCCGAAAGGACCCACCATGGCACGCCCGACCCAGATCACCGACGACACGATCATCGAAGCTCTTACCGCCCGCCCCGAGGTCACCTCCACCGACCTGGCCGACACCGTTGGGATCGGCCAGTCCACCGCCGGCAAGCGGCTCGCCGCGTTAGAGGCAGCCGGTGCGGTGCGCCGTACCCCAGGGGGCCGAGACGCCGGCCGGCGCGTCCCCGACCGCTGGTCGGCCGTCACCCCCTCCCCCACGCCCGAAGCCGCCGTCGCCGAAAAGACCGCCCCTGAGCCGGTCGCCGCCGTCGTCGAAGCGGCACCCGAGGACGCCGAATCCGCTTCCGCTGGCGCCGAGACGGCCCGGACCGAGCAGCCGGCGGTCGGCAATCGGCTGAGGCGCGGAGCGCTGGGGTCCCTCGTCCGGGACTACCTGGCCGCCCGCCCGGAGGAGGCCTTCGGGCCGGCCGCGGTTGGCAAGGCCTTGGGTCGCTCCCAGGGTGCCATCTCGAACTCGCTGGCCACGATGGCGGCACGGGGCGAGGTGGTCCTGGTCGACGACAAGCCCCGCCGCTACCGCATCGCCTCCGCCAAGTAATCAATCCCGCCACGACGGGTTCGACCCCGCCGGGTGGGACTAGTCCCAGATGTGGGACCTCGGCAGTCCGACGGCGCGGGAGCCGAGATCCCAGCCGCGGGACTGGCGCCCGCCCGAGCGGCGAGGCAGAAAATCTTGAAGTAGGTCGCCCCCCGAGGCCCGGTGGTAAGTCCCATTTCTCGGGACCAGGAAGTCCCACCCCGTTGACCTGCTCCGACACGCTGGATGCTGCGGCGCGGTCCCAGAGTGGTCCCGCGTGCGGGAGTCCGGTGGGGGCGGGCGAAGCGAGTGCGATCCGGGACGGATCCGGGTCCGGTTGCGTGGCGCGATGGCGGCCCACCTACGCGAAGGAGCCGCCCATGTGCCCCCGCCGCTTGCTTACCGACTCGCCCTTCGACACCTTGGAGAAGACCTTCGATCTCCTCACGACGGGCCCTCGCCCCGTGGCCTTGGACGGCACGGGCCTCCCCGGTCTGCCCGACCGGCCGGTGCCGCTCGACGAGCTGAAAGCCCGCCTGCTGCACCCATCGACGGCGTTCGCGGCGCGCGACGCCATCGTCGGCGAGCTCGTCGCCCGAGCCCAGGCCGAGGGGGGCCGGTGGAGCGTCGGCCTCGCCGGGGTGCTCCTGCCCGGGCTGCGCCGAGCAGTTTGGCCCCTGGCGCAGGCCTGCCCCGGCCGGGCCGACGAGATCGAAGCCGAGACCCTCGCCGCGTTCCTGGCCTCGGTCGCCCAAGCTGAGCCCGGCCGGCCCCGGCTGGCGTCGCGGCTGTGCTGGCTGGCCCGCACCGGCGCCCAGCGGCTGTTACGGGCCGAGCTGGCGGAGCGGGCCGCAGTCGGCACCGATCCGGTGTCGGCCGCCCCGCCGCGGCCGTGGGGGCATCCCGACTTCGTGCTGGCCCGGGCGGTGGCCGCAGGAGTGATCGAGGTGGCAGACGCCGAGCTGATCGCCGCCACTCGCCTGGAGGATACGAGCGTGACGGCCATGGCCGAGCGCCTCGGGCTGGACTACGAGGCCTGCCCGGATACGGCGGAGCCGGGCCGAAGCCAAGTTGCGCGACTACCTGCAATCGGACTGGTACCAGCCGTTCGATTTTGTTGGAAAAGCGACCGAAACCCCTTGTTCTTCTAGTAGGGGTCGCCCCCGGCACGGCCGGCGTTTGGACCGGTGACCGGGCAAGCGTCGCTCGAAACCGCCACCAAGGAGGTGAGAGTGCCCACCCCGGTCCGTACCGGACTGGCCGGGCGACCCCCACACCGAACCTGGGCAGTTGTGCGCCAGGGACCCGACCGAGGAGGCCGCCACGACACAGCTCACAGAAGGTCCCCATCCCGAACGGCCCCGACTGGGCCGGGCTCGCGGTCCGCTGTGGCGCCGGCTGACCTGGCGCCGGCTGCGGGCCGGGGCCGGCGAACCGCCGCGGCGCGCACGTCACGCCACGCTCGGGCAGATCGCCGTTGTCCTGCTCCTCGCTGCCGCCCTGCTGTTCGCGGTAGCTCCTCCCGCCTTCGCCGCTGGGGGCCAGCCGACCCTCAGCGGGGTGATCTCCAACCTGACCAACTGGATCGTCGGCATCCTGGCTGGGGTCGCCACGTTGTTCTTGACCATCGGCGGCTTGCGCTACCTGACCGCGGGCGGCGACCCGGGCCAGGTCGAGAAGGCCAAGATCGCTCTCAAGTCGGCGTGCATCGGCTACGCGCTGGCCATCTTGGCCCCGCTGCTGGTCTCGATCCTCGCCTCCCTGGTCGGCGGCTGATGACCCGCCCCCGCTCCTGGCAGCTGGGCAGCAGGCGGTTCGTAACGTGGCGGCCCCGGCACCCGAGACTGCTCCTCGCGGCGGGCGGCTTGGTCATCGTGCTCGCACTGGCCGGCGGCGGTCACGGCCCGAAGGCTCACGGAACCAAGGTCCGCTACCTGCCGCCGTCCGAAGTGGTGCTGACCGCCGCCAACGTCTCGGGCTCGGCCACCGCGACGTCGACCAACACGGCGTCGACCACCACAGCCACAACGTCGGGGTCAGGGTCGTCGTCGAGCGAGGGGCCGCCGGGCATCCAGGTCGGCCCGGGTAACACCACCACCCCGACGACGCCGGCTCCGGGCGGCGGGGGCAGTGTGAGCGGCGGCACGCAATCCTCGCCCGGACTGTTCGACATCACCGGCCACATCGAGGCGGCCATCGACGACTGGTTCCGCGACGTCGTCACCTCGGCGCTCGACCCCATACTCACCTTGCTGGGCCACACCCTGCTGGCCACCCCCAACGTCACCGCCCAGTCCCGGGTCGGTCAGCTGTGGCAGATGACCGAGGGCATCGCTGACGCCTTCTTGGTCCTGTTCGTCTTGGTAGGCGGGGCGATCGTCATGGGGCATGAGACCGTCCAGACCCGCACCGCCATCAAAGACGTCCTGCCCCGCATCGTCGTCGCCGCGATAGCGGTGAACGCCAGCCTGAGCCTGGCCGGGCTCGCCATCTCGACGGCCGATTCCCTCTCCCAGGCGGTCCTCGGCCAGGGAGTCGATCCTTCCCAGGCCGCCGTCGTGCTCCGCCAACTCGTCCTCGGGTCCCTCGCCGATGGCGGCATCTTCGTCGTGCTCTTGGGTGGCGTGGTCGCTGTGCTCGCCATCATCCTGCTCGCCACCTACATCGTCCGGCTGGCGCTGGTGATTCTGCTCATCGTGGCGGCCCCCATCTGCCTGGTCTGCCACGCCCTGCCCCAGACCGAAGGCCTGGCCAAGCTGTGGTGGCGGGCCTTCGCCGGCACCCTGGCCGTCCAAGTCGCCCAATCACTGGTGCTGGTCACCGCGCTGCGGGTGTTCCTGGCCTCGGGCGGACCGGCAAACCTCGGCATCGCCTCGACCGGCGGCCTCGTCGACCTGTTGGTCTCGGCCTGCCTGTGCTGGGTACTGGTCAAAATCCCCGGCTGGGTCAGCAAGGTCGTGTTCTCCGGCTCGCGCGGTCACGGCGGACTCGGCCGGGTGGTGCGCGACGTGATCATCTACAAGGGCGCCAAGGCCCTAGCCGCCGGAGTTGGGCTGTGAGCCCCGCCGAGCGGGCACGCGACCGGACTCGAGTGCGCATCCCCGCCGACGTCGAGCGGCCCGACAAGCTCCTCGCCGGACTCACCGCCCGCCAGCTCGCCATCCTCGCCGTCACCGCCGTCGCCCTGTGGATCGGCTACACCGCCACTCGTCACCTGGTCCCGCCGGCGGTGTTCGGCGTGGTGGCGGTGCCCGTGGGCGCGGTGGCGGCGATGCTGGCCCTCGGACGGTTCGAGGGGGTCGCCGCCGACCGGTGGGTCACCGCGGCGTGGCGACACCACCGCAGCCCCCGACGGCTGGTGCCCGCCCCCGACGGCACCACACCCGCACCGGCCTTCATGAGCCAAGCGCTCGCCGATGGGGCCGGAGTGCTGCCGGCACCGTTGCGCCTCCCGGTCACCGGAGTCCGCACCGACGGGATCGTTGACCTCGGCACGGATGGCATGGCGCTGATCTGCCGGGCCAGCGCCGTCACCTTCAGCCTGCGGACCCCGGCCGAGCAGGAAGCCCTGGTCGCCGGGTTCGCTCGGTTCTTGAACTCCCTGGCCGAGCCGGTCGAGGTGGTGGTGCGGGCCGAGCCGGTCGACCTGACCCCAGCCATCGATGCCCTGCTCGACTCGGCGCCGGGTTTGCCGCACCCGGCCTTAGATGCCGCTGCTCGGGGCCACGCCCGGTTCTTGGCCGAGTTGGCCGAACGCCGGGACCTGCTGCGCCGCGAAGTGCTGGTCGTGCTGCGCCAGCGGGCCGGTGACGACGCTGCGGGCCGTCTGCACCGCCGGGCCATCGAAGCCGGCGCCGCCCTCGCTGCCGCAGGCGTGACCCTCACCGTCCTCGACGGCCCCCAGACCGCGGCGTGCCTGGCCCGCGCCCTGGACCCCGCCGGCACCACCCGGCACCCCGGTTCGGCCGGTGCGTCCGGCTACGACGCCGAGGAGCCCGTCACCCGCGCCCACCCCGTTGTCACTCAACCCGCGGTGACCCAACCGGCAGTGAAAGGACATCGATGACCGGTCTGCTGTCTCGCCTGCCCCGGCCTGCTTCCCGCCCGCCGTCGCCGTTCGGTCCCGACGCCGTCGAGGTCGGCCCTCGCAATCTTCGAGTCGGGGACGGCTGGTGCCGCACCTTCGCCATCGTCGGCTACCCCCGCGAGGTCGGCCACGGCTGGCTCGAGCCGCTCACCGCCCACCCCAGCCGCCTCGACGTCGCCCTGCACGTCGAGCCGGTCCCGGCCGCCATCGCGGCGGACCGCCTGCGCCGCCAGCTGGCCCGGCTCGAGTCCGGACGGCGCGCCGATGCCGCCAAGGGTCGTCTCGGTGATCCCGACGTCGAGGTGGCGGCCGAAGACGCCCGGGAGTTGGCCGCCGGCCTGGCCCGGGGCGAGCAGAAGCTGTTCCGGGTCGGCCTCTACCTCACCGTCCACGCCCGCACTGAGAAAGCGCTCGACGCCGAGTCCGCCCGGGTGCGGGCGGTGTGCAACTCGATGCTCCTCGACGCCCAACCGTCCACCTGGCGCACCCTGCAGGGCTGGACCTCCACCCTCCCCGTCGGGGTCGACGCCCTCGGCCAGCGACGCTCCTTCGACACCGACGCCCTGGCCGCCAGCTTCCCGTTCGCCTCGGCCGAGCTGTCCGCCAGCAGCGGCGTACTCTACGGCACCGCCACCAACGGGTCGGGGCTGGTGTTGTGGGACCGCTTCGCCCAGGACAACCACAACTCGGTCATCCTGGCCCGCTCCGGTGCCGGCAAGTCGTACCTGGCCAAGCTCGAAGCGCTGCGGTCCCTCTACCAAGGGATCGAGGTGGCGGTGGTCGACCCCGAAGACGAGTACCGCCGCCTGGCCGAGACGGTCGGCGGCGCCTACGTCCACTTGGGCGCCGCCGGTGTCCGGGTCAACCCCTTCGACCTCGCCCCGGGACCCGACGCGCTGACCCGCCGGGCACTGTTCGTCCACACCCTCATCGCCGTCCTGCTCGGCGGCAAGCCCGAACCGGCAGCGACTGCCGCCTTGGATCGGGGGATCGTCGCCGCCTACGAGTCGGTCGGGATCACCGCCGACCCTCGCAGCCACGCCCGACCGGCACCCCTGCTCCGCGATCTCGCCGCGGCGTTGGACGCCGACCATGACCCCGCGGCGCGGACCCTGGCCGCCCGGTTGGCACCGTTCACCACCGGCACCCACCGGGGCCTGTTCGACGGGCCGACCACCACCCGCCCCGACGGCCACCTCATCGTCTTCTCGCTCCGTGATCTGCCTTCGGAGCTGAAAGCGGCCGGCACGCTGCTCACCCTCGACGCCATCTGGCGGCGCGTGTCGGACCCGGCGAACCGCAAACGGCGGCTGGTCATCGTGGACGAGGCGTGGCTGCTCATGTCCGAGCCGTCCGGCGCCGAGTTCCTGTTCCGCATGGCCAAGTCGGCCCGCAAGCACTGGGCCGGCCTCACCGTCGTCACCCAAGATGCTGGCGACCTGTTAGGCAGCCCGCTCGGCCAGGCCGTGATCGCCAACGCCGCCACCCAGATCCTGCTCCGCCAAGCCCCCCAATCCATCGACACCCTGGCCGAGGCGTTCGGCCTGTCAGCCGGCGAACGCGCCTACCTCCTCGGCGCGTCCCGCGGCCAGGGCCTCCTCGCCGCGGGGGTCGACCGGGTGGCCTTCACCGCCCTGGCCAGCGCCGAGGAGGACGACGTGTGCCGGACCGGGATCGAGCAGACCCTCGACGACACCCCCGACCTTTGAGAGACAAGGAGCGCTCGACTTGTCAACCCTCTTCGCGTCCACAGAGGGCGTGACCCTCCCCGCCCCCCAACCGGTCCCACCCCCGAGCGTGCCGTCCGGTCCGCTGGGCAACTACCTGACCCACCCCGGCGCCACCACCTCGCATCTCGTCGATCACCTGAGCCACGTGGTCGGCCACATCGCTATCGCGTTCGGCCCAGCCGCGGCCAGTGTGGCGCTGGTCGGCCTGGTGGCACTGACCGTGATCCGTCGGGCCCAGGCCGCCCGGATGGGCGAGGACGCCCGGCTGGTCGTGGTGCTCACCCCGCCCGACGTCGATCTCCAAGGGGCGGCCACCTTGTGGACCAACCTCGTCGCTCTCCTCCGGCCGGCGTGGCGGCGCTTCCTCGGCGGCCAACCCCACCTCGGCTTCGAGCTCACCGCGTCCGACGGCGGCCTCACCATCGCCATCTGGGTCCCCGGCCAGATCCCGCCCGGACTGGTCGAGCGGGCCGTCGAGGCCGCATGGCCCGGCGCTCGCACCGAGACCGTCCCCGCTGGCCCGCCCCTGGTGGGCGATGGGGTGGCAACCGGAGGCACGCTCGCGCTGGCGCTGCCCGAGCACTACCCGCTGCGCACCGAGCACAAGGCCGACCCGCTCCGGCCCCTCATCGGCGCCCTGACCGGCCTCGACGAAGCCGAGTCGGCCGCCGTGCAGATCCTGGCCCGCCCGGTCACCGGCCGACGCCTCACCCGCCTCCACAAAGCCGCCGCCTCCCGCCGCTCCGGGCGCCCCGCCACCCGGATCGCCCGACTCATCGACCTCGTCACCCCTGGACCGGCCGCCCAGGGCCCAGCCACCGACCCGTCACGCTCCGCCGACGTGGCCGACATCTTGGACAAGGCCGCCCAACCCTGCTGGGCCATCACCATTCGCTACGCCGTCGCCACCACCGCAAGCGACGGCCAGGCTCCGGATCCTCAGGCCAAGGCCCGGCTGCGGGGCCGGGCGCACGCTGTCGCCTCCGCCTTCGCCCTCTTCGCCGGCCGGAACCGCCTCGACCGCCACCGGCTCCGCCACCCCGCCCGCGTCCTGGCCGAACGGCGCCTCGGGCGGGGCAACCTGGTCTCGGTCGCCGAGCTGGCCGCCCTGGCCCACCTGCCCACTGACGCCAGCGTCCCCGGCCTGGCTCGAGCCGGGGCCAACGCCGTGGCCCCGCCGCCGGCCGTCGCTCGCTCGACCCTCGCCGGGTCGACATCGGGGGGCCGGGCACTCGACACCCCCAAGCTGCTCGGCGACGCCCAAGCCGGCGGCCGGCGTCCTGTTGCGCTGGCGGTACCGGACGCCCGCTACCACCTCCACGTGATGGGAGCCACCGGATCGGGCAAGTCGACGCTGCTCACCAACCTGGTCCTTGGCGATGTCGCGGCCGGCCGGGGCGTGGTGGTCATCGACCCCAAGGGCGACCTGATCACCGACCTGTGTGACCGGCTTCCTGCAGAGGCGGCAGCCCACACCGTGCTTATCGACCCCGAGGACCCTGACGCCGCCCCGGTCCTCAACGTGCTGTCGGGTCCGGACCCCGATCTCACCGTCGACAACCTGGTCGGGATCTTCCGGTCCATCTTCGCCGCCTTCTGGGGGCCCCGGACCGACGACGTGCTCCGCTCGGCGTGTCTCACGCTGCTCCGCTACGGCGCGGCGACGGGTACTTCAACCAGCCTGGCCGACGTCCCGAGGCTGCTGGCCGACGACGAGTTCCGTGCCCCGCGTGTGGCGGCGGTGGCCGACGACACCGTCGGGCTCGGCGGGTTCTGGGACTCATACGAGGCCATGAGCGAGGCCAGCCGGGCGCAAGTAATTGGCCCGGTCATGAACAAGCTGCGGGCGTTCCTGCTCCGCGACTTCGTGCGATCGGTCGTCGGCCGACCGGACTCCAGCTTCGACATGGGCCACGTCCTCGACGGCGGCATCTGCCTGGTCCGGGTGCCCAAAGGCATCCTCGGCGAGGAGACCGCCAAGCTGCTCGGCTCGTTCGTGGTGGCCAAGGTGTGGCAGACCGCCACCCACCGCGCCCGGCTGGGCCAGGCCGCCCGGGTCGACGCCTCCCTCGTCGTCGACGAGTGCCAGAACTTCCTCAACCTCCCGCGATCCTTTGACGAGATGCTGGCCGAGGCTCGCGGCTACCGGCTGTCCATGGTCCTGGCCCACCAACACCTCGGCCAACTCCCCCAAGAGCTGCGCGAAGCGGTGTCGGCCAACGCTCGGACCAAGGTGTGGTTCTCCATGTCCCCCGAGGACGCCCACACCCTCGGCCGCCACGTCACCCCCGAAGTCTCCGAGCACGATCTGTCCCACCTCGGCGCCTACACCGCCGCCGCCCGCCTGGTTGTCGAGGGCGAAGAGACCCCGGCCTTCACGCTCCGCACCCGCCCCGCGCCGCCGGCCATCGCGGGGCGAGCTGACGCCGTGCGGGAGGCCAACCGGGCAGCGCATCGGCGACCCGCCCCGGCCCCGGCTCGCTCGCCCCTGTCGGGGCGGGTCCTGCCCGCCGGCTCCGCACCCCCTCGCTCCCGCGACGAGAGCAGCGCTGGTCCAGGACACAGCGGCGCTGGCGGGACCGATGGCCGCAGAGGGCTCCGTCAAGACGTCCACGGAGCGCTCCACGGAGCCCTCCCTCCAGGAAAGGAGCCCTCCTCCCGGCACGAAACACCACGTCAACGCCCTGCAGAGGGCTCCGCCGCGTCGGCCGACTCAAGGGGGTAAGGGAAGGTGAACACATCGACATCGTCGCCATCCGGCCAAGGGCCGGACGACTCACCGGCCGGCGACGCCGGCACCGCTGATAGTGAACGCATCGACGCTGCTCTGCCGTCGCTGCCGGGAAGGAACACCGCGCCGGTAGGCGCTTCCGCATCGCCGTCAGGAAAGGTTGCAGTGCCGGTAGGCACCGATCGGAGCAGTAGCCGTCGTGGCTGGCGTGACCTCGAGGTCCGGCTGCTCGATGCTGTCGGTCGCCTGACCGAACGAGACCGGCTCATCTGTCGACTGCTCGACGAGCACCGCGTGCTCACCACCGCCCAGATAGCCGACGTCGGCTTCACCGGGGAACGCCGAGCAAGGATGCGCCTCGCCGAACTCCACGCCCTCGACCTGCTCGACCGCTTCCGCCCCCAAACGTGGGGAAACCCGGCCCCGTTCCACTGGACGCTCGGCCCGCTCGGCGCCGCCCTCGTCGCCGCGGAAGCCGGCATCGAACCCTCTGCTCTGTCCTGGCGGCGTACGCTCGCCCACGACCTGGCCGCCAGCCAGCGCCTCGCCCACCTCGTCGGCACCAACGGCTTCTTCTGTGCCCTGCTCCGCTCGGCTCGCACCCGGCCCGGCTGCTGGCTCGACGAGTGGTGGTCTGAGCGACGCTGCGCCCGCGAATGGGGCGAGGTCGTCCGCCCCGACGGCTACGGCATCTGGACCGAAGCCAGCGCCCCCCTCCCGTTCCTCCTCGAATACGACAACGGCACTGAACCGCTCAACCGCCTCGCCGGAAAGCTTGACGGCTACTCCCACCTGGCCCAAGCCGCGGGCCACCCCAACTGGGTCCTCTTCACCTTCCCCACCCCCCGCCGCGAACACGAAGCCCGCCGGGTCCTGCGCCACCCCTGCGTCCCCGTCGCCACCGCCGCCCGGACCCAGGGCACCGCGCCCGACAGCGCTGTCTGGCAACCGGTGGGGAACGAGGGTAGCCGCCTACGGCTGGCCCAGCTCGCCGGCCACCCCCTCGACTCGGCGTGACGATCGGCCTCGACGCCAGCACGACCTCGGGCATCGGGACCAAGGTGGCGGCCGGCGCCGCGGGCCTCGTGCTCTTCGTCGCCGTCCTCGCCGCCGGAGCCGGCGCGGGGATCGCCTCCCTCCTCGGTGGCGGCGACAGTCCGCCCTCCGCCACCGCCACCAGCGACATCCCGGCGGCCATGCTCGCCCTCGACCAAGAAGCCGCCACCACCTGCCCCGGCCTCCCCTGGACGGTCCTCGCCGCCATCGGCACCGTCGAATCCGACAACGACCAGTCCACCCTCCCCGGCGTCCACTCTGGCGCCAACTCGGCCGGCGCCGAGGGCCCGATGCAGTTCGAGCCGGCCACCTTCGCCGCCTACGACCAACCTGTCCCG
The DNA here is from genome assembly GCA_036489775.1 of Acidimicrobiales bacterium. Taxonomy (GTDB): domain Bacteria; phylum Actinomycetota; class Acidimicrobiia; order Acidimicrobiales; family RAAP-2; genus Bog-473. The sequence continues at coordinate 41,096 of DASXFC010000025.1, read as the reverse complement.
CCCGGCGGCGCCAACCCGCCCAGCCCGTATGACCCGACCGACGCCGTCTACGCCGCTGCTCGCTTGCTCTGCGCCAACGGGGCCGAGAACGGTGCCAACCTCAACCAGGCTGTCTACGACTACAACCACAGCCAGAGCTACGTGAGCGAGGTCCTCGACCTCGCCCAGTCCTACGGCCAGACCGAGGCCCAAACCGTGGCCGCCGGCACCGCCGGGGGGATTGCCGTCGACTGGGCCCTCGCTCAGGTCGGTACTCCTTATATATGGGGGGGCGAGACTCCCGGGGTTGGGTTCGACTGCTCAGGACTGGTCCAGGCCGCCTACAAGGTCGCCGGCATCAGCCTTCCCCGGGTCGCGCAAGACCAGTACGACACCGGACCCCAACTCCCACCCGGTACACCCCTCGAACCCGGCGACCTCGTCTTCTTCGGCGGTGGCCCAAACAGCATCGACCACGTCGGCCTCGTCGTCACCCCCGGCGTCATGGTCGACGCCCCCTACACGGGCGCCGACGTCCGCGAAGATAGCTTCCCCACCACCGTGGGAGCCGCGTTCGGCGACATGATCTACGTCGGTGCCACTCGGCCGGGCGACTGATACGCCGACCCCGATCTCGAGCCCCAGAGTCGCTGGCACCGAGGAGCGAGCTCAGGTCCTTTCGGATCGCCTGGACTGGGACGGTTACGACTCGTCCCCCGCGCCAACGTCTTGCGGAGGCGGCGGAACAACAATCGGTAGCAGGGCCACCCGGATCTCATGGCGCTCGTCGTCGATAGCTCGCAGTACAGCGTCGACTCGCCGCATGGGATCGGTGGGCGAACCCATGCGGATGAAGGCCGAGTGAGAGCGCAATGCGCCCGTTGCCTGCTCAATGATCGCTTGTGCGTTCCTCTGCGCGATGAAAAGCACGATCGCTGCCTTGGTGTCCCGCCACGTCTGGTAGCCGAGTAGCTGGTCGATGGCCTCGGGAAACTTGGCGACGCCGCGCCACTTCTTGCATTCGGCAATGAATACATTCCGATCGCCAACGCGGATCAGGATGTCCGTCTTGCCGGCGCCGTTGAAGACCTCACCCATCGCGTTACCCTCGAATTGGCTGTTGAGCTGAAGGAGCAGGTGGTCCCGCAACGCCGGCTCGTGCAACTTGTGGAACGTAACGGGGTTCCGCTCGATGACATTGCCCATTCCCGCGATCGTCTCCAAGGCGGCCTCGTACAACTCATCGGAGAGCACCGGCTCCGGGTCGAACGGCTTCGCTGGCGTGGTCGGTAGCTTCAGCGCGCGTCGGCGCAGCGGCACTGGGTTGATCGGCGCATCGCTGCGTCGGTGCACCGGAATCAGCAGACTTGCCGTGAGGTTCCTGTTCTGGAGCAGGCGAGCACGCCGGTCAGCCAGACGCCTTCGCGCTTCAGCTTCCAGCGCGCCGTTGTGCTGATCGACCTGGGAGTTGATCGTGCCCACGCCGGAGCGAACCTGCTCAAGCCATCTCCCAAATTCGCTCGCCAGGCCCTCTGGGGACGGCTGAGGTGATTGGTACGTGAAGGTCACCTCGCTCGACGACAGGGTCGCGATTGGCGGATTGAGGCTGAAGCTTGTGGGCTGCCAGGCCAAGAGTGAGGCATCGCCTTGGACCGGGATCACAATGTCCTGGAACGTGGTCGGCACCATCGCAGGCTGGCCTGGGAATCCGGAATACCGACGGTCACCTTGCAGGTCAACCCGCCTCGTCTCCGCCTCCTTCGCGTACTTCTGGTCTTCGAGCAGCTCGACCGGATCGACTCGATGGTGCTCGACGATCTGCTCTACCAGGCTGTCGTCGGTGCGACCAAGGAGATCGTCGGCGTCCCAACCATCAACGATTCCCACCACAGAGCCAAGCCGCCCTTGGAACTGATCGAAGAGGCTCGGCTCGGAAAAAAGGCGCGTCCGGCCGTCGGGCATCCGAGAAGCGCCTCGTGGGAACATGCCTACCATCGTGGCATCTCTCGTTGGTCGATGAGCGCTCCGGCGGGTAGCCAGGGCATGGAAGCAGATCCCGGAATTGCCACCCTGCAGCGCCTCTCCGCGAGCGTCCTACCAGGCCGGCCGCTCCGGGTGGCGACGTGGCCGTACGACCTCAACTGAACCAAATCGGCGACCCGGACGACGCCTTGCTTTCGGGGCGTCTTGGAGGTCTCATCAATCCGAGACGACGAAGGAGGCGATTCCATGTGGCGAGTAGCCATCTACGCCCGAGAGGGCCCGGGGCGTTCAGGACGGGCTCGGCTGGACCGACAAGTAGCCGAGCTGACCGCGCAGGTAGCCCGCCAGCCGGAATGGTGGCCCGTCGCCACCTACGCCGACCAACTCGCCGGCATCGGACGGCCCGGGCTGTCCCGGCTTGTGGCCGACGCGCCCGCCTCTCTCGACGTGGTGGCGGTCGACGGTTACGGCCGGCTGTCGTCGGACAGGCGGGAGCTGGAGGCACTGCTCGCCCAGTTAGGAGGGGCTGGAGTACGGGTAGTCGTGCTGCAGCCGTCCGCAGGGCGGCGCTTCGCCCGGCTGGTGGCGAACGTGGCACTCGCTGACCTAATCGGCGAGGCCGCTCGCTGACCCATCGATCGGCGCTACTTGGTGACGAGGATGGCCACGAGCGCGCCGAGCCACAGGCACGGGCCGGCTGGGATCGCGCCAGCCCGCTGACCGCGGCGCCCCGGCGGCCATACGAGTATGGCCGCCAAAGCGATGACCCAGCCGAGGATCACCCCGGTGGACAACGCCGACCAGCTGACCCAGCCGAGGAGGAGGCCGAGCAGGCCGCCGAGAGTGACGTCGGCGAGGCCCATGCGCTGCCCGCCGGCCACGAGGGCAAGCACAAGGTAGAAGCTGGCCACTGCGGCCATGGCGATGACGGCCCGCCCGAGGGGCCACCATCGGGCGTCGGCACTCGACGCGGCGGCAAGCAGGCCGATGCCGATCGGGTACGACGGGAGTAAGAGCACGTTGGGCATCGTGAACGTCCGGGCATCGATGACCACAGCGACCGTCACCGCCGCTCCGAGGTAAAGGTAGGCGGCAAGCGGCGCCGTCCACCCCAACCGCCAAGCGAGCGCCACCTCGACGGCGGCGACTGAGGCGGCGGTGATTACCCGCCATCGGGCCGGCACCAGAGCAGGGGCGAGGTGGTCGCTGATCATCGCGGCAGTCGGGCGCGATCGGAGCCCGGCTGCGATGTGCGGTCGGCGGTGAGCTGGCGATAGAGGTCGGCGGTGACGCTCTCGACATCGAGGTCGAGCTCAGCGAGACGCCCTCGGAGCAGGCGCCAGACGTCGGTCACCGCGCTCTGACGGTTGTAGGCAGCGTGCAAGACCATGAGGCGCCGGTAGGGCTCCTCGGCGTAGCGGTCCCCGGCGATGGCCTGCTCCAAGACCTCGACCGCGGCGTCGCGACGCCCGGTCTGCTCTTCGAGCTCGGCCAGACGCAGGTGGGCGTCGAGGGCCCGGCGATGCAGGTCCTGGCGCACCGGCTCGACCCACGGCCGGTCCATCCCGGCCAGCAGTTCGCCCCGGTAGGCCTCGACGGCGCAGCGCAGCGCGGCCCGGGCGATCTCGTCGTCGTCGGTCCGGGCGGCCTCGCCGAGGGCGGCCTGGAACTCCCACAGGTCGCAGGCGATCTCGGTGGCCGAGGGCCGGTAGTGCTCGCCGGCCTTGGTGAACACCTCGAGGTCGTCGCCTCCTGCTTCTCAGAGCCGGGCCCGCAGGTCGGAGAAGGACCGCCAGAACTGGCTGTGGACCCGGGCGGGCGCGGTGTCGGGCCACAGGGCGTCGACGGCCTCGTCGCTGGTCGCGCCCTCTGGGCGAAGCAGACACCAGGCGAACACGTCACGGGCCCGGCTACGTAGCCCGGTCACCACCACCTCGCCGCGCACCGCCACCTCGAAGTGGCCGAACATCCGCACCACGATCGGCCGGCCCGCCTTCCAGTCGCCGCTCCCGTTCGCCGCCAGTGGCGGTGACGGCTCGGGCCACGGCTCGCTGGAGTTGTCGGTCGACGGGTCGTCGGTGGGCGCGACCTCGGCCCGCAAGGGGATGACGGTGGCGTTGGTGGCGAAGAGGTCCTCGTCGATGTCGCCCTCGCGGGCGGCCTCGGTGACGGCGGCGAGCACCTCGGTCGCTTCGTCGGCGCGCATAGAGAACAGCTGCGCGCCGAGCAGGGTACCGAGACGGTCAACCGGTGCTGTGTCGAGCACCCGGTGGCCGCCATCAATGCGGAGCTGCCCGGTGGCGATCGGTGACGGTGCGAGGAACACGACGGCGATGGCCAGGCGGGGCGCATCGTCGGCGAGCGCGGCCCACCGGCCGAGTGACTCGACCGGCAGCGCGTCGAGGAGCACGAGCAGCAACGGCAGCGGGTTCTCGGGGTTCTCGGTCCGGAACTGGACGGCGTCGGCCGCTCCGGCGGCTTCGAAGCGCCGGCTGCGAGCGACGCGTTCGGACTCGACGACCCGGGCCGCCTGATCGGCCGTCTCTGGCCGCCGGACGGCCCGGTCCGGGGCAAGGCCGGGCAGCAGCCGTTTCGCGAGGTCGTCGGTGAGGAGCACCTCAGCGGCACCCGGTTCGGCCCGCACGAGCAGAGCGGCAACCAGGGCGCGGGCGACGTCGTCGACTCCCGGTCCGTCGAGGGCGACGCCGGAGAGGTCGGTGAGCTCAATGGTCACGACCTCGCCGCCCCGCGACGCCACGTCGAGCCGGCCCGGGTCGGCGATTCGCTCCCCTTGGTCGACCGGCATGACCGGGATCGGATCCGCCCCGTCGACCGGCTCTTCCCCGGCCGCTGCTCGCCGGAGGTGGTGGATCGTCGGGTGGGACGGCTCGGAGGCGAGGGTGCGGCCCGGCTCGGGCGGCCGGTAGCGGTAGGCGTGGCGGCGGCGCAGTCTTCCGATGGCGATCGTGGCGGCGACGCCGGCCGCGAACGAGCCGGCCACCATCGAGCCCGAGGGCAGCTGGACCGGCTCCCGGGTCGGATCGCCATGGGGCGTGACGTGGGTTCCGGCAGCCGGCGAGTGCGCGGGCGTCGTCGTGGCCGTGGTCGGTGGCGTGGTCGTCGCCGGAGGACTCGTCGGTGCCGGGGTGGCGGGCGCGCTGGGCGATGGCGGCGGAGACGGCGCTGCGACCGGTGGCGCCGGATCGGGCGGCGGGGTGGCTGCAGCGGGGAGGATGAGGGTCCAGCCGGGGTCGATCCAGTGCGGGTCGGTGAGGGTGAGGCCTCCGGGTTGGGGGCGCCCCTCGTTGAGCTGGTAGATGGTCTGCCATTGCAGCGGGTCGCCCAACTGGCGCTCGGCGATGCCCCAGAGAGTGTCGCCGCGTTGGACCACGTAGGTGCCCGGGACGGCAGCCGTCGGACCCGGCGCGGTAGCGGCGCGCGCCCCGGCCGGCCCAGCAGTGACAGGACCAGAAGAGGGCAGCTGGGCGCTGGTGAGCACGGCGTCGCGCACCACGAGGGCGGGGACGGGCCAACGGGCCGTCCCCGCCGACAGGCCACCGGGATCGCCGCCCGATGGCAGGCCGTGTACCGCCCGGGGGGCGAGGGACAAGCAGGCGACGAGGACGGCGGCGGCGAGTCGGCCGGTGACGGGCTGGAAGACCCCGGCGAGCGGGAGGCGGGGTGGGTGGCGGCCGGAGAGGGCGGCGGGTATCTCGACGGCGATCGACGCCACGAGGGTGGCCCAGGTGATCCAGACGACGACGGCGAGGGCGTCGACGAGGGCTTGGTCGGGGATGCCTTGGCGGTTGAGGGCACGGCCGACCTGGGCGGCGGTGAGTACGTGGTGCGGGAGGGGCCAGCCGACGAAGTGCCAGAGCGCCCAGGGGATGCCGGCCACGAGGGCGAAGAGAAGCACGAGGGCACCGAGCCCTTGGGCGAGGCGGACAAGGCGGGTCATGGGTTGGCCTGTTCTGCAGTGGCGCTTCCCGTGCCGGTCACAGTGAGGTGATCGATCCCGGCGATCGAGAGGATCTGGGTGGGCTGGCTGATGGTGACGGTCACCGTGACCTGCTCGCCGTCGATCGCCACGGTGCCGGTGTGCCCGGCGGCAGCCAGGTAGCGCTCGGCATCGGCGCTGGCCTCGGCGGGGTCGAGCGTGATCTGGCCGGTGGCCCGGTAGGTGGACAGGTCGATGGCCTGGGCGCCCGCCCGGGCGGCGGCTTGGGCGTCGTCGATGGCCTGGACCTTGGCGGCCAGGGCGAGGCCGCCGTCGAGGACCAGGCCGGCCATGACGATCAACGCCACGGTGAAGATGACGACGAAGGCGGTGACCATCCCCGAATCAGGCTCGCCGAGCCGGCCGCGCAGGCGTCGAAGGGTGACGGTCACGGGCCGGCCCGGTAGGTGTCGATGACCGAGGTGGCGGTCGACGAGACCGCCTCGGATGCGGGCAGCCGCAGTCCGGTGAGATCGGACAGCCCGACAGTGCAGGTGACGGTGACCGCCACCGATCCGCCCGGTTCGAACTGGGAAGTGTCGGTGTTGACGCTGAGGTGGCCGCACGTGACGCCGTCTGAGCCCAGCGCGGCGGTGGCGGTCTGTTGCGCCATGGCTGTCGCGGTGGCGGGGTCGCGGGCGATGGACGCGGCCCGGGCCGCTTGGGCGGCGGCCCCGTCGACATCGATACGGGCACCGGCCAAGCGCCCGAGGGCGACGACGAAGAGCAGCATCAAGATGAGCAGCGGGGTCAACAGCACCAGCTCGGTGGCGACGGCGCCCGACTCGTCGCGCCGCAGTCGGCCCTGTCGTCGGCGCGGCCGGGCGGTCATGGCGCGCCGTCGTTTGTGTAGGCCTCGGTTGGACCCGAGGCGGTGGCTTTGACGGGAAGACTGAATAATCCGACGATGCTCTCGGCGTGCCCGGTCACGGTGACCGTGGTCATCGCGTTGGTGCGCGTGGCGTTGATGTGGGAGCCGACGAGCACGGTCGAGCCGAGCTGGTCCAGCACGCTTTGAGCTTGCGCTTGGCCGGCCCCTGCCGTTTCGCCTTGGAGGCGGCCGACCGATACGCCTTGTTGGGCTACGGCCGAGGCGATGTGCTCGGCGTGCTGCCACAGGGCGAACTGGATCACCCCCATGATCAACAGCAACAGCAGCGGGGTGGCGATGACCAGTTCGGCGGAGACCGCGCCACGCTCATCTCGTGCGAGGGCGCGGCACCGCACGCGACGGCGCGGCGGGGATTGCTTATGCGGTCGGTCGCTGGGTTTCACGGGCCGCCACCGTTGGTGTTGATGTTGTTGGCCGACGAGACGACCTTGGCCACGATGATCCCCACCGCGGTCAATGCCAGCGCAGCCAAGAGGGCGGTGACGATGACCGCTTCGGTGGAGTAGGCGGCGTCGGGGTCGGCCCGCAACGCCTGCCATCGACCGTGGAGGACGGTGAAGAGGTGGCGGATGACGATCAGCTCGGGGAACACGGCGTTTGTCCTCTCATTCGGTTGACTTCCTTTCTTGGCGGCTTTCAGAGCCCAGTGAGCACTTTCTCCACGGCGGGGAATCCAAGAAAGAGGAGGAACCCGGCGAAGAGGAGGACGACGGGGAGGCTCATGCGCTCGGTGGCCGCCTGGTCGGCGGTCTCGGCCTCGGCCAGTTCGTGGGTCCGCAGCGACGCCGCCTTGGCCGCCAGCGACGCCCGGACCTTGGCGCCCTCGGTGCCGGCCAGCGCCACCGACGCGGCCAGCTCGGACAGCTCGCCCACGCCGAGCTCTTGACCGAGACGGCCCAGGGCGGCCCAGGGGGTCTGGCGGGCCAGGCGGGCCTGGTCCAAGCTCCGGCGCAGGTAGGCGAACGCCCAGCCCGAGCCGACCCCCGCCGCGTCGGCCAACGCGGTCTCGACCCCGCCGCCCCCGGCCAGGGCCACCACGACCAGGTCCAAGAAGCTGGACAGGGCGTGGCGGAAGTCCCGCCGACGCTGGGTGGCGTCGGCGCGGATGCCAAGGTCCGGGCCGAAGAACCCGACCACGGCGAAGAGGAGCGACGCCCATAGCGGCACCACGAGCGGCAGGTGGGCGCCGCCCAACAGGAGCAGGGCGGCGATCGCCGGAATGAAGAGCAGGCCGACCAGGGCCAAGGTGACCTTCTCGGCCAGGTGCCGTTCGGGGCTCCGACCGAGCATGGCGAGGTCGCGGCGGACCCCGGCGGGGATGAGCCACTCGGCCCCGGCTCGGGTGAGGGCGTCAGCCGCCGGTCGACCCACCCGGGCCGCGAGACCACCCTCGCCATCTGGCGTGAGGACGGGGGCGGGCTCGGGGAGCCGGCGCAGCTGGGCCAGCGCCTGGGCCAGAGAGGGTCGGGGCGGGTAGAGGCCGCGAACGATCAGCCACAGGCCGGCGCCGCACCCGGCGCCGCAGACCAGGGCGCCGATCATGGCGCCATCCCCGAGACGCGATCGGGAGTCGTGAGCCCCGGGCTTTCGTTGAGGAACCGCTCGACGCTGGCCGGGCGGGTCATGCGCGCCAGCCATACGAACGCGATGGCGAAGACCCCGCCGACCAAGAGCAGGACGAGCAGGACGAGCTGGCCGACCGCGGTGTCATAGGGCGCGAGATAGCCGCGGTTGAACAGGGCGAGGCCCAGCACGAAGGCGCCGGTGGCGCCGACGATGACCTTGACCGAGGTACGGGTACGAGCCCGACCGGCCTCGACCCGCAGACGCATGGTGGCCTGGTCCCGGGCCGCGGCGGCTAGCGACCCGAGGAGCTCGCCCAGGCGTTGGGCTTGGTGCTCGGCCGCCAAGATGAGGGCGGCGACGACCAGGTCGCACGTCGGGTCGGCTACCTCGTCGGCGAAGGCGCGGAGTGCCGGGGCGAGGCGTTCGCCTTCCAGGCGGATGGCCAGGGTGGCGACCTCGGCCCGGATCGGCAGGGGGGCGAGGGTGGCCGTAGCGACGATGGCCTGTTCCAGACCGGCCGAGCCGGCCATGGTGTCGCGCAGCATCTCGGCCCACCCGGCGATCGCCTCGATGCGCCCCACCGCCACGCCGTGGCGCTTGGCGCCGCCTAGTAGTCCTGGTGCGCCCCATCCGGCCAGGCCGGCCAGCACGGCGCCGACAGGCCAACCCGTGGCCGCCCCCACCACAACGGCGGCGCCGATGGCCAAGCCGATGCGCAGGTTGGCCCGTTCCACCGTGCGCCGCTCCAGCCGGCGAGTCGGACGGGGCACCTCGACGCCGCGCCAGCCGCAGATGGCGAGGACTAGGCCCAGGCCGACGCCCGCCCCGCACAGGGCGGCCTGGGCACTCACGTCTCCCACCAGCCTTGGGGACGCTCCATCAGACCGGGGTCGAAGCCGACCGCGGCGAGCTGGTCGAGGGTTTCGTTGCGCATGGGCGCGCCGGGGACGGCCCGGCCGTCGGTTCCGGGGCGGAAGATCTCGTTGGAGACCACCATCGGCCCCTCGGCGTCGACGACCTCGCGGACCGAGGCGACGTAACGGCGGTCGCCATCTTGGGCGAGGTAGATCACGAAGTGGATGGCGTTGGCCACCAGCAGATTCGTGGCTTCCAACGGAAGGCGCTCGGGGGCTTGCACGGCGTAGGTGGCCAGTTTGGAGAAAGCGCCACGCGAGCTGGAGGCGTGGAGGGTGGCCATCGACCCGTCGGTGCCCTGGCTCATGGCGTTGAGGAGTGCCAAGACCTCCTCGCCTCGGGCCTCGCCCACGATCACGCGGTCAGGGCTCATGCGCAGCGCCCAGCGGACCAGTTCGGCCAGACTGACCCCGCCCTCACCCTCCAAGTTCGGCTCCCGGGCCTCCAACGCCACCACGTCGGGGTGGAGGTCACCGAAGCGGTCGAGGCCCAACTCCAGGGAGTCCTCGATGGTGACGAGCCGCTCGGTTGGAGGGATGTCGGCGGCCATGGCGCGCAGCAGAGTGGTCTTGCCGGCCCCGGCACCGCCGCAGATGATGCACGACTTCTTCGCCAGCATGACGGCGCGCACGAAGTGGCGCAGCGCCAGATCCAAGGTGCCCATCTCGACCAGGTCGTCGGGCGTGATGCGCAGGTAGCGGTGCCGGCGGATCGACAGGCACGGCCTGGCCGCCACCGCCATCAACGCGAACAGACGCGACCCGTCCGGCAACTGCAACGACAGCCGCGGCGAGCCCCGGTCGAAGCGGCGCTCCCCGATCCCGGTACGGGCCGCTGCGGTGCGCAGCATCTCTTCCAGCTCTTCGTCGGAGGAGGCGATCGGCTCCACCTGCTCGCGACGGCCGTCGGCGTAGCGGACCCACACCTGATCGCAGCCGTTGGCGTTGATGTTCTCGATGCCCGGGTCGTCCAGCAGCCGCTGGAGGCGGTTGAGGCGGAACATGGCATCGAACACCGCCCGGGACAGCTCGTCTTCCTCCGGCACCGACAGCATCTCGCTGCGGTCCCGCAGGGCCTCGTTGGCCCGTCGCTCCAACGCCTCGGCGATCAACTGGCGCCCCAACGCCTGCTCGTCCGCGCTGGCCAGCGGCGGCCGGCCGGCCGCGGCCAGCTCCCGCTCTCGGGCCGACAGCGCGGCGAGGACCTCGGCGCGCAGCCCGGCCACCAGCCCAGTGTCCGCGCTCACCCGGACACCTCCTCGGGTGCGTTTCCGTTCGTCGAATGCGTCCTCGCTTCGGCCCGCCAGGGCCGCAGCACCCGCGTCCGCAACGACCCCGAGCCCGCCCCCGGCACCTTCTCGGTGCTCGAAGGCTCGGGGGCGCGGACTGTGTCGGTTAGTGCGGTGCCCGCCAGTGCTGTGTCGCTCAGTGCGGTGGCGAGCCGGTCGGCCAGGGTCCGGGCCGCCCGGACCAGCGGCGACAGCCGCAGCTCCCGGCTCGACGCCGGCACCGACACCAAGGCGCTGGCCGCGTCGGAGTCCCACGGCAGGCGGGCCAACACGGGCAAGCCGAGCGCGTCGGTGATCTCTGAGTCGGGGTAGGGACCGTCGCCCACGGTCACCAGCCCGAGGCGGTGCCCCTCGGACGGGCGGGCTTCAAGCCAGCCGGCCAGAGCGTGCAGGTCGGCCAGACGCGGCCGCACGGCCAGCACCGCCCGGTCGGCCCGTTCCCACAGCCCGAGGGCGGCCGAGTTCGGTTCGAGCCGCCCGCAGTCCATCAGCACGTCGGCGTCGAGCTCACCGAGACGGCCCAACAGGTCGCCGGCCATGCCCAGCGCGCTGCGGGCGTGGTCGGTCGAGGACGTCCCGGCCAGCACTGCCGCCCCGCCGGGCAGCTCGTGACAGTGCTCCCACACCAGGGCCGCCTCGCCGCCCCGTCGGGCCGCCGCGGCCAACGACATCAGGCTCGGCTCCGCCGGCCACCCCGACCCCGCGGCCAGCGTCCCCCCGGCCGGGTCGGCCTCGACCAGCAGCACTCGGTGCCCTGGCGGCCAGGTCGCAGCCAGCGATAGCGCCAGGGCGGTCACCCCGCAGGAGCGGACCGAGCCGAAGGCCACGACGGCCATCTCAGCTCCCAGCCCCGACTTCGATCAGGCTCGCCTGGCCCGCCGCTGCCAGCGACGCCACTTCGTCGGCGTCGCTCGTGGAGACCTGGAGGGAGAACACCGTCGGGTTGTCCGAGTCAGCCGACGCCACATCGACCGCCAGCACCGTCGCCCCCACCGGGACTGCCACTCGTGACCGTCCCGGTGTCGCTGCCCGAAGACGACGAGGCGACCGGGACCACCTGCACCCGGTCCCCGGGGGCCAGGTCCGGCGGGTAGGAACCGGCCTTCAACCCGACCGCCACCACGTCCGAGCCCGACCCGACCGGCGGGGCATTCCCCACCTCGGCGGTGGTGAGCACCGCCCCGGCCACCAACGGCACCGACGCCCGCCGTCCCACCACGCTTGACTCCTCGCCGACCAGCACGGCGTCCAAGCCGTCACCGGTCGAGACTCGCACCGCCCGCAGATCGCCGGTAGTGAGGACCTGGCCGGCGCCGAGGGGCTGGGCGACCACCAGGACCTCCTCCCGGCTCCCCAGGTGCAGCGAGGCGTCGGTGAAGGCCAAGGCGCAGCCGACCACCAACAGAACGCCCACCACGACGAGGGGCAGCTGACGGTGACGACCGGAGGTACGCGTGTTCCCGGGACGGGCGCCCTCTGCTGCCCGCTGCCCGTTGCTTCGGGTTGCCGTAGCCGTCGTCGTCATCGCCTCGCCTTCCTCAGTCGCTCCCACCCGTCAGGGTGTTGATCGCCTGCGACTCGGTCACCGTCACCGGGACCTCCGCCGCCGGTCCCGCCTGGAGCCCGAGGTCCCCGCCACCCGCCGCACCGACCGCCGTCCACGTCACCGACCAGTACACGGTCGCCGTCACCGTGTAGCTACCGGCTTGCGGCCACGTGTACGAGCAGTCCGTCGTGGCATTCGGGTCGGACGAGCTGTACGGGGTGCCTGGACCGTCACAGGTCACGCTGTCGCCATCGCCCATGTTCCAGATCACTTTCGAGGGCGTGGCCGTCGCGGTGGCCGTCACCGTGCCGGCGTTCGCCGTAGCGGTCAGGGTCTGCCAGGCGTCCGGGTCGAGCCACAGCCACGTAGCCACCGACACCAGCTGCGGGCTCCCGTCCGGCGGGGCCATCTCAATGCTCGGAGTTCCGAAGGCCAGTTGCTTGACCGCCTGCTGGGCTACGGCGGCGGGGTCGATCTGCGCCGCGGCCTGCGTGGCGTTACTCACCCAGATCGGCGGCATCGGATCAATAACACCCGGACCCGAGCACTCGACATCCATCCACTCACCGGGCTGCGCACCGCCCGCCCCGATCGCTGCCGTGAGCGACGGGGCCGCCGTGTAGGTGCAGCCGTAGGGCTGGTTCGGGTTCGCCTTGCCTGGCGGTGGGTCGCTGTCGGCCTGCTTGGCCCAGGCCGAGTCGCTCGGGGGTGTCCAGTGGGTCACCCCGGCCTGCACCGTGAGCTGACCACCGGACGCCTGGGCGTTCGCAAAGGTGTTCTCTCCGCCCGTGTCAGCCGCCCCGGCCGACCCGACTCCAGCCAGCACGAAGCCGAGCGCAGCCACGACGGCGGCTGGAATCAAGACCCGGGCGCGCATTTCCCGTCCGTCACCGTCTGCTTGGAGACCTTCCACGCCCCGCCGGACAGGACCAGCTCCGAAAGCACCCCGTCGTTCTCCGGCGGGGTGATCGGCGGTACCGGTTTGCCGGTCTTCGCGTACACGAGCACCGAGGTGCTGTAGGCGCAGTCGATCACCGTCGCCGTGGTTGCCGATAGCGACGTGATCTTCGGGTGGAGGGTGAACGTGCCTTTGCCCACCATGCCCTGCTGTTGGTCGGCGACCAGGTTTGCCCGGACACCGGTCAGCTGCGGGGCGACCATGGTCGCCGTCAGCTCCGGGTCTTCTGGGTTGGCGTCAGCCAACGCATGCTCGAATGCCGCCCAGCCAGCGCCGTAGGCAGCGAGCACGGCGGTCGTGGTCGGATCAGTCGTCGTGGTGGCCGGCGCGCTAGTAGTGGTGGTCGGTTTGGCGCGCGTGGTCGGAGGGGCGGCGCTGTTCGAGCCGCCGCAGGCGCAAACTAGGAGCGACAGGCTCGCTACCCCGACGAGAGCGGCTGCTCGCGTACCCCGCCGACCAACTTGCATAGGCGAAGACCTCCATCCGACCGGTGGTCCTCGTCCTCAGGATCAGCTAAGCGAAGGGCCTCCACATCCGATATCCACTAATACACCAGCGAAAACGGCACTTCAACGAGCCCTGGGTTACCACCGGGTGCCCGGCGGTACCGACCGTGAGATGAGGAGGGACCGATCTCGGCTCTAGTCGCTGCGCTGGTTCCACCGCCGTCGAGCCTGTTCGATCTCCGGCCAGTTGGCATCGACCCATCGTTCGAGCGCAGCGAGGGGCTCGTCGAGGGACCGCCCGAGTTCGGTGAGCTGGTAAAGGGTGGCCGTCTCGACCCGGCCGGGGTCCAGATGGCGGATGACCAGGCCATCACGTTCAGCTCTTCGGAGCGTGTCCGTGAGCACTTTGTGCGAAACGCCATCCAGGGCTTCGTCGAGGTCTTGGTAGCGGCGACCGCCGTTCTGTAGTTCGGCGAGCACGGGAAGGGTCCATCGGCCGTCGATAAGACCAATGAAGTGCTGCGATAACTCCCATCGGTTCGCCACGGGGGTTACATGCTCCACAGGGCTTGGGTGGGTGACATGCGAGCGGCGCGCAGGGCGGGCCACAGGCCGGCAACAGCCCCAATCAGTATGGCGGCACCCATGCCGCCGCCCCAGGCGAGGGCTGGGATGACGACGAGCTCGTGCTTGGTGGAGGCATAAATAGCGGTGGAGAGAGCACCGGCCCCGACGCCAACGGCGCCGCCGATGAGGGCGAGGAGCACGGCCTCAGCGAGGAACTGGACCCGGATGTGGCCTCTGGTGGCTCCGAGGGCTCGACGCAGTCCGATCTCCGACCGCCGTTCGAGGACCGAGATGATCATGATGTTCGCCACGCCGACCGCGCCGACGAGCAGGGCGACAGCGCCAAGACCGAGGAACAGATCATCGAACGCGCCCTGGGCGTCGGCCTGGGCGACCAGGGCGGACGACGGCTGGGAGACGTCGACCTCACTGGGGTTCTCGGGGTTGGCGGTGGCGGCAAGGAGGTTGTCGACGGCGTTGACTTGGTTGGTCTGGGCGCGAACGTAGATCGTGGAGGGGTGTCCATCGAAGCCGAGATAGCGCTCGGCGGCCGGAAAGCCCACGAGGACGGAGGAGTCGATGGCAGGGACGAGGACGGCGGGTTTGAGTATGCCGACCACGTAGAACCACATGTTGTGGACCCAGATTCGTTCACCGGCAAAGACCCGGTCGATCCCGAGCCGCTGGGCGGCGGCGGCGCCGAGTACGGCCACGGGTTCTTGGGTGGTTGCGGCGTTGAGGTAGCTGCCTTGGGCGACGCTGGTGCCCACGGTGCGCAAGAGGCCGAGACTGGCCGCGTCGATAGACAGGGCGTTGGTGTCGATGGAGGGGATGAGCGGAGTGCGGTAGACGTTGCCGTTGACCGAGCCGGTCTCTTCGACTTCGGTGACCCCATTGATCCGGCCGATCATGGCCGGGGCCGCCTTGGACAGTTCGGCCGTGGCGCCGGTGATGGTCTGGCCGTTTTGGACCACGAGGAGGTTGGTCCCCAAGGCGGAGATCTCGTTCAACAGTCCGGCCGAGGCGGAGGAGGAGAGCCCGAGCACGGCGACGATGGCGGCCACACCGATGGCGATGCCCAGAGCGGACAGCCCGGCTCGGAGCTTGCGGGTCCGCAAGCCGACCGTGGAGAGGCGCCCCAGGTCCGCGGCTCGCAGCTTGTTGACTGCCAGGGTCTCGGTGGACGTCATGGCCGCCCGTCCTGGTGGTGCGAAGGGTCCCCATGAGCTGGCGTCGTTGACGCCCCGGTCGTCTGCGCGCTGTCGAAGACGATCTTGCCGTCGAGCATCTCGATCCGCCGGTCCATGCGGGCGGCGATGTCGCGGTCGTGGGTGATGACGATGATGGTCACCCCCAGGCGGTGGAGCTCTTCTAAGAGCCCCAAGATGGCCTGCCCGGTGGCCTGGTCAAGGTTGCCGGTGGGCTCGTCGGCCAGCACGATGGCCGGCCGGCCGACCAGGGCTCGGGCGATGGCGACCCGCTGGCGCTGTCCACCGGAGAGTTGGGTCGGGCGGGCATAGGGGCGCTCGGCCAGGCCGACCAGAGCGAGGGCGTCGAGGGCTTGGGATCGCCGCTCGGCCTGAGGGACGCCGGCATAGAGGAGTCCGTCGGCCACGTTGTCGAGGACACTCTGGTGCTCGGATAGGAAGAACTGCTGGAACACGAACCCGATGCGGGTGGCGCGCAGCGCGGCCAGCTCGCGGTCCGATACTCGGGCGATGTCGAAGCCGGTGACCCGGACGTGGCCCGAGCTCGGTCGGTCCAAGCTGCCCATCAGATGCAACAAGGTGGTCTTGCCCGATCCCGAGGGTCCGACAATGCCCACCAGCTCGCCCCGCGTGACGGTGAAGGAGACGTCGCGTAGGGCGGTGACCGGCGGCTCGCTCGGGTAGATCTTGGTCACTTGGTCGACCTCAAGGACCGGCCGGCCCCCACCGTTGAGCGGGGGGAGGCGGGTGTCGTCGAAGCCGCGCGTGGCCACTGTGGCGGTGTCGATGGTCATAGGTTGGGCACCACGATCTTCTGACCGGCTGCCAGTCCCGAGCCACTGACTTGGACCAGGCCGTCGGCGTCGTCAAAGAGGCCGAGGGTGACCGAGACGAGGTGGCGGATGCCGTCCGCGTCGACAACCTCGACCGCGTAGCCGCCACCCGACTGGGCCAACAAGGCATCGACGGGCACCACCAACGCGTTTGTGACGTTTCCGGTGGTGATCGTTACGTTCACCGGGGCTTGGTCCCAGTCCCCGGTGGCGGCGGGTTCGGTCGGGTTCACCAGCACGGTGATCGTCGGCGAGCTGCCCGAACTGCCCGCAGTGGCCACCGTCCCCACGGAGGAAATCACCCCTGGCGTCACGTCGTTGTTGGGCAGGGTGATGCTCACCTTGTCCCCAACGGCCACCTCGGACTGCTCGTCGGCGTCCAAGGCGATGGAGACCTGGCGGGTGGTGGAGGTGGCGGACAGCACCGGTTGGCCCGCCGACGCCGACGCCCCCAAGGTCGCCGACACCGAGGTGACTCGGACCGCGGTGGGTTCGAACACCACCTGGCCCAAGCTGAGGGTCCCGTTTTGGGTCACGCCGAGCGCGGCCTGCAGCTTTTCCACGCCCACCTTGGTCCAGTAGGTGAACTCATCTGTGCCCGCAGGAATCTCTGAGCTGGTGACATAGCCGAGGGCGACCAAGTCGGTATTGAGCTCGGCCACGTCGGGCCCGGTCAGCGCTGTTGAGGTTCCTTCCGAGAGGGAGCGGTAGGCCGGGGTGGAACCGTAGAGGAGGACGACCGGTGCACCGCTCACCTCGTAGAGGACCTGGCCTTGGCTGACCACCTGGCCCACCGACGGCAGCGACGTCACCGTTCCCTGGGCCTGGTTCACCACGCTGTAGCTCCCGGCGTAGCCGAGCGTGGCCGACACTTCGGTCTGCGAGGTGAGGTCCTGGCGGACCACCGTCTGCAGCGAGGTCGGATCGGCGTTGTCGGCCACACCCGGGTGGCTGGTCCTTCCAGCATCGAAGGGTTTGGTGACCGCCAGCACCACACCCGCCGCCACGAGCACCGCGACAACAGCGATGACCCACCGGGCTCGTCGCCGGCCTCGCCGCGATGGCCAGGCGACCGCATCCGGGCGAGGGGGCGGGGATGTCTCAGTGGCCGTGCTCACGAGCCACTTCCCGGGCTTCTCGATCTCCCGCCGACGTTCAGCTGTAGACCGGGATCCAGGCTCTGGCAGGCCTTCTGGGCCGCTCGGAACTGTGGTGAGCTGGAGTCGATGTCGTCTTGGGGTTGGAAGTTGAACTGGTCGTTTGATGTGGGGTCGGGAAAGTCGGGCTCGCCGTGGGAGCGCATGCACTCGGCGAACTTGACTGCCTGAGCAACCGCGGTCGCCTTCTCGGCGGGCGTCTCCGACCCTGCGGGCGTGTACTTGTAATAGGCTTCCTTGGCCGCCTGGGCCGCCGCCGCCTGGGGGGAGGACCGCTGAGGTGGGACTGCCCGTTCGAGCCGATGACCGGTTCGGGGTAGCTGGGGTCGCCGTGGGAGCGCATGCACTCGACGAACTTCAGCAGCTGGGTCTCCAACGACGACGAGTTGGAAGCGGTCGACGGGTGCGACGATGCGCTTGGCGACCCGCCTCCGCACGCCGCCAGTCCCAGCCCAAGGGTGGCGAGGACGACGGCCGCCGTGAGCCATCGCCAACGTCGATGCCTGGTTCGTCATTGTGCTCAACCTCCTAAACCGGGCTGGAGGGATCGACACGCCGCTTCGGCGGACTTGTACTGCGGTGAGTTTGGATCGACACCGGCAGGTAGCCCAAGCCCCACGCCGCGTCCGGCGGTCGTGGGGTCAGGCATGTTGGGCACGCCGTGGGTGCGCATGCACTGGGCGTACTTCAAGAATTTGGCAAGGGCCTGCTGTTGCTCCGCCGGGGTGAACTGGCCGCCGTCGGGCAGCAGGTGCTCGCACGCCTTGTTGGCCGAGGCATATTGCGGCGAGCTTTGGTCGACGCCGCTGACGCCGTTCAGGGTCCCGGCTTTGGTAATGAACTGTCCGCTGCTCGTGGGATCAGGCATGTTGGGCACGCCGTGGGTGCGCATGCACTGGGCGTAGGCGACCGCGTCCGTGTAGTTGCTAGTGGTGCTCCCGCCCGGGGCGGCCCCGCCAGGACTGGAGGACCCATCCCCACACGCCGCAACCAAAAGACCCACCCCGACGAGCGCGACCACGAGCAGACCGATCCGCCGGAGCCGGGTACACGGTGGCGGATGGGCGCTGGTCCGCCTCGTAGGGCTCGCGCCGTCTCGAAACTGTTCATTTTCCTTGA
Source organism: Acidimicrobiales bacterium (assembly GCA_036489775.1). Lineage (GTDB taxonomy): Bacteria > Actinomycetota > Acidimicrobiia > Acidimicrobiales > RAAP-2 > Bog-473. The sequence continues at coordinate 22,642 of DASXFC010000025.1, read as the reverse complement.
ACGTCATGGTTGGCGTTGTACGCCGCCACCGGTTGCACCCCGGTAACGCAGTAACTTTTTTGCAACCGTCCGTCAGGCATCCTGGACGTAGGGTCGCCCAGCAAGCCCCGAGAGACGATCCCGGACGAGGTGAGACGATGAGGGTGTTGGTGGTCGATGATCACCCGAAGCTGGCGATGAAGGTGGCGACTGGCCTGCGCCAGGTGGGGATGGCCGTCGACGTCGTCTTCGATGGGCACGACGCCCTCTCCCAAACGGCGGCCACCGACTACGACGTCATCGTCCTCGACCGCGACATTCCCGGGGTCCACGGCGACGATGTCTGCCGGGCGCTGGCCGCCCGAAGCAGTCGAGGACGCGTACTCATGTTGACCGCGGCAGGCGCCCTCCGAGACCGGGTCGAGGGCCTCGAGCTGGGCGCCGACGACTATCTCTCCAAACCGTTCGAGTTCCCTGAGCTGGTCGCCCGGATTCGAGCGCTCGCTCGACGTCCGGGCCAGTCACTGCCGCCGACGCTGGTCCACCACGACCTCGAACTGGATGCCTCTCGACGAGTCGCAACCAGGGCCGGGAGTCGCCTCTCGCTCAGTTCGAAGGAGTTCGCTGTGTTGGAGATCCTTCTAGGTGCCCAGGGTACCGTTGTATCCAGCGAGCAGCTGCTGGAGCGGGTGTGGGACAACGAGGCCAACCCCTTCAGCCAGGCGGTCAAGACCACCGTCAGCCGGCTGCGAGCCAAGCTCGGCGACCCGCCAGTCATCGACACCGTCGCCAAAGCCGGCTATCGGATCGGCTGAGCGCAGCCATGTCCCTCAGAACCGCCCCGGCCGAGCTGTTCCAACGACTCCGCCATCCAAAGACCACGGTTCGTGCTCGGCTCGCCCTGCTCTACGGCGGTCTTTTCTTCCTCTCGGGCATTGCCCTGCTCGTGGTCACTTACGCGCTGGTCGACACCGCGTTCCCACCCACCGGCAGCGGCATCCAGGTGAGTGGTGCGCACGCCCCTACTCGCGGCCTGATCCGAGCTCAGGAACGAGGCAACGACCTGCACACCCTTCTGGTCGGGTCAAGCATCGCTCTGCCCATTATGACGGTGGTCTCCGTGGCGATCGGCTGGATCGTCGCCGGGCGAGTCCTGCGCCCGCTGCGCACCATCACCAACACGACTCGCCAGATCTCCGAGGACAACCTGCACCAGCGCCTCGCCCTGGCAGGCCCACAAGACGAGCTGCGATACCTCGCTGACACGATCGACGGGCTGCTGGAACGCCTCGACGCAGCTTTTGAGGCCCAACGCAGCTTTGTCGCCAACGCGTCGCACGAGCTGCGTACGCCGCTAACGTTGAGCCGAGTCACGCTCCAAGTAGCGCTCAGCGATCCCGCCCTCACGCTCCCTGCGCTCCGTGCGGCCTGCGAAGAGGCCATAGAGACCGGGCGTCAACAAGAGCAGCTGATCGAATCGCTTCTCGTCCTCGCTCGTAGCCAACGAGGCCTCGATGACCGTCAACCCGTCGATTTGGCGGTGATCGTTACCGAGGTGGCTCACACCCACGAACCGGCGGCAGCCGCCCTGCAACTGCGACTTGACGTCTCAGTCAGTTCCGCCCCCATGTCAGGCGACCCTCACCTCATCGAGCGGATGGTCTCAAACCTGGTGGAGAACGCGCTCCGATACAACCGCGCACGCGGGGATGTGCAGATTGCTGTTGACATTGAAGCCGACCAGGCCCGGCTGAAGGTCACCAACACAGGACCCCAGATTTCCTCAGAACAGATCTCTCGGCTCCTCAAGCCGTTCCAGCGCAACACGTCGGACCGGATTGCCGGAGAGCAAGACGGCCTCGGTCTCGGCTTGTCCATCGTCCAAGCAATCGTGACCGCGCACGGAGCGGAACTCTATGTGCATCCCGGAGAGGCCGGGGGACTCGATGTCGAGGTCCGTTTTCATCGCGCACCAGTGCTGAGCCGGAACGGGAACCCGGTTCAGCGGTCTGATGCAAAGACGCTCAATAATTTCCGCAGCCCAGCGGGGTTTTAATAGAGATCGTCTTCTCCAGTGGCGGGACTCGAGCCCGCGGCTCCTGGCCCCGGCGCTCGTCGGCCATAGAACGGATGAACCTCGGCAGGTCGTCGAGTAGTGCAGGTTCGTGGCGTGCACACGGCACGCCCTGTCCAGCGCTCCTTCGGCGCCTACCTCGATGCGCGAAACCGCTACGTCGCAGGCGCCCTTCGCCAGCTGAGCGGATCGCCCGCCTGCGTCCCCGTCCGCCGCCCTGGCTCGCGTCGCTTGAGGACAGACCGCACCCAAGGGACTCGAATCCGTTGCCCAGCCCCGCACTCGACTCCCGTGAAGCATATGGACCGCGACAGATCGTTGAGTAGGGCAGGTTCATGGCGCTGCACACGGCGCGCCCTGTGCAGCGCACATTTGCCGCCCGGCTCGAGTCGCGAAGCCCCAGCGTGTCCGATCTCCCGTGCCCTGGCGCCCTGCCTACGCCGCATAGGCAGAAGTTGAGAGGGATCGACCGAGGTCCGTCAGCTGGTAGAGGGTGGCGGTGTCGACCCGACCGGGGTCAAGATGACGCACAACCAGGCCGTCACGTTCGGCTCGGCGGAGGGTGTCGGTCAGCACTTTGTGCGAAACACCGTCCAGCGCGTCGTCGAGGTCCTGCTAGCGGCGACCGCCGGTTTGTAGTTCGGAGAGCACGGGGAGGGTATGCGGTGCCGCGTCTGCGGCCGGGACACGATTTGACGAGGCTGAAGCTGTCGGTGTCGAGATCGTGCTTTGGATCATCGTCATGAGAGAAGAGCGGGGCCGTGAAGGTGTAGACGAACGCGCCGTCGACACCGACCGAGTCCAGCAGTTCCAGCCGGTCGAGCAGGCAGCGGGCCTGGAGTCCTTCGTCGCGTTCGTGGATGGTCTTGACCCGCGGCCGTACGAGCCGCCGGGTCAGCATTGGGCTCGCAGTACAGGCGGGCAAGCCGCAGTAGTGGACGGCAGTCAGGTGAACAAGCTGCGTTCCGAGGCCGGCTGCGCGACGCTCGGGGTCGACGATGTGCAGATGCATGTGCGCCTCAGCATCGAAATGGATTTGGTCGCACGTGCTGAATCCGACGGGCGTGTCGTCGAGCTCCGTCTGCGGCGCTCGGATCGCCTCGTCACCCGAGGTTCTCGTTTCGCTCTCGGCCAACGGAGTAGCTGGGCTAAAGGCTTGTACCGGCCAGCCTTCACTGCAGGGGATCTGGCGAATCGGGTCCGCCTCCACGATGCGGTCCTCCACGATGCGGTAGTGACTACCTGCCAGAAGACGGGGCCAGTCGCTGTGCCCTTAGCGCCACCGGTAGCGAGTCTGGGACGACTCGCACCCGATGGCGAAGGCGAACCCCTTGTCCGGTTGGACCCGGTAGAGCTGAACATTCTCGGTCCGAACGGCGTCGCCCAGTTGATACCAGGTTCCGTCCTCCCGGGTGAGGTGCCAACCATAGGCCTGTTCGAGCGCAGTCGCCACCGCTTCCCTGGTGACCTGGTCGGTGACCAGGCTCGCTGTGCCTTCGATGAGTAGTCCATGCCGGTCAGGGTGTCGGTTCCGGTGGTCAGCGCGCAGTGCTGGTTGGCACTGAGATTCTTGGCCTTCTGCTCGTTGTCGCCGGTGGTGAACCACATCGCGCCGAGCGCCCATATCGCCAGCAACGGCGTCACGTGGGGGCGGCCATCCCGCCGCACCGTGCACAGCTGGAATTTCTGGATCCGGCGCAGTGCCCACTCCGTGGCCTCCCACGGCGTCGGGCTGGCGCCTGGCGAGGAGAACGGACCGAGGCTGGTCTGCGGCGCCGTCGAGTTATCCGTCGGATGGGTGGACATGATTTTCTCCTTGTGATCGTCAAGAATTCCGTCCCGGCGCGTCCGTGAGGACAGCTCAGCGGGTCTCGGCGAGATAGTCGGCCAGGATCGTGGTGACCGACAGCGCGGTCTCGAAGTTCGGGACGAGCCGGGTTTTCGTCAGCGCGAAGGCGACCCCACGCGCGGGGTCGGCGTAGGCGTAGCTTCCGCCCCCGCCCGGCCATCCGAACGCCACGGAGTCCTCCGCGGCAGGGGCGCCTATCCGGCCGATAGGGAAGCCCAGCGCCATTCGCACCGAAGTGCCGAAAGCCTGATCCGTACCCGCGAACGCGAGCGCAGACAGTTCCGCCAACCGCGCAGAGTCCACGAGCTTGCCCTGCAGCACGCCGTTGAACATCGCGGCAAGGCCATGCGCGGTGGCGACACACACCGACGGTATATCGGCGCGCAAGATCTCACTGTTGTTGCCGAAATCGGCACTCGGGTGGCTTTCCCACGGCGCGAGGATCGCATCACCGTTGTCCGGGTCGGCAGGCCATTGCCGCGCCTGCTGCTCCAGACGCGCCAACCCCGGCAGTGACTCCTTCGGAACAGCGAAGTAGAGCTGCCCGTCGATGCCGAGCGGCGCAGTGATCCACTCACGCAGCAGTTCACACATGGGCCGCCCGGTCGCGCGGCGGGCCAGCTCGCCGACGAGAAAGCCAAAGGTGTAGGAGTGATAGCCCATGGCAGCGCCCGGCCGCCAGCGCGGCTCGGCGGCGGCCAGCGACTCACATACCCTGGACCAGTCGGGCAGCTCGGCCGGGGTGATCTCGCGCGGCATGGCCGGAAGACCGACCGTGTGGGACAGCACGTGCCGCAGTGTCGCCGTGGCCTTGCCGTGCACACCGAACTCGGGCCAGAGGTCCACGACCGGGCTGTCGTAATCGAGGAAACCACGCGCGACCAGCAGGTGCGCGAGCGTGGCCGCCACGTTCTTGCCAGTGGAGAAGCTAAAGATCGGCGTGCCAGAGGTGACCGGGCGCCCGGTGGCCGGGTCGGCCGTACCGGCCACCGCGTCGACGATCAGCGCGCCATGGTGGTAGACAGCGACCTGCAGACCGGTCTCCGCGCCGGTACCGACCAGCGTATCGATATGACGCTGAATCTGTTCCTGTATCTCACTCCTGGCCATCCCCGTCAGTTCCTCGCCATAGTCGGTGCTATCGATCGCGGCGTGCTTTGCTGGATTGGTGAGGACCGTGAGGATGGCTTGCGCCGGAACGTTGATGATGTGATCGCGCTGACACAATCGACCGCCACGTGGCTACCTCCTCATAAGCGGGCCTTGTCACCGGTCCTGACGTTCGCCAAGTCCGGAACTAATCGCAGGCACCCGCACGGACCGCCGCCCGGCCCCCGGTTGTCCCCCGCGCCCGCCGCCGCGTGCCGCCAGACTCGGGGTCATTTCCAGAGGTGACATTTCTCCAATGTGCCGTTGGAGGAAAGGGCAAACGCCTGATACGGCACCAGAGTTCATGCGCCTAAGCATTTGCCGGCATCCGCTGGTCTACGGGGACGACCTGTTCCAGCAGCCGTCCTATGGCCGGCCGATCGCCGCTCACGGTTGCGACACCACTGTGTAGAGCGCTTCGAAGTCGACGGGGGGCTCCAATGAGCTCTCGCAGCGTTCTCGGGTCGGTGCGGATCACCGCGTCTGGGTCGGAAGTCGGATCTCCGACGTGGATGTCGAGTCGCCCGTCGTGGGCATGGGCAGTCCACCGCTGAGCGTCGAGCTCGATGCTGATGACGGTGGCCGGTGACGCCGGGTCGGGACGAGCCCAAGCCCGCAGGTAGAGCAGCACGGTGGTGGGCCCAACCACAGCGGGTTCGGGTGGCAACGGGCTCTGCAGCCCCCACAGTCCGAGTGCCAATACGATCGGCTCCAACTCCCGGCCCCAAGGGGTGAGCTCATAGACCCACGACGCCGCAGGCGCCGCAAGTCGCCGCCTGGCTACCACTCCGTTGGCTTCGAGCTCGCGTAGCCGGTCCGCGACCACATTCGAGCTCGTGTTGGCGAGCACCCGACGGATCTCGGAGAACCTCTGCGGGCCGAACAACAGCTCCCGCACGACAAGAAGGGCCCACCGCTCACCGACCACATCGAGCGCACGGGCGATTCCACAAAGATCTTGGTAGCTGCGAGTCGTTGGCAACCTGCCCTCCAGCGAGTAGATAGTTGTTAGCAATAGCCTAGTTGCTTTTAACAACTCTGGTGGGTACGATGACTGGCGATGAACATCACGTCGGAACGTCCTTCCCGATGATCCTCGGCACACGCCGACGTCTTCCTACCCTGGCTGGTGCAACCAGCCGAGGTTGCGAGCAATACCGACCTCATGACCGAGGAGGTTCGTGATGCGGGATGTGGTTCTGATCATGACGGCCTCGTTCGGGCAGCCGGGGAAGAGGCGGTGCTCATCCACGGTCGGCGACGGACGGTGCACCTCGTCGAGGTGGCACAAGATGCCGGAGCGCCCATCTTGAAGCGGTATTCGTTGTTCGCCGTCTCAGCGAGGCCGCACGTTGACGTGAACTGGCTGGCGTCCCTTGCCCGTTTCTCTGATATTGCAGATCGCTCTCCAGTGTTTCGAATCGATACGAGATGAGTCTTGTCAACACCTAGGAGGAAACTCTCATGAGCACGGTCATCGCGGGGTTCTCGATGTCGTTAGACGGCTTCGTTTCCGATTCCGACGACGGAGTGGACCTCGTCTTCAAGTGGTACTCGGCGGGCGGTACGGATGCTGTCGTGATGGCTGGCGACGAAGCGATCCCGATGTCGTACGAAGCCGCGGAGTACATCGAGGAGGTCGGTAGGGGTGCCGGAGTCCTGGTGACCGCCCGGCGGACTTTCGACCTTTCAAACGCTTGGGGCGGCAAGCACCCGATGGACGTTCCGATGGTCGTGCTGACCCACCGGGTTCCCGAAGAGTGGGCGAATCGTGAGGGATCACCCTTCACGTTCGTCACCGAGGGAGTCGAGAAGGCGATCGAGGTCGCTCGGCAGATCGCCGGCCAAAAGGACGTCGTCGTGGGCGCTCCCAGTGTTACCCAGGAATGCCTGCGACTGGGCCTGCTCGATGCGATTCACATCGACCTTGCACCGGTGGTGCTCGGACGAGGGGTCCGGCTGTTCGATCACCTGACGCAACCGATCGAGCTGCTCGTCACGGAGGTTTCGGGAAATCCTCACGTGACGCACATCACCTATTTCGTCTCGAGGTAGGTGGGCGCTTGTGTCCCGAACCTTGAGATGAGGCCAGCCGCGTTGAAGTGGTTGCAAGATAATCCCGGCATGCCGTCTACAACTTATGGAACCAACTAATTGGATCGAAGACCAAAGGAGAGTCGAAGTGTCGGCATCAGTGCTCTACATGTCGATGTCAGTCGACGGGTACATCGCTGGCCCCAACGACGTACCGAACAACCCCGGAGGCGACCACTTCATGCGGCTGCACGATTGGTACGGGTTTGCTTCGGAGGCCGGGCCAAAGGCGGAGACCATTGATGCATCGCAGATAGGAAAGCGATTCCTAGACGAAATCAAAGCGACTGGGGCGGTGCTGTCTGGTCGCAATACTGTGGAGCAGGTCGATCACTGGGGCGGCGATCACCACGACGGCGTCCACATCTTTGTGCCCAGTCACCGGTCGCCCGATCCCTCGGTAGCGAACTATCCGTTGGTGACCTATGTAGCTGACGGGATCGAGAGCGCGATGGCGCAGGCGAAGGCTGCGGCCGGGGACCGGGATGTGTTGGTGCATGGCGCGTACACGGCGCAGACCGCCCTGCAGGCGGGTGTGCTCGATGAGCTCCAGATTCACCAAGTCCCAGTGCTCTTTGGTGGAGGTCGTCGGATGTTCGATGTTCTGCCGCTACGCGTCGAGTTGGAGATCGTTCGGGTTATCGACACGCCGGAGGCCACCCACATCCGGTACCTGGTTGGTCGGTGAGCAGGTCGACCGAAGGCCGGTTCGAGATACGAATGGCACGTACCCGGTGTCGGTCGTGTGTTACCGCTGCCGACGAACCCGAACGGGCGTGACCCTCATGTACGAGGGGGACTTCGCCGGCCACGACGATTACTTGCGGATACTGAGGGCGGTCGTCGATTCCAGCGTCTATATGACCCTTGGCACGGCCAACGCGCAAGGGCGGCCGTGGGTGTCGCCCGTCTTCTTTTCGACCGACGACTATGTCCACTTCTACTGGGTGTCGTCCTCTGAGGCGGTCCACTCTCAGAGCATCGAGGTGCGTCACGAGGTGGCGATCGTGATCTTCGCCTCTGATGTCCCGCCAGGCAGCGGTCAAGGGGTTTACATGAATGCCCGGGCGCACAAGGTGCTGCCAGAGGACCTTGCTCATGCGATCGAAATCTACCCAGGACCTGCCGAGCGCGGCGGCGGACGCATCCCAGCGGAGGAGTTGCTTGGCCAAACCTCCTACCGAATGTATTGCGCTACCGCAACCGAACACTCGATCCTCTGCCCTCGCGGATCTGGCCCGTGCGTCGCCCACGGCCTCGCTTTCGACCACCGCATCGGCGTTCGAGTCAACCCCACACAACACAATTGAGTTCCGTGGTGGCCCCGGCTCCGTGGGCTCCGACTAGCCCGACCATGTCCTCGGACGGTCGGTCCATAGGACTGTAACCAATTGCAACAATTGCAGGTCATGATGCAGTGGGTCGCTAACGCAGATCCTCGGGTGCCGAACCCGAAAGTCGCGCGCAGTCGCCGGTTGGTTACGGGCTATGAACCTGCGAGTGACCACATGTGAGGAAGATCGCCCTACGAACGTGAGTCAGCGCCATTTACGGCCGACCGGGCGTTGGGTGGTTCGATTCGCCTTAAGGCAGCAACGCGGTCTCGACTGGGACGACGACCGATGGGGTCGTAGTTAACGCGTAAATCGGCCATGGATATCTCGTAGCTACAACCGCTCGTTCAGCTGAGACGACGCGAGAGCCGGCGACTCCGTCGATCGCGTTTCGCGTTACGGCGACAGCGCTGTGAACCGACGACCCGCTTCGAAAGCGATGAAATCCTTCGAGTTACAAATCGCTCCGGCGGTTCCATCGTCGTCGAGCCTCTTCGATCTCCGACCAGTTGGCATTGGCCCATCGTTCGAGCGCAGCCAGCGGCTCGTCGAGGGATTGACCGAGGTCGGTCAGCTGGTAGAGGGTGGCCGTCTCGACGCGGCCGGGGTCGAGGTGACGTACGAGAAGGCCGTCGCGTTCGGCCCGTCGGAGGGTGTCGGTGAGCACCTTGTGCGAGACGCCGTCCAGGGCGTCGTCGAGTTCTTGGTAGCGGCGACCACCATCCACCAATTCGGCGAGCAAGGCGAGAGTCCAGCGGCCGTCGATGAGACCAACGACGCGCTGCGATGACGCCCATCTGTTCGACATGGTCTCACATGCTCCACAGGGCTTGGGTGGGTGACATACGAGCGGCCCGCAGGGCGGGCCAGAGGCCGGCGACGGCGCCGATCAATATGGCAACACCGACGCCGCCGCCCCAGGCTAAAGCTGGGATGACAACGAGCTCGTGCTTGGAGGAGGCGTAGACGGCCGTGGCAAGAACGCCGATCCCGACGCCGACCGCTCCTCCCAGAAGGGCGAGCAAGACAGCCTCGGCGAGGAATTGGGTGCGGATGTGGCCTCTGGTGGCGCCGAGGGCGCGGCGCAGTCCGATCTCGGAGCGCCGTTCGAGGACCGAGATGATCATGATGTTGGCGACCCCGACCGCGCCGACCAGGAGGGCCACGGCGCCGAGACCCAAGAAGAGGCCGTCGAAGGCGCCTTGGGCGTCCGCTTGGGCAACGAGAGCGGCCGAAGGTTGGGAGACGTCGACCTGGCTTGGGTTCTGCGGGTTGGCGGTGGGGGCGAGAAGGTTGTCGACGGCGTCGACGTGGCCGGTCTGGGCACGCACGTAGACGGTGGAGGGATGGCCGTCGAAGCCGAGGTAGTGCTCGGCGGCCGGGAACCCGACCAGCACCGAGGAGTCAACGCCGGGGGCGAGCACGGCGGGCTTCAAGATGCCGGTCACGTAGAGCCACATGTTGTCGGCCCAGATCCGCTCGTCGTAAAAGACCCGGTCGATCCCGAGCCGCTGGGCGGCCGCCGCTCCGAGGACGGCGACGGGCTCTTGGGCCGTTGCGGCATTGAGGTAGTGGCCCTCCGCCACGCTGGTGCCCACGGTGTGGAGCAGGCCGAGGCTGGCGGCGTCGATGGAGAGGGCGTTGGAGTCGATGGAGGGGATGAGCGGGCTTCGGTAGGCGTCGCCGCTCACCGAGCCGGTCTCTTGTACTTGGGTGACCGAGGTAATGCGGGCGATCATGGCCGGGGCGGCGGTGGGCAGCTCGGCCGTGCCGCCGGAGAGGTTCTGGCCGTTCTCCACGACGAGCAAGTTGGTCCCCAGGGCTGATATCTCGTCCAACAGTCCGGCAGAGGCGGAGGAGGACAGCCCGAGGACAGCGACGATGGCAGCCACGCCGATGGCGATGCCCAGCGCCGACAGTCCCGCCCGCAGCTTGCGGGTGCGCAACCCGACCGTGGACAGGCGCCCCAGGTCGGAGGGCCGCAACTTGCTCACCACAAGCGTTGTGGTGGTGCTCACGGCTGGCCGTCCTCGGGGTGGACTGGGTGACCAGGAGGGAGTGTCGGTGACGTCGAGATCTTCTGGGCGCTGTCAAAGACGATCCGACCGTCGAGCATGTCGATGCGGCGGCCCATACGGGCGGCGACGGCTTGGTCGTGGGTGATGACCACGATGGTCACCCCCAAGCCGTGCAGCACCTGGAAGAGGTCCAAGATGGCCTGGCCGGTGGCCTGGTCCAAGTTGCCGGTGGGTTCGTCGGCTAACACGATGGCCGGGCTACCCACCAGGGCCCGGGCGATCGCTACCCGCTGGCGTTGGCCGCCGGAGAGCTGGGTGGGTCGGGCATGTGGTCGCCCGTCCAGGCCCACCATTCGCAGGGCGTCGAGGGCACGGGCCCGCCGTTCGCCTTGGGGGATCCCCGCGTAGAGGAGGCCGTCGGCCACGTTGTCAAGCACGGTTTGGTGCTCGGCCAGAAAGAACTGCTGGAACACGAAGCCGATCCGGGTGGCCCGAAGGGCGGCCAGCTCTCTGTCGGAGAGCCGCTCGACGGGGAGGCCGGTGACACGGACGTGGCCTGAGCTGGGTCGGTCCAAGGTGCCCATCAGGTGTAGCAGGGTGGTCTTGCCCGATCCCGAGGGTCCAACGATGCCCACCAGCTCACCCCCGGCGACGGCGAAAGAGACGTCGCGCAGGGCGGTTACTGGGGGCTCGCTTGGGTAGATCTTGGTTACCCGGTCGAGTTCGAGGACTGCCTCGCCTCCACTGTTCGCGGAGGCGAGGCGAGTGTCATCGAAGCCCCGGGAGGCCGGTCTGGTGGTGTCGACGCTCATAAGTTCGGCACCACGACTTGCTGGCCGGTCGCTAAATCGGCCCCGGTGACTTGGACCAGGCCGTCGGCGTCGTCGAAGAGGCCCAGGCTGACCGCCACCAGGCGGTGTACACCCTCGGCCCCCACCACCTCCACCGCGTAACCACCGCTCGCCTGGGCCAAGAGGGCGTCGACGGGCACCACCAAAGCATTGGTGACCGTGCCCGTAGTGATGGTCACGTACACCGGCGCCTGGTCCCACGTCCCGGTCGCCGCCGAGTCGGTCGGATTTACCAGCACGGTGATCGTCGGGCTGCCCCCACCTGACGGCGTCGTGGCGACGGTGCCTACCGACGAGATCGCTCCAGGCGTCGTGTCGTTGTTGGGCAGGGTGATGGTCACCTTGTCACCAACAGCCACCTCGGACTGCTGGTCGGCGTCGAGAGCGATCGAGACCTGGCGTGTGGTCGAGGTGGCCGAGAGCACCGGCTGGCCCGACTGGGCCGCCGCGCCCAGGCTCGTCGATACCGACGTGATACGCAGAGAGGCGGGCTCGAACACCGCCTGACCCAAGGAGAGCGTGCCGTTCTGTGTCACACCTAAGGCAGCTTGAAGTTTCTCCACGCCCACCTTGGTCCAGTAGGTGAACTCGTCGGAGGAGGGGCTCAGCTCTGCACTGGTTACATAGCCGAGCGCGACCAGGTCGGCGTTGAGTTCGGCGACGTCGGGACCACTCAGCTCGGTTGCGGTTCCCTCCGAGAGGGTGCGGTAGGCGGGAGTCGCACCGTAGAGGAGCACCACCGGTGCGCCGCTCACCTGATAGAGAGTCTGACCCTCGGATACGACCTCGCCGACAGGCGGCACGGAGGTGATCGTCCCTGGGGCCTGGTTCACCACGCTGTAGCTGCCGGCGTAGCCGAGGGTGGCGGATACCTGCGTCTGGGAGGACAGGTCCTGGCGGGCGACAGTTCGCAGCGACGTTGGGCCGGCGATGCCCGGACGGCTCGTCCCTCCGGAGGAGAAAGGATCGGCCAGGGCGACCGCGAACCCCGCCCCGACCAGCGCGACAGCGGCACCGGCAGCGATCAGCCAGAGGGTCTTGCGCCCACGCCGACGCTCACCGGGTAGGCCGGCCAGTCCGGGGGGACCGAGCGTCGCCTCTGGGGAGGTCATGGGCGCTCCAATGCGATCCTGACGCCGGGTAGTGCCCGCTGGCACTCGCCCAGGGTGTTGTCGATCTGCGGCGATTCCCAGTCGGTGCCCTGTACGGCAACGAGATTGAAACCGGGGCTCCCCTTGGAATCGACGGTGGGGTCAGGCCAGTTCGGCACCCCGTGGGAGCGCATGCACCGGGCGAATCTGAGCATGCCGTTCATCAACGTTTGCATCAAGGCCGGTGGACAGTCGCCGGTCGAGAAGCATTCCGTGGTGGATCCGCCGTTGTTCGGGAGCAGGTCCTGGCAGGCACTCTGGGCCGACTGAAACTGGGCGTTGCTGACCCCGAGTTGCTCCACGTTGACCTTGGGGAGCACTCCGCCGCTGGCGGGGTCGGGGAAGTTCGGCACGCCGTGGGCGCGCATGCACTGAGAGAAGCCGAGCGCTGACGGAGAGGTCGTTGACTGGGAGCCCGCCGTCCGTCCCGTGCTTGGCGCGCCTCCGGAACGGGTGGACGATGGGCTGCCGCCGCATGCCGCTGCCAGCAGGACAAGGCTGGCCGTGGCGATGATCACGGCCGCGGTTCGGGCGGCGGCCCGCCATGTCCGCCGTAGCGGGCGTAGGAGGCCGGCACTGTCGTGCATCATGGTCGCCTTAGGGGTTGGACGATCGTGGCGAGCGCCGTCGGTTCGGTTGTTGTGCTCACTTCTCCGCTCCGGCCGATACCGCCGGTGGCCCCAGCGCCTCAAGGCGACTGGTAGTACGACAGGGTGTGCTTGCACGCCCCGAAAGCCCTCTGGAACTGGGGAGTGTTCACGGGAACGTCGGTGCCCGGCCCGACGTCGAGATGTCCCCTGCTGTCGGGATCGGGGAAATTCGGCACGCCGTGGGTGCGCATGCACCGGGCGTATGGCAACAGGCTGTTCCGCTGCTGCTGCACCTGGGCCGGGGTCGGCCCGCCGGCGCCGTTGGGGAGGAGGTGCTGGCAGGCGTTCTGGGCCGCCTGGTACTGGGCGCTACTGACCCCGAGTTGCTGTGGAGTTGCCGTGGGAAGCTTTCCGCTGCTGTTGGGGTCCGGGTAATTCGCCACGCCGTGGGAGCGCACGCACCGAGCGAAGGCGAGCAGCTGGGAGCTCGTCGTCCTTCCCGCAGTCGATGCACCGCCGGAGCCGGTGGAGGAGCCCGCCGACGATGGGCTGCCGCCGCATGCCGCCGCCAGCAGGACAAGGCTGGCCGTGCCGATGATGGCGGCCGCGGTTCGCACGCTGGCGGGCCATTTCCGCCAGGTCCGGCGTCTGACGCGGGTGCTGTGGTTGGTCCTGGTCTTCTCAAGGCTGGCCGGACGACCCGTGCTGGCCGCCGCCGTCGGCGTCCGGCCTGGACGGCGCGCTGCCCGGGGGGTGTGCCGTTCGCCGAGGCGGTGCCGGGTCCGGATACCGTCCTCGCTGCTTTCGGCCGCCAAGACGGCCCGCAGCATGGGGATTGGCTTCATGCCGGCAGTTCTACGCTCGGGTAGGTGACATCAGCGCTACACGCGATGTTGCACCGATGTCATGCCGGCTGGCGCACAATGGTGGGATGCGGGTGCTGGTGGTCGAGGACCATGCGACGCTTGCCGATCGGATCGTTCAGGGGCTGCGTCAGGCCGGGATGGCAGTGGACGCCGCGTACGACGGCGCGGCGGCTCTGGAGGCCGCCGCGCAGACGGCGTATGACGTGATCGTGCTCGACCGCGACCTGCCGGTTGTGCACGGTGACCGGGTGTGCCGGGCGCTGGCCGGCTCCGGCCCGCGGGTGCTGATGCTCACCGCCGCCGCCGACGTCGATGACCGGGTCGACGGGCTGGAATTGGGCGCGGACGACTACCTCGGCAAGCCGTTCGTGTTCGCCGAGTTGGTCGCCCGCGTGCGGGCGCTGTCGCGCCGGGCGCCGTCCGCGCCGCCGGTCTTGCGCCGCGGGGACCTCAACGTGGACTGCGCCCGGCACCGTGCCACCCGTGGCTCCCGGCCGCTGTCGCTCACTCGCAAGGAGTTCGGGATCCTGGAGATGCTGCTGGCCGCGGACGGCGCCCTGGTCAGTGCGGAGGAGCTGCTCGAGCACGTGTGGGACGCCAACGTAGACCCGTTCAGCAACATCGTGTCGGTGACGATGACCCGACTGCGGCGCAAGCTCGGCGACCCACCGCTGATCGACACCGTGGTGGGCAAGGGGTTCCGGATGTGACCCACTCGCGACTGACCGTCCGGGCACGGCTGACTCTGCTCTATACCGGCCTGTTCGCCGTGGGCGGGGCGATCGTCGTGGCGGTCAGCTACGCCCTGGTGGCGCAGCTGGGGGCGTCGGGGCAGGGCCAGCAGTCTTCTTCGTCTGGTTCCACTGGTGGTGTTTCGGCCAGCGTATTGGCCCAGTGCCGACCCGAGCACCCGGGCACTCATGTCGACAAGGACGTCATTGCCAGGTGCATCTCGGCTCTCCAGCTCCAGGGTGCGCAACACCAGCGTGCCCTCACCCTGTCGCACCTCCTGGTGTACTCGATGATCACGCTCGGCGTGGTCATCGCCCTCGCCGCCATCCTCGGCTGGATCTTCTCTGGGCGGGCGCTGCGCCCGGTGCAGCAGATCACCGCGGCCGCCCGGGCCGCGTCGGAACACAACCTGTCGGCGCGGGTCGCGCCCAGCGGTCCGCGCGACGAACTCCGCGAACTGGCCGAGACGTTCGACGAGATGCTCGGCCGGCTCCAGGTCGCGTTCGAGAGCCAGCAGCGTTTCATCGCCAACGCCTCACATGAACTGCGCACCCCGCTCGCGGTCATGCGGACGACGGTCGACGTCGTGGCCGGCAATCCCGACAGCACGCCCGGCGACCTGCGCTCCATGGCGGCCGACATCCGCGTCGCGGTAGACCACGCCGAGCACCTCATGGGCGCGCTGCTCCTTTTGGCGCGCAACGAGCGCGGGCTGACCGTGCGCGAGGAGGTCGACCTGGCCGCGGTCGGCGAAGACGTCCTCGACACCGCCGACCTAGGCGACCGGCGGGTGCACGCCACGCTGGAGCCCGCCGTCATATCCGGCGATCCGGTGCTGGCCGAACGCCTGATCGCAAACCTGGTCGACAACGCGGTCCGCTACAACGCCGCCGCCGGCGACATCTGGATCAGCACCCGCAGCGCGGCGGGCAGCAGCCAACTGACCGTAGCCAATACCGGCCCGGTCATCAGCCCGGCGGACGCCGACCGTATCTTCCAGCCATTCCAGCGACTCAACGACCGCACGTCCCATGACGGCTTCGGGCTCGGCTTGGCCATCGTCGCGTCCATCGTCGCGATCCATGGCGGCGCCGTCACCGCCCGCCCTCGCGATGACGGCGGCCTGTCGGTCACGGTCACGGTCGCCTCGGCCGGCGGCCCGGTACGCGAATCCGGTGTTCAGACAACCGAACGACCAGGTGTGCCGCCACCAGGCTGACGTATGCCCGATTTTCCGGACAATCTGACCAACGGCCGGACGATCATGTTGAATGGAGAACGAGGGCGGCGCGAAAAGTGATCGGATCGGTCGCAGTTAACGCGAGTATCAGGCCACGGATGTCACGTAGCTACAACAGGTCATTGAGCAGGGATAACGCGGGGCACCAGGATCCGAGTCGACGGCCCGCGTTCGCTGGGATTGGCGATTTGAACCGCGGCCATCCAGAGATGCGAAGCCCATCGTCGAGTGGTGGTACCGAAAGGCTGATATCCCAAGAATGCGCACAGAATGTTGAACGATGGCTGGAACGAGTTGTCAGGATGCTTCGCCCGCTCGAATGTCTCTAGAGCTGATCAAATTGCCCGGACTGGTAGTCGCCGGCAGGCTGGCGGGTGATCACGTTGAGGCGGTTATAGGTGTTGATGAGGGCGATGATCGCCACCAAGGCCCCGAGCTGTTCCTCGTCGTAGTGCTTGACGGCGTTCGCCCAGGCCTCGTCGTTGACGCCTCCGGCGGCGTCGGCGATGCGGGTGCCCTGTTCGGCCAGTTCGAGGGCGGCGCGCTCGGCTTCGGTGAAGACCTTCGCTTCCCGCCAGGCTGCAACAAGGTTGAGCCGCAGCTGGCTTTCCCCCGCAGCCGCAGCGTCCTTGGCATGCATGTCGGTGCAGAAACCACAGCCGTTGATCTGGCTGGCCCGAAGCTTGACCAGCTCCTGGGTGGTGGCGGGCAGGGTCGACTCGCCGATGACCCTACCGGCCGAATTGACGTACTTCGCGAACTTCATGAGGGTTGGATTCTCGAAGAGGTTGATGCGGGCGTCCATGGTGGTTCTCCTTTCCTTGGGTTGGTTGGATCTGGGCGCGGGAATCCGATGTCGTCGCTCTATTGCGCCCTGCTGAGGAACGGATGAAGGTGATATTGAGTCCCTCCTGCGCTCAGGAGGAGACTGTTTGCGTCTTGTAGGTCGCCGACCGGGCCTGTCCAGCTGAATGGCCCCGGTTCGACGTTGACTTCGGCTAGCGCCTCGGTTGCCAACGCGCGGAAGACGGTGAAGGAAAGGAGGCACGGAGCGACGACGGTCGCTGTAGCTCGGATCGCACCATTGTCAGTGAACACCTCAACATCGGACACGAACTGGGGTATTCGCGGGTCATGGGCCAGAGCGGCGAGCGTCTGCTCGACAGCGATAGGAGCGATCCACGTCGACGAAGCGGATGTCCGGGTTGTCGGCCGCGAACGCACGCTTCAACCGTTCACTGAGCGGCCCTAGGACGCCGCGGCCGAAGACGACGAGATCGAAGTCTCGTACGTCGAAGCGATCGTTCGCCTCGTCCGGTCGGGTGAAGCCTTGGGCGTCCACGCCGCGGGCGACGAGCGGCTCGACCACGCTTCTGTTGACCGCCGAATCCGAGTCGAGGACGCGGCCCCGGCCCGGATATCTGTCAAGTGCGCTCACGACGTCTCCTCGTCCTTGGGTCGAATGCGGAGGAAGTCGGAAACGGAGCCGAGGTGTTGGAGCTTGTCCGGGTTGACGACGCTGCGCACGGTCTGGATCACGCCGTCGAGGATCTCAAGGGCGAGCACGCCGATGACCTTTCCTCGGGAGTCGCGGTTGACAATTCCCGGTCCTCCGTTGACGACGACCGGTTCCGCGGTCATCCCGAGGGGAAGGTTCCGAGCGAAGATTGCAAGAAGGAAGGCGGCGACCTGGTCTCGTCCGTAGAGGGGTTCGCGGATCGCAGTCGCCTTTCCGCCCCCATCGCCACAGAACACGGCGTCGGCGGCCAACAGGTCGACCAACTGGTCGAGATCACCGTTGCGGGTAGCGGCCAGAAAGGACTGAAGCAGCGCCTCGCTCTGTTCGGCAGATGCCTCGTAGCGGGCCTGATGGGCGCCGAGGTGCTTCTTGGCTCGGGCGAAGATCTGGCGGCAGTTGGCCTCGCTCTTATCCACGATTTGGGCGATGTCCTCGTAGTCATAGTCGAAGACCTCGCGTAGCAGGAAGACCGCTCGTTCGACTGGCGACAGTTCCTCGAGCAGCACTAGGAAGGCCATCGACAAAGAGTCGGAGAGTTCAGCCATCTGTTCGGGGCTTTCGTGCAGGTCGGCCACAATCGGCTCGGGGAGCCAGGCGCCGACATAGGACTCGCGGCGCACCCGTGCCGAACCCATGTGGTCGATGGCGAGGCGGGTCGTCGTCGCCGCGAGGTAGGCCTTCGGCGATTCGACCTCTACTCCGCTCTGCCGGGCACGCTCCCACCGGAAGAAGCCTTCTTGTACCAGGTCCTCGGCCTCGGCCACGCTTCCGGTCATCCGGTAGGCGATGGAGAACATGAGCCCGCGGAGGTCGCCTTCGCCGTTCGGGGGGGATACGTCCATCGGTCAAGATCCTCCTCTCGGTTGCACTGTGTACTCCTTCTACTTCTGCCTCGGTTCGTTGGACCCTAAGACGGGGCGGAAGCCAATCCTGTGACACCTGAGTGGGTAAAAGAAGTCGGTGGCTGGGAATCGGATGTACCCCGGCCGTCGCCCCGGCTGCGCGCTCACCTCGAGCAGCCTCGACTCGGCGTCGACTGTCTCGAGTTCGGGGTCCGCCGGCTCCGAGCGGCCTGGCTTTGCTGACTGGGCCAGCTTGACCAGCAATTCCGTGATCCGAGCAGCGAGTTCGGGGTCAGAAATCCTGCCCTCCGCGTCGATGCGGGTGTGCACCTGCCCTATGGCGAGGTCGGCTTCGACGACTTCTGCATGCAGGACCGAAAGCACCTCTCGCACGTCCGAAAGCGCCGACGCAGCCCCCGATGGGAGGGGGCTCGTGCCGACCACCGCAACGGGCTTGTCGGTGAGGACCGACGCTCCGTAGGGTCGAGAGACCCAGTCCAGGGCATTCTTGAGCACACCGGGAATCGCCCGGTTGTATTCGGGGGTGGCGATAAGCAGCGCATCGGACTTCTCGATCAGTTGTCGCATCTCCGCCACACCGGCGGGTACCCGATCCTCAGCGTCCTCGTTGAACAACGGGACCGCATCGAGGCCGTCCCATACGGTGACGCGGACATTGACGGGCTGTCGATTTGCCGCCGCCCGCAACAGCGATCGGGCCCATGAGGCGGAACGCAGACTCCCTGCAATGCCAGCGATCTCAATCGGGGCCGTCGTGTCCTCTACAAGTACTCGCATCTGAACTCCTTCAAGTAAGCGGTGGAACTTGGTCGAGCCTCTAAGACGAAACGGAGCCGCCCGGCGTGACACGACACGCGACACGTCCGCCATTTCGTCGATGATGTCGAGGTCGCCCGCGATCAACACCGGCAGAACCTAAACAGACAAGAGAGGTGCGAGACGAAGTTTCACTCCATTTCGATCTCGTTCGCAGCAATGCGTCACAGCCGAAAGTGCTGCTTCGTCTAAGGGTTTGGATCATCACAGAGCACGTTTAGAAGGAGGACTCCCATGACGGTATCGGCTGTTGCAGCATCTAAGGCAGCTGAGCGCACACGATCCATCGATCTCCGCCTCGGTGAGGGCATAGCTTCCCGAGAATCGGGCGCTGGTCCAATCAACCGAAAGGAGCGCCCGTTCGAAGTAGCCCGTCCAGACCTCCATGCGAGGACGGCAGAGCGCTACTGGCTCTTGCGATTCGCGAGCGATGAGCTCCGGTTCACCCATCGCACCAGCGCTGAGCTCTGGGCAGCCAAGCTCGCCGCGCACGGCATTGCCTCGCAACTCACAAGGCACGACGAGACCACTCCAGCGGACGCCGAGGATGAAAGGCAAGTCGCATGACGAGCGCAAGCACAGCTATGGGTGACTCTCAAGAGGACCTGAAACATGGTGCGTTCGATCTCGGACGAGCGGCACCGACGCCGCCGACGGCACGGCTCCTCGATGAGGCGTTCGATCAGGTTGGGACATTTGACTTCGAGATCCCCAATCCGTTCATCAACCATGCGCCGATGGCCTGTGAGGCCTTGGCGACGCTCGGACTTACCTCAGCGATCAACGAGTGGGTGGAACTCCATGAGTCCGTGTTGGGAGCAAAATTCGCCACGTTCGGGACGACGACACGTCGGGCGATACATCCCGTCACGCCAACATGGGGCCACGGGTTCTCTTGGAGGGACAAGCTCGGCGACAACCGGCTTCTCCCTGAGTGGATGGGCTACTTCGAGCGAGCGATCGACGACGATGGTTGGCGACACGTCGTGCGGACCTGGGTGCCGAGACTCATGCCCGGACTGGTGTCCGCGCTCTTCCACGGGGTGATACGCACCTCGCACGCTGTGCGGGCGCTCGATGTAACCGACACGGGGGCGAGGCGAGCGGAACTGGCTCGGGCTCTGGGGAACTGGGCGGTCTGGTTTGGGCCGGGTCAGCCAACCGACGAGAGCATCTTCTCGGGCGACCCTGGGATCGCGATCGTCAAGGCTGCAGCGCAGGCGGCGGGCTGCTATGTGTCCCAGCCGAACATCGTCACTCTCCACGGTGTGACCGGAGCCATGGCCGTGCACCTGCTCTCCGCGTACCTCGATCCGTTCGACGCCGCATCGGCTCTGTCCCAACTCGAGGCCGAACATCGCGCTGTCTACCACGACGTCACCCCGGGCACTGTTGCCGACACCGACGACCAATGGGACTCGCAGTTCGCCGACCGAGCGATCCGCAGCTTTGATCCCCACCCGATCAAATTGGTCGAGGCCTGCCTCCGGGGACTCAACCTCACGGGCGATCCCCGCTTCATCGCCGCGGCGCGCCTGGTCACCGACACCCCGTAGAAAGCTCTGAAGATGCGCACGGACACGTAATCCAGAGGCCGTTTGGATCGGGCAGCGAGACAGCTCCGGGTCACGTTCGGTGCTCCATAGCCGTGCAGTTCAGACGGCGCGGCGATGGACAAGCCATACGGTGATGGTGACCAGCAGCGTTGAAAGCATGAGAAGGCAGCCGCCCTCGGTCCACTGGAGTGGCCAGAAGTGGCTGGCCGGCTGGTGACGGGCCCATGCCGTGTCGCTTATAACCATTCCCGCCAGCACGGCGAGAATGGTGTAGCTGGCAAGGGTGGCGACGATCGCTGGGACGACCCGGCGGGTGAGCATGCCGGCCAGGGCTCCAATGGAGAAGGCGGCCAGCGTCCAAGCAGCGAACGCGACCCCTCGCAGGTCGAACAGCCCGGGCGAGAGCGGGGAGGCCGAGGACAACTGGGTGCCGTTGCTGGTGGCGAAGTATGGCTGGTAGTACCAGGAGAGCAGCACACTGAAGGCGCTGGCGATGGCGGCCGTCGCGACTCCGACGATCACGAGCTTGGCAAGGGTCCAGCGCCACCGCCCGAAGCCTTGGGTCCAGGCATAGCGGAAGGTGCCGGTCTCTATTTCGCGGGCCAACATCGGCGCCCCGATGAATGCTCCGATGAGCGCTGGCGCGGGCTGTAGTGGGAAGCCGGTTTTCAGTACGCCGCTGGTGAGGTGGAAGTTGAGGATGAGCGTCATGCAGGCTGGGGAGCCTGCTGGGTGACAGGCGGCGGCGGCTGTGTCGGCGTGGTGCACCTGCAGGCCGGCGATCCACAGCCACGCCGACAGCGCGCCGAGGAATGCGACCACGCCACCCAGCGCGACTCGATGATGCCGCCAGGTGATCCAAGTCATCCGGCGCCACCGCAGCGGCCGCAGATTCGCGTCCTTAGCTGGACGCACAGCTACGGTCAACGCGGTCATTTCGTCACCACGGACGGCTCGGTGCAACGGCCACGAGCCGACGAAGAGTCGGGCCTTCGTGTCGAAAACGAGTCGGCCCTCGTGTGAGGTGGAAGGCGATGGCTCCGACTGGCGACAGTCGACCCACCTTCGCTATGGCTAGACCTCTCCGCAGTGGTGACCAACTATCTCTCCTGACAATCGACTGTGACCCGACTGGTAACGTCTTTGGTCACGGTGACGGGTTCGCTAGCGTGGCACTCTGCTTTGCCGCCTTCGAACTGGGGACTCAATCCGGAAAACGATGTACGTCGGAACGACTGGGTGCACCGTCAAACGACCGTCGGTACCGACAGGAAAGGTCTTGAACCCCCTTCCCGACGTCTCGGCGGTGACCGTGCCGCTGAGGGGTCGCAGGGCGAGGTCCCCAGGACTACCCACGGCCTGGAGCGATCCGGTCAGCCTCCCAGTGGCTGGAGACAGCGGCCTCAACGCAATGACCGCCCTGGCTATTGCAATCCCTACGACCACGAGAACGACCAGGATCAACGAGACTCGACGGACGGGTGGCCCCGCTTGCGCATCTTTGGGCGCACCCCGGAGCGGTTCATACTGCTCGACGGCGGACGAGCAAGACGGTTACGGCGATGAGCAGCACCGACAGGGCGAGCAACCAGCCCCCCTCGATCCATTGGTACGGCCAGAAGTGGCTGACCGGCTCGAAGCTGGCCCAGTGGATGTAGCCGTGTTCGATGAGACACTGCGCCGGGGTGAGAGAACCGTGACTCGAGAAACCCGTGACGACACCTGCTCCTGCGCCGCCGGGGCCAGCCTTAAAAGACGAAGGGCACAGCTGGGGGAGGAGGTTGAATGGGACCTGACCTCCGAAGGCGAACGTGCCCCCTTTGGTCCACCACTCGCTGTTGATCAACGCTGACCCGGGAATGTTGGCGTTCTTCGCGACCAGCGCCGCCATGTAGTGCGGCCGCAGCAGGTTTCCGGCTATCAGGGCGAGACCGCCGTAGGCGGCGAGGGTGGCAACGATG
>DASXFC010000004.1:0-27800 GCA_036489775.1 Acidimicrobiales bacterium | reverse complement strand
CCTTCCATGTCCATGGCGCAGGCCATCGAACAACTGACCGCCCCGGGGCAGCTGTTCGAGATGGAAGAGTTGCCCATCCGCGGCGTGCCCACGCGCACGTGGAAGCACGCGCCGCCCTCACTGCGGGCGATCATCGACATGTCACTCGGCCACGCTGACGCCGACTTCCTCGTCTACGAGGACGAGCGGACGACCTTCGCCCAGCACTACCGCATCGCCGCCACCCTGGCCCATCGCCTCCGTTCCGAGTTCGGGGTGGAGCAGGGCGACCGCGTCGCCATCATCATGCGCAACCTGCCGGAGTGGGTCATGGCCTTCTGGGGGGCCGCGCTGGCCGGTGCCATCATCGTCCCGCTCAATGCTTGGTGGAGCGGGGAGGAGTTGCGCTACGGGCTCGAGGACTCTGGCTCCAAGGTGGTCTTCGTCGACTCGGAGCGGGCCGAGCGGATCCGTCCCATCCTCGGCGGGCTGCCCGACCTCGGCGCGGTGATCGTGGCCGACGAGCACCGGACCGCGTCCCCGGAGCCGCTGCGCGTCGTGGAGCCCGCCGGGTCATCAGTACCCAAGTGGCCGTTCCCGCTGGCCCTGGGAACGGTGGACGAGGCAGCCACGCCTCCCGACCTCACGATCGATCCCGAGGACGACGCCACCATCTTCTACACCTCGGGCACCACCGGCCGGCCCAAGGGCGCCGTGGGCACGCACCGCAACATGGGCACCAACCTGATGAGCCTCTTCTTCATCAACACCCGCGGCGCCACCCGATTCGGCTCGGGCCTGGCACCGGTTGGCGAGAAGACGCAGGCCGCGTTCCTGCTGTCGGTGCCGCTGTTCCACGCCACCGGTTGCCACTCGGTCATGGTCTCCAACCTGGCCGCCGGGGGGAAGCTGGTGATGATGCACCACTTCGACCCCGACCGCGCGCTCGAGCTCATTGAGCGGGAGCGGATCGGCACCTTCGGCGGCGTGCCGGCCATGGTCATGCAGGTGCTCGACTCGCCCAACTTCTCGAAATACGACACGTCCTCCGTCCGCGGCGTGAGCTATGGCGGTGCCCCGGCCCCGCCCGAACTGGTCAAGCGCATTCGGGCCGCCTGGCCCATCGGGCAACCCTCGCAGGGTTACGGCCTGACCGAGACCTCGTCCATCACCTCCATGAACTCGGGCGGCGACTACGTGGCTAAGCCCGACAGCGTCGGCCCGCCGGTCCCGGTGACCGACGTCGCCCTGGTGCCCGAGGGTTACGAAGGCGACGAGCCCGATGACAGTATCGCCAGGGGCAGCGGGGTCCGGGGCGAGCTGTGGGTCAAGGGGCCCCAGGTCGTGCGCGGCTACTGGCACCGGCCCGAGGAGACGGCCCAGACCTTCAGCAAAGGCTGGCTCCACACCGGCGATGTCGCCTTGCTCGATGAAGAGAACTTCATCTACATCGTGGACCGGGCCAAGGACGTGATCATCCGCGGCGGTGAGAACGTCTACTCCGTGCAGGTCGAGGCCGCGTTGTTCGAACACCCGGCGGTGGCCGACTGCGCCGTCATCGGCGTCCCCGAGCCCACGCTGGGCGAGGAAGTGGGCGCCATCATCGTGCTCCGGCCGGGATTCAAGGTAGCCGCCGACGAGTTGGCCCAGCACGTGCGCAGCCGGTTGGCCGGCTTCATGGTGCCGACCCACTTCTGGTTCCGCGAGGAGCCGCTCCCCCGCAACCCCGCCGGCAAGGTCCTCAAGCGCGAGCTGCGCGAAGAACTCACCGCCTCGAAGAGCTGAGAACTGAGAGCAGCGCACCGGCCAATCAGGTCACCATCAGGGAGGGAATGACATGGCAGATATCGCAAACGATCCGCGCCTCGACCCGCGCCTCAAGAACCTGCTCGGGCTCATCCCGCCGCTGGCTCAGTCCGACGTGAAGAGCCGGGAGCAGCTGCTGGCTGCGGCGAACTCCCAAGCGGCCCAAGAAGCCGCCGCCGGCTTCACGCAATTGATGGACCTGTGCGACACCGAGGAGGCCGCTCCCGCCCAGGGTCTGCGCGTCACCCGAGAAGCGATCACCTCCTCGCCCGATGGCAACACCATCAACCTGCAGATCATCCGGCCCGACCACGACGAGGTGGTGCCCGGCGTCTATTACATCCACGGTGGCGGCATGGCCACGCTGTCCTGCTTCGACGGCATGTACCGGGGCTGGGGCAAGTTGATCGCCGCCAATGGCGTCGCCGTCGTCATGGTGGACTTCCGCAACTGCGTCGCACCATCATCGGTTCCTGAAGTCGCCCCGTTCCCGGCCGGC
The DNA here is from genome assembly GCA_036489775.1 of Acidimicrobiales bacterium. Taxonomy (GTDB): domain Bacteria; phylum Actinomycetota; class Acidimicrobiia; order Acidimicrobiales; family RAAP-2; genus Bog-473. Next base: position 25,516 of record DASXFC010000004.1, on the reverse strand, counting down.
CTCAACGATTGCGTGTCGGGTCTGCAGTGGACGGTCGACCACGCTGCCGACCTCGGCATCGATCTCGACCACCTGATCGTGGCCGGAGAGAGTGGCGGCGGGAACCTGACGCTGGCCACTGCGCTCAAACTCAAGCAGGACGGCCAGCTCGACCTGGTCAAGGGCTTTTACGCACTCTGCCCCTACATCGCCGGCGAGTGGCCCCGCCCCGAGAGCCCGTCCTCCACCGAAAACGAGGGCATCCTGCTCAACCTGCACAACAACCGCGGCCGCATGGGGTACGGCATTGAGCAATTCGAGGCCAAGAACCCCTTGGCCTGGCCCTCCTTCGCCACTGTCGACGACGTCAGCGGGCTCCCGCCCGTCATGATCAGCGTCAACGAATGCGACCCGCTGCGCGACGAGGGCATCAACTTCTACCGGTTGCTGCTCCAGGCCGGCGTGGCAGCCCGATGCCGCCAGGTCATGGGCACCATGCACGGTACCGAGTTCTTCAATATCGCCTGCCCAGACATCAGCCGGGATACCGCTCGCGACATCGCCGGCTTCGTCCGCGCCGTTTAGCCTGATCCCATGAACGTCCAACCTGTTCCCAGCGGCGATGTCACCGTAGAGGTTGATGGTCGGATCGTCGTGGTGACGTTCAACCGGCCGGAAAAGCGCAATGCCATAACCCAGGACATGTACCGAACCATGGCCGACACCTTGGAAGCGGCCGACGCTGACCTTGGTGTGGCGACCGTCCTCTTCACGGGCCACGGTGAAGCCTTTACCGCCGGCAATGATCTTCAGGACTTCGCCTCAGGCGCCAACCTCGATCAGGTCGCACGGTTTCTCCAGGCGATCGCCACTGTCAACGTGCCGCTGATCGCCGCGGTGAACGGCGTGGCGGTCGGTGTGGGTCTGACCATGCTCCTCCATTGCGATTTCGTCTACGTGGAACCCTCAGCCGTTCTGGCCGCCCCCTTCGTTGCCCTGGGTCTGGTGCCCGAAGCCGCCTCCAGTCTGCTCCTGCCCCGGTTTGTCGGAGAGCGACACGCCAGCGAGATTCTTCTGGCCGGCCGCAAGATCAACGGGAACGAGGCAGCCGACTGGGGCTTGGCCAACGCCGCGGTATCGCCCGTCCTGGTGGCGGCCCGCGAAGCGGCAGAAGCGCTGGCGGCTCAGCCACCGCAAGCGGTGCGGACCACCAAGGCGCTGTTGCACTCTGACGAGTTGACCATCACCGGACGGATGGCCGAGGAGATGAACCGTTTTCTCGAAGCGCTCGGGGCTGCGGAATTCGCCGAGGTGATGGCCGCCCGAACCGAGAAGCGGCCGCCAGCCTTCTGACCCGATATCGGGCCGCGCCAAGCCCGGGGCGCGACCGGTAGACCAAGGGGGCATACGCCACAACCCTGTCTGAGAGGATCGCCATGACCGGCCACGGCCAACGCCCCGCCGAAGCTTCCGGAACCTTCAACCTGGGTGGCGACCTGACCGTCAACCGGCTGGGTTACGGGGCCATGCAACTCACCGGTCCGGGCATATGGGGAGATCCGAAGGACCCTGGCGAGGCGGTACGCGTCCTGCGGCGAGCGATCGAGCTCGGCGTGACCTTGATCGACACGGCCGACTCCTATGGTCCGTTCGTCTCCGAACTCCTCATCAAGAAGGCGCTCCATCCGTACCCCGAAGACCTGGTGATCGCCACCAAGGCGGGCCTGACCCGGGCTGGACCCGGAGATTGGCGACCGGTCGGCCGTCCCGAATACCTACGCCAGCAAGCTGAGCTGAGCCTGCGCCACCTCGGGCTCGAACGGATCGACCTCTTCCAGCTTCACCGGATCGACTCCAAGGTGCCGCTCGCCGAGCATTTGGGGGAGCTGGTGCTGCTCCAGAAGGAAGGGAAGATCCGCCACATCGGACTATCCGAAGTCAGTGTCGATCAGCTGAAGGAAGCGCAGAAGACCGCCACCATCGTGTCCGTCCAGAACCTGTACAACTTGACCAATCGGAGCGCGGAGGCGCTGCTGGATCATGTCGAGCGGGCCGACATCGCATTCATCCCCTGGTTCCCGTTGGCCACTGGCGCGTTGGCGGAACCCGGCGGCCCATTGGCCGACATCGCCGACCGGTTGGGCGCGACTGGTGCTCAGTTGGCCCTGGCCTGGCTCCTTCGTCGCTCCCCGGTCATGTTGCCCATTCCCGGTACTTCCACCGTGGCCCACTTGGAAGACAACATGGCCGGAGCCACCATCACCCTCTCCGATGATGACGTGAAGGCGTTGACGGACGTCGCCGGCTGACCCGCTTGTCCCCACGAACAAGCCCCCGAAAAGCACGTGCCGGCCCCCCGGAGAGGGCCGGCACGCTCCATCTAACGCCGAAGCGCCAGGGAAACCTGAAAACTCAGATCACTTGTTCGGCTGGGGCGTCACCCGGAGATACGGCTTGAGCGCCTTCCAACCCTTCGGGAACCGCTCCTTGGCCTCGTCGTCAGAGACGGCCGGCACGATGACGACATCGTCGCCGTCCTGCCAGTTGACCGGGGTGGCCACCTTGTAGTCGGCCGTCAGTTGCAGCGAGTCGAGCACACGCAGGATCTCGTCCACGTTGCGGCCGGTCGAGGCCGGGTAGGTCAAGGTCAGCTTGACCTTCTTGTCCGGGCCGATGATGAAGACCGAGCGCACCGTCAGGGTGTCGTTGGCGTTCGGGTGGATCATGTCGTAGAGGTCCGCTACCTCGCGGTCCTCGTCACCGATGATCGGGAAGGCCAGCTTGTGACCCTGCGTCTCCTCGATGTCCTTGGCCCAGCTGTTGTGCGACTCGACCGAGTCCACCGAGATGGCGATGAGCTTGGTGTTGCGCTTGTCGAAGTCCGCCTTGCGGGCGGAGAAACCGCCCAGCTCGGTGGTGCAGATCGGCGTGAAGTCCTTGGGGTGGGAGAACAAAATCCCCCAACTGTCGCCCAGCCACTCGTGGAAGCTGATCTTCCCGTCGGTGGTGTCGGCGACGAAGTCCGGGGCAGTGTCCCCGAGTCGAACGGCCATGGTGTTCCTCCTACATTCCTGACATCGGGATTCGAGAACTTCGACCTTAGCGGGTGTTCTACCGATTGTCGACCGGTTAGGTCACCTTTCTGTCGCACACCCCGGCTCCGCCCGGCCTCGATGTGCGAACGCCCAGGTCGCCGGCGCGAGAATGCCCACCATGACGGCCGCAGAAACCTATGTGCCCTACCGCTCGGACACCCTCGAGATCGAGCGCGACGGCGCTGTCACGGTCGTCACCATCAACCGGCCCGAGCGCCGCAACGCCGTCGACAGCCTCTGTGCCGACCAGTTGCGCCTCGCCTTCGAAGCCTTCGATGCGGATGAGACCCAGTCGGTGGCCATCCTGACCGGCGCGGGGGGAACCTTCTGTGCCGGCGCCGACCTCAAGGCCGTGGCCGAGGGCGACCGCCGGCCCATCCCTGACCACGGCAGCGGCCCCATGGGCCCGACCAGGCTCACCCTCTCCAAGCCGGTGATTGCCGCCGTCGAGGGCTACGCAGTGGCCGGCGGCATCGAGCTGGCCCTCTGGTGCGATCTGCGGGTGGCGGCCCAGGATGCCGTCTTCGGCGTGTTCTGCCGCCGCTTCGGCGTGCCGCTGTGCGACCTGGGCACCGTCCGCCTCCCCCGCCTGCTCGGCCACAGCCGGGCCATGGACCTGATCCTGACCGGTCGGGCCGTGGCCGCGCCCGAGGCCTTCGAGATGGGCTTGGCCAACCGGGTCACCCCCAAGGGCGCCGCCCTCGAAACCGCCCGGGCCTTGGCCCACCAGTTGGCTGACCTGCCCCAGTTCTGCCTGCGCTCGGATCGCATGTCGGCCCTCGAGCAGTGGGGGCTGAGCGAGGAGGAAGCCGCCGTCAATGAGGCCCGCCGGGGCCGAGAGGTGGTAGCGAGTGGCGAGACGCTCCAGGGCGCGCAACGCTTTGCCGCCGGCGCTGGGCGTGGCGGCTCGACGGTCGCCTGACACATCGATGGCGAACCTGAGCAACGCACCTGAACGCCCGCCGGACGTGGTGGCCAGGCCTACTGTCGCCGCCTTCGACTTCGACGGCACCCTCACCGATGGCGGCAGCGTCTATCCCTTCCTGGTGGCCCTGCGGGATCGCTGGACGGTGTGGCGCACCGTGGCCACCATGGCCCCCGCCCTCATCTGGGCTGCCATCGCCGGCGGCACCGCCGCCGACGACACCAAGGAGCGGATGTTCCACCGGCTCCTCGGGGGACTCCCCTTCGAGGAAGTCGAGCGGAAGTCCCAGGCTTTCGCCTTGGCCCATCTCCAGCGCCACCTGCGCACCGACACTCTGGGCCGCCTGAACTGGCATCTCGAACAGGGGCACCACGTCGTCATCGTGTCCGCGTCGCCTGAGCTCTACGTGCTCCCGGCCGGACAACATCTCGGGGTACCGGGCGTGGTGGCCACCCGCCTGGCCGTAGAGGGCGGCGTGCTCACTGGCGGTTACCTAGGGAAGAACTGCCGGGGCGCGGAGAAGTACGCCCGCTTGATCGTCCACTTGCGCACCAACGGCCTCATGACTGCGAATGGCACCGGCCAACAGCCGGTGCTGTGGGCGTACGGCAACAGTCGGGGCGACCTCCGCCTCCTGGATGCTGCCGATCACGGGGTCGACTGCGGCAAGCTCGGCCCACTGGGTCGGCTGCGCCGGTTCCCCCGCCTGGCACAGATCAGCCACTGACCCCGAACGACTCGATCGGCGTGAGGCAATCGCGACGGTTCCTCGTCTGACGTCGCGAGACACGCAAGCTCCAGACTGCTGAGTAACAAATACGGGTGTGAGATCGTCCAGTCTTCTTCGACTTCTGGCGTTCCGAGGTACGTCGTGCCCTATCGGGATACGCCTATGAGGCATAAAGTGGTCGCGAGGCAACTCTCCGCGCTACAGGTCAGATCGGCACCGTGGCCTGTCCTGCGGATGCCCAAAGGAGTGAAATGGTCCTATCCGAGCCTTCAGTAGCGAGTCAGCTAGATCAGCATCACCTTCCTGAGACAAACGGGCGCATTGCGGTGTGTCGTCGGTGTGGGGCACGAACCGATAGTCCAGCTGGGGGCCACCACGTCGTGCACGAGAGTCAGATTTCTCGTTCAAGCGAGTGGCTCAGTTCGCAGTCACGACTAAGGGATATTGAACAAGCTCGCATAGCCCGAGGAGGGTGACGCTAGGGAGCAGAGGCCTTAGGCGTTCCGCCTAAGGGAGATTGCAATGAGACCATCCAACCTCTGCATTCGATAGCAAACCGTGCGCTCGACCCGCCGACGTCCTTGGCCCGGGTGGGTGTACAATTCGTCGACCTCAATTTGGGTGAAAGCGCCGTCGCTTACGCCGGCAAGAGTGGCAGCGCAGTGGCACCCAAATCGAACGGCGGGACCACCGAGCCGTGGCACCTCCTTCGCCTTCTCCCTACGTCGCACAGCGACGGCAGAGAAGGTTCGCTTCTCATATTGCCTCCACCGCGCAAAGCACTTCGCCACGCCCTTCCGGTTGTGCTCGAGGGTGTCCTCGGTCCTCTCATCCTCTTTTATCTGCTCCTCGTCCTTACTGGCTTCAGAGGAGCGTTGATCGCAGCACTCACATGGTCTTACCTGGCACTGGGCCGGCGCCTGCTGAAGGGCGAGCGGGTATCCATGTTGTTGTTGTTCGGAACCATCCTCCTCACCATGAGGACGGCGATTGCTTTCATCACGGGGAGTTCGTTCATCTACTTCGCGCAACCGACGGCAGGGACGGTCTTGATCTCTCTCGCCTTGCTCGTCTCCGCGTTGGTTGGCCGGCCCTTTACCCAACGCTTCGCTCACGACTTTTGCCCTATGGACCCGGACATCATGAAGCGGCCCTTAGTCCGTCGATTCTTCATTCGGATCTCGGTTCTCTGGGCGACTGTGCTCATGCTCAATGCCGGAATCGTCTTCTGGCTGCTCCTGTCCTCATCGCTCCGTTCCTTCGTCCTCGAACGTTCGGCGGTGACCTACGGACTCACCGCCATTGCAATCTTCTTCTCCATCTCAGGGTTCATGGCGATGATGCGCAACGACGGCATCACGGTCGAATGGGCCCGCGCCAAAGCTCCACGCGTTGAATTCAAACCCTGACCTCCGTCGACCAGGCGATCCCGGGCGCCGTAACCGTTTGAGAGTGGCAAGGTAATCCAGGGCAAAACCTCGTGCTGGTGCACAATGGGGGGGTGAGAGCCCGGGCGGGGATAAGTCGAGTGATCCGATCGCTGCTTGCCCTGCTGGGGTTGGTCACCGTTCTGACGGTCATCGCGGCCCAGCCGGCTGCCGCATCCAGTTGGTCGCCTGTCTACAACGTCGATTTCCCTGACCCCTCGGTATCGGAGTTCGGAGGGGTCTACTACGCGTATTCCACACAGGTCGGTCTCGACAATGTCCCTGTTGCTACATCGACGGATGGCGTCAACTGGATCGGCGGCCACAACGACACGTTCCCACTACTGCCAACGTGGGCCGAGTTCGGGTACACCTGGGCCCCAACGGTGGCTGAAACCACCCTCGGCACCTACGTCATGTACTACACGGCACGCCAGGCGAGTTCTGGTCTGCAGTGTGTCGGCCAAGCCATTTCGATTCTCCCCCTCGGTCCTTTCGTCGACTCGGGACTGGGTCCGATCATCTGCCAGACCAACGTCGGCGGCTCCATCGACCCCGATATCTTCACCGCGTCGAATGGCTCGAGTTACCTGACCTGGAAAAGCGACGGGAATTCCAATGGCCTCCTCGCAGGGCTCTGGGCCCAACCGTTGAATCCGACCACGCTCGATCTGGAGGGCAGTCCGTCGCTGTTGATGATCAATGGGGGCCAGAGCTGGCAGGGCAGCATCATCGAAGGTCCCGACATGATCCAAGTGGGCAACTCGTACTACTTGTTCTACAGCGGCAACAACTACGACTCCGCCAACTATGCCATTGGCTACACGACCTGCACGACACCGCTCGGCCCCTGTGCCAACGTGTCCTTTAACCCTGTACTGAGCACCACGGAGGGCGTGGCCGGCCCGGGCGGCGAGAGCTTCTTTACTTCCCCTTCCGGACAACTCCTGATGGCCTTTGCTGCCTTTCCTGGCCCGGTCGGTTATGAGAATGGCGGTCACCGTGCCCTCTATGTGGCATCGGTTGGATTCTCCGACGGGGTGCCTTATTTCGATCCCTATGACCAGACGCTGCCCGACTATGGGTACTGGCAGGCTGGTACCGACGGAGGCGTCTTCAGCTTCGGCTCGGCCGGCTTCTACGGTTCCGCCGGCGGCATCCATCTCAACAAACCAATTGTCGGGATGGCCTCGACCCCCGATGGCAAGGGCTATTGGCTGGTGGCTTCCGACGGCGGGATCTTCTCCTACGGCGACGCGCAGTTCTACGGCTCGACGGGCAACCTTGTGCTCAATAAACCAATTGTCGGGATGGCCTCGACCCCCGATGGCAACGGTTACTGGCTGGTGGCCTCCGATGGCGGCATCTTCGCTTTCGGCGATGCCGCCTTCCGTGGGTCGACTGGGGCCATCCACTTGAACAAACCGATCGTTGGGATGGCGGTCGACGCGGGCACGGGCGGCTACTGGTTGGTGGCATCCGATGGCGGAGTCTTCTCCTTCGACGCTCCATTCTTCGGATCGACTGGCAACATCGTGCTCAACAAGCCGATCGTCTCGATCGCAGCTCCACCCGATGGCGGCGGCTATTGGATGGCGGCTTCCGATGGTGGGGTCTTCAGTTTTGGGAACGCGCCCTTCTTCGGATCCTCCTCGGGGATCTCCTCAAGTCCGGTCACCGCCATTACGTCTTCTTCGAGTGGCGCTGGTTACTGGCTGTCGACTGCCGCCGGCAACATCTATGCCTTCGGTGACGCACCGCAGTTCGGTTCCGCGTATCCGGACCATCCCAACGCTTCGGCGATTGGGATGAGTCCTGATTCATAGGGGCCGAACCCCTTCGTGCCAGCGTCCGCCGCGGTCAGGCCTACGCCAAATGCCTAGTAGACGTTCCGGAATCCACCGATGAAGGTGATCCGGTTGCCATCGAGATCGGTGATCTCAGACAGCCGTACACCCTTGTTCACCGTCTCGATCTCTCCTGATGTCAAACCTCGCGACCCCAGCTCGTAGACGTGCTTATCCAGGTCGTCGACGGCAAAATTGATAAGTGATGATCCAGCTCGCTCGGGATCGAGAAGTATCTGCAGCCAACCCCGGGTGGCCACCTGCCATTCATACAGCGTGTCCATCGGGTGATTGTCTTCTGGGTGCCCGATGAGGCGCTCGTACCACGGCTGAGCAGTCTTCATGTCTGACACGGGAACGACGGCAAGTAGCTGGTCAATAGCCATTAAGTGGCCTTCCGGCGCCCAGCCCTTCCTCTCTCGATCAACAGATCAAGGGACCTCCTGATTTAGGAGGAAGGCCAAGCTCGCATTCACATGTCTAGACCTTCGATCGATGCAATACCTATCGCCACATTCATCGAGGGTCGGCTGCCACTGTTCGGGCACCAAAACCAGATCCAGCCGGTGGTCCACTCGCAACCACCTCGAGGCTCAGCTTCGACCGATCATTTGGGCCGTGAATTGACCGAGGTCGAAATAGTCCCGCCACGCGGCGATGAGTCCGTCGTGGACTTCGATGACACCCATCATCGACAACGAGACTGTTCTGCCATCTTCCTTCTTAAAGTGGTCGACTCGCTCAGTCATCACGATCGAACCCTCCGCCACCATGTGAATGACCTCGACGTCCACCTGTCCGCCCAGGCTCATGAATTGAGCGAAAGTCGACACGATGGCAGAGCGTCCAACGACGGGCTCCAACGGGATGTTGTGATAGATGGCATCCTCGTCGAAAAACGATCCAAGGGAGATGGAATCGGCAACGGGCCAGGCCCCTATGAAGGCGGCAATGAAGTCTTGAACCGTCTGTGCGGAAGTGGGCATTTCGCATACCCCAGTAGAGGAATTGAGGGGACTGCCATAGCCTGTCATTGGATTCCCCGTCGGGCCAGCGGACCCTTCGCCGAGGCTTGTCGAAAGGAGAGCGGGCATGGAGCCGATGACTCTCCTATCAAAGATCTTGAAGAATTCCCCTGTGATACTTCTCAGAGCTAAAGGGGGCAAGCTGGAGATCCAGATCGCGTCGAAGATGCCGTCTGGAGCCAGGGTTGAGGCGAGAGGTCAGGGACAGAGATATGAAACGAAGTCTCACGATTGGCTCGCTACTCGTCCTAGTTGGGTTCGTAATACTCGTCATAGTCTTCTGGAGTGACTCAGCTCATTGGTTTCTGCGCTACACCGGTGCGGATGCCGAGCCCGGCACCTGGTACGGGTTCTGGTCGGGATTCGGCGGTTCGATCCCCGACTTCCTCATTCTTGGCAGTATCATCACCGTCTACCGCCACCACAATTGTCACGTGAAAGGTTGTCTACGACTCGGAAAGCCGGTCGAAGGCACCCCATACATTGCTTGCCCGGCCCACCATCCGGAGCATGAGGGTAATAGGCGTTCAGTCTCGGAGGACGTCATCAAACTCGCTCACAAAGCGCACCTCGAGAGGGAGACTTCGTGATTCTGAAGACTCTGAGGTAGGAGTCTGGCCAGGACAACAGGCGAGCCTGTCGTACGCCCTACTCAGGCGCGCGGCACGATGTCGAACGTCGACACGGTGGATCCGTGCGAGGACGCTGAGGATGGTGGCAGAACTGGATTACTGGACCAGTCTCGTGCACAGTTCAGACGCCGGCACGAGGACCAGGCTGGCGGGTAATTCCTAGTGGTTACTTCTTGATTACGACGCTGTGAACCTCTGTCACCCCGTCAACCTCAACGCCAGGGACATTCGGCTTCACCGTGCTGTCGAACCAGTTCTGGAAGTCATCCCGGCTCTCCCATATCTCAGACACGTGGAACTCGCCATCTCCCACGAAGGCCACATGGGCGACGAATCCCGACGCGGCCAGGAGCTGGGGTGTCAAGTGCTCTGACACCTTGTCGTACGAGTCCGTCGTCATCCCTGAAACAGACAGTCTCACCAATACCGACATATTCGCTCCTCTGATTCGTAGTTCATGTACTGCTAAAGCGACCCTACTCAAATGCACCTCCTCGTGCACTGGTTCTATTTCGGTCGCCGGATGTAGCTCTAACGTGGTATTCGATGCCGATGGCAATCTCCTCGCTCCGCGCTTGGTCGAAGACTCACAGCTGAGCCCCCTTGATCTCGCCATCGCGCCTAACGGCAACGTTGTGGTGTCCAGCGAATGGCCCTTTGGCCAGCGCGACGCCATTTCGAGCGTTCGCGAATACGACAGCACCAGCCGACTCGTCAGGATCTTCAGACCAGACGAGTCGATCCTGTTCCGCAACCCCAGAGGCCTGCGGTTCAGCCCAGACCACGATCTCTGCTGTGTCGCGCGAGATGAGGTCGTGTCCTTTGATTTCGAGACGGGAGACTTCTCGGGAGCAATCGTCAACTGTTCGACCTCTTCGGGCAGGCACTCGAATTCTTCGGCTGAATTTCAGCCAACAACGAGACCGCTGGCCGCAATGATCACCTCAGCATGCACCGATGGGCTCACAAGGCCGCATATAAGTTCCGAAGTGCGCTACCGGCCCGGCGACCGTTTGGAGGCACTCCGTCCGAATCGAGGCTTCACACCTGAGGAGCCGGTGCCGAGGCCACCAGCGCGTGGTCAGATCGGTTCTGATCGACTGTTCTCATCGGTAGGGCATCAGGTCGGCCCGGGGATAGCGCGCCTGCGTATCAGCCAGGGTCTGTTCGTCCCAGTAGGGATTGCCAGGTTCGGGGAACCCGAAGACAGAGCGCTCCCTAGGAGTTGCACGCTCGATCAGCTCGCACCAGTTGGGGCCGAGTGCCTTGGCGGGCCAAGCGACTCTTCCGGTCCAGCGTGGCGTCCACACGTCGTAATGAGCGGACAAAGTGAATCGAGCTGAGCGCTCGCCGGTCATCTGCGACCCACGGTGCAGTACGTCGGGCCGGTAGGAGAACAATGTCCCCGCCGGTCCCGTCGCCGAAATCTCATCCGTAGCAAAGCTCCCAGGTGGGCTATAGGTCTGAGCCAAGTCATGGCCCCCATCGACGAGGGAGCTCGGCCAGTAGGGAACGGTTCCGCCAACGGACAGTGAGACGATCTTTGTGGGTCCATCCTCCTCGGCGACGTCCGAGAGGAGGATCAAGCTCTGCATCTGGGTAGGCGGGTCGGACCTCTTGGGGACGACCAGGGTGTGATTACCGAAGTCGCGGTGGTGACGCTGGTCGTAATCGACGGCTCCGGCGTACTTGGCCCACAGCTCGGCTTCGTAGAGACGTAGGTCGCGAGAGCCCAAGAAGCGTTCTGCCAGGTCGAGGAGGTCGGGATGAAAGGTCACGCGGTTCAGGTTCCAGGATCGCCACGGTCCCCCGACGATGCCGGCGAACTGGCTTGCTGCCAGGAAGGCATGGGCAGTCGGGTCAGAGAAGTACTCCTCTGGGGTGGGGTAGTGCAGCCAAAGCGCCTCTTGAGCCGCCTCCAGCTCCTCGGTCCCAAGGAAGCCCTCGAACACGAGGTAGCCCCGCTCTCGCAAGTCGGACAAGCATTGATCAGGCACCCTCATCGATGTCAGACGCTAATGGGCGTCGCCGCATTTTACTGATATTGCCGACTTACCCCTCAAACTCGGCCATGGGTTCTGAACCGGCGTCGCCGAGGGCAGGTAAGTAGAGATCGCTGGTCCGAAACGCCGGCCCATTCACATCAAGCAACGGGACCAAGGATCACGGGGTTGGCGAAGTCGGAATTGTCGATCACGATGTCAGCTAACGATATGGGATCAACCTCATCCAGATAGATGGCCTCAGATGGCTGGTACCGCTCCCGGTGCAGAAGCGTCATTTCTTCCATCCCTCCCAAGTCAGTATCACGCTGTATCCCACGATGGAAGGCACGCTCAGGATCTACTTCTAACCAGATTCGATAGTCCCAGTAGTCGTTGTATTGAGGACGGAACGCAAAGACTGAGTCCACGATGAGGATGGAGTCTGCCGGAGCAGTCACGACGACACGTCGGTGGTCTTCTCCAGTTAGAGGATCGTGAGCACACAGGACGACCTGCCCTGATCCACCAGCTCCCGACGGAACCAGAAGCAGCTGAGCGGCCGAGCGAAAGTCGTACGCATTTCTGTAATAGCCCTCGCCACTGAGTCGGTCATAGCCCTCCTCGTGTGCTTCCCGCCAGGGATTCTTAAAGTCATCCATGCTCGCTCGGAGTGTGGGGCGACCGAGGAAGCGGATAGCTTCGGCCAGCTCGTGAGCAAAGCAGGTCTTCCCAGCGCCGGTGCGACCATCGATCGCCACTCGAAGGCGGCGGGAAGACAATCCCGAAATGGACTCGGCAACGTTCGTAATCAAGTTGGTTCGTGTCGCTGAGGCAGGCGCGGGCTGAGGCTGATGCCATGTCGACACCGACTCGAACGAAGTCATGGATGCATTCTGACGCTTCAGACGGACTGCCCATCGGGCCATCCACCAGTGCGACTCGCAGGGCTCCAGCCAGAGGTGCGCCAGCGTTGAAGGCACCAAGGTTCCGAAACTGTCCTCAGCTTCCGATTCCCGGGCAGCTCGCAATGCCGAGACGCCGTGCTCAGCCTGGGCTGACGGCGATCCCCACGATGCGCCCGGTGTATCCGGTCACCGTGCCGGCGACGTCACCGAAGTAGGGCGCGTCGCCATAGGAGAAGGCCTGACCGGCCGCGTCGACCACGATGAAGCCGTTGCCGGTCAGATCGGGGATCATGGCAGTCATCGGCGCCGTGGCTGAGGAGATGGACGGTGACTCACCGCTCGGGCTCAACGCGGAGGCGTTACCGAAGGGCACCACTGTGCCGTTCTGCTCGAGCATCCAGTAACCGCCGCCGCCCGGCGTCGGCGCCACACCCACCACCGGCGAGGAGGGTGGCTTGGAGCCGAGTGATCCGTAAAACCCGGCGTCGCCGAAGGCGAACACCCCACCGTCAGAGGCGACTAACCAGTAACCGCCGCCGTCATGGGTAGGCACCATGCCGACGATCGGCTTGTTCAGCACCAGGCTGCCCGTCGAGCCGTAGAACTTGGCGTCACCGAAGCTGAAGATGCCGCCGTCAGAAGCCACCACCCAGTAGCCACCACCATCGGGCGTAGCCGCCATGGAGACCACCGGTTTGTTCAGCACCTGGCCCGGCTGGAGCACGCCTGGCACCGAACCCTGGTACTTGGCATCACTGACGGCGAAGATGCCGCCGTCAGCAGCCACCTCCCAGTAGCCGCCACCATCTGAGGTGGCGGTCATGCCGACCACGGGCTGGTTCAGGTGGATGTTGCCGGTCGAGCCGTAGAAGCTCGCCGCGCCGAACGAGAAGATCCCCCCGTCGGCGCCGTCGAGCCAATAGCCACCAACGCCGCCACTGGGCTGGTCACCCAAGGTGAACCAGTTGGACTGCAGGTTGAATGACGCGGCGAAGGCATTACCGGTCACCTGCACCGATCCGCTCGAGCCGGTCAGCGTCATCTCGTTGACCCGGCCGCCGAAGTCGCCGAGACCGTTGCGGGAGGTGATGTCGACCGAATCGAGGGTTCCGATGGTGGGATAGGTCGCTTCGATGGTGGTAACTGGGATCGACACCGTCCAGCTGTGGTGGGTGTTGCACACGCTGGACGAAACACAGATGGAGTCACCGGCATCGACCACGGCGGGGAACTGGGCGCCGGCCGAGTAGCCACCGGACGACGACGAGTACTCGGTGTCGGCCACGGTCGTGGTGCCGTTGATCACCATGACCTGGCCCGCCGTGTCCGTTGCCGCCAGCACCGATGTCGCCGTCTCGTACTTCATCCCGGGGTAGGACTGGCAGCCCTGATCACAGGTGTCGGCGTAACCGCCGTAACTGAGCGGGCTCGACTCGACGTAGGACCGGGCGGCCACCGTCTGCGCCTCGCTCTGTTGGAAGCCCCAGTCCTGACTCTGCGGTCCGGTCCCTCCCAGAGTGGCCCACGACGTCGGCGACTCGGCCGGCGCCACGTCGGCCACGTATTGCTCGAGTGGCAACGTGTTGATAGTGCGCGTCTGCTGGTCGGAGTTGTAGAGCTCACCGACCGAGCCGTGTACCTCAATAGAGGGCCCGCCCTGGCAGATGTCCACCGGGCCGCCGTTCTGCGCCGTGAAGGTGGGCGGCGCCGCGCTCTGCATCTTCGGGTCCGGCGTCCACGTCGGTCCGCCACATCCCTGCCCCGTGTAGACGTTGAACGCGGTGCTGGAGCTGTTGGTCTCCACCAGGACTGCGGAGGCCGTCGTGCCATCGGGCAATGCGATGAGCCCCGACGCTGCGGTCACGATGAGATTCGACCCATCGTTTTCCGTCATCGCCACGATCACGTTGCCGGCATGAAGGCTCGATGGCGCAGCCGAGGCGCCCAAGGACTCGAGGGTGGTGTTGCCATAGAAATGTTCCAGGATCTGCTGGTAGGTGAAGTTCCCTGCACCGCCGTCCTGGCCCAGCGCGTAACCGAGCGAGCCCCACTGGCCCATGCCGATGCCATGGCCGTAGCCATGACCGCTCAGGACCACATCGGCCGTTGGGTAGGCCGCAGCCGACGTTGGCGCCGCGGCGAGCAGGGCCCCCGTGGTGCCGAGGATCACTCCCAGGGCAGCCAGCACCGGCAGGAATGGCCGGCTCCATCCACGGTGTCCGCCGGCCCTCACGATCTGGGCATTGTACGGGCGGCCCACCCACCCAGCGGTGTATGACCAGCGCAATCGGGGTGGGCGCACCACCGGTACACTGCTCGCCCGTGCGGGTTGACCAGGTCATTCCGTCGCTAGCCAGCCGGGACGCCATTGGCGTCCACACGCTCAACCTGCGTGATGGCCTGCGCGCCGTCGGCATCGAATCGGACATCTACTACGGCAGCTGCACGCCCGACGTGGAGAGCCAGGGCCGGCCGGTCACTGAACTCGGTCGATCCGGCAAGGACCGCTGGCTGCTCTACCAATCGTCGATCGGCAGCCCGGTCTACGACATCTTGGCGGCGCGCCCGGAACCGAAGCTGGTGAACTACCACAACATCACGCCGGCAGCGTTGTTGCGCGATTGGGAGCCGCATGTGGCCTATGAGGCGGCCCTCGGTCGCACCCAACTGGTCCGGTTGGCCCCCCAGAGCCGTTTCGCCGTGGCCGACTCCGCCTTCAACGAATCCGAACTGCAGGCCCTGGGCTACCAGGGCACCGCGGTGGTGCCGCTACTCATCGACATGCAGGTCAAGGCCGGGGCGCCGGAGCCGACGCTGGCGGCGTCGCTGGCTCTGCGGCGGGCCGCGCTCGGCGGCGCCGATCTGCTCTACGTTGGAAAGCTCTCGCCCCACAAGGCCCCCCATGACCTGGTGAAGATGCTCGACGTACTGCGCCGGCTCTACGACCCTCAGGCTCGCCTGCACCTGGTGGGGTCACCACTGGGCGAAACCTACGTGCCGGCCTTGCATGCCTTCATCCACGAGCTCGGCCTCGACGACGCCGTCAACTTCGCCGGATCGGTCACCGGCGCGGAGCTGGAGGCCTATTTCCGAGCGGCCGACGCCTACCTCTCGGCCTCCGACCACGAGGGTTTCTGCGTCCCGATCGCCGAAGCCATGGGCCATGGCGTCCCCATCGTCGCCTACGGCGTGACCGCCGTACCCGAGACTGTCGGTGGCGCCGGGCTGGTGCTGCCGGACAAGTCGGCCGTGCCCTTCGCCGCCGCGGTGGCCCGGGTCATCAGCGATCCGCAGCTGCAGCAGACCCTCTCGGCAGCCGGGAAACAGCGAGCGGCCGAGTTCGACCTCCAGGCGTCGATCGACCGCTTCGTCGGCCTGATCCAGGAGGCCGTGGCCGCTTAGCCGCTGCCGGCGCCCTTCGATGTGCTGGACAGCGGTGCGTAGGCCACCCATCCGCCGCTGGCGCAATCTTGGCCAGAGCGCAGCACCACCTTGCTGGCATACGACGTGCTGGAGTGGGCGACCTGGCCCTTTGTCGGCGCCGTGAGGTGGACCGGGGTCCCAAAGTCCGAGAAGGTCAGCGTGCTGTCGATAGCCAGAACCTTTGACGACGAGCTGCCGGTCCGAGCCGTTCGCTCGAACGTCTGCTGCTCGATCCGTCGAATGCGCCCAGCCGCATCGATCGAGATGACGAAGCCGGACTCGGTCTTGATCGTCTCCCCCACGCTGCTGATGGTGCAGGTGGCCAGCGGCTCCGACACGGCATGGGTCGTGGTGGGAACCCCGCCCACCGCGGCCGATCTACTGCGGTGCACGGTGGTCCCAGCCGGAACGCGCACCAGCGCGGCAATGACGGGTGTGGTCAAGCCGGTCTGCACCATGGGGCTGAACGCGCCGCTGAACGGGATGACCGGGACGCGAGCCCACAAGGAGCCGAGCCCGGGCGTGCCCGAGGACACGATCCGGTTGTAACGGCCCTGCGGGGTCGAGAGCATCTCCTGCGTCGTCTGGACCGGCGTGGTCACCGACGGCCCACCCAGCGACGAGACGGACTCTTCGACGCCCGAGTCGGAAATGAAGATCTCCGAGGTCCCGGCCGCGAAGTTCACAGATCCGAAAGACCGGATAGTCCAGGCGGTCGGTGCCCCCGAGAGGCTCTGGCTGAAGACGAACTGGGCCGAGCCCGCCTTGGCCGTCGTCTCCTCCGCCTTCAGGAGAAATGGTGGCGTGGGCTCCGTCGCAGGTGCCGTCGTACTCACCGGGACGCCGTGGACGTAGCCGTGCTGGTGCTCGCCACCGTTGATCGCGGCCACCAGCGCGCCAATGGACAGGACACCCAACAGGAGTAACGGCACCACGGGTCGCAGGCTCACGGCTTTAGCCTGCACTCGCCGACGTCGCCGCAAAGGCACTCAAAAAGACCCCATTGAGGGTCGCACACTGCGCACCGGTGAACTTCCCGAATTCGGCGCGGCCGCCGGGCTGCACTGCCGTGGGTGGCGAGATGGAGACTGGATGCCCGAACGCCGTGACGTCGAGCCGACTGGTCAGACCCACCACGCTCTCACCGCGACTCATCGGATCCGTGAAACGCACGGAGGTGTGCTGATCGATCTGGCGGATCCGATCGTCCCGGTCGACCTCGACGGTGAGCAGGGAGTCGAAGCCGAGCTTCTCCCCCGCCGCTGATGTGCAGGAGAGCGACGGGGTGGTCAGCCGGTAGGTCCGCAGGGCCACACCCGAGACCGTCGCGGTACCTTCGCGCTTGGCCCCCGAGGCCAGAGCCAGCGCCAGTCCCAACGTGCCGGGATTGCCATTGATCAGCGCTTGGAGCGGGTTCGAATCCGCCTTCACCAAGTTGGGCATGGTGACCCACCCGGACGAGCCGCCGGTGAGTGCCCCTGACTGCACCATCTCGTAGGTGCCAGTGGGAAGGTCGATACGCTGCTCGGACTGCGACACGGTCGATGCTGCGTGTCCGGCCAGGGACGGCTCGGAGATTTTCAGGATGGAGTACACGTTCGACCGGCCCCCGGGGAAGTCGACGATGCCGAAGCCGCGGCTGGGCGTGGGCGCCGTGGTCCCGCTGGTGGTGGTCTTGGACGTGAACGTGAACTGTGCCGTGCCCGCCTGGGCCGTGGCCGCCTCGATCTGCTGGAGTAGGGCCGGGCTGCCGGCTGGTTCCGACGCGGCGGCGGTCCCCGAGACGAAGCCGGCTTGGCCCTGTCCCGCGCCATATGCAGCGGCGGCCGCACCCACTGTGAGCACGGCCAGCAGCAGGAGCGGAACCAGGCGGCGACCCATCAGCGCACCCCGACCAGCAGGTCGGCCAGCCGGTCTCCGGCACTGGCCAGGTCGAGCGCGGCCACCTGGGCCCGCCCGGCGTCGGTGATCCGGGCCCGGAGCGTGGCGTCATCGAGGATGCGGGCCACCGCGCCGGCGAAGGCATACGGATCGGTGGCGTCGGCCAGCAGGCCGCCGTCACCGACGATGTCGGGCAAGGCAGCGGCCCGGTTGGCCACCACGGGCAGACCCTGGGCCATGGCCTCGACCACCGGCACACCGAACCCTTCATGGGTCGAGGTCATCACGAGCATGTCAGCATCCGCCATGGCGGCTGCCAGTGTGTCGTCGTCGCACGCGCCGCGCAAAGTGACGGCGTCGTGCAGCCCCATGGCGTCGATGAACGCCCGCAGCGCGGCCGTGTAGGCGGGGACGACCGGGCGACCGACGACGGACAGCGTCGCCTCGGGGTCACGGTGGAGGCGGGTGACGGCCAGGGCCATCACGGCCAGCTGGAGCGCTTTGTTGGGGGCCAGGCGGCCCACGCTGATCCAGCGGGCGCCCATCTCCGGTGGAGCGCCGTGGTTACCTTCTCGCACCCCCAGCATGGCGGCGGGCGGCACCACCGCGGTGGCGGCGTACCCGGCCTGGCGCAACTCGGACTGGTTGAAGGCTGATACGGCCACGGCCAGGGCGCTGCGCCGGGCCAGCTGGGCCAGCTGTTGGCGGGCCAGCAGCTGGTGACGGGCCAGCCCGTTGTCCCAGGCGGCGTACTCCTCCGGCGGGGTGACGTTGTGGTAGTTCACGACCAGGATCTCGGTGCGACCGGCCAGCCAGGGCGCCAGGCCGGACGCGGTGGCGAACTGGTACACCAGCACGTCGCCGGGCTGAGCCCGCTCCCCGTAGGCCGTGTAGTGCTCGGTCTCGTCATCGGTCGTAGGGTCCGGCGTCTCGACGTAGATCCGGGACTCGATGCCCCGGGCCCGCAGCAAGTCGCGCAGGCGCAGGGCATGCCGGCCGACCGCATCGCCTTGGTGGAGCATGGGCACGAACTGGTGGATCCCGTCCATCAGCTGGAGAGTCCCACCACCAGGTCGACGAAACGCTCGGCCGCCGTCCCGAGGTCCAGGCGGGCCAACTGAGCGTCGGCCTGCTGGGCCGGCGCATCGGGCTGGCCGGCGCCGGCCACCGCGGCCGCGATGGTGGCGGCCAGGTGGTACGGGTCCCGGCTCTCGAAGAAGGTGCCGGCGTCGCCTAGCACTTCGGGCAGCGCACCCTGGCGGTAGGCCACCACCGGCACGTGAGCCCGCAGCGCCTCCACCACCGGGACGCAGAAACCTTCGTGGGCCGAGGTCACCACCAGGACATCGCACGACGCGTAGGCCTCGGCCACGGTGGCGTCGCTGGCGTGCCCGCCGAAGCGCACGGCACCGGTTAGACCGAGGTCGGCCACGTAGCGGTGCAGCGCGGTGTCGTAGGCCGCCGTGGCCGGCTTGCCGATCACATCGAGGGTGGCGCCGGCATCGGTGTGCGCCCGGGCCACCGCCAGGGCGGCCACCACGTCCTCGATGGCCTTGTTGGGGGCGACCCGGCCCACGCAGAGCCAGCGCGCCCCGCCCTCGGGCTGGCGGATGCGGTGCGAGGCCGCCGGCAGCTCGTCGTCGCTCAGCGCGGCCGACGGAGCCACCACCGCCGTCCGGGCGAAGCCGGCCTGGACCAGATGCACCTCGTTGTAGGCCGAGTCGGCGATGGCCAGGGCGGTCCGGGGCGCCAGCACCGCCAGATCCTGCTGGGCCCGCACCTGCCCCAGGGCCAGGTGGTTGTCCCACGAGGCCAGCAGCTCGGGCGGCGTGATGTTGTGGTAGTTCACCACCAGCGTCTCGGTGCGCCCGGCCAGCCACGGCGCCATCGGCGAGGCCGTGGCCAACTGGTAGACCACGATGTCCCCCGGTCGGGCGGCCACGGCGTACTCGGTGACCGGTCGGGTCTCAGCGCTGGTCTCGGCCTCTACCATGTCGACGAAGATGTCGGATCCGATGCCCCGGGCCCGGGTCGCATCGCGCAACCGCAAGGTGTGGCGCCCCACCGCGTCGCCCCGGTGCACGATCGGGACGAAGTGATGGATGGCACTCACCGCGGGGCCGACGCCGTGAGCACCCACTGGCCTTCTCCGTCGGTGCCCAGCGGTGCGATGTCCACGAAACCAGCCCGCTCCAGTAGGGCCGCCCACGTAGCCAGATGCAGAGGGTGACCGGTGATCAGGTCGGCCGCGGCGGGATCCCACTGATCGCGCCCGGCGGGATCGCCGGCCACCAGCACCAGCGGTGCACCGAGGGCCAAGGTACGGCGGGCCTGGGACAGCAAGGTCAGCACCGCATGAAGCGGCAACCGCTCGGTCACACTGCTCAGCACCAGCCCACCCAGCGATGACTCGGTGCGTGCCGCCAGGTCGTCGACCACCTCGTTGATGCTGACCTGGCAGCCGTGTTCGATGGGGCCGAGGGCGATGGCGCCGCGCGGTTCCACCCCGACCGCGGCAATCTGGCGCGCCGCCAACGCGAGCAACAGCGCGCCGTCGCCGCTGTCGGCGTGCAGTACCGGTCCCCTCGGTGTGGTCCCGGCCACGTAGGCGGCAATCGACTCGGTCAGTGGTCCCAGCGCTCGGGCCGGCACCAGCCAGGCTGCCCCCTCGACGGGACGGTCCTCCCGGGCCAGGCGGTCCTCCAGCGCGGTCACCCGCGAGGAGAGGAAACGGAAGGCCTCGACCACCCACCCCATGGCGTCTTCGAGTTCGCTCTTCTCCTCGGGCGGCTCGGTGGTCGACCGATTGGCGACCAGGCGACCCAGGCGACCGCCGCGCTTGGCCGGGGCGCGCTGATCACCCAATTCCGCCGAGAGCGCCGACGCACCGGGTTGGTACGGCCCGTAGCGATCACCGAGATGGGTGAAGGCGCCGAGGAAATTCCAAGCGTCGCTCCCCTGCGGTTGCAGGCGTTCGAACGCCGCCCGCAACGCCGCGGCGGCGCGGCTTCGATCGGCCTCGTCGATCTCCCAATGATTGGCGTCGTCCGCCGGGGGAATAGGTGCCGACACGCTGGCCGATGCTATCGGGGTGACTCTCCAAGCCCCTGACCTGCCCGAGAATCGACACCCAAACCCATTACCGTGAGCCGACCTGATCTCAGGAGAAGAGCAACCGTGATGGTTCTGCACCCTCGCTGGTCGTCCGGGCATCGGCTGACCCGGCTGGCCATGTCGTGCCTGGCCGCGGCCGGCGTGGCCGCCATAGCCAGCGACACCGTGACGACCACCGCGGCACAGGCCGCCACACCGGGCGCCGTCGGCCTCACGCAGAGCTGGATCCAGACACTGAACGACGCACCGTGCGGCGTGGCTCTGGCCTCGCCGGTGGAAGCCACCCTGGACGGGAACGGGCCTTCGGTGGAGGTGGGCGACCGCTCCGGGCAGATCTACGCTTTTCACATCAGCTCGAGTGCCCAGACGCCGACGGCACCGGCCGGGTGGAGCAACGGCACCGGCGACACCCTCGGATCCGGGGAGGGCTGCGGCATCAGCGGACGGGACAACGGTCAGGCGGCGGTCGGGGTCAACGGCATCAACGTCGGCGGCAACCCGCCGGTCGATTCGACCGCATCGGTGATCGCCGGCTCCAACGGGCTCGACACGGTGTACGTCGACGCCGGCGACGCGGCCGATCCCGAGGTCGGTGGTTATGTCGCCTTCCGCGCCAACGGCACGGAGGCCTGGAACCAGACCGTCACCAATCCCTCGACCGACACGCTGCCCGATATCGGTGTGGTGGCGTCACCGTCGATCGGCTCCACCGGTACCACCACCTTCGTCAATGCCGGCGCCCTGGGCCAGGAGTCGTACGCGCTGAACGCCTCGACCGGGGCGCCCATCGCGGGATGGCCCGCCTTCACCGCCGACAGCATCTTCTCCACCGCCGCGGTGGGCGACCTCTACGGCAGCGGCTCCGACGACCTGGTGGAGGGTGGCGCCTCCACCGCCGGGTTCGCCAACGGATCGCACTACCTGAACGGTGGGCACGTCCGGGTTTTCAACGACCATGGTGGCCTCATCTGCGAGGCCAACACCAACGAGGAGGTCGACTCGTCGCCCGCCGTCGGGCCGATCCTGCCAAACGGAGGCATGGGCATCGCAGTGGGGACGGGCAGCTTCTACCCCGGCGTGAGCGACGAGGACACGGTCAAGGTCTACGGCAGCGCCTGCAACCAGATCTGGAGCGACAACCTCGACGGGACCACCGGAGGCAGCCCCGCACTGGCCCAGCTCGCTGGGAACGGCCAATGGGACGTGGTCGAGGGCACCGGCGCCGGAACGGTGTACGCCCTCAACGCCGCCAACGGGTCCAGGGTGTGGTCAACCTCGCTCTCGGGCCAGATCTTCGGCTCGGTCACCACGGCCGACCTGCTGGGTAACGGCACCCAGGATGTGATCGTGGCCACCACGGACGGCCTCTTCATCCTCAACGGCACCAATGGCGCGGTGGTCGACTCGGTCGACGACGGCGTGGCCGCCGACAACGAGGCCGGCGGCGTCTGCACCAACGTGTCGAATCATCTGTGCGCCTACGGCTTTCAGAACGCGCCGCTGGTGACCGATGACCCCGATGGGCTGATCGGCATCACGGTGGCCGGCTACTTCGCCGTGCCAGACAGCCTGAACGACGACGTGCAGGGCATGGTGCAGCACTTCGAGGTGAACGGGTCCAATGGCTCGCTGGCCGATGCGGCCGGTGGCTGGCCCCAGTTCCACCACGACCCGTCGCTGTCGGGCTTCACCGGCAGTGCCGGCAGCCAACCGAGCCAGTGCTCCGTCCCGGCCGCGGCCTGGCCCGGCTACCTCGCCGTGGCATCAGACGGCGGCATCTTCGCCTTCGGCCAGCCTTTCTGCGGCTCCACCGGCAACCTGACCCTCAACAAACCGGTGGTCGGCCTGGCCCAGGTACCCGGGCGGAGCGGGTACTGGCTGGTCGCCTCGGACGGGGGCATCTTCTCCTTCGGTGACGCCCAGTTCTACGGCTCGACCGGCGGTCTGACCCTCAACAAACCGGTGGTGGGCATGGCGGCCACCCCCGACGGCGGGGGCTACTGGTTGGTCGCGGCCGACGGCGGCATCTTCTCCTTCGGTGACGCCCAGTTCTACGGTTCGGCCGCCAGCACGCCGGGCCTCGACGTGGTCGGCATGGCGGCCACCCCTGACGGCCAGGGCTACTGGGAGGTCACCTCGAAGGGACAGGTCTTCGCCTTCGGTGACGCGGCCAACGACGGCAGTGCGGCCGGTTTGCACCTGAACGCCCCCATCGTCGGTATCACGCCGGACCCGGTCAGCGGGGGCTACTGGCTGGTCGGGCAGGACGGTGGCGTCTTCTCGTTCGGTGCGCCGTTCTTCGGGTCAACCGGCAACATCAAGCTGAACCAGCCGGTGGTGGGAATGCAGGCCACCGACGACGGGCATGGCTACTGGTTCGTGGCGGCCGACGGCGGGATCTTCTCCTACGGCGACGCCCCGTTCTTCGGATCCACCGGGAGTCTCAAGCTCAACCGGCCGGTGGTGGGGATGTCCGGCTTCTGAGACGAGCTTGCCAAACTGACTTGGGCAGTGCCCCACAAGCGGCGTTATCCGGGGTACTCCATGGCTCCCATATGCGATGAGACCCCAGATATGCAGAAGAGGCCCGAAGGCCCCTTCGCACGACTGCCTCGCCATGACTGGTTGTCAGGATACGAGTACTTGGTGCTCGAATGACGAACATCCCTTGTTGGTGCCCTGGGTCTGGAGACTGCCTTGCCATGACGAAGCGAGAGCAGCGGGTTCGACACCCGACGGGGCGTGCCACCCGAGTGTCGGGTTGCTGATGGCCAGTCACCATCGCTTCGGCAACCCGACATTCCGGGTTCCCGGTTGCACTCCACACCGGCGAACGGGGCACCGACATCCCAGATTCACCGACTACTCGAGCGATCCTGGACCTTGCGGGTGGATTGTCTCGCCCCGGGCCAACATATCTACGAACTTCTCGATGCGTCTGGCTCGGGTCTCAATCTTTTTTGCGCTTCCGATCCGATAGAGGATGGAGTACCGGTTCGCACTCGTGAGCTTGAGAAACATCGCTCCAGCACGGGGATTGGCGGCCAAGGCGTGCGCCAGGTCTTCCGGCACCTCCGCGCCGGCTTGCCCGGCGTAGGCGGTACTCCAACGACCTTCGGCTTTCGCCCGCCGAACCTCGTCTTCCCCGGATCGATGCATTCGGCCGGAGGCGGCCAGCCGCTCGGAGATGGCGACGTTCCGTTGAGACCAAGGGCTCCGAGCGTTTCTGGGTGTGAATCGTCTCCGAAACGTCGCGCTGTCACGACGCCCGAGCTGCCCATCAATCCAGCCAAAGCAGATCGCCTCGTCGAGTGCCTCGTCGTAGGAGAGCGTCGTTGGCTGGGTAGTGCCCTTCCTGGCAAGGACGAGCCACACTCCTTGCGACTTGGACTGGTTGCTTCTCAACCAGGTCCGCCATTCGCCAGCATCAGCGACCAACAGCTCTGGAAACTCCACGGCGTCACGGTATCTCCGTTGTGCCGGAGTCCCCATCGTGCCGGCGGAATGGGGAAGGGGTCCCAGCCGTCCTAACCGCTTCCGCGTCAGCTACATCCGTTCTGATGGCAGCAGCGAAAGAATGCCTCGTTCCATTTGGACTCACTCGGAGGGGGCGGTCAAGCACCCCGTGAGAGACTTTGGCATGGCGTCGGAGAAGGGCCCTCCTAGTGGCATCGCAGCGGATTGCTTTAAGAAGCACCACAACAGGTGCGATCACAAAAACGGAGGTAGAGGACGCCTCTTAGAAGATGCGAGCGTGAAACGGAGGGGTGCGCTCCTGGCGCTGTCTACGTTGACAGTTCTGTCCTCCATATGGAGCTCGGCTGCTGCCGGTGGCTCCCCGATCGCCAAGCCGAAGCAGGAACTGATAGCCAAGCTGCCCAAAGCCAGCCAGCTTGGTGCTGGGTGGTCAGTTCTTTCATTGTCAACGAATCTGCCGCTCTACACTCCGGATGCCACCTTCTCAGCTGGGTGCAGCAAACCTCAGTTCACAGCGGACCAGGTGGTGGCAGCGTACGAAGGCGGACCCCCAACTGGGACCCTAGGGGTGACGCTGGTGCTGACTAACCGGGCCTCGTACTGGTTCTCTCGATACAAGCAGGCCTACGACTCGGGATGTTTGAGTTTCAAGGAGGGTTCTCAGACGTCTCATGCGATACCGGTGCCTTCGCTCGCCTCTCGGAATGGAGTGGGAGCCGAATATCGACTCAGCAGCAAAGACGTTGGCCTTTGCAACTACATAACGTGGAAAGGACACGTCTTGGTCTTCTTCGCATTCCACGGATTCGGTTCGTCGCTTGAAGCCTCCCAACTGATCAGCCGTGCAGCTTCGGCGTTTCAACACGCCGCAGCTAGTTGATTTGGACGCTAGGCGCTCGCCCCGGATCGGCTCTGGCGAATTTGTCTGGTCGGTGCGTGTCAACCTTTTTGAGACGGTTTCTTCATCGATTTAGTGAGTCGGGACCTCCTCTGCGGGTTTATTGATCCACGCCGCCACCGGAAGAGCTGGGGGAGTTGGAATCTGGCGAACGAAGCGTTCTGGGTGCTGTC
>DASXFC010000077.1:0-101238 GCA_036489775.1 Acidimicrobiales bacterium | reverse complement strand
ACCACAGCCGAGTCCATGAACTGGGTTGGACCATCGATGGCGATGCCAACGCTGAGGTGCGGTTCACCTCGCCGACTGGCAAGACCTTGGTCTCGGTGCCCTCACCGGGGTGGCGGCGAAGTAGTCGCAGTCGGAAATGATCCGAGCCGGCGTCCTTACTCAGTCGGCCAGATAACTCAGGCGACCCCGACCCGGGCCAGCAGGTCCGCGGGCGCCTCGATAGCCCGTAGTTCAGTGGCCAAGGCGTCGCGCCATTCCGCTTCACCAGCCTCGCCAACCCGGTTCTCTGCTTCATCGGGGTCGATGTCGGTGTCATAGAGGTGCGAGTCCGAAGGGGGGTGGTGCCCGGCCCAAAAGGGCAACGGGTCGCCCGGCGCGAACGGTTGGCAGATGACCGGGACGTCGCTGCCCGGCATGGTGCGCAGGGTGGCCCGGTGGTCGGGCCGGGGCAGCCGGATGGACGGGAAGGCTGGGATGGGCATGGTCGACCACCGGTTCGACCACATGGACAGTGGGAAGTTGTCCTCCCCGCTACCGCGCAGATAGCGGTGCCGGCCGTCGGTGATCCCCACGTGCCGACCCCAGTACCCGAAGAGGGCCAGGTCGCGCACTGATTCCTTCGTCCCTTCAATGAGCGGCAGCAACGAACGGCCGTGGGTCAGATGATCAGGCTGCACACCGAAGAAGTCGGCGATGGTGGCATGGAGATCCACCGAAGTGGTGAGTGCATCGATTTGGCGCGCCGACTGGCCGGGCCAGCGGATGAGGAGCGGGATGCGCCCGAGTTCGCTGTAGATGGGCGCTGCCGGCTTTCCGAAGATGTCGTGCTCGCCCAGGTAGTGCCCGTGGTCGGTGCAGACGATGACGGCCGTAGTCTCGGCCAACCCCGCTTGATCGATCGTGTCGAGCAGATGCCCGAACCAGCGGTCGATCATGGTCAGCTTGGCGCCGTAGTTGGCGCGGATGTGCGTCGCCTTGCGCGCCCCGAGCTGGCCGCTGCCCACGGCGTCGATCAGGTACGGCGGCCAGATGCAGCGCGGACCCTCCCAGTCCGGGTCGTAGAGCTCGACATAGGACTGAGGCGTGTCGAACGGCTCGTGTGGATCGAATTCGTCGACGAAGAGAAGGAAGCGGTCGTGCTGGGGGGCAGACTGGCGGACCCAGTTCGCCGCCGCCTGCATCGTCTTGGGTCCGGGAAACTCCTCTTCGCTGCGGAAATAGGTCCGTGAGGTGTCATAGGCATGGTCGATCGGGCCCCGCTCCACCGGAATCGTGGGCGTACCCACCCAGGAGGGGTCAGGCGCCGTTCGCCAGGGGTCACTCTCGTGACCCCGCTCGTAGAGCCAAGCGGTGAAGTCGGTGTGGTAGTTCTCACCGCCCACCTCGAAGAGATGCGGATGGTCCGAGACCAGCATCGAGGTGACACCGGCTGCACGGAGCTGTCGGGTGATCGCCTCCTCCCAGATCTCGATCGAGCCCCAGGGCCGCCAGGGAAAATCAAGCGACCCCACCAGAATGTCGTGCCGAGCTGGCATGCATGGCAGTGAGCCCACATGGTGACGGGTGAAACGCAGCGACTGGTCGGCGAACCGCTTCAGGTTGGGGGTGGCGAACTCGTCGGCGCCGTATGCCTCGAGCAGGTGCCGGTTCAGGCTGTCCAACAGGACGACCACGAGGTTCGGTGGAAGGACCGTATCCATGGTCTGGTGCTCCTGACGGTTCGACTGCCCGCGCCAGCGGGAGGCGCCTACTCCGAGACGCCCGCCGGTAACGGTAGGCCCGCCGCCTCCCCGATCACGCCAAGTTCGGCCAGCAGCCGATCACGGAGTCGATCGAAGGTATCGCCGCCCATCCGGCGCGGTCGGGGCAGGTCGACCGTCTGGTCCAGCGAGATCCGGCCGTCGCGCAGCACCAGGACTCGATCGGCCAGCAAGATCGCCTCCTCGACGTCGTGGGTGACAAGCAGCACGCCGGGTCGGTGCCGGGCGCAGAGCTCGGACACCAGGGCCTGCATCTTCAGGCGGGTCAAGGCGTCGAGCGCGGCGAACGGTTCGTCGAGCAGTAGCAGGTCGGGCTCACGGACGAGGGCCCGGGCCAGCGCCACCCGCTGAGCCTCCCCGCCGGACAGCGTGGCCGGCCACGCATCGGCATGCCCCTCCAGCCCGACCTCGCGCAAGGCCTTGAGCGCGGCCTCCCGGGTCCCTGCCGACCGGGGTTGCCCGATGACCACGTTGCGCCAGACTCGCATCGACCCCACCAGGCGCGGTTCTTGGAAGACCGTGGTCCGCACCTGGGGCACATACAGGTCGCCGTCGGTTGGCACCTCGAGCCCGAGCAGCATCCGGAGCAACGTCGTCTTGCCGCTGCCGGACGCTCCCAGCAGGGCAACGAACTCACCGACGCCGACCGTCAGCTCCAGGTCAGTAAGGACCGGGCGAGCGTCAAAGGACTTCGATACGCCGCGGGCGATCACGGCCAACTGATCGGTGGCTCCAGCGACGGCAGTCATCGTACGGACACCTGACGTCGCCACGGCATGGACAGCCGTTCGAGCAGTCGCACCAGGAGGTCGGCCCCGATGCCGAGCACGGCGTAGATGATGATGCAGACGACCAGGTTCGGTATCTGCTGCAAGCTGTCGGCCTGGCTGACCAAGTACCCGATGCCGCTGGAAGATCCCAAGCTCTCGGTGAAAACCAGGGCGATCACCGAGATCCCGGCCGAGAAGCGCAGGCCGGTCAGGATCGATGGCATGGACAGCGGCAGGATGACCTGGCGCACCAAGGCAAACCCTCGCACACCGAAACTCCGGGCCGCCTCGACGACGCGGCGGTCGACGTTGCGGACGCCGTTGGAGGTGTTGAGGTACATGGGAAACAAGGTGGCCAATCCGATAAGCAGCACCTTCGGGGTCTCGCCGATGCCAAACCAGACGATGAACAGGAAAATGATGGCGGGATAGGGCACCATGCGCAGCATTTGCAATGACGCGTCCAGCAGTTCCTCACCCAGTCGGAACAGGCCCACGACGGTGCCCAGAATCAGCCCGAGCCCCGCACCCAAGGCCAGCCCCAAGGCGGCCCGGCGCACCGAAATCGCGACGTCACCCAAGAGGTCCTGGTGCTGGAGCAGGCTGACAAAAGCGCTCCACGTCGCACTCGGTGTCGACAGGGTCGTGGGTCCGATGACTCCGGTCCCGGTCAGGGCCCACCACAATCCGAAAATGCCCAACGGCACCAAGGCCCGTAGAGCCAGCGTGCTGCGCCGATTGCGCGTCCGGAGTACTCGGGTCAGCGGACGTACTAGGCCCGTCGCCCCGGTAGTCGGACTGGTCGAAGTGGTCGGTCCCTCTGGACTCGGATCTTGCTCAACGCCCCGAGGGATGGTGATCACACTCACGAGGTGATCCCCGCCGCCTTGGTCACCACCTTATTGAAGGGCAGGTCAAAGAGGCTCTTGACGTTCACCTGCTTGGTGATCAATCCAAGCTTGTAGAAGGTGTTGGCCTCGTTCTGTTCGTAGCTGATGACCGCCGACGTGATCGGCGACGCCACGCCCTGATCCGACGCCACTGCAACCTTGGCCACCGCCAGTGGCACTCCGAACGTCTTCACATACGTCTCAGCTGCCAGCAACGGGTCCTTCTTCAGAAGCGCAGAAGCCTTGTAAAACCGTGCGATGAAGTCGCTGATCGCCGCCGCCTCTTTGGGATTGTCCAACGCCGACTGGCTCGCCGTGAGATACCCGAACACCGGGGCAATCCCAGCGCCGGTCTCCAAGACGCGGATCTGTCCAGATTGCTGGTCCAACGCGGTGAGCGGCTGCCCGATGACTGCGGCGTCGACCTTGCCGTTGGCCACCGCGGTTGATGCATTCGTATAGGTCAGGTTCTCGATCGTGACCGCGCTGTACGGGATGTTCGCCTTCTTCAGTGCCTGTGCCAAGACGTACTGATAGACCGTCCCCTCCTGAACGGCAACCGACTTCCCCCGCAGCTGCGAGACCGATGTGATCGATGAGTGCGAGGGCACGACGATGTCGTAGGGCGACTTCTTCGGGTTCGAGCCCACGGTCACGGCCACGACCTTGACGGGATCCCCAGCCGCCTCGGCGAAGATGGTCGGCGTCTCGGCCATGTCACCAAGGTCGACTGATCCACCCGTCTCGGCGGCAATGATCGGAGGGCCACCGACGAAGTCCGACCAGTTGACCGTATACGCGGCCCCCTTGAGGGCATCGGTGGCCTGGAAGATGGTCTGGTACTCCTTCAACTGGTCACCGAAGGTCAAGGTGACGCCGCTCAGGTTGAGTGACTTGGTTGCCACGCTCCGGTGCAGGTCTGCGGTCCGCCGGACGGCGGCTGAGGCATATGGCTGTGGGGTGCTCAGCACGCCGACCAGCGTGACCGCGGTGGTCACGCCGAACGCGAACACGGCGCGACACATCAATGGACGTGAACGTCGAATCATGGAGAAGTCTTTCGGTGAGTTGGGAGCAGGGACGACGGGCGAAAATGAAGACGACTAGTACGGGCGGTCGCCCTTGATGGTCACCCGCTGGATGACCCGATGGGCGTCGCCGTAGTCGCTGATGGCGTAGTGCATAGTGGTGCGGTTGTCCCAGAAGCCGAGGTCACCCGGCTCCCAGCGGTAGCGCACCACGAATTCAGGCGTACTCATGTGCTGGTAGAGGAACTGCAGCAGCGCCGTGCTCTCCTTCAGGCTCACTCCCTTGATGCGTTGGGTGAAGCCCGGATTCACGAAGAGACTGCGGCGCCCGGTTTCGGGATGGGTGCGCACGACAGGGTGCTCGACCGGCACCAATTCGGTGAACTCCTCACCGTCCCACTCACCCTTGCCGACGAGGGCAAGCAGCTTGCCGAAGGCAGCGGTCCCATCGTGGATCGCCGTCAGGCCGTCCACCAGATCCTTGAACGGCTGCGACAGAGCTTCGTAGGCCGCGTTGGTGTCGGCCCACAACGTGTCCCCACCAGCTTCGGGGATAACGATGGCGTTGAGGATCGAACCGAGGGGGGGCGTTTCGACGAACGTGACGTCGGTGTGCCACTTGTCGCGCTCGCCGTACTCGCTGGTCCGGCCCCCCTGGTGCTGGCGAGCCGCGGTGTAGTCGATCTCGAAGACTTCCTTGTGCTCCTCGATACCCCTGATCACTGGGTGGGCGTTCGTGATCTCTCCGAAGTAGCCGGCGAACGTCTTGTGCTCGGCCGGTGAGAGGTGCGCCCCGGGAAGGAAGATCACCTTGAAGTCGAGCAAGGCCCGGCGAATGGCGGCCACCGTCTCTTCCGAGAGGTCCGCATGCAGGTCAACGTCTCGGATCTCGGCGCCGATGGTGCCAGAGAGCGGGGCGATCGCCAGCTGGAGGGGGCGGTCGGTGATGGTTGTCATGGGGGGCGGTCCCTTCAGTACTTGGTGGGCCGGGCGGAGCCCATCTGGGAAACATGACTATATCGATCGTATTTGTAGGAATCAACGCGACCCTTCTCCTCCCCGCCAAAAACCAACCTTCTTTGATGGGAACACTGGTGGTGACCACCTGATGCACCAGCAGGTCGACCGGGTCCGCTCATACGAGTTGCGGGGCGAGCGCTGGTGGCAGCGGGGACGGACGATGCCCTCGCTCACCCCCCCACCGCCATCGAGCTCTTACCGGCCTCTTGGCTTTCGAATCCGCCGAACCGTGAGCTTCACCTCAGTGCGTAGGTCGCCGGCCAGACCCCGAGCGCGAGGCTCGGCCAGGCCGGGTCGTCGGCTCAGCCGCTGCCGTACGGACGCGTGATGATCTCGAGGAGGTGGCCATCGAGGTCGTGCCAATAGGCGCCACGACCACCGTCGTTGTGGTTGATCTGGCCGACCCGGCTCAGACCAGGATCGGCGAAGTAGTCCTGACCGCTGGCCGTAATACGACCGAAGATCTGGTCGAACTCTTCCTCGCTCACGATGAAGGCGTAGTGCTGGGAGAGGATCTCTTGCTCGGCGTCGGCCGCGTAGAAGTCGTGGAAGTCCATCGACACGCCGTTCGCCAGCTCCACGACTCGGAAGGGGCCGAAGGACATCGCCTCGGGCAAGCCGAGCATGGTGGTCAGGTAGTGAGCCGAGACCTCCTTGTCCCGGCACCACACGATGGTGTGGTTGAGCGCAGCCGGCATGACCCGACAATAGAGTGGGCAAGTTCGTACGACCAGGGAGCGCCCGATGGCCGAACCGTTGCACGACGAGGATGACACCGCTGTGTCCAAGGTCGATGAGCACATCGACCAGCAGGAAGACGAGTCCTTCCCGGCCTCTGACCCGCACTCGGACTGGGCCGGCCCGAGCGAATGAGCGGCCCGGTCGGGGCGGTTGACATCGAGGGGCCGGCGGGCGACGCCCCTGTGGGTCCGATCCTCGAGATCACAGACAGCCGACTGGCCCAGGTCGGCGAGATCATGGTGCGGCGGGCCCTGCCCCGCCATGGTCGCCGCACCATCGGAGCCTGGTGTTTCATCGACCATGCCGGTCCGACGCCACTGGGCGATGGTTCCAACGTCGACGTGGCGCCCCATCCCCATATCGGGCTGCAAACGGTCACCTGGTTGCTCTCCGGCGAGATCGTGCACCGAGACAGCCTCGGCTCCGAGCAGATCATCCGGCCCGGCGAGCTCAACCTGATGACGGCGGGCCATGGCGTCTTGCACTCCGAAGAGCACACGGCCAACCTCGATGGCGAACTGCAGCTACTCCAACTCTGGGTGGCCCAACCTGAAGCGACGCGGGACGGGCCGCCCGCCTTCGAGCACCATGCCGACCTGCCGCAACTCGAACTCGGCGCGGGCTCGGTCGGCACCTTGCTCGTCGGGTCGCTCGGCGAGCAGTCCTCGCCGGCCCGGCGAGATACTGATCACGTGGGTATCGATCTCGACCTGCGCGCCGACACGGTGATCCCGTTGCAGCCCGACTACGAGTACGGGCTGGTAGTGGTCTGGGGTGCCCTGACCATGGCTGACTCGGTGATCGAACCGGGCCATCTGGCGTATCTCGGAACGGACCGTGATGAGCTGGCGCTCTCGCCAATCGGACCGACCAGGGCACTGTTGATCGGTGGCCCTCCTTTCCCTGAGACGGTCCGGATGTGGTGGAACTTCGTGGCGCGCACTGAGGAAGAACTCGAAGCTGCCTATACCGCGTGGTCGGCCGCCGACTCTCGCTTCGGCACCGTGGTCTCGACCCTACCCCGGACCGAAGTCGGGCCACCGTTATGGATGTCGCCCGGGCGTTAGCCTCGAACCGTGCGGATCGTCTCGCTCCTGCCATCAACAACCGAAATTCTCTTTGCCCTCGGTGCGGGCGACCACGTCATCGGGGTCACTTTCGAGTGCGATTACCCGGCTGAGGCTCGTACCCGGCGGGTCGTGTCCACCTCGGCCCTCCCTGAAGGGCTAACGCCGGCCCAGATTGACGCCGCCGTCAGCGCCAAGATGGCCGCCGGCGAGGACATCTACCACCTCGACGAAGGAGCGCTCCGCGAACTCGACCCCGAGCTGATCGTGACCCAGGACCTCTGCGCAGTGTGCGCCGTCGACGTCTCGACGGTCGGTGCCGCCCTGGCCCACCTGGGTTGTGACGGACGAGTGCTCACCATCGACCCCGGTCGGCTGGTGGAAGTCATCGACTCAATCGGCACCCTCGGGCGAGCTACTGATTGCGAGACACGGGCCGCGGAGTTGAGTGCTTCCTTGCACGCCCGCCTCAATGCAGTGGCCGCCGCCGTCGCCGGCCGACCGCGGCCCAGGGTGGCCATCGTCGAGTGGACCGACCCTCTCTTCTCAGCCGGACACTGGGTGCCCGACATGGTCACCGCCGCCGGGGGCGAGTGCGTCCTCGGAGCGCCGGGCGAATATTCGGGACCGGTCACTCCCGAACAACTGCGCGATTCCGGCGCCGAGTTAGTCGTCGTTTCGCCCTGCGGTTATGACCTGGCCGGTGCTCACCAGCTGGCGAACGACTTACTCGAGCGCGACATCCTGCTGCCCGGGACTCCCGTCTGGGCTGTCGATGCTGATGCCGCCTACGTACGCCCCGGGCCTCGCCTGGTTGATGGCGTCGAGGCCCTGGCGGCGCTCTGTCACCCCGGCGTCCTACCAGACCGACCAGACCTGGCCGCCTTCGTCGGCACGATGCCGGCAGCCACCGCAGCTTCCCGGTAGGCGCCCACCAGCCCTGCCAGTGACGCGTGGGCGTTGCGCCCGCTTGGATTGGGCAGCACCCACAACGGAGTACCGCCCAGATCGACGGCCTGTCGACCTAACTGAGCTCGTGGCTCAGCAAAGGCCGTGCGGTAGGCCGTCACGCCAAGGACGGCAACGACTCGCGGCGCATAGAGCTCCACGCGATCGAGCAGCGACTGGCCGCCAGCCTTCAGCTCGACTGCGCTGAGCTCGTCGGCTCCGGCGGTGGCCCGCTCCACCAGATTGGTGATGCCCACACCTCGTGCCAACAAGTGGTCCTGGTCCTCGACCGTCATCCCCGAGGAGGCATCGATCGGGTGCTCGATGATGCCGGCACCGAGCAAGGCCGGGTAGAAGCGGTTCCCACGCGACGCGAAGTGCGCCCCAACGGCGGCACTGCGCAATCCGGGATTGATCCCCACGATCAGCAGCTTGACTCCGACCCCAATGAGATCGGGCAGCGAGGCCCCGTGGAAAGACTTGAGGTCCGCCCGCGTCAACGTCAACCTCGGTGTCGGCTGCACCTCGATGGTCAGGTCCGCTCAGGTCCGGTCAGGTCCGCCCAGCTCAGCCCAGAGTGGCCAGCGCCTCGTTGAACAATCCAGACGGCCGCATCACCGCGGCGACCACCGCCGGGTCGGGTTGGTAGTAACCCCCCAGGTCGACAGGCGACCCTTGCACCGCAATCAACTCCTCGACGATGGCGCCCTCCTGCTCCCGCAACCTGGCGGCCAACGGCCCGAACGCCACGGCCAGCGCTGGGTCGTCGCTCTGGGCCGCCAGCTCCTCGGACCAGTACAGGGCCAGGTAGAAGTGGCTGCCCCGGTTGTCGATGCCTCCGAGCTTGCGGCTGGGCGACTTGTCCTCGTCGAGGAAGGTGCCCGTGGCCCGGTCGAGCGTGTCCGCCAGCACCTGCGCCCGGGGACGCCCCGCGTGCTCGGCCAACTTCTCGAAGCTGGCCGCCAAGGCCAGGAACTCCCCCAAGCTGTCCCAGCGCAGATAGTTCTCCTTCGCCAGCTGCTGCGCGTGCTTGGGCGCCGACCCGCCGGCACCGGTCTCGAACAAGCCGCCACCATCGAGCAGCGGGACGACCGAGAGCATCTTTGCGCTGGTGCCCAACTCGAGGATCGGGAAGAGGTCGGTCAGGTAGTCACGGAGCACATTGCCGGTGACCGAGATCGTGTTGTCGCCCCGCCGGATGCGCTCGAGCGAGAAGGCGGTCGCCCCGACGGGCGAGAGGATCTCGATCTGCAGGTCCTCGGTATCCAGCTCGGCCAGATAACGCCGCACCTTGACGATCAGGTTGGTGTCATGGGCCCGGGTCTCGTCCAACCAGAAGATGGCCGGGTCGCCGGTGGCCCGAGCCCGCTCGACGGCCAGCTTGACCCAGTCGCGGATGGGCAGGTCCTTGGTTTGGCACATGCGGAAGATGTCGCCGGGCGCCACCGGCTGCTCGAGCACCGCGTTGCCGCGATCGTCGACCACCCGCACGGTGCCGGGCATCGCGATCTCGAATGTCTTGTCGTGGCTGCCGTATTCCTCGGCCGCCTGCGCCATCAACCCGACGTTGGAAACCGATCCCATGGTGGCGGGGTCATAGGCACCGTGAGCACGGCAATCCTCGATCACGGTCTGGTACACGCCGGCATAGCTGCCATCGGGGATGACGGCCAGCGTGTCGTCCTCCTTGCCATCGGGACCCCACATGTGACCGGACGTTTTGATCATGGCGGGCATGGAAGCGTCGACGATCACGTCGCTCGGCACATGCAGGTTGGTGATGCCCCGATCCGAGTCGACCATGGCCAATCGCGGTCCGGTGGCCATCTCACCGTCGAACGAGGCGCGGATCTCATCGCCTTCGTCCAGCGCCTCGAGGCCCTTGAAGATGCCACCCAGCCCGTCGTTGGGGCTCAGGCCGGCCGCGTCGAGGTCGCCGCCGAAGCGATCAAAGGTCTCGGGGAAGAAGGCTCGGACCACGTAGCCGAACATGATCGGGTCCGACACCTTCATCATGGTGGCCTTCAGGTGCACGGAGAAGAGGATGTCCTCGTCCTTCGCCCGCGCGATCTGGGCCGTCAGGAAATGCCGCAACGGTTCTACTTTCATCACCGCGGCGTCGACCACCTCCCCTGCGAGGACCGGAACCGATTCCTTCAACACCGTGGTCGTACCATCGGCGGCCGCCAGCTCGATGCGTAGCGAACCAGCCTCGCCGATGACGGCCGAGCGCTCGCTGGTGCGGAAGTCGCCGTCGGCCATGTGCACGACGTTGGTCTTTGACTCCGGTGACCAGGCCCCCATGCGTTGAGGGTGGGCCTTGGCGTAGTTCTTAACCGAGGCCGGGGCCCGCCGGTCGGAGTTGCCCTGCCGCAGGACCGGGTTCACCGCACTCCCCTTCACCCTGTCGTAGCGAAGCCGCACGTCTTTGTCGGCATCGGACTTGGGGTCGTCGGGAAACTCGGGCAGGGCATAGCCATGGCTCCGCAGCTCGGCGATAGCCGCCTTGAGCTGGGGCACCGAGGCGGAGATGTTGGGCAGCTTGATGATGTTGGCCTCGGGTGTGTGGGCCAGAGCGCCCAGCTCGGCCAGGGCGTCGGGGATGCGCTGGGACTCGGTGAGGAATTCGGGGAAGCTGGCGATGATCCGCCCGGCCAGCGAGATGTCCCGGATCTCGACCTCGACCCCGGCCGTGGAAGCAAAGGCCCGGATGATGGGCAGGAACGAGTAGGTGGCCAGGGCCGGCGCCTCGTCGGTGTGGGTGTAGATGATGGTCGAATCAGTCACTGAGTCTCCGCTTCAGGGGTTGCGGGAGCGGCGGGCGCTCGGTCCCACAAGATCACCATCCCACCATAGGGACTGCAACCCGGCGCTCGTTTCGCGCGGGAGACCGTTCGCGATGCCGCTGATCACGGCATCGCGTGACGCTCAGGACGGGACGAAACTGAACCGGACCTGCCGGCGCGGATTGTCGATGTTGAGGTCGACCAGGACCAGCGCCTGCCAGGTCCCCAGTGCCGGACGACCGGAGAGGACCGGCAGCGTGACCGACGGGCTCACGATGGCCGGCAGCACATGATCGGCACCGTGTCCCGGTGAGCCATGGGCGTGGCGGTAGCGGTCATCGCGCGGGAGGATCGCTGCCAGCGCATCAAGCAGATCGGCCTCGGAACCGGATCCCACTTCCATCAGAGCCAAACCGGCGGTGGCATGAGGAGCCAGGACGTTGACCAGACCGTCGCCCCGGGAGCGGCAGAACGAGTCGAGCAGCGCGGTCAGATCAACGATCCGCTGACGGGAGGTGTCGACTTCGTGCTCGATGCTGTCCACGGCCGTCGAGGTTCAGACGGACAGCGCGTGGGTCGGGCGATGCGCCTGCAAGTGCTGTGCCCCGGCTGCGGTGACCGACACCATGACTTCGCCTTGGGCTGCCTCGTACTTCCGGACAACGAAGCGGTGCTGGTTGGCGTCCTCCCATACCGGCAGGCGCGGGCAGGATGTCCGCCACGCCTCCATCACCTCGACATAGGGACGCGGCTGGGGTCCGATCCACTCGAGCAAGTCGAGGACGAGGGCGTCAACGGGGCCAGACATTTTCGATCAACATCAAGGCTACCGGCGTTGGTCAGCGCAGATGGCTGATCCACTCGGCCACGATCGTCGCCGCCTCACCTTCGCCCTTGCGCAGACCGTGATCGCCATCGACCAGGGCCACGGTGACCGGACCGGGAATGGCGGCGGTCTCCCGCTCCAGCTCGGCCGGCGTGGCGAAGGCGTCGCGGCGACCCGAGACGAACAGGCACGGCACCTGCAAGTCGGGAAAGTGCGCCGTCCGGAGCTGGTCAGGCTTGCCCGGAGGATGCAACGGGTAGCTGACCAGCACGAGTGCCCGAACCTTGAGCCCTTCGGCCACGGCCATCGAACACATGCGGCCACCGAAGGATCGACCACCGACGGCGATCCGACCGAGGGACACACCCAGACGGGAGGCCAGCTCGCTGGCGGCCTGGCACACGGTGGCGATACACACCGCCGGCGGGTCAGTTCGCCGATTACCGGCGGCTTGCCCGGGGAACTCGACCCGTTCCACCACGATGCCCTCGGCCGTCACGGCGTCGTCGATGGCCACCAGCCCAGACTGCTCACGGCCTGCGCTGGCTCCCGGGGTGATCACCAAGCCGGCTGGTGGCTTCTTGGGCATGCCGCCCATGATGGCCGATCAGGAGTGATACGAAGCCAAGAGGTCGGTGAAGGCGTACGGCGTCTGCGAGATCCCGCTGCAATTGCCGTCACCTGCGGCGAATCCTTCGGTACACGGACGGTCCCGGTTCACGGCCCAGAAGCTGACCCGGGCCAGGTGCTTCTGCTCGGCGAAGGCCAGGATCTGCCCGAAGGCGCTGACCGACACCGTCTCTCCGCCGATGTCGGTGTCACCGTTCATCGATGAGATCCCCATGTGCGCATAGGCCTGGGCCGACGACTCGCGGTACGCCTTGGCCATCACCTGTGCGAGATCTCCGGTGAGGCGTTCGGTGGCCGCCGCCATGTTGCTCACCGCCGGTTGGAGGTCAAAAGTCATGATCGTCCAGGCGTAGGGCTGGAACTGCAGCGCGGCGGCATGACGGATCATGGACTTACCGTCCGCGCCGAGACCCGACCGGTAGACCTGAAAGGTGATGGAGATCTCGAGGTGCGGGTCGCGACGCTGCAAGGCGGCCAGCGCGATGATCACCCGGCTCCGAGCGGCGGCTGAGGCGTACTCGATGCCCTCGATGTCGACGTCGATGGCCGAGAGGTCGTAAGCGCTGATGACCGTTTGGTACGCGCCCATGAGCGCGGTGGCGTTCGGGCAGACCACGCCGAGCTTGGTGCCGTCGGCACCGCCGAACGACACGTCGACATTGCCGCCGGCGGCTCGGATGGCCGCGATGGTGGCGGCATCGGTCCCACCCAACAGGGGCCGGCTGCCGTCCCACTCAGGATCGCAGGTGCCGTTGGACAAGATGAAGGCCAGCGTGAAGTCGTGGATCCCGGTGGCCGCGAGCACGCTGGCCGGTGGTGGCGGATTGCCCCAGCCCATGTACTCGTAGGGGGCCACCATGGCCACGGGTTGATGCAGCGGCGTCGTTGCTGCCTCCGCTGATCCCATGCCGAACGGGACCAGCCCGACCACCACAACCGCCATGACCGAACAGCTCGCCAACCGCCGTACCCGCATCGGCTCCATTCAATCGCCCGCTGACCTGACTTATCCATCGCAGTCGCGTTGAGGCCGTGCGTTCACTACTGGGGGAACCCGTGACTCCGTTGTGTCGGCGCCAGTCCCTGCCAAATCGGGAGCTCGTCGGCCAGCCGGGCCAGTTCTTCGAGGTGGACCGCCGACAGGACCTCGATGCGTTCAACACCGAGCTCGGTCAGTGACACCCTGACCACCCGGTGGTCGTCGTCATCGCGACGGCGTTCGACTAACCCGGCCCGTACGGCCCGGTCGACCAGTTCCACCGTGCTGTGATGCCGTAGCAGGAGGTAGTCAGCCGCCTCACCGATGGTCGGCCCGCGAGGGTCGGCATGGCCCCGGATGGCCAGGAGCAACTGATGCTGAGCCGGCGTAAGACCGGCCACCTCGGCCTGCTGCTCGCTCCAGCGCTGGAAGCGCCGTAGGCCGGTCCGCAAGGCCAGTAGGCGGGCGTAGTCGTCCTGGCTCAGATTCATCGCTTCACGATAACATCGTGTCACGATGAACCAACGGACCGGGCTGGCGGCATGATCGAGGAACCACCGGAAGAAGAGGAGGGGGCGCCACCCGATGCGGTGATCGGCAGCGGCGACCGCCGCGCCGGCAGCCGCGAGCGCTCCCTGGGCGACTTCACCATCGACGCGTCGGTGCTCCGGCTCGTTCCGCTCGCCGTCGTCATTGGCGCGCTCGGGGCGGGGATCTCTCTGGCCCTGCTCGACATGATCGGGTTCTTTACAAATCTTTTTTATTACCAACGACTGAGCGTGCATCTGGTCTCGCCCGCGGCCAACACGCTGGGCGCGCTCGCCCTGATCATCCCGGTCGGCGGCGGACTGATCGTCGGGATCATGGCTCGGTTCGGCTCCGAGCAAATCCGCGGTCACGGCATCCCCGAGGCCATGGAGCGCATCCTCATCAACGGCAGTCGCGTGCAACCACGCCTGGCCTTGCTCAAACCGATCTCGAGCGCGGTGAGTATCGGGACCGGCGGTCCGTTCGGCGCCGAAGGGCCCATCATCTTGACCGGGGGCGCCGTCGGATCGATCGTGGGCCAGCTATTCCGGCTGACGGCGGTGCAGCGGAGGGCGCTGCTGGTGGCCGGCTCGGCGGCCGGGATGAGCGCTGTCTTCGGGACGCCGGTGGCGGCCACGCTGTTCGGGGTCGAGCTGCTGGCCTTCGAGCTACGGCCACGTTCGATGGTGCTGATCGGGTTGGCCGCGGCCACCGCGGACGGCATCCGCATGGCCATGGCCGGCGCCGGCCTGGTCTCGCCCCAGCCGATCTTCCCGGTGGCGGCGCACGGACCGATCGGGGGTGTGGTGCTGCTCGGCGCGGTGCTGGTCGGCCTGGTCACGGGTTTCGGGGCTTGGGTCATGACCCAAGCCGTCTACCGGTTCGAGGATCTCTTCAAGAAGCTGACGCCGCACTTGCACTGGATGTGGTGGCCGCTCATCGGCGGCACGTTGATCGGGGTGGGCGGTCTGGTCGACTCGCGTTCGCTGGGTGTCGGTTACGACACCATCCACGCGGAGCTACTGGGGCGGCTGGCTGTCGGCACCCTGGCGCTGTTGTTGGTGGTGAAGCTGGTCATCTGGTCCGGCGCACTGGGCAGCGGGACCAGCGGCGGGATCTTGGCGCCGATCATGATGATCGGGGCGGCGGCGGGCGGGCTGCTCGGTCACTTCCTGCCGGGCGCGTCACCGGGCGTCTGGGCCCTGCTCGGGTTGTCGGGTGCCATCGCCGGAGTGACCCGGTCGCCCTTCACCGCCATCGTCTTCGCCTTCGAGTTGACCCACGATGCCAACAGCTTGCTGGCGCTGCTGGTCACGGCCACGGTGGCCCACCTGGTCAGTGTGCTGATCCTGAAGCGCTCGATCCTCACCGAGAAGGTGGCCCGCCGGGGCTTTCACGTCATGCGCGAGTACGGCGTCGACCCGCTCGACGCCACCTTCGTCCGCGAAGTGATGGACATCGATGTGGTGACCCTCGATCCCGACCAGCCGGTGGCCCAGGTGTACCGCTCGCTCCCCGAGGGAAGCCCAGGTCGACGCCAGCGGCTCTACCCGGTGCTCGAGGCGGCCTCGGGTCTGGTCGGCGTGCTCCCCTGGTCGGCCGTGCTGGCCGATCGGAGCCACAGCGGTGTCGGCGCAACGGTGCGCGACGTCATGGTGTCGACCCATGTCGTGGCCTACCCCGACGAGGTCCTGCGGACAATCGCCGACCGTATGGCCCTGCTCGGCGTCGGCGCGTTCCCGGTTGTCAGCCGCACCGATGCCAGCGAACTGGTGGGACTGGTCACCCAATTCAACCTGCTCGAGGCGCGGGAGAAGCTGCTGGTCGAAGAGCGCCATGCTGAGCGGATCTTGGTGGCGCGCTGGCTGACCTCGGGCTCTCGCAACCAGGAGGGCGGGGCGGCGGGCGGGGCCGCGGGCGCTGCCTGAGCCATGATCGGGTCATGCCAACTGTCTACGAAGCAGCCGGTGGCGACCAGGGCTTGAGCCGCCTGGCCGAGGCCTGGCACACGCGGGTCCTGGCCGACGAGGAAGTGAGTCACGCCTTCAGCCACGGCTACCACCCTGACCACACGGCACGGCTGGCCGCCTACTGGGCCGAAGCACTGGGGGGACCGGCCCGCTACTCGGGGAGCATGGCCAGTGAGACCGAAGTGGTCCGCATGCACAGCGGCAACGGGCCGCATGACGAGATGGACCGGCGAGCCATCGAGTGCTTCGCTGAGGCGCTGGCGGACGTCGGCCTCAGCAAGGATGCCGGCGTGGGCCAGGTGCTCTATGAGTACTTCGCCTGGGCCACCAAAACCACCATGTCCCAGTACCACCACGCCGAGGACGACGTCCCCGACGGTTTGGTGATTCCGAAATGGTCGTGGGACGGATTGGTCAGTCCCGGCGATACCGCCTGATCAGGCGGCGCGGCTGCGACGGCGCGGTGGCCGGCTGGTCCGCGAGCTCCCGCCACTGGCCGGTCGGCCCCGCGAGGCACCACCCGGACGTCCCTGTGAGGAACCGCTCGGTCGACCCTGCGAGGCACCGCTCGACCGTCCCTGCGAAGCACCGGCCGGACGGCGGCGGCGCTGGGAGGGTTGGCCCTGGCCCTGAGGGCGGGGGGGACGACGATCTCCGGAAGGCGCGGCTTCCTGTACGTACTCTCCGGCCGACCTGGGCTTGGAAGGCGCGAAGGCCGTGCGCAGGTCGATGCCGAGCAAGCTCGGCGAGTCAAAGTTCTTGGTGACGGGCTGACCGATTGCCTTCTGCAGGCCACGAACCGGTCCGCGGTCGGCCGACGTGACCATGGAGACGACCACACCGTCCGCACCGGCCCGTCCCGTGCGACCCGATCGGTGCAGGTAGTCCTTGGCTGATCCCGGCATGTCGAAGTGCACCACGCAGTTGACGCCGTCGACATGGATGCCACGGGCCGCCACGTCAGTGGCCACCAGTGCGTCCACCCGCCCGGTCGAGAAAGCGCGCAACGCCTGCTCGCGCTGAGCTTGACTCCGCCCGCCGTGCAAGGCCGCTGCCCTGATGCCGACGGAACTGAGCTGCTTGGCGATCCGGTCCGTCCCGTGCTTGGTCCGGCAGAAGACGATGGTCGGGCCATGCGACGCCACGAGGTGTGCGGTCAGGTTGACCCGGTCCTCACGCAAAACATCGAGCCAGTGGTACGAGGTCCGCGAGTTGTCTTCTTCCACTTCCACCGCGACCCGAACCGGGTCCTTCTGGTAGTGCTTGATGAGCTGGTTGACATCTCCATCGAGGGTGGCGGAGAACAACAGGGTCTGACGGTCGGGGCGGACCTGGTCGAGGATCCATTTGACGTCGGGCATGAAGCCCATGTCGGCCATGCGGTCGGCCTCGTCGACCACCACGATGGAGCAGTCACGCAGCGAGAGGGCGTTCTGCTCGATCAGGTCGCGCAAACGGCCCGGGCAGGCCACCGCCACGTCCACGCCGGCACGCAAGGCCTTGAGCTGGTTGCCGAAGCTGACGCCGCCGTAGAAGGACGCCACCTTGTGACGGCGGTCGGGGTCCACCAATAGGGACATCTCGGATTGGATCTGACCGGCCAACTCCCGAGTGGGGGCCAGGATCAGCGCGTGCGGGCGCTTGGGTTTGGCGTTGCTGACCCGGGCCGCCACGGGCAGGCCGAAGGCCAGGGTCTTGCCCGATCCGGTGGGCGCACGACCACAGATGTCCTTGCCCTCGAGGGCAGGCGGGATGGCCAGGACCTGGATCGGAAAGGCATCGGTGATGCCACGGGCTTTAAGAGCCCGGACGGCGTCCTCGGACAGGCCGAGGTCGGCAAAGGATGAAGACAAGGGAAACACTCCTGAATAGGCGACCGGCCACTGCTTCAACTGTGCGGGCACAGGATCGCCGGAGGGAAAAACCAATACTAGCAGGCATCCCGCATTTTCGGCGGACGACGACGAATTCGTGCGTTCAACCCGTTCGAGCCGCCGTCGCCACGATCACGCTGAAGTGCACGCTGAAGCCGCCGCCGGCAGCGTCGATGACCGCACCGAGGCCGGCCAGAACCTCATCGAGGGTGGCGGCTGGCCATTGGCTGGCGTCCCCGGTCGTCGGCACCAGATCGAGCCATTCGTCG
Organism: Acidimicrobiales bacterium; assembly: GCA_036489775.1. Taxonomy (GTDB): domain Bacteria; phylum Actinomycetota; class Acidimicrobiia; order Acidimicrobiales; family RAAP-2; genus Bog-473. The sequence goes on along the minus strand of DASXFC010000077.1, from coordinate 83,152 downwards.
CGCTGGTAGCCACGGTCCCACTCGTCGCGCCATTCCTCGGTCTGCCCGAACCCAGCAGCGGCTAGGAGCCCTTGGACCGCGAGGTCGGACCCGGTCATAGCGAGCGGCACCAGTCCCGAAGGATGAAGCCACGTCCCGGTGTTGATGCAGCTGGGTTGGCATTGCTGATTCGCTCATGAGGGTTGGGGCAGATGTTCGGCCGAGGCGATGGCGACAGTCTTGAGGCCCGAGCCCATTTGAGCGAAGACCTCGCTGACCGAATTGGCTTCCGTCAAGGGCAGATTGCCCTGGAGCCAGAGTACGGCGGTGCCGTGGACCACGGCCCAGGCGGCGATCGCTTCGCGCGTGACCTGGGCCGGATCATCGGTACCGGTGGTCTCCTGCACCGCCGTGAAGAGGTTGGCAAAGGCGACGCTCCGTTCCGCATCGAGGGCGGGATCGTCCATTCGGAGCAGGTGGGGATCGAACATCACGGCGAAGTGAGCAGGGTGAGCCAGGGCGAATTCGACGTAGGCCTCGCCGGCCCGGACCAGAGCGTCGTCCCGACCCAGGGTGGGCGTGGTCATCTGGTGCAGGATCCCGAAACCCTCGGCCGCCAGGGCGGTCAGCAGCCCGGTCTTGTCGCCGAAGTGATGGGCGGGAGCGGCATGGGACACCCCGGCTCGACGGGCCACGGCGCGCATGCTCAGGTTGTTCACGCCATCCCGGGTGATCTCCCCCACCGCGGCGCGCAACAACGCCGCACGCAGGTCACCGTGGTGGTACGTGCCCGGTTTGGCCTCAGCCTTCGCCATGATCCTCCTTCTGCGCCATCTTGACACTGACAAGACAGCGGGCGTACCGTGATCTTGACACTGACAAGATCGGTCAGGAGGAGTGCATGTACCGCTGGGCAGTTTCGAAAATCATCCGCTTCGTCTACAGCCGAACCTTCGCTGGTGACGACCGCATCATGATGCGGGCATCGGCGCCGGACGTGGCGTTCACGTTCCCGGGGCAGAGTTCCTTTGCCGCCACGTTGGTGGGCCGAGAAGCCCTGAGCGAATGGTTGGCCCGCTTCAGAACCTTCGAGCCCACCTTCGACGTCGGCGACGTCGTGGTGTCGGGCCCTCCGTGGAATATGCGGGCCGCGGTGCGGTTCCGCGATGCCATTGGAAAGGACTACGAGAACGAGGGCGTCGAATGGCTCACCTTTCGATGGGGGAAGGTGCAGAGCCTCGAGGTCTTCCTCGACACCGAGCGTGTCACGGCTTTCGATCAGCGGCTGATCTCGGCCCGAGCCTGAACGGGATCAGCCCAATGGCTCTCCGCCATCGATGTGGAGCGTCTGACCGGTCAGGAAGGTGTTGGTCAGAGCGAAGAGGACACCCGCCGCGATGTCCTGGACCGAGCCGATGCGGCCAACCGGGTTATGGACGCTGATCTCCGCGAAGTAGTCGGCCTTGCCGGATTCGCCGAAAGCGTCCCAGGCACCGGTATCGATCACTCCCGGTGACATGGCATTGACCCGGATCGGAGCCAACTCGAGCGCCAACGAGCGGGTCAAGACCTCGGCCGAACCGTTGGTGATGGCCACGGCCAACGTTCCGACGGCGATCTTGGCCGCGGCCACTCCGGAAAAGAGCACGAAGGAGCTCCCTGCACCCATACGCGGGGCGAAATGCTTGGCCAGCATCAAGGGACCGATCACCTTGGTGTCGAAGGCGAGCCGAACCGCATCCCGGTCCAGATCAGCCACACGGCCCCGGGCCCGGGCTGAGGCAGTGGACACCACGTGGTCGACCGGGCCGAGCCGCTCGGCCAAGGCGGCAATCGATCCTTCGTCCGTCAGGTCAACCTGGTCGACCGTGATCCCCAGCTCACCGGCGTAGGCGGCTTCGAGCCCGGACCGGTTGCGGCCGGCGGCAATGACGGAGGCCCCGGCATCGCGTAGGGCCAGGACGATGGCCTGAGCGAGACCGCCACCCCTACCGACGACGAGCACGGTCTGGCCCTGCAGTTCGTTCGCCACCTGGTTTCCTCCTGTACCGGTCCTCTTCGACGCAGGAGGTGTCTTACCCGAGTGGCTGAGCTGTCACTCCGTCACCTCTCCTCAGCTGGCCGCACGGGAGCTGGCCGCACGGTACAGACGAGGGGCTAGTGATCGGCCGTGACCGCTCGCAGCTCGGCCATGGAGGCCCGCATGATGTCGACGAGGCTCCTCTCGTCTGCACCTTGGGACCAACGCTCCAAGGCCACCCGAAGCACGGTCATGCCGGCATCGGCCGCCAAGGTGGCTTGGGGTTCGCCGACCCCGCGTTGGTGCAGAACCTCGACCACCGCAGCGGAATAGTCGGCCAGCTTGCTGAGCTCCCGCTCCTTGAGCTCGGAGTTGTTGACAATGACCGAGAAGCGCAGGGCCGAAAGATCCCGCCGGTTCTCGCCGAGCATCTCGGCCGCGGCATCGAGGCCGCAGGCCACCGCATCGAGCGGTCCGGCTGCCGCGGGAGCCCCGGACACCCCGGACACGATCCGCTCCCGCAGGATGAGGTGACCACCGAAGAGGACATCCCGCTTGTCGGCGAAATGGCGGAAGAAGGTGCGCTCGGTCACCCCGGCCCGGGCTGCGATCTCCGCCGCGGTGGTCTGGTCGAACCCCCGTTCGGAGAACAGGACGAGGGCGGCCTCCTGCAGCCGACCCTTGCTATCCGGCTGCCATCGACCCATACCCGCCAATCCTAGGTGTTGACAGTGACTGACATCACCTTTATGGTGTGATGTCAGTAACAGACATCAAGATTCCGGGAGGGGTCATCATGCGAATTTTCGTCACCGGAGCATCAGGCTGGATCGGATCAGCCGTCGTCGCCGATCTCCAAGCAGCAGGGCACGAGACGATCGGGCTGGCCCGGTCGGATGCCTCGGCCGAGAAGCTCGAAGCCGGCGGCGCCACGGTGTTCCGGGGTGACCTGGACGACCCGATCGGCCTGGCCAAGGCCGCAGCCGACTCCGACGGCGTCATCCACCTGGCCTTCCAGCACGACATCGCCTTCGGCGCCGGCGACTTCGCCACGGCCGGGGCGGCTGACCGCAAGGCGGTCGAAGCCATGGGCGCCGCCCTGGCCGGGACCGACCGGCCGTTCGTCCTGGCCTCCGGCGTGGCCGGCCTCAACGTGGGCCGCCTGGCCACCGAGAACGATGGTCTGGTGGCCAGCCCCTTGATCCGGGCCATTCCGGCCGGGATCCGCCAAGCCACCGCCCTCCTCGCGCTGTCCCTCCGTGGCATCGGCGTGCGCTCCTCGGTCGTGCGGTACTCCCCGACCGTGCACGGCGACGGCGATCAGGGCTTCGTCGCCGGCTTCGTCGGCATGGCGCGCCAAGCCGGGATGTCCGCCTACGTCGGCGACGGTGCCAACCGTTGGCCGGCCGTGCACCGCTCCGATGCCGCCCGGCTGACCCGGTTGGCCGCCGAGTCGGCCCCGGCCGGGTCGGTGCTGCACGCGGTGGGCGACGAGGGCGTCGCTTTCAAGGACATCGCCGAGGTCATCGCTCGTCAGCTCGATGTCCCATCCAAGTCGATCTCGCCCGAAGAGGCCGCGACGCACTTCGGACCCCTGGGCCACTTCGCCGGCATGGACAGTCCGGTGAGCAATGCCATCACCCGAGAGTTGCTCGGGTGGGAGCCGACGGGGCCGACATTGCTCGAGGACCTCGAGGCTGGTCACTACTTCCGGGAAGGTGCGGTCTCGAGGTACTCGTGAGCTCCGAACGACCGCGGTAGGTGGCGAGGCGATCCGTCGCCTTTGGACGGTCAACACAGAGCCCGCCCGCACTAACGTCGGTCGGCGCCGCCCCTAGCGAGAAGGGATCGTCGATCAACGATGCAGCCGCCCGCTGACAACTCTGCGCCCGAAGCACAGAAGGTGCTGGCGCCCTTGACCACGGCCGCCATTTTCCTGGTGGTGACCATCCACCCCGGTGACGAGGGTGACGCGGCCATGCGAGCCATGGGCGAAGACATCGGCGGACTCGTCCGCTCCATCGGATTCAGGGACCTCGAGGGGGAGCTCTCCTGTGTCATGGGCATCGGGTCCGAAGCCTGGGACCGGATGGTGGCGCCGGCGCCCCCGAAATCCCGCCCGCGTCACCTGCACGTGTTCCAGGCGATCGATGCCGGACCGCGGCAAGCCCCGTCGACCCCCGGCGACCTCCTCTTCCACATCCGAGCCGTCCGTTTCGACCTCTGCTTCGAATTGGCCTCGACCATCCTCCGGCGTCTCGGCTCCAGCGTGACCAGCGCTGACGAGGTCCATGGCTTTCGCTACTTCGATGCTCGTGACCTGCTCGGGTTCGTCGACGGCACGGAGAACCCGATCGGCGACGCCATGGCCAAGGCGGCGATCATCGGTGGCGGTGGCGATGGCGGTGGCGGTGGCGATGGCGGTGGCGATGGCGATGGCGATGGCGATGGCGATGGCGATGACCCCGATTACGCCGGTGGGAGTTACGTCATCGTCCAGAAGTACCTTCACGACCTCGACGGATGGAACGCCCTCAAGGTCGAGGAGCAGGAGTTGATCATCGGCCGCACCAAGCTCGAGGACATCGAGTTCGGCGACGATGTCAAGCCCACGAACGCGCACAATGCCCTGAACGTGATCGAGATCGACGGTGAGGAGGTGGATATCCTGCGGGACAACATGCCGTTCGGTACGGCGGCCGCCGGTGAGTTCGGCACCTACTTCATCGGGTACTGCCACGACCCGGGCATCACCGAGCAGATGCTCCAGAACATGTTCGTGGGGCGTCCGCCCGGCAACTACGACCGGATTCTGGACTACTCGACCGCGATCACCGGCGCGCTCTTCTTCGTGCCCTCGCTGGACCTGCTCGAAAGTCTCTCAGCCATCGAGTCGTCCGCCTCGAGCTGAGGCGGCCGCCACGGTTCAAGGCTGGAACTGGACCCGGGCCGTCTGCTCGGTGTGTGGTGCCAGCTCGCCCCTCAACGCGTTGTGCCGCTCGTCGGCCTCGAAACCGCGGTAGGCGGCCGCGTCGACAAAGTCAGCGACGATGGCAAAGGTCCACCCGCCATCACGGAGTCCCAGGTCGGCGCCGATGGTGTAGGCGACAGTCCCGGGCACATTGAGTGATTGGAACCGTCGCATCAAATCAGTGAGCCAGTCCTCGTCGTAGCCGTCTCGGAGTTTGACCATCACCACGTTGCGGATCATCGCTCAGCGCTCCTCAAAGCCGGTAAATGCGTTCGGCCGTCCCGGCAAACAGCTGGTCTCTCGCCGCGTGGTCCAGCCCTGAGGTCACCGCACTGAACGTCTCGTAGAGATCGTCGTAGGTGCCATAGGTGGCATCAACGGGAAAGTTGCTGGCGAACAAGCATCGATCGGTCCCGAAGGTCTCAATGGCGAATTCGATCCAGGGAGCCAGGGCAGATCGGTCCATCGTCTGGAGCGGCATGGCCAGGCCCGACAGCTTGCAGGCGACATGGGGTCCGAGATCAGCCAAGGCCCGCATGCCTTCTTTCCAGACGGCGAACTCCTCGGCCGAGCCCGACTGGGGCCACCCGGTGTGCTCGATGACGACTTGAGGAGCGTCGGCATCGGCGTCGACCCGGGCCAGCGCCTCGGCCGCCGTCCGCAACTCACCGGCAAAGGCCATGAGATCAAAGACCAGATCACGATCCTTCAGGGCACGCAGGATCTCGGGGTCCGGGACCAGATCCCGCTTGGCCCCCATGGGACGCACGCCTCGGAACAACGGGGCCGCCATCTGCCGATCGAGGAAGTCGACCGCTTCGGCCACGCTGTCGGTCGGCGGCAGTCCGCCGACGATGCCATGAGGCCCACCATTGGCAGCGGCTGTCCGGTTGAGTTCGATCGTCTCCTCAATGGAGTTGAGGCCGGTGGCGGCCGCCACGTTGACGAACTTCTCGACATTCCAGGCTTTGGACTCGGACCGGTACGTCTGGACGTCAAAGGACCGGAACATCCTCGACGGGTCCCCACCACCACCTTCGGGTGGACGCGCCAGGTACGGGTACCACTGGGTGTTGGCCGGATCCCACAAATGGATGTGCGCATCGACCACGCGCCTTGGTCGATCGGTCTCAGTCATGTGCCGAGGATCTCCCTGATGGCATCGTCAAACCATTCGGGGAGGCCCGGCCCGCCGAAGGTGATGCTGCCCATCGGCCGGGGGTGACTGCGCAGTCCGAACCATCCCGATTGCAGCACCAGCTCGGCACCAGCCAAGGCCGGGGCCTCGGGGTGACTGAGTAAGTAAGCCACCACATCACCCAGCGAGTCACCGAGTTCTCCATGAGAGTCCTCGAGGCTGATCGAAAACGCGACAACCCGGCCTTCCGTGGCCTCCTGGGCCGAACGCGCCAGTTGCGCGGAGGCCTGGGCCCGACTTCGCCCGGCCGAATCGACCGCCTCAATGAGGGTGAGCAATCGGATCGTCCGTGAGGTGTCCTTGGCGTAATCAGCTGCGGCCCGGGCCCACGCGGCGTCGTCCTCGATCTGCTCCACCATGCCGGCGTGCTCTTCGAGCGTGCGCTGCCATCTGGCGGCGGCCGAGGTCGAGGCCGAGGCGCCGGCCGCCGGCGCAGCAGCAGCAGCAGCAGCAGCAGCAGCAGCAGCAGCAGCAGCAGCAGCAGCAGCGGACGGAGAACCTGGCACAAGCACGATGGCGTCGACCGGCCCAATCTCCGCCACGGCCTTCTGCAAGGCCTCAGCGGCACCATCGAAACCGCTGCTCGGCGGGATCTGGTGACAGACGATCGACCGAGCCTCCAGAGCCGCGGCGACGCCGTCACTGCGCGCACCCTTCTCACCCACCAGCACACACGAGTTGATGGCAGGCGATGCCAGCTCCTCGGTCAGCGGCTGCGAGAAGACCAAGCCAAATCGGGGATTGCTGCCGCCTTCGCTTACCTGTTTCGCTTCAGCCGGGATCAGCGACTTGGCCATGGTGGCCTCGAGCAACTGTGGGAGCGGCACGCCGGTGTCGGTCCGCACCATTTCGATCAACCTCGGCTCGTCGACCACGGCGATCTCCGAGCCGCCGGCGAAGATCACCCGACCTGAGCACCAGGCGAAACTCTCGTCGACCAGGTGGGCGCCCAGCGGTGCCAGTTGCTCGGGTTGGGGCATGGAGTCGAACAGCGAGAGTCCGCCGCTGGCTCCGGTGGAGCCCGCTTTCCGCGCTCGTTCCGCCGCGGCCGCCACCATCCGGGTCGCCGCGATCGGTGAAATGGCATTGATGGTGACGTCGGCCGGCATCTGCCGTCCCAGCTGCCAGACCAGCGATGCCACCACCCGCTTGGCGCAGCTGTAGGCACCCGCATTGGCCGAGCGCCAGCCGGATCCGGAAGTCACACCCAGAATCGAGCCGTGACCTTGGGCGGCCATGTGCGGGAGCGCCGCCTCCAAGATGTTCAGAAAGCCCCCGAGGTGCACGTCGAGGACGGCATGCCAGTTTTCGGGTGACCCATGGGCGAAGCCGGTCTGGCGGGTGATCCCGGCCACGTTGATGACGGCATCGAGGCGGCCGTGTTCTTCGGCGACACGGCCGAACAGGTCGACCAGCGCATCCCGGTCGGTCACCGATGCCGATGAGGCCATCGCCCCGCCCCCAGCCGCCACAATCCGATCGGCGGTCGTCTCTTGCGGTGCTGGGGCCAGGCCCGAACCGTCCAGAGTGACCAGAGGGTCGACCGTGACCACGAACCAGCCCGATCGGCCCAGCTCCTCGGCCATGGCGGCGCCGATTCCCCCGCCGCCACCGGTCACCACCGCCACCCGCGGCCCCGTGCTCATGAGTCCGACGATGGCCTGGTCAGCTCGAGGCCCTCGAACGAACCCTCGTCGAGCCAACCGTCGAGGAGCTCTCGGTAGGCGAAGAAGTCGCCCATACCGCCACCGCCCTTGTAGTTCCCGCTTCGAGGATTCACCGCCTCGGGGTGACCCTCGTTGTTGATTCTCGAAGGAGTACAGGCGGACATGACCCGGCTGCCATCGACAAAGGCGTCGATGACCTGGCCCGTCCACGAGGCTTCGGCATCCGCACTGACCTCGAAGACCTCGACACCCTGCTGTTCGAGGAGACCCACCATCCGACCGACGAATTCCCCGCCGATGACGGCGAGATGCGTGTAGTTGGCGGTGACCACTGACTGCAGGCCCGGGGCTGGCATGACGAACATGTTGGGAAAGTCGCGGATGAGCATGCCGTAGAGGGTTGCAGCACCCTCGGACCACTTCGACTCGATATCGAGACCGCCACGCCCGACGATCGCGTGATGGACCCGTCGAGGCAGCGGCGTCAGTTCCGCTTCGAATCCGGTGCCGTAAATGATGCAGTCCACATCAAACGTCTGGCCGTCGACCTCGAGCCCGGTCTCACTAATCCGTTCGATGCCCGCCGGGCAGTCGATGAGAGTCACATTGGGACGGTTGAAGGCTGGGAGATACTCGTCGTGGAAGCAGGGACGCTTGCAGATGTACCGGTACTGCGGCTTGAGGATCTCGGCGGTCGTCGGATCGGCCACGGTGTCGGCGACCCGCTGCCGGTGCGCTTCCATGACCCGAAAGTCGATCTCTTCCATGCTTCGATAGAAGTCCGAGGAGCTCATGCCTTCAGTCCGGGGCGGGTTCCGCACGAGAGCGAAGTGATGCGTCCACCCGTCATCGACCAGATCGGTGTCGACCGGCCGGCCCAAGATGATGGCTTGGAAGTTCTCCATCCGTTCCCGCTGCCAGTTCGGCTTGAGGTTCTTTCCAAAATCAGGATCGGTGGGCCGGTTGCCGCGTACTCCGATGGCTGAGGGCGTGCGTTGGAAGACATAGACCTGCTTGGCCGATTCCGCCAAGGGCGCCAGGCATTGGATTCCGGTGGCCCCGGTCCCGATCAGCGCCACCGTCTTGTCGGCCAGATGGTCGAGCGGCTCGTTGGCCGATCCGCCGGTGTACTCGTAATCCCATCGAGCGGTATGGAAGGAAGGCCCGCCGAACGACTCCATGCCGGGGATGGCCGGGAGTTTCATCAGGTTCAAGATGCCGGGAGCCAGCACGTAGTACTTGGCACTGAGGACATCGCCGCGGTCAGTGTGGATCCGCCAGCGGCCATCCTCGTCGTGCCATTCGGCTCGGAGGATGCGAGTGTGGAAGAGGGCGTCGCGGATGAGATCGAATTTCACCGCGATCGCGTTCAGGTGGCTTCTGATCTCCTCACCGAAGGCGTAACGCCGGGTCGGGACGTACTCGAGTTCCTCGAGCATCGGGAGGTAGATGTAGGACTCGATGTCGCACATGACGCCGGGGTACCGGTTCCAGTACCAGGTGCCGCCCATACCGCCCGCTTGGTCGACGATCCGGATCTTCTCGATGCCGGCCTTGCGCAGGTTGGCTCCGGCCACGATGCCGGCGATACCCCCACCGAGAATGACCGCGTCAACCTCTTCGATGACCGGTTGGCGCGCCGTGACCGGGGTGAATGGGTCCTTGCGGCTGTCGCCGAAATGGACGTCCGCGTCGAGGTCTCGGATGTCCGATCGGCCGGCGACCAAGCGCCGGTCCCGCTGGGCCAGGTACCGGGCGCGCACGGCCTCGGGGTCGAAGTCCCCACCGGTCGGCTGCAGCTCGGCGGAGCGGAACTCCCAATCGGCCTCAGAGAGGGTGCGATCGGGCCCCGGAGAGGTTCTGGCCTGGCCTTCGTCTCCCTGATCGGTTGCCACAGCCTGATGTAACCACAGTGGCGCTGGATGGAAAAAGGCGACCCCGGGAGCGGCGACGGCCGCCCGGGTTTTGGAGGATCAGGCGGCGCGGCTGGTCATGCGGGATTCGGCTGTCCGACGGATCTTCACCGCCACCGACGGCGCCACTTCGAGGATGCGGCGAAATTCTGCCCGCGACCCCACGTAGATCAGAGCGTCGGTCCGAGCCGTCACCGTGGCATTGCGCCGGCCAACCCCTGCGCCATCGAGCAGGGCCATCTCGCCCACCAGGTCACCTGGGCCGAGCGTGGCAATGGTATGGCCACCCTGGCTCACGGTCGCCTCGCCCTCGGCGATGATCATGAATTCGTCCCCGCGGGCACCTTCGCGCACCAGGACCCGGCCGGCGCTCACCGGCAACTGGGTCAGGTGCCGCCGAATGAGCGACAGCTCCGACCCGCTGGCCTCGGAGAACAGCGGCAACTCTGCCAAATCGTCCCTGAATAGGCGCATGGTCTTCACTCCTCGTTCCTTCACTCTTCTTAACCCCAGAGTGGTCTTTGACCGATCATCTGTCAACCAGCTAAACGTGATACTTCACATCTTTATTCCAGATGACCTGGCGCTGGGAGAAACATCTGGGAGCTCAGGGAGTGCTCTACGCCTGCTGGATCCGGATCAGGTTGCCGGCAGGATCCCGAATGGCGGCATCTCGCACGCCCCAGGGCTGGCTGGTCGGCTCCTCGAGCACCTCGACCCCGGGGGCGGCGGCCACCTTCTCGAAGGTCGCATCGAGGTCGTCGCTGCGCAGCTGGATGGGCGAGAAGGCGCCCTTGGCCAGCAGGGCGGCAATGGCGTCGCCGTCATCTTGCGAGCGCCCGGGGTGCGGGTTCGACAGCACGATGGCGATCTCGGGCTGGCTGTCGGTGCTCAGGGTGATCCATTTGAAGCCGGCGTTCTCGACCTCGAACTGCACCGTGAAACCGAGGGTGTCCCGGTAGAAGGCGAGCGCAGCGTCGGTGTCGTCGACGGTGATGTGGACGGTGGCGAGTGAAACGGTCATAGACCCGACGTTAAGCCGGGGCGCCCACCGATGCTTCTTCGAAACTGCTCTGTTGGGGCCGGCGGCCGACCCCGTCCCGATTGGGCCGGGTCAACACCATCACCTGGCAGGTGGGGACGGGCCGCAGGCTGTCGTGATTGCGAACTCGATAGGCCGAGGGGGATTCCCCGACCAAGTCGGTGAAGCGGGACGAGAACGACCCGAGACTGGACCAACCCACCAAGAAGCAGACGTCGGTCACGCTGAGATCACCTCGGCGCAGAAGAGCTTTGGCCCGCTCGATGCGCCGCGTCATCAGATACGAGTACGGAGTCTCGGAAAACACCTCACGGAAACGCCGGCTGAAGTGAGCCGACGACATCAAGGCGGTGCGGGCCAGGGCCGGAACGTCGAGCGGCTTGGCATATTCGCGATCCATCTGGTCCCGGGCCCGGCGCAGCCGACGGAGCTCGTCGAGGTCTTCGCTCATGCCTCTACTTTGCCCGCTGGCGGACCCTCCTAGTCGCGACCCCGGCGATCCGCTTCCCCGAGTAATAGACAACGACGTCTATGACTAATACACTCCGGGCGGACGGAGAGGAGGTGGAGCGTGTCGCCAGCGGGATTGGGATGGGCCGAGTCGACCAAGATCGCAGAGCGGTCCGGAACCGCTCGGTCGCTGCCGCGAGGCCCGCACTCCCTGAGCGCCGAGGAAGTCAGCACCTCGCAGCGTGAGCGGGTCATCGCCGGCGTGATCGAAGAAGTGGCCGAGAAGGGCTATGTGCACACCTCGGTTGCCGGCATCCTCAAGCGGGCCGGGGTCTCGCGGCTCACTTTCTACCAACTGTTCACGGACAAGGAGGACTGTTTTGTCGCGGCATCGGCTTCCCGCTCCACCCTCTTGGCGGAGGTCCTCGATACCGTCGGAACCGAAGACACTGACGGTGTCGATGGCGCCACCACTTCGGCCCTGACCCGAATCGACCGCATCCTCGAGCTGTATTTGTCCGTCCTGGCGGCCGAACCGGCCAGTGCCAAGGCCCTCATGATCGAGGTCTACGCCGCCGGCCCCCGGGCCATCGAGCAGAGAAACCGCTCCATGAGCCAGTTCGTCGACGTAGTGTCTCGGATCCTCACCGAGGCCGACGGCGCCTTCGCCCGGTTGACCGACACCCACTTCGCGGCGCAGGTTTTCGTCGGCGCGGTGTCCTCCATGGTCACGAATCTGATCGGCACCGGCGAGATCGAACGTCTCGACGAACTTCGGGCCCCTCTGGTGACCCTTCTGGAAGGACTGCAATGACAGCGCGTGGTGACGGAATAGATGGCAAGCGCATCCTCATCACGGGAGCCGCTCGTGGCATCGGCGCGGCCCTGGCCGAACGACTGAGCAACCGGGGAGCCAGAGTGGCCGTGGCCGGTCTGGAGCCTGAAGCCCTCAACGAGACGGCGGCCCGCTGCGGCGGCCCCGCTTTCGCCTGCGATGTCCGGAATCGCCTCGAGGTCGATCAGGCCGTCGAGGCGGCCGCTGATGCACTTGGTGGGCTCGACATCGTCGTCGCCAACGCAGGCGTGGCGGCGCAGGTTCCGATGGTGGGCGGCGATCCCGCCCTCTTCGAACAGACGGTGGCTGTCAATGTGCTCGGCACGTACTACACATTGCGCGCCGCTGGCGCCCGCATTCGACACGAAGGCGGTTACGCACTGGCTATCTCTTCACTGGCCAGTGCCATCAATCTGCCCCTGATGGGTGCCTACAACGCCTCCAAAGCGGCGGTCGAAGCCATGGCCAACACCCTCCGGGCCGAGCTACGCCCATCGGGCGCCCGGGTCGGCATCGCCTACTTCGCCCAACTCGATACCGAGATGACGACTCGGGGGTTCTCCACCGAGGCCGCGACCAAGTTCATGTCCAAGTACCCGATGATCCGGCACGCTCCGCTCGAAGCAGGCATCTCGGCCCTCGAACATGGCATCGACAAACGCTCGCGCATCATCGCCGCCCCTCGTTGGGTCCGTCCGCTCCTGCCGACCCGCATGGTGGCCCAACTGGTGGTCGAGCGAGTGGTCCAACGCGGACTACCTGACATCCTGCGGACCGCCGAAGGCGAGACGGTGGAGTTGACGACACCGCAATCGCCGAACCGCCCCGACCTAAAGGACGCCCGGTGACCAGCGCTACACGCCTCGGTCCAGGCAAGCGACGCGAGGTCGGCCTGTCCATCTGGATCTTCTCGACCATCGCCGGCCGGGTGGTGGGCACCGAACCGCCGAACCTCTTCGTGACCCTGGGACGGCGACGCAAGCTCTTCTGGGGCTGGCTGCGCTTCGCGCGGCGCCTGATGCCCTCGGGATCGCTGCCCCGCCGGGAGACCGAGCTGGCCATCCTTCGGGTCGCCGAGCTGACCGGTTGCGACTACGAGCGCACCCACCATCTGCGCATCGCCCAGCGCAGCGGACTCAATGAGGACGAATGCACCCGCGTCGCCATCGGCTCGGCGGACCCAGGTTGGCCCGAGCGCGATCGGCTCCTGTTGACGACAGTCGAGGCGCTCATCGAGCACGAGAACCTCAATGACGAGGAGTGGCAGGCCGCCATTGGCCTCTATGACCAACCCCAGCTGGTGGAGCTGGTCATGCTGGTCGCCCACTACCGGATGCTGGCCACGGCCATCCGCACACTCGACATCCAACCTGATGTGGACCGCCGTCAGAGGTCACACACGCCATGAGGATTCCTGCCGGTTGGATGCGGCGCACCGGCATGGCGTTGCTGGCCACGCTCTCCGTCGCGGTCATCTCGTTGGCGTCGACGCCAGGTTCTACGGCGACTGCGACGACCGCTACTTCGACGCAGGTGACACAGGTGGCGCAGTCGTTGAGCTTCAAGACCTCCGATGGTGTCGTGCTCCACGCCACCGTGGCAGGCACGGGGCCGCTGAGCGCCCGGCCACTGATCGTGGAGGACAGCCCGTACGCGCCGGCGGCCAGCACCCTCTCGTGGGTCGGTCCACAGTTCAACGTGGTCGAACTGCAGTGGCGCGGGACCGGGCTCAGTGGTGGGTCACTGAACGCGACCGGCCCTGCCGATCAGAGCGACCTCTCCCAGTTCCTGGGATGGGCCTGCGCACAGCCCTGGAGCGACGGGAGCATCGGGCTCTACGGGTTTTCAGCCTCGGCCATCGTGGTGTACAACGCCATGCATCTCCAGCTGCCCTGCGTGAAGGCGGCCGCCTTGATGGCCGGCAGCACCGATCTCTACCGGGACCTGCTCGAAATCGGTGGCATCCCCAACATCGCGGCCGGCCTGTTCGTCGTGGCGGCCATCGGCGGCGACACGCTGGCCGACGGTGCCACCCGCCTCAAGACCGAGCCCAACACCATCCCCGGCACGGCGCTCGGCTTCGTCAGTGTGGGTGCCGACGTGTTGGCCAACTCAACGGATGACGCATTCTGGCAACAGCGAACCTTCCAGGGCGACACCGATCACATCCCTATCTTGGCCGACACCAGCTTCTACGACGTTGAACCCGACGGCCCATTTGCGGCTTTCAACGCGACCAAGGCTTACGGCAGTCATCTCCTGGTCTACGGCGCGCACGACGGATCGCCCGCCGGCTACCCGGGGCCGTTTCCGCAATACGAGAACTGGTTTGACCACTACTTGCTGGGCCAGCCTCTCAGTGCCGCCAACCAACCGGTCGTCAGTGCGTATCTTGGAAACGGCAGCCGGACGCAGTTCCTGAGTGGCAATGTCACCCACCTGACCGGGTCGACCTGGCCGCTGTCGGGGACGGGGTGGTCGACCCTGTACCTCTCGGCCGCGCGTAACAGTTCGGTCACTTCGCTCAACGACGGGAGCCTCTCGATGCAGCAGGCCGGTTCGGGAAGCCAGTCCTACCCGTTCATCCCTTCTGAGTTCACCGAGACCGACTTGCACAACACGTCGGTCCTCGACTCCGAACTGGACGAAGCCGGAGAGGCCCTCCCCGAACTCAACAACATGTCGTTGAGCGCCCTCACCTCGCTCACCTACACCAGTCCCGCCCTCACCAAGCCGTGGACCATGGTGGGACCCGGGGCTCTCGATATCGACCTCTCGTCCGTGGAGCCGGTCACCGATATCTACGCCGTCGTCGCCGATGTCCTGCCGAACGGGACGGCGTACCCCGTGGCCACCGGCGCCTTGCGGACGTCCTTCCACGGCATCGACCCGGGCTGCTCGTTGCGCGACAGCCAGGGTGATGTCGTCGATCCATGCAACGACTTTTCGCACACCTCGGACGCTTCCCCGGGCCAGTTGCGCCAGTACGAGGTCGAACTCCTGCCCATGGGGAACGTGTTCGCCCCTGGATCGAGGATCAGGCTCTACCTCCTCGGCACCCCGGTCGATCAGATCCCGTCGCTGCCTGGACTCAACACGGTGGGACTCGGCGGCACGGCCAACTCCCGGCTTTTACTGCCGGGGTTGGGAGCCCCTCAGTTCTAGGAGGTGACTTCTTCCAGATGACCCGAGTCGAGGTGGTAAATGAAGCCGCCGACGGGAAGATCGTTGAAATAAGGAGACGAGCGAATCTTCTGCACATCGTGTGCCACGGATTCCCGCAGATCACTCGTCGTCAAGAACGACAGGCTCCTGGTGTCTGGCCCTCCGGCCTCGGCGACAGCACGGTGAACCGCACTCTCGCTTTCGGCGGTCATGCGGCAATCGGTATGGGCGACGATCATGACCCGGTTGACGCCGAGCAGGTAGACCGCCAGTACGAGCGTCCGCAACACGTCGTCGGTGACCCGGGCGCCGGCGTTGCGCAGGATCTTGGCGTCGCCCGGTGAGAGACCCAACATCCCGAGGGGGTCGATTCGAGAGTCCATACAGGTCAGAACAGCCAGACCCTTGAGTGCCCGACCCTTCAGGTCACCGTATTGATAGGTCGAGCTATAGGTCTCGTTGGCCAGCAACACGTCCGAAAACGATCTCTCGGCGTCCATGTGGTCGCACCTCCTGGGGACATCTTGGCTGATCCCAGGAGGTCGAGTGTTGAAATCGACCGACTCCGCCTCTTGACGCCGTTGGTCGCGTTTCTCAGCCGACCAGAGACTCGATCTGTTTGGCCAGCTTGCTCTCGATCTCGAGGTTCCACGCACTCTCCGCCACATCGATGACGAGAAAGAGATCGCTAATCAGGAGGGTTTCGAGAGCCGCCACCCCAAGATTCTTCAGCCACTTTCCGATGCCGATGCGGACGGTGAAGTCGTTGGGGTCGCCCGAGATCACAATCGAAAGGGCGCGGTCGGCGTCCACGATGCCGGCGAGGAAGCCGCCCTTCTTGGCCTGGATCACCGTACCGTGGGAACTCGATGGCGACGTCTGAGTCGAGAAGCCGTCGGACTTCAGGTAGCTCTCAATCTTGTCCTGAAGCCCGCTGAGATCAGTGCCCTTGCCCTGGAAGTGCTGCACCTTTTCGCCGATCATGATGCTCCTCTCGAGTCGAGCCTGATGGTCAGACCCTCTCGACCGAGCAGGCTAAGCGAGGACGGCTTGAAATTGTCCTCGGGCCCGCGCCATCACAATGGCGTCGGCCGGATCTCCGTTCCAGATGCGGCGCTGGCGATTCCATAGACAGGGCCGTTGAGATGGTGCCCTCCCATTGACCCAGAGAAGACGGCATCGCCGAAGCTGAACACTCCCCCGTCGGCGGCTGCTTCCCAGAATCCGTTTCCGTCGGGGGTGGCAGCGACGCCCAGTACCGGCGCATTGAGACTGAGGCTCGAAGACGGACCGACCTTTGGGGCGGCGCCGAACGCGTCCGCAATCCCGTTCGACTCGACCAGCCAATAGCCCTCTCCGTCCGTGCTGGCCGCGATTCCCACGAAACCCGGGGCATTAAAGCTCGTCGAGGAAGTCGAGGAACCAGTGGGGACCTGCCCTACCGCGCTGCCGTAGAAGTGAGCATCGCCGAAGCTGAAGACTCCGCCGTCCTCGCCCAGAAGCCAGTAGCCGCGGCCGTCCGGGGTCGTCGCCATGCCAACGATGCGGGCGTTGAGGTGCTGGCCACCCATCGATCCGTAGAACCCGGCGTCGCCGAAGCTGAACACTCCCCCGTCGGCCGCCACCAGCCAATAGCCCCCGGCGTCGGGGGTCGCAGTGATTCCGACGATTGGCTCGTTGAGACCTTTGATCGTCGAGGCCGGACCGTACGTGGTGTTGGCGTCACCGAAGGGCCAGACGGCACCATCGTCCTGTGCAGCCCAATACCCATGACCGTCCTGGGTGGACGCGATGCCAACGAAGGGTTGGTTCGCGCCTTCCGCGCCGGCGGCGGAACCGTAGAAGTCCCCGCCGCCAAAACTGAAGACCCCGCCGTCCTGAGCCACCAGCCAGTAGCCATACGCCGCCGTCACCACCTGGGTCTTGGCCGCGCCGGCCGAAGGGACCACAACCGTCGTGCCGACCCACACGACGGCCAAGGCAGACACGAACACCCCGACACGCCGAGAGCAACTCACCTTGCTGCCCGTCGCTTAATCCGGGTTGGTTTCACGGTCCTGGGAGTGCACCCCGGACCTGGCAGGACGATGACTATTCAAAAACGTGTTCCCACCAGGTCGAGCGCTAAACGAGCGGTTCGTGGTCGCCACTTGCTCAGGCCCAGCGCGCGCTATTAGTTAGCACAAGTAACTATAATGATGGGCATGAGCGCATCCCGTCCGACCGCATTGGCTGAACCGCAGGCCACGACCAGCCGGACAGGGGTTGACGACGAGCTGGCCAGCCGCCTTCGAGCGGCCGTGACTCGCCTCAACCGCAAACTTCGGCAGCAGGCCCTCGCCGGGTTGTCGCCGGCTCAGGCCTCGGCCCTGGGCACCGTCAACCGGCTGGGCAGTCCGACCTTGGGCGAGCTCGCCGCGGTCGAGCAGGTGCAGCCGCCAACAGTGACCCGGTTGGTGACCTCCATGGAGGGCGCCGGACTGGTGACCAGGGAGACCGATGAGGTCGACCGGCGGGTGGTCCGGGTGAGGATCACGGCCGAGGGTCGCCGCAACCTCCAGCGGATCCGGACCCTCAAGAACGCCTTTCTCACTCGTCGACTGGCCGCGCTAGATCCGGCTGAGATGGCGCTGGCCGAGACCTTGACCAGCCTGCTCGAACACTTGGTGGCCGACGGATGAGCCCCATCGGCCGGGCCGCCCGACAGACCTTCAAGGCCCTGCGGGTCCGCAACTACCGCCTCTACTTCTTCGGCCAGGTGATCTCGGCCTCAGGCACCTGGATGCACGCGGTCGCCCTGGGCCTGCTGGTCCTCTCGGACCGGCTCCACGGAAACGGGTTCAACGTCGGTATCGTCACCGCCCTTCAGTTCCTACCCATGCTGCTCCTTGGCACCTGGGGCGGGCTGATCGTGGACCGGGTCGACAAGCGACGCCTCCTCTACATCACCCAGTCGGCGTCGGGGGTGCTGGCCTGCGCCCTTGGCCTCCTGGTGGCGCTGGGCACCGTCACCCTCTGGGAGGTCTACCTGATCTCCACGCTCTTTGGTGTGGTGAACCTCTTCGACAACCCGGCTCGCCAAACCTTCGTCTCCGAGATGGTCGGCCATGACCTGATGCCCAACGCCATCAGCCTCAACAGCGTGGTCATGAACTCCGCCCGGGTGATCGGTCCGGCCATCGGAGGCATCCTCATCTTCGCCTTCGGTCTAGCGGCCTGCTTCTTGTTCAACGCCGCGTCGTACGTCGCGGTCCTGGTGGCCTTGTTCATGATGCGTCCAGCCGATCTGTACCGGCGCCCAGTTGTGCTGCGGGCCAGGGGTCAGGTCCGCGAAGGTCTTCGCTATGTGTGGTCGACCCGCGAGTTACGGGATCCGCTGCTGGCCATGGCGGTGGTGGGCATCTTCGCCTTCAACTTCACGACCACCCTCCCGCTGCTGGCCACCCGCACCTTCCACGGCGGCGCCGGCACCTACAGCGCCCTGATGGCGGCCATGGGCATCGGCGCAGTCATAGGTGGTCTCATGGTCGCTCACCGGAGCCGGCCCAGCACCGCCATGCTCAGCCTGATCGGCCTGGCCTTCGGCGTCATGCTCCTCGTGGTCTCGGTCGCCCCCACCGAGGCCATTGCCCTGGTGGCCCTGGTCTTCATGGGCGTGTGCAGCATCTCGTTCATCTCCACCGCCAACGCCACCATCCAGCTGCAGGCCGACCCGACCATGCGCGGTCGGGTGATGGCGCTCTACGCCATCGCCTTCCTCGGCAGCACCCCCATCGGAGCTCCGCTCATGGGTTGGATCGCCGACACCAGCAATCCGCGGGTCTCCGTGATGGTCGGCGGGGTGGCGACGCTGGCCGCCTGCGTTCCTCTCGTCCTGCGCTACCGACACGGGCACGTGCCCCAGAGGACCTTGGCGGTAGGGACCGAAGTGTCGGAGGTCGAACCGGGCGATGTGGTCGACTTCGCACCGCGGCCCCTCATTGATGCTCGATCCCAAAGGGATGGGGTGCGGATCCGTCGGGTCGGTACCTAGCCGTCTTAGCTCGACGCCACCTCCAACGCCTTTCGATCCCATCGGCCGAGCTCTGCGGCTGCTTCGTAGGTGCTCTGGAAAAAGGCGAGGAGGAGGGCATCAGGATCGGTTGCCTTGCGAACGTCAGCGTAGGGAAGGATGAATTCCCCAAGTTCTGAGTCGTAATAGGCACTGGAGGGCGAGACCGGCCATTCGGAGAACCCCGCCGGCGCTGGATACGCGTAGGCGTAGAACGAACCTTCGGCGGATCCGCCTGGCCAGAATCCGCAGCTACTCAGTTCATGGCTGTAGGCCATCTCCTGGACCCAGTCGGCGCAGTTGGGCACTCCCCCGGGATGTTTCGGCGCGGTGCGGCCGGAGAAACGCGACACCGCAAGATCGTCGGCGCCCCAGAAGAAATGAACTGGACTGACCTTGCCGATGTAGCGAGCCCGGAAGATGCGCATGACCCGGCTGGCCTGCACGAGAGCGAGCCAGAATCGTCGGGCGGCGTCGGGGTCGTAGGGACGGAGGTCGGTGTCCTCGGCGAACGGGATGGCCTGAGCAATCTCCACCGGGCGGGCGAAGATGGGTACAGAGAACCCAACCTCTGCCAGAGCAGCCATGGTGGCCCCGTAGAAGTCGGCCACCGAGCCGGGTTCTAGATCGACTTGGCTGTTCAGCCCGTCGGTGGTCCATAGGTCGAGACGTTGATCGAGGAAATCGAACTGCATTTCCAGCCCCCGCCCGCCTTCGTGCATCAGCGAGGTGGTGAGCCCTCTGGCGGAAACGTAGAACGGGACCTGCCACCAGTGATTCACCATCGGTTCGAGGGCGAGCCGCACCTTCCCGACGATCTGCGTCCATAGGTGCAGTGTGTCCCGGGTTCCATCCCACTGTGACAACGTCAGCTCGGGCCACACCGGATCGGCGGCTGCCCCGTGGACGCCGGGTTTCGCCACGCTTGGCTTACTCGCTAAATCCACGAGCCGCGTTGAGGCGAGCGACCAGCCGATCGAGCTCCTCGGGCAGTTCTTCGGGAATCTCCCTGGCCGCGGCACCGTCGTCTCCCACCGCATCGATGGCGCGCAGCAGCCCGCTCATCGCAGCGGTCAGCTCTGACGCTGCCGCCTTGACTTTGTCATCGCCATTGCTCATATGCATCGCCTCCCGGTCATCGTCTTGTGGTCGGGAACCCGACCGCTCACATTGTGGATGGGCCTCTTCTCCGGCAGCCGGTCACGGCCCATCACTGAAGTCACCGTATCGAAGCCGCGCTGAGCTTGCCACGGCCTTGCGGCGCCGCTCCGAGGCGGCGAAAAGGAGGCGGCCGGGTACCTTGGTGCGGTGAGCGAAGACACCTGGGCCAGCCCCGGCTTGGCCGACAAATTCGTCGATGAGGCCTACGCATCCGTGAAGGGGTACGTGCGCACCTATGTGATGCACCATCAGCTGCTCGACCATCTGCCGCCGCCGCCAGCTCCCGTACTCGACGTCGGTGGCGGCGCGGGCAATCAGTCGTTTCCCCTGGCCCAAGCCGGCTACGACGTGACGCTGCTTGACCCGTCGCCAGCGATGCTGGACAAAGCACGACAACGACTCGAGCAGCTGCCGGCCGAAGTCCAGCAGCGGGTCACGCTCTTGCAGGCCGACGGTGAGAATGCCGAAGAGGCAGTGAAGCGCCGACGCTTTGCTGCCGTGCTGTGCCATGGGGTGCTTGGATATCTCGAGCAGCCCGAGCCGTTGGTCAACCAGCTGTGCCACTGCGCCGCTCCGGGTGGCCTGGTCTCGATCATGACGGGCAACGCCAAGGCGACGGCGGTGCAACCAGCCTTGGAACAACGGTGGGACGACGCGCTAGCTGCATTTGACGCCAGGAGCGGGATCGGGGTGCTGGGCGTACGGGGACGGGCCGACACGGTGGAAGAAGTCAGCGAGCTCCTGCAGAGCGGGGGCGTGGAGCCACTGCACTGGTACGGGGTGTGGCTGTTTGTCGACTGGTTCGAGTTCAGTGGAGTCGAGTTAGATCCCACGGACTCAGAGCGGGTTGCGGCCACGGCCGCGGTCGAGCTCGAAGCCAGCCGACGAGACCCCTACCGCCAACTCAGCCGCGTCTTTCATCTGGTGGGGCGCAAAGGCCCGAGCTGACCAGTACTGGCCGGGAAGACCTGCTGGACCCCGCGCCAAAGACCTGGTCGCAGGCTGATGGTTGCTCGGGTGAGTCGTGAAATGCGCCGGTTCTGAGCCGATCCCATAGTCTGCGCTTGACCACCCGACCGATCATGATCTGGCTCGCCAGAACACTCCAACGGAGACGCCAACGATGAACCTTGAGCAAACTCTGGAAAAGATTGTTGAGCACGCCCACGAGGAGCTCCGTATCGTTCGGAAACGCTCGGAAGAGAAGACGGCGGCGCGTGACCATGGCAAGGATTATCACGAAGCTCAAACCGCGGCCGATCGACTCGACCACTACGCCCACCTAGTCCGTCGGTTACACGACGCTGAGTACGAAGATGGTTGGCGCCACGAGAGTCTGAACGAGAGCAGTTAGCGCATATCGAGCGGATACAAGCGGCGACCCTGCTATCAAACAACTTCGATCCTGCCAATTACTAAGGAGGGCTTCATGCCGCAGGAAGAACTGACCGGTCCAGTGCTGTTCTGTTTCGATGGTTCTGAGGGATCACGGGGTGCCATGAGGGCCGCCGTAGATCTGATCAATCGACCGGTAGATGCAGTGGTGCTGACGGTTTGGGAAACGGTCGCGACCCGCCTGGCTCTGGCCGGCGCGTTCGCAGCTGGTACGACAGCCGGCGGTGCGGACTTAGACGCCGAAGAAGAGTCATTCGCAAAATCAGTGGCGGAAGAGGGGGCGCGGAAGGCCAGCGAGCACGGATTCAACGCCACGGCAATGACGAAGGAGTCCTTCGATGGAATCCCTCAAGCCGTTCTAGAGGTGGCCGACACCCTTTCAGCCCGCCTGATCGTTTGCGGCCAGCGCGGCCGAGGAGCGCTGCGCGCTGCGCTGCTCGGCAGTGTGTCGCACTCGCTGGCAGCTCACGCGCGACACCCGGTCCTCATTGCTCACGAAGTCGTCGACGAGTAGCACGACCTCATTTCCGTAGAGGATTATTGGCTCACCATGTTACGTGCGGTCTTGATTGCACCGCCTGGCGCGGGAAAGGGTACGCAGGGTGACCGGTTGGCTGCGGCCTACGGCGTGCCCCACATCTCACTTGGTGAGATCCTCCGGACACATGTGGCACGACGCACGCCAACGGGCCTGCTGATCGAGGCCACGCTCGAAAGAGGAGAGCTGGTGGAGGATTCCCTCGTGACCAGAGCGCTCTTCGACCAGCTGGCAAAAACAGCTGGGGGATTCATCCTCGATGGCTTTCCTCGCACACTGGCTCAGGCCATCGAGGCGGAACGATGGACCGTCGCTGCTGGACTGCCTTTGCACGCCGCCATCGAGCTGCAGGTGCCCCGCGAGGAGCTGGTGCGTCGCCTGACTCGACGCTCAGCTCACTCCTCACGGTCTGATGACACGCAGGAGACGATCCTCCACCGACTGGATGTCTACGATCGCGAATCACGCGATCTTCTGGGCTATTACCGTCAAGAGGGAATCCTCATCACCGTCGACGGCTCCGGAGAGGTTGGGGCCGTGACACAACGGATCTCCGCCCGATTGGATCAAGTGCTGGACCAAACGAAGCAGGACCTCGAACCAGAAGTGGTTCCGACGGATCGAGCTATTGAGTAATGAAAGGAGACCACTCATGACGCAAGAAACAGAAACGGCGGTCCTCGCCGGCGGTTGCTTCTGGGGCATGCAAGATCTAATTCGGAAGATGCCTGGTGTCGTCTCGACCAGGGTGGGATACACGGGCGGAGACGTCCCCAACGCCACGTACCGGAACCACGGTACCCATGCCGAGGCTATTGAGATCGTCTTCGACCCCAGCATGATTTCGTACCGAGAGCTCCTGGAATTCTTCTTCCAGATCCACGATCCGACGACAAAGAACCGACAGGGGAATGACCGGGGCATGAGTTACCGCTCAGCCATTTTCTATACCAGCGACTCACAACGCAGTGTCGCCGAGGACACCATCGCCGACGTCGAAGTTTCCGGCCTCTGGCCTGGACCCGTGGTGACCGAACTCGAGCCGGCCGGTCCGTTCTGGGAGGCGGAGCCAGAACATCAGGACTATTTGGAGAAGTATCCGAACGGATACACCTGCCACTTCGTGCGCCCCGGCTGGAAGCTCCCCAAGCGGAAGGCGCCAGCCGAGAGCTGAAACGCCTACCGTGTCACGTCGAGGGAAGGATCTCGACGTACCCCTGTGTTCCATTCAAGCGGATCCGCTGCCCATCCTCGATGAGCCGCGTGGCGTTTTCCACCCCCACGACGGCCGGTAAGCCGTACTCCCGGGCGATCACGGCGCCGTGCGTCATCACGCCCCCCACCTCGGTCACCAGGCCCTCGACGGCGAGGAACACAGGCGTCCAGCTGGGGTCCGTGTAGGCCGTGACCAGGATGTCGCCCGGCTCCAGATCGGCTTCGGCCAGGTCCAAGATGACGCGGGCCCGTCCCTCGACCATCCCGCTGGACACGGGTAAGCCGACCAGTGCATCGGACGGGACATCGATGCGTCCGTAGCTCCCGGCAACGACCTCGCCATCCGATGTGAAGACCCGGGGCGGTGTGAGTGCTTGATACGACCTGAATGCGTCTTTGCGCTGGGAGATAAGGAGGTCGTCCACTTGGTGTGTCCGGACAACATCGTGGAGTTCCTCGAACCTGACGTAGAAGATGTCTTCTTTCTCACGGAGCACGCGAGCCTGCACAAGACGATCAGCCTCTTCCAGCAAGGCTTGCTTGTAGACGAAGTATCGGCTGACCATGCCGTACTTGGGATACTCCCGGTACCCGATGAAGGTCCGGAGCCGGTCGATCTTCTGCTTGGTCTCGTCGGCCAGGCGCTCGCCGTCGGGCAAGAGCCGCAGACGCGCCAGTAATTCCTGTTCCTTCTCCCAGGCCTCTTGGCGTCCTCGCTCGAACCGTCGCTTTCCGGCGCCTGGCTCGGAGTTCTTGATGTTGCCGAGAATCAGAGGCACCAGCGTGGTGGGGCGTTCGCTCCAACGTGGCCTCGTGATGTCAATCTCACCAGCGCAGCGCATGCCATACGAGTCGAGGTAGGCCTCGATGGCGTCCCGCGCTTCCCGCCCGCCTTCAAGCGTGGACAGCTCCTCGAGGAAGCCCTGGTCTTCGATGTGCTCCAGAAACGCCACGACTTCGGGATGGGGGCGGATGACGTCAGCCACATCCAGTAGCGCCAGCCCCATCTCAGATGTGACGTTGTGGGGCACGGACTGCGCCAGTACATCGGCCGCGTTCTTCTCGCCCAGCCATACTTCCAGCTGGTCATTGAGCCACCACGTCGCCTCCATCGCCGACATGAACACCTGATGACTCAGTGGATCGAACAGGATCCGCTTCAGTTCGGGGATGTCCGCCACGATGAAGTCGAGCAGCGCAGAGCCGGACTTCATGCGGATATCGCGTTGCAGGGCGGCGGTGGAGGCCTGGTTCTGCTCGATCAGCTCTTCGACAATGGCCGGATCGGTCTCGATCGGGGCAGGAGCACCGCCACCCGGCGTCACGGCTGGACCCTCGTCGGGGACCGTCGGGATGAAGTTGTCGCGTTCGAGGATGGTCGACAACGCGTCCCCAATCAGGGGGTCGGACCTGCCCAAGGTTGCCAGGATCCCAGCCCGAGTCGTCGGCGAACCCAGCATCGGAGCGACATCGACGAAGAGTCTCCCGCCGGCCTCGGCCATCGGCCGTGGCGTCGTCATCTGCCAGAAGGAGAGTCCCAGGGGTTTCATGGCGTCGGTCATCATCTGCTGATGACCGACCGAGACGTACACGTGGTTCTCCCGGTCGCCGACCGCGGGGATGGGGAACAGGGTGGTGATCGGTCGGCTCTGGACGACCTGGAACCCATCATCGTCGAGGCACCATTCGATGTCCTGGGGGCGTCCGAAGTGTTCTTCGATCCGCCGACCCAGTTGCGCGAGTTGCACGACCTGGGCATCGGTCACCGCAGGCAAGTCCTGACGTTCCGGCTCGATCGCCGTCTCGCGCGTTCCGCCGGCCGGCGAAGCCTCAATGGCGAGCTGCTTGGCGGAGACCGTCTTGGCGACGATCTCGCCATCACGCACCTGGTAGACGTCCGCATTGACCCGCCCCGAGACCAGGGCCTCGCCGAGGCCGAAGCTCGCCTCCACCGAGAGAACCTTGCGGTTTGATGTGACGGGGTCGGCGGTGAACACGATGCCGGCTGCCTGCGGGAAGACCATCTGCTGCACGACCACGGCCATCTGGACCTTCCGATGGTCGAAGCCGTTCCGCAGGCGGTAGCTCACAGCCCGCTCGCTGAAGAGGGAGGCCCAGCAGCGACTGACGTACTGCAGGATCGCCGCCGACCCCACGACGTTCAGGTACGTGTCCTGCTGGCCAGCGAATGAGGCGGTCGGCAAGTCCTCTGCCGTCGCGCTCGATCGGACGGCGTAGGCCGCGTGTTCGTCGATGCTCCCCACCGACCCGGTGATCGCCGCCACCAAATCGTCGGGGATGGCGACATCTTCGATCGTCCTGCGGACCTCCGCGCTGAGCATCCGGATCGCCTCACGGTCATCCGACCTCAGACGCGACAGCTCATCAATCCGCATGTCGATCGACGGCGCGCCCGCCAAGATCCGCCGGAACGCATCCGTCGTCACACAGAATCCAGCCGGTACGCGGATGCCTTCGATCCGCGAGAGTTCCCCTAGGTGAGCGCCCTTGCCGCCGACGAGCGCGACTTGTGTCTGGCTGATCTCCTGCAAACCCAGCACATAACTGCCCATCCGGCTACCGACCCCTTCAGCCCCCTCGGGCCTCTTTCGTTCCTTCTGCCCACCGCGCCGACCCCCAAGTCAACGTGTGGCGTGCATTGTCAGCACACGACAGGTCCTTGCAACAAGACCCCCACCCTCATGTACTCTGACAATGGCGGATCAACGAAGTGGCCCTAATGCCGCGGTAACCCTGTGATGACCGAGAGCCGCCCCACTTCGTTGGAGTGAGCCATCGCACAGATCCGATGGATCCGTCGGCACCTCTGCCACCGTTCCGGGCGACCCGCACTCGCGCGCCACCGAACGACTCAACCGCACTTGCGGCCGCCGCGCCTCGGCTCGGATCTGGGCGTCATCGATCGACTCTCCAATCACAGCAAAAGCTCAAAGCCATTGACATATTGAACAGACCGGTCTATCTTGCACCTCGAAGTAGACAGACCGTTCTATCCAAGGGGAGCGTCATGAGCGCAGCGAGCACCGCAAACGACACGGAATTGGGCCGGGCAACGTCAGGTATCGGCCGAGCGGCCGCCCTGCGACTGGCCCGCGATGGCTGGCAGGTCGTCGTGCACGGCCGCAACCCCCAACGTGGAGCCGAAGTCGTCGGGGAAATCGAGGCGCAGGGCGGCCGTGCCCGCTTCGTGGCCGCCGACCTGAGCCACGTTGCGGCAATACGAGCCCTGATCGACGAGGTCGCAGCCGTCGATGTCCTCGTCAACAACGCCGGGACTTCATGGTTCGGGCCCACCGCGGATCTTGACGAGGCGACCTTCGACGACCTGTTCGACGGCAACGTGCGCTCGGCCTACTTCCTCGTCGCCGGGATCGCACCCGGTATGGCCCAACGGTCCTCGGGCAGCATCATCAACCTGGCCAGCATGGCTGGACAGATCGGCCTCGATGGCGGTGCGGCCTACGGTGCCACCAAAGCGGCGCTCAGCTCCATGACCCGCTCCTGGGCGGCGGAGTTCAGTCCCCGTGGCGTTCGGGTCAACGCCGTGGCGGCCGGGCCGGTGTTCAGCACTCCCGAGAAGTCACCACTCATCGAACAGGTCGGCAAGACCACTTTGCTCGGACGGGGCGCCCAGGTCGAGGAGATCGCCGAGGTCATCGCCTTCCTCGCGTCGAACAAAGCGAGCTACCTGACCGGAGCCACCCTGGCCGTCGACGGCGGACGCACGGCGGCATGAGTCCCATGAGTCCGATGCTCGCTCTGACCGAGCGCTCTATCCCCGCCGCTGTCCCAGTCGTCGGGACCACGACGCCGCGCCCGCTGCTCCGGATGGTCTTCCTGGCCTCGATCACGGTGTCATTCCTGGCCGCGTCCTCCGCCCCCACTCCGCTCTATGCGTCCTACCAAAAGGCCTGGGGCTTCTCGGCCCTGACCATCACCGTGATCTTCGGCGTCTACGCCCTCGCATTTCTTTCCGCCCTGCTCACCGTCGGCCGGGTCTCCGACCACATCGGGCGACGCCCGGTCCTCTTCGTCGGCATCGCCGCTCAGATCCTGGCCCTGGTGATCTTCGTCGATGCCCACAGTGTCGCCGCGCTGCTGGCCGCTCGGATCGTGCAAGGTCTGGCCGCGGGCACCGCCATCGGTGCCATCGGCGCTGGCATGCTCGATATCAATCAGACGCGCGGCGCGGTGGCCAACGCCACGGCACCGGGCCTCGGTTCAGGAAGTGGCGTGCTCGTCTCGTCTTTCGCCGTGCAATGGCTCCCCGCACCGACCCGTCTGGTGTACATCGTCATCGCCGGCGTCATGGTCGTGCAGGCCTTCGGCGTGTACCTCCTCCCCGAGACCAGCCCACGGGCACCGGGCGCGTGGCGTTCGATCATTCCGCAGCTCGAAGTGCCCGCGCAGACCCGCCGACCCATGATGGCCGCCACGCCGGTCCTCTTCGCCGTATGGGCCTTGGCCGGGTTCTATGGCTCGCTCGGTCCGAGCTTGATCGATCACCTGGTCGGTTCCGCCTCCGTAGTCGAGGGCGGGCTCGGACTCGGCATCTTGGCCCTCATCGGCGCCGTGACCACCTACGTGCTCCGAGCAACGCCGGCATCGCAAGTCATGCTGACCGGCACCACCACGTTGATGGCAGGCGTCGCTGTGGTGTTGTTCTCGCTCTGGGTCGGGTCCGCCGCACTGTTCTTTGTCGGGACTGCGGTGGCGGGAATCGGCTTCGGTGCGGGCTTCCAGGGCGGCATCCGACTGGTCGCCCCCTTGGCCCACCCCGATCAGCGAGCCGGCGTGCTCTCGGTGCTCTTCACCGTGTCGTATCTCGGCCTGGGCATTCCCGCTGTCCTGGCCGGGCTGGCCGTCGTGCACGGTGGTGGACTGGTGACCACCAGCTACGAATATGGAGTCGCCGTTATCTTCCTCGGCCTCCTTGCCACCATCAATCTGCTTCGAGCCGACCACATCACACCCTCGACCAAGGAGGTCACCCCATGACTGACACCCGTAGCCAGCTAGAGCCCGGACCGGATCACCCCATCACCGTCGAACCGTTCTCTTCTCATCTGGTCGTCCGCAGTGGGTCCACCGTGATTGCCGAAACCGACCGCGCCCTCGAGCTGCGGGAGGCCGCCTACCCGCCGGTGCTTTACATCCCCCTCGAGGATGTCGACCCGCGCCACGTCCGACCCAACGAGCTCCACACGTGGTGTCCGTACAAAGGCGAGGCCTCCTATTACGACATCGTCGGCTCTGAAGGCACCGGCAACGATCTCGACGCGGCTGTCTGGTACTACCCCGACCCCTTCGAAGCGGTGGCCAGCATCGAGGGGCACGTGGCCTTCTACGCCGACCGGGTGGCCATCAGCGCCGGGTCCAGCGAATCCACCCTATGATAGACAGACCTGTCTGAAAGGAGCGACGCCTGTGAGTACCGCACCAGCGCCGACCCAGCCGCGATCCTCGGCGCGGGAGCGGCTCCTGGCCGCCGCCAACGAGCTCTTCTATGCCGAGGGCGTCCAGACCGTTGGCATCGACCGCATCATCGAGCACGCTGGCGTGGCCAAGGCTTCGCTGTACAACCTCTTCGGCAGCAAGGAAGAGCTGGTGGCCGCCTACCTGGCCTCACGACACGACCAAACGACCAGCAGGCTCACCGAGGCGATCGAACGCGTGGAAGATCCGCGCCAAAAGATCCTGACTGTCTTCGACACCCAAGCCAAGCAGTACCAGCAGCCCGACTTCAACGGCTGCGCCTTCATTGCCGCCTCCACAGAAGCGCCCGCAGACGGTCTCATCGAGCAAGCCGCCGACCAATTCAGGGCCTGGATCCGAGCCATGTTGACCGACCTGGCTGAGCAAGCCGGCGCCCGCGATCCGGCGAATCTGGGACGCCAACTCCATCTCATCTACGACGGCGCCGGACTGGCCGGGCGCATGGATCACCACGACCCTGCGATCGCACCTGCCGCCCGCGACGCGGTCGCGACACTGCTCGATGCCGCGCTGACGCAAACCGGCCGGACGGCCAAGCGACGCTGATCTGGCCCTAGTTTCTTCGGGTTGGTCCACCCGAAGGGCAGGATGAGGGCGACTCAGCCCTCTCCCGGTGCCGTAGGCGCAGCGAGAAGTGACAACGCGGCGCGCTTGGCGTGAGCAAGGTGACTCACCCGTCCGCTGACTCGGGCCAGGAGTAGTGCGCCCTCGATGAGGGAGAGGGCGGCCGAGGCCGTTTCGACGACGAAGTCCTCTGGCCATCCGTCAGCCCGGAGCCGTGCCGCGATGAGACCCTCCCATTGGTCGAAGCACCGCGCCGCGACGTCGCGTAGACGTGGGCTGATGATCGGCGACTCGAGTGCGGTCGGCGCGATCGGGCAGCCCGGGCAGACGTCCCCGCCAACCGGTCCCTCGGCGATCTCGAGGAACCGGATCACGCCGAGTGCGGCGTTGGGGGCTCCGTCCAACGCTTCGCCGAGGGCGTCAGCGACGGCCTGGCCCGACGCCTCCAGAGCGGCCTCGGCCAGTTCTTCCATGCCCCCCGGAAAGTGGTGGTACAGCGACCCGTTGGACACGCCGCTCTCCGCCAGTAGCTGGGCCCTCCCGGTTGCCGTGTACCCCTGGTCACGGAGCAGCCGCGCCATGGTCTGCACCAGGTCAGCCCGGGTATCACGGTCGCGAACCACCCCTTGACGCTACTAGAGCGAATGGTCTAGAACGGCTGGAGCGATCGCTCTAGTGAGCGCGGTCGCGGCTCGATTGGTCAATGGATCGGAGGTAGGAGATGAGCACACAGCCGACGGTGGTGCTGGTACACGGTGCATTCGCGGACGCGTCGGGGTTCGCTGGTGTGATCCGGCATTTGCAGGCGGAAGGCGTACAGGTACGGGCCCCGATGAATCCTCTTCGTGGTCTGGCCACGGACGCCGAGGCCATTCGGCGCTACACCACCACGATCGAAGGGCCCACAGTCCTGGTCGGCCACTCGTACGGCGGCGCCGTCATCTCGCAGGCCGCGCCGACCGTGCAGGATGTCCGCGCCCTGGTGTTCCTGTCCGCGTTCGCGTTGGACGAGGGGGAGACCTGCGTCAGCGTGATGGAGCCGTACCCGCCCTCGTTGCTCGCCACCACCAACGTGCCCAGTCCCTACGACGCGCCGGGTGCCGCGGGCGGCCCGGATCTGTTCATCAAGATCGACCAGTTCCACGAGGCTTTTTGCGCTGATCTCAGCGACGACGTGGCCGGCCCTATGGCGGTCAGCCAACGCCCCCTCGCCGCGGCCGCCTTCACCGAGCCAGCATCGGTCGTGGGCTGGCGGGACCTCCCGACTTGGTTCCTGGTGTCAGAGCACGACAACGCCATCCCTCCCGACTGCGAGCGCTTTATGGCCCAGCGCATGAACGCCGACACGCAGTCAGTGGACGGCTCTCACGCCGCCTTTATCGCCCAACCCCAGGTCGCATCTGGACTGATCCTCAAAGCGCTCGCCTCTGTATGACCGTCTGCGCGGGGCTGTCCCGCGCCGCCGGGCGCTCTAGCGCGAAACCATGACATCCATCGAGAGGGAGTCGCCATGCCGATGATTGACGTTTACGCGACAGCAGGTACCTTCGCTGACCCGCACCAGCTGGCCGGAGACCTGGCGCAGACACTGATGACCATCGAGGGGGTTCCCAACATCCCGATGTTCAGGCAGAACACCGCGGCTTTCGTTCATGCCTTGCCTGATGGCGCCATCTCGAACGTCGATGGCGAGAGCACATACGTCAGGGTTCAGGTGTTGACGAACGCTGGCGCGCTTGACCGGGACAAGCAGCTCGCGGTGGTGACCCAGTTCACAGAACTGATCACTGCGGCGGCCGCCGACCCTTCCATATCGGACAGGACCTGGGTCCTCCTCACCGAAGCGATCGATGGAGGTTGGGGCCTTGGCGGTCACGCCAATACCAACGCCGAGTTGGTCCAGGCAGCGCGGGCCCAGTTGGCAGAGCTTGCCGAGGACAAAGCCACTGGGCACTGATTGCGCCGTCCCGGCGGCCATGAAGGGCAGCACCCTCGCTAACGTCGAGCCGATGGCACTTTTCAGCCTCGGCGGCTTGTCCGCGGTGCCGGCGTCCACCCGAACCGACCTGCTCGCCCCGCCCACCCTGGCCGCGCTGGCCGCCGCCGACCTCCTTGACGCCGTCGGCGTGGTCGAAGTCGATCCCGCGGTGTCCGACACGGCCACCACGCAAGAGGTATTCGGGCTATCGATGGATGCCCTGGCCAACTGCGTCATCGTCGGCGGAAAACGGGAGGGCGTGGATCGGATCGCCGCGTGCATGGTCCTGGCCACCGGCCGGGCCGATATCAACAACGTGGTCAAGCGAGCGCTCGACGTGCGCAAGGCCTCGTTCCTTCCCCAGGAGCGCGCGGTGGAGCTGACCGGCATGGAATACGGCGGCATCACCCCCATCGGGCTCCCCGAGAACTGGCCGATCCTGCTTGACCGCCAGGTCGTGGACACTGAGGTCGTCGTCATCGGTTCTGGCGTGCGCCGCTCGAAGATCCTGCTCCCGGGTCGGGTCTTGTCCCGCTTGCCAGGAGCCCAGGTCATCGACGGCCTCAGCCTGGACAGCAGCCGCTCAAGCTCCAGTTGACGGGGGCAGTGCAGCTCGGATGTTCTGAAGGCGCAGTTCGCCATGGGCGACCAGACGTCCGGACTCGTCGGTGACGTCGACTCTCCACAGCTGATGAGTGCGTCCTTGGTAGAGGGCTTCCGCTTCAACTTGGACGCGACCTGAGGTGAGAGACCGGAGAAAGTGCGTCGTATTGGTGAGGCCTACGGCCACCTGGTCCCGGTCCCGGACGGCGGCGCTGGCACCGATGCTGGCGGCGCTCTCCACGGCCGTGGTGTAGACGCCTCCGTGGACGATTCCCCAGGGGGTGTGGTGATCGGAGTTGAGCTCGATGTGGCCGGCGACATGGGTTGGGCTGACCTCGTCAACGATGAGCCCGGCGTGCGTGACAAACGCGCCCGCGGCTTCAAGCGACGAAGGTTCGATACGAGGAGTGGCCGACGGAACTGTCATGACCTCGGTGTCCCGACGAGAGGCTCGACCGCTCCAGGGCCCGGGGCGACACGCACGGCCCTGGCTTCTAGATGCTCACCACATGCCGAGCAGACCATGACGGCCTCGGAGACGTGGCCACAGGTCTTGTGGATCATCTGCAGCGGCGGTCCGTCCGGTGCGGCATAACGGTCGCCCCATTGGCGCATGGCAGTGAGAACGGGCCAGAGGTCACGCCCCATGTCGGTGAGTCGGTAGTCGTAGCGAGGTGGGTGATCGCTGTAGGGCACCTTCTCAAGAGCACCCGTCTCGACAAGATGATTGAGCCGCTGAACCAAGATGTTGCGCGATATCCCGAGTCGCTCTTGGAAGTCGTCGAAGCGGGTGACGCCTAAGAACACGTCACGCAGAATCAGCATCGACCACCACTCGCCCACCACCTCGAGGCACTGCGCCACCGAGCAGTGCATGGCGGCGAAGCTCTTGCGCTCCACAAAGGGGAGATTAGTGGGTTGCATAATGGAATGCAATCTTTTAGAGTCAGTCCTGTAACGAAACTCACCCTATTTGTGCAGCGTGCCGGCGTGTCCCGGGCCAAGGCCACCACCCGTCAGGTGCACACAGCTCATTTCGATTTACAAGGAGACATCGTGAACATCACCGGAACGACCGCCCTCGTCACAGGATCGAATCGAGGATTCGGCCGCCGCCTCGCCGTAGAGCTGCTCAA
Source organism: Acidimicrobiales bacterium (assembly GCA_036489775.1). Taxonomy (GTDB): domain Bacteria; phylum Actinomycetota; class Acidimicrobiia; order Acidimicrobiales; family RAAP-2; genus Bog-473. The sequence goes on along the minus strand of DASXFC010000077.1, from coordinate 49,754 downwards.
CCGGGGCGCCACCGTGTACGCCGGAGCACGCAACCCCGACACGGTCGACCTACCTGGCGCCAAGGTGCTCGCTCTTGACATCACCGACCCGGCGTCGGTGGCCAGTGCCGTCGAAATAGCCGGCGACATCACCCTCCTCATCAACAACGCCGGCTCATCCCCTGCCTCGGACCTCCTCAACGGAGACTTGGCGCAGATCCGCTTTGAAATGGACACCCACTTCTTCGGGACTCTGTCGGTGATCCGAGCCTTCGCACCGAAGATCACGGCCAATGGTGGAGGGACCATCCTCAACATCCTCTCCGTACTCTCATGGTTCAGCCTGCCCGGGAGCGGCGCCTACTGCGCCGCCAAGTCGGCCGAATGGTCGATGACGAACACACTGCGGGTGCAACTGGCCGAGCAGAACATTCTCGTCGCCGGGCTCCATGTCGGTTACATGGACACGGACATGACCGCGTCAATATCCGCTCCTAAGTCAAACCCGGCGGACATCGCCAAATTCGCCATTGATGGCATCGAGCAGGATCTCTACGAAATGGTGGCCGACGACATCAGCCGTCAGGTGCAAGCCTCGCTGGCCGGCGGTGTGCCTGCGATGTATCCCCAGCTTCCATAACTAGTGGCCAAGGTCAGTGAGCGCCTCGTCAGGATGGGGAGGCGTGTGGACAAATGCGGCCAACGCCGCTGCGGCCACGCAAGCCCTCGCACCTACCAGGAGCGCCACCCTCGGACTGCTGGCTGAGATGATCCAGCCGGTCACGATGCTGCCGATCGGCGTCGTGCCGATGTAGACAAAGACCCAGAGCGCCATGATCCGGCCCCGAAAGGCACTCGAGCTGTGTAGCTGCAGCGCGGTCGAACACAAGGTGACAAAGCAGAACGCCGCCGCGCCCATGACGAGCAGCGTGATGCAAGCCACGGCGACGTTCGGGGCGGCCGCCGTGGCAGCCGACGTGACCCGAAGACCAGAGCGGCGAAGAGTAGGTACAGGCGCCTCGGATGGTGAATGAAACCCACCGCCAGCGAGCCCATGACCGCCCCGATGCTGAGCATGGTGGTGAGCAGCCCGTACGTGCCACCGCTGCCGTGGAAGGTCTCCTTGGCGAAGACGGGCAGAACCACCGCGAAGTTGAAGGCCAAGAGCCCGACCAGCAACATCATGAGCAGAGGGAGCCACAGATGCTGGCGACCGGCCGCGTACCGCAAACCTTCCCTGACGCCCTGGCTTCCCGGAAGGGCGGGTCCACCTGTCTTGCGGGGCCGGATGACAAACAGAGCGACGATGACGGCCACATAGGACGCCGCGTTCAGCCCAAAGCAGACGGTCGTGCCCACCGTCAGGATCAACACACCGGCCAGGGCCGGACCGACGACCCGGGCGCTGTTGACGACCACCCCGTTGAGGCTGACCGCACTGGCCAGGTCGTCGGGCGTGACCAGGCGGCTGACGAAGGCTTGGCGGGCCGGCGAGTCGGCGATCTGGATCACGCCCCCCGCCACGCCGATGGCCACCAGGACCGCGACGGTGGCTTCGCCGGCGGCGGCCAGCGCAAACAACAGCGCGGCCAGGAGGCAAAAGAGCGTTTGGGTCACCAGCAGGAGCTTGCGCAGGTCCACCCGGTCGGCGATTGCTCCGCCCCAGGGGCCGAGCAATAGGGAAGGAATCCCCCCGGCGGCCAGAACCAGTCCGAGATCGCTGGGCGAGCGCGTGAGTTCGAGTACGAGCCAACCGATGGCCGTCTGTTGCAAAAAGGTGCCGCTGGCCGAGACAACCTGGCCGCCGAAGTACAGGCGGAACGGCCGAGAGTGCAGCGCCCGAAACGTGCTGCGGTCCCTTGACGCGGTCGCCGTCGTGGTTGCTGCCACCGCAACCGGCACCGGTCCCGCCTCGGGCATGGCGGCTAGGGCATCACGGTCCATTCGACGTCTCCAGCGAGGTCACCGGAGTCTTCGTGAAAGGCTGAAGAGGGAGCTGTCCGCTAGCCGCGTAAGCCAGAAGCGGCATCGAGGCGAGCCGCCAGCCGCTCGAGTTCCTCAGGCAATGCCTCAGGGATACTCGCCGTAGCTGCGCCCTCATCTGCGGCCGTATCGATGGCGCGCACGAGCCCTTCCATCGCATGGATGAGCTTCGAAGCTGCCGTCTTGACGTCGTCATTTTCGTTGCTCATGTGTGTCTCCTCATAGGTCGGCGGTGGGACGCGTCAGGTGTCCAACGAATGAGCCATGTCGGCAACGAATCGGTAATAGTCGACGTCGAGGACATCTCGGCCGTAACAGACGAACACCAAAGGCAAGTTGTCCGGATCCCGTCCCCTGAGCAGCTCCGATGCATCATCGAGCATTTTCCGACGAGATATGAAGAAGTCATGGGCTCGGAGAACGGACTCGATCCGATCCAATTCGTCGAGCGACCCGATGCTGAAGGTAATCGATCGCAGTCCTAGGGACTCTTGTCCATGGCGAGCGGCATGCGTGCTTCGACTTTCACGCAGAATGAGCACAAAGGATCCGGTCGAGAGATCACCGAGTATGGCGACTCCGTCATCGCGAAAGATTTCTTCGAAATCACCGAGCTCCCGGTAGAAGGCGGCGGAGCGCTCGAGGTCGGTGACCGAAATCAAGGTGGAACGAATGGCCCACGGCTGTGCGACGCCCTCACTAGGCATGTTCTTCCTCCATTGACCCGATCGGTGGCCACGATAGCGACCAACCATCCATTTGCGCCGATAGAGCCCCCTTCGCTCGCACTTTTTTCACCCTCGATGTCATCACGGGAGGGCCTGTCAGCCCCGCTTCTGCCACCGAGGCGAATCCGCCGAACGCGCCGTACTCTTCAAGGCAGACCAAAACGATGCCCATCCAGACCCGAAGATGTGGGAGGCAACGATGACGGCGACTGATCCAGGAGCGACGCCCACCGGCCACACTTCCGAAGGCGGAGTTCTCGTCGGGAAGGAGAACGCCAGCAGGAGCCTGATCCTCTTCGAGGATCCCCAGTGCCCCTACTGTCGCCAGTTTGAGCAGCTCAACGGAGCGTTGGTCACGGCCGCGGTGGACGCTGGTGAACTGGTCGTCGAATATCGCATGCGCTGCTTTCTGGGCCAAGAGTCAGTGCGAGCAGACAACGCCCTGGCCCTGGCCGCAGAGACCGGTCGCTTTGATGAGCTGCGCAAAGCGCTCTTCGCCGCACAGCCACCCGAGGGAACTGGGGGATTCACGACCGAAGACCTCGTGCGCCTCGGTGCTCAAGTCGGCCTGACCGGTTCGGACTTCGTCTCGGGGGTGCAAGAAGCTCGATACGAAAACTGGGTGCTCAACCAGGAACAGCACTACCAGACCGAGGACCCGCAGGGTACGCCGGCCGCCTGGCTCAACGGACAGGCCATTGACTCGAGGGTGCTGTTCGACCAGCAGAAGTTCGAGCAACATCTGCGTCGTTAGACAGGGAAGCTCATGCGCCGCCTGATGGTGGGTGCCCCCAAGGAAGCGAGGACAAAGTGACCCAGCTCATCGACGACAACCGAGCAGACGCCGCCGGCGCCCTTGACCTTGTACTGACGGGGGCCGCCCTCAGTCAGATCCACCGCTTCCGGCCCGGAAGGGAGACCCTCCGCATGGCCCGCCAGTTGGGCCGGCGCCCGCGCAAACTGGTCATGCGGGGAACTGACCTGGCGCGGGAGTGGGGCAAGATCGCCATTGGCGCATCGACGGTAGCCCCGGCCAAGGGTGATCGCCGGTTCAGCGACCCGGCCTGGGCCGAGAACCCACTCCTGCACCGGTTGCTCCAGGCGTATCTGGCCACCGCGCAGACCGTCGAGACGGTCGTGACCGACTCACACCTCGACTACCGCGACGATCTTCGCGTCCGTTTCCTGGCTGAAAACCTCATCGACGCCGCTGCACCCAGCAACAACCCCATCCTCAACCCGGCGACCTGGAAGTCCGCCATCGAGACTGGCGGGACCAGCCTTCTGCGGGGCGCCACCAACCTGGTCAAAGACATGGCAGCCTCACCGCGAGTCCCCACCATGGTGGATCCGTCGGCCTTCGAAGTCGGCCAGACCCTCGCCGTCACCCCTGGGGCGGTCGTCCTGCGACGACCGAAGTTCGAGCTCATCCAGTACACGCCGCAGACCGAAGAGGTCGCCACCGTCCCCCTGCTGATCGTCCCGCCGGTGATCAACAAGTACTACGCCATCGACCTGGCACCCGGCCGCAGCATGATCGAGTACCTGGTGTCCCAGGGTCAACAAGTGTTCGTCATCTCGTGGCGCAATCCTGATGCCCGCCACCGGTCGTGGGGCATCGACGCCTACGGCCAGTCCATCATCGACGCGCTCGATGCCGTCCTCGAGATCTCAAACGTCGAGCAGGCCCACCTCGCCGCCCTCTGCTCGGGCGGCATCATCACATCCATGCTGGCGGCGTACCTGTCCGACACTGGTGGGCTCGACCGGGTGGCCACGCTCAGCCTGGCGGTCACCGTCCTGGACCAAGCCCGGGCCGGCACGGCTGGCGCGCTGATCGACGAGCGGGTAGCCAAGATGGCCATCGCCGCCTCGGGTCGCCGGGGCTACCTCGACGGCCGCTCCCTGGCCGAAGTGTTCGCCTGGCTGCGACCCAACGACTTGATCTGGAACTACTGGGTGAACAACTACCTGCAAGGTAAGCAGCCGCCCGCCTTCGACGTTCTCTACTGGAACGCGGACACCACCCGGATGGCTGCCCGCCTACACCGGGACTTCATCGAGCTGGCCATGTGCAACGGGCTGGTCACCGCCGACGCCGCCTCGATGCTCGGCCAGCCCGTCGACCTGGGCAAGGTCACCGTCGATTCCTACGTGGTCGCCGGCGTGGCCGATCACCTGTGCCCGTGGCAGTCCTGCTACGCCACCACCCAGATGCTCGGAGGCAAGTCCCGCTTTGTGCTTTCCAACTCTGGCCACATCGCCGCTCTGGTCAATCCGCCGAGCAACCCCAAGGCGACCTTCCAGACTTCAGATGACACGGTCCCCGAGGCGGACGAATGGCTGAAAGGGGCCCACTCCGAGAGCGGGAGCTGGTGGCCCGACTTTGCCAAGTGGCTGGCCGAACGAGGCGGTGGGACAAAGCCGGCTCCCAGCCCGCTGGGCTCACCCCACCTTCCACCACTCGAGGCTGCTCCGGGCACCTATGTTTTCGACCGCTGAGCAGACGCGGGTCGTTACTGTCCTCGGGCAAGACCTCCGAATCAGGATCCGCCCAGCCAACGGGGACGGCAGCGGCACACCGCTTCTGTTGTGTTGTGGAATCGGCGCTGGCTTCGACGTGCTCCAGCCGTTCGTCGATGCCCTGGATCCCTCGATCGAGGTGGTGCGTTTTGACGTCCCCGGCGTCGGGGGTTCACCGGCCGGCCCTGTTCCGTATGGGTTTCACGGCAACGCCTACCTGGCCGTCCGGATGCTCCGGCATCTCGGGTACACGCGGGCTGACGTCCTCGGGCTGTCGTGGGGCGGGGGCTTGGCCCAGCAGATGGCCTTCCAATCTCCTCGCTTCGTCCGCAAACTGGTCCTAGTCAGCACCGGTACCGGTTCGGTGATGGTGCCGGCCCATCCACGAGTGCTGCTAAAGATGGTGACGCCGCGACGCTTCAACGACCGGAGCTATGCCGCTACCGTCGTGGGCGACTTGTATGGCGGGAGTGCCCGCACCGACCCCGACCGAGTCCTGGCCCTCATGGGCGACAACCTGCGTCCCGCCTCGCCTCGGGGTTACCTGCACCAGCTCATGGCAGGAATGGGCTGGGTCAGCCTGCCGTGGCTTCCCTTGATCCGACAGCAGACACTGATTCTCGCCGGGAAGGACGACCCGATCATCCCGCTGGCCAACGCTCGGGTCATGCAGCACCTGCTCCCCCACGCTGAACTGCATATCCACGAGGGGGGCCACGTGGCGCTGGTCACCGAAGCAGATCGGCTCGCACCCGTCGTGGCTGCGTTCCTGAGCAACCATCAGCATTGAGAGGGCTCACCCGCCTGGAGACTCAGTCGCAATCGGGGCTAAGACCGCCGCAGCCTCGAGCTCCGTCCGGAGCTGCCCGGACGAGCGAAACAGGATTGTCTGCATCCCCAACTTGCGGGCTGCGTCGAGGTTCTCCTTCGTGTCGTCAATCATCAACGTTGTTCTCGGCGAGAGACTGAAACGGTTGAGCACTCGTATAAAAATCGCGGGGTCTGGCTTCGCTACCCCTTCCCGGCCAGAGACAACGGTGCCGTCAAACCAACCAAGGAACGGAAAGCGTTCGAGGCGAAGCGGATACGTCTCCTCCTCCGTGTTGGTGAGGGCGTAGCAGGGCAGCCCGGTTTCTCTGACCGCCCGGAGGACATCCACCGAACCGACGTCGACACCACCGATCATCTCCTCGCTCCGTCTCGACCAGGCCCAGATCGGCGCAGAGAGATGAGGATGCTGGGTCGCGAGCTCAGCGCATGATGCCGCGGTCGAGACACCCCGATCGTGGGGTGCATGCCAGGCCGGCGAACAGACCTCGCTGAGGAACCGTTCCATCTCCGCCTCGTCCGCGAAGAGTTTGCGGTAGAGGTGCCGAGGGTTCCAATCGAGCAGGACGCCGCCCACATCGAAGACCACTGCCTCAACCGGAGAACGCCCGGCAACGATGTGTGAACGCACAGCATTTATGTTAGTTTGAACATTATGGATGTGCAGACGCGCCATCAAATGATCCTGCAGGCCCTCCGCCAGCACAGTCCCGTGCTGGTCGGGGAGCTGGCCGCGGCGCTGGAGTGTTCCGAGATGACGGTGCGGCGTGACCTCGAATCGCTGGAGCGCAGTGGAGGCTTACGACGCGTGCACGGCGGGGCGGCGAGTGTCTACCTCAGTGCCGAGGAGACCCCGTATGGCATCCGGGCCCTCGAGGCCTACGAGGCCAAGGCGACCATTGGCACGGCTGCGGCCAGCCTGCTGGTCGATGGGGAGACGGTCATTCTCGACGGTGGGACCACAGCCATGGAGGTGGCGCGAGCGCTGAGCGGTCGCCGGATGACCGTCATGCCACTCGCCCTTCGACCGGTCTTCGAACTGCACGAGTCCCCCGACATCAAGCTCCTTCTGCCCGGGGGCGAGGTCCGTCCCGGGGAGCTGTCGCTCATCGGAAGCCTCACCGAGCATTCTTTTTCCCAGCTCCGGTTCGATACGTGCGTCATGGGCCCTTGCGGCATCGACCTCAAGGCGGGCGTGACAACTCACTTGCTCGCTGAAACGGCGGTGAAACGGGCCGCCGCCAAAGCTTCGCAACGGGTCATCGCCGTGGCCGATTCCTCGAAGCTCGGCCGGGTGGCCTTCGGCCATGTCTGCGATCTCGATGACATTGACATTGTCCTGACCGATGCTGGGGCGGACCAGCAAAAGGTCGAGGAACTGCGGGCGGCAGGAGTCGACATCCGCTGCGTCTGACGCTGCATCCCAGACCGAACGCACGAGCGGCACCAGGTCCAGTGGACCGCTGGCCACGCCTGGCTGTCATCGCTGTCTTCTTCGTGCACGGCTTCTTGTTCGCCTCCTGGACGGCCCATATACCGCATCTGCAACGGCACCTGGGCCTCAGCGACGGCCGGCTCGGCCTCGCCTTGCTCGGCGCTCCGATCGGCTCGGTCCTGGCCATGGCGGTCGCCGCCCGCCTCCTGCCGAGAGTGGGAAGTCGGCCGATGGTACGCCTGGCCCTGCTCGGCTACTGCGTCGCGGGACCATTCATCGGGCTGACCGGTTCGTTCGGGACGTTCTTCGTCGCGTTCCTGCTCTGGGGCTTCTTTCAGGGGTTGCTCGACGCGTCGATGAACACCCAAGCCGTCACGGTCGAGCGCTTCTCCGGCCGCGTCTTGATGCCAGGTTTCCATGGCTCGTGGAGTTGCGGCGGCCTGGTCGGTGCCGTCACCGGCGCGGCCGCGGTGGGGCTGGGCGTCTCAATGAGCGAGCAGTTGCTGGCCCTGGCCATACCGTGCCTCCTGGTTGTTGGCTGGCTTTCGACCCGGATGATCCCCGACCGCGGGGTGGGTGACGGCGATCCCGGGTGTTCGAAGGGCAGTCCCGAGGGTCGTCGTGGCGTGCTGCAAGGGGATCTCATTGCCCTGGGGGGCATCGCCTTCGCCGACATGTTGTGCGAAGGCGCCGCGGCCGATTGGGCCGCCGTCTACCTCCGCAACTCGCTGCATACCGCCGCCCTGGTGGCCGGTATGGGTTTTGCGATCTATTCCCTGGCCATGTTGGTCGTTCGGCTCTCCGGTAATTGGCTCTTCACCAGATTCACCGCGCACCGATTGCTGCCTCTGCTCGCCGTTGTGGCGACACTCGGATTCGCCGGCTGTCTTGTCATCAACCGTCCCGCGAGCGTGCTGGTCGGATTCGCCTTTCTCGGCGCCGGACTCGGAAGCATCGTCCCGATGACCCTCAGCGCGGCCGGAGCCGTGGGCAACGTGGACACCGGAAGAGCGGTGACCTCGGTGGCCGGCTGTGGCTGGGCCGGCTACGTCGTGGGACCGGTCGTGATCGGCGCAATCGCATCATCGACGACACTGCACATCGCCCTCTTCCTGATACCGGCTCTCACCGGCACCGTCGCGATGGCCACGGGGACGGTGAGGGCGATACGGCGCCGCGAATCAGATGTCCTAAATCAGTCGACTGTCGCGTGATGCGTCATTCCACCACGCCTGCGGCCAGACTGTCGAACAAGTCGACCAGTTCGTCGATCAGAGTTTCGATGCTCAGGGAAAGTTCGCCGCGAGCCCAGGCCAGACCGATCTGCGTTGAGGCCCCGACAAAGGCATAGGCCCGGAGTCGAGTTCGGTCGGGGTCCGCGACCTGGTGACCGGAAAGTGTGAACCATGCTTCAACTGCGTTCGTGGCGAAGTCCTCGCGGTGTCGAGCAAGCGGACCGGTAGAGGTCTCGAAGGCGAGAAGGCGAAGAATCCGAGGGTCCTCGGTGACCGCCCGGACATAGGCATCGACCGCAGGGCGGATGTCGCCAGGTCCGCCCTCGATAATGGCCGGGGCAACGCGGTCCCGGAGATCCGCCCGGATCCTTTCTAAAACCGCTTCCGCCAACTCATCGATCGACTGAAAGCTCTCGTAGAAGTACCGCTTGGTAAGCCCGGCCTCGATACAGACGTCTCCGACACCGACAGCTGAGATCCCTCTGGTGCCAAAGAGTTCAAGACCAGCATCGAGCAACTGGCTGCGGCGGGTGGCGATGCGGTTCTGCGCGCTCACCCCCCGGTAGGGGCGAACGACGCATCCAGTCAGTTCCGCCTCTATCGCCACGATCACCTCCTTCCAGGGGTCGGCAGTGCTCCACAGTTGACACTTACTCGTATCAGATTTAGAGTGCTTCATAGTTGACACTAGCCAGAGTCAGATTGGGGCGCGGCACGTGCCTCCCTTTTTCTTGATCGCCTCACAGGAGAGCTGACGATGACCGCCATCGATGTGAACGGGTTCGACAGCGGAATCCGAGAGGCAGTGGCCATGCCTCTGGACGAGGAGGCCCCGACCCGATTGGGACCCGATTCGTTGGTCTGGAAGTACTTCGGCGACCTCCGGGTGAACCTCTTCGGATTCCAGCGACTGGCCGGGACGGAAAACTGCATCGAGCAGTTGGCGAAAGGGGTCGAGGACCACTCGCTGTTCTTCACCGACACCATCGGCCGGGGTCGACGCACTGGACCGCCAATTGCGAAAACCGTCTACTCGGCCGACCCGTTCCAATGGGGTCGAACGGTCCGCGACTTCCACAAGCCCATTAAGGGCACCATCACGAGTGACGGGTCGCGCTATCACGCATTGAACCCGGAGCTGTTCTATTGGGCGCATGCGACGTTCGTTGACCAGGTCATCTACAACACCGACACATTCATCAGGCGGCTTACCTACGAAGAAAAGGCACAGATCTTCGAGGAGAGCAAGGTTTGGTATCGCTTGTACGCGGTGAGCGAACGCGGCCAACCCCAGAGTTACGACCGGTTTGTCGAGTACTGGAATTCAATGTTGGAACGATTCGTGCCAACTCCCACGATCATGTACGCCACGGGCTATATCCGTAAGGGACTCCCCCGCCCTAAGAAGCTGCAGAAGATCCCTATGCCGATCTGGAAGGCATTCTCCGCTCCCCTCAACGGGATGATTCGCACGATCGTGGTCGGGACGCTGCCACAGCAGATGCGCGACGTGTGCCAGCTCGAATGGGACCAGAAGAGGGAGAAGCGGTTCCAGCGATTCGCCGCAATCATGCGGGTGTTGAACCCGCTCTTCAACCGGTTACCTGTACAGGCGCTTTTTGTGCCTTGGGGCGCTGAGGCCTGGAAGCGCGAAGGCGTGGATCCGCGCAAACTCAACGGCAAGAAGTCGAACCCAACCCGGAGGTATTAGGTGTCTCAAGTCAGTCAGAACCTCAACGACCTGTCGTCCCTGGAGGGACACTGGTCCCTCGATCCGGAAAAGACAACAGTCGAGTTTCACACGAAGATCATGCGGGTCGTACCGGTGACGGGATCGATCAAGGCGACTGAAGGCGGCGCCACCGTCGGCGCCGATGGAACCATTGACGGGGTTCTCATTCTGGATGCGGCCACGATCGACACTGGCATCAAGAAACGGGATGGCCATCTGTTGACGGCCGACTTCTTCGATGCGGACAATTTCCCGACAATCGTCTTCACTGCTCAGTCAGCGCGCCGAAGGCACTCGGGGCAACATGAGATTGCGGGAAACCTTGCCCTCCACGGCAAGACTCGACCGTTGACCATCGTTGCCGCGGTACACCACGGTGCAACCGAGGCAACCGTTTCGGCGACGAACATCGACGTAGATCGAACGGCCTGGGGTGTTGGTCGGAAACGCCTGGGCCAGTCGATCACCTCTCGCATTGTGGTCAATGCACACTTCTTCAGAGACTGACGGCACCATGAGCCCTCCGAAGCTTCCGATCTCGCGACGCTTCGTCGCCGAACTCTTGGGAGGGTTCCAATGAACGCGACGGATCTCGCAGATCTCACGACGGTCTTCGTCGACCCGACTGCCTACGCTGACGAGGAGCGGTTCCATGATGCTTGCCGAGCCCTCCGGCGGGACCACCCCGTCGTCAGAGTGGAGTCGGAGCGCTACAGGCCCTTCTGGGCCCTCACACGCCACGCCGACATTCTCGAGGTCGAGCGCGACAACGAGCATTTTCGCAACAATCCGCGCCCACTGCTGGTTCCTGCCGAAATGGAAGAGAGGGCCGAGGCGAACGGCAGCCAGATCATGCGGACACTGATCCACATGGACGACCCAGAACACAAGGCCTTCCGCGACATCACTGCCAGCTGGTTCCTGCCGGGACGGATCCGGTCGCTCGAGGAGCACGTTCGCGAATTGGCGGTGCGCTATATCGACCATATGGCCGACCTCGGCGGCTCGTGCGACTTCGCCCAAGAGGTCGCGGTCGGGTTCCCCCTCCACGTGATCCTGTCCATCCTTGGTCTGCCTGAAGAGGACTTTCCCAAAATGCTCCAACTCACCAGGGAACTCTTCGACAGCGAGGACGACGAGGTAGCCATCACCAGAGATCCAGCGGAAAGGATGGCGATGTTGCTCGGCATGTTCCAGTACTTCATGGCGCTCACCGCTGATCGCCGGGCCAACCCGACCGATGACCTGGCCTCGACCATCTCCAATGCCACCATCGACGGCCAGCTGCTCAACGATTTTGACGCCGCGTCGTATTACGTGATCATCGCCACTGCAGGGCACGACACCACAAGCTCGTCGATCGCTGGGGGCCTCGAGGCGATGCTCCGCCATCCCGACCAGCTCGTCCGCTTGCGAGACGACCCGTCGCTCGGAGCGACCGCGGTCGACGAAATGATCCGATGGGTAACTCCGGTGAAGGAGTTCATGCGCACTGCCACCGAGGATCGGGTCATCGGAGGCGAGACCATCCGCGCCGGTGACTCGGTCTATCTCGCCTATCTGTCAGCCAACAGGGACGAGGTCGCATTCGAAGATCCCTTCCGCTTCGATGTCGGACGGACCGACAACAAGCATGTGGCCTTCGGGCACGGCGTGCACTTCTGCCTGGGTGCCCACCTGGCTCGCCTGGAGGTGCGGATCTTCTTTGAGGAGCTTTTGGCTCGCGTGGACGACATTCAGCTCGTTGGTCAACCGTCGATGACCGCAACCACTTTCGTTGGCGGTCTCAAGCACTTGCCCATCTCGTACCAGGTGCGGTGAATCTGTTCGGGCGTGCTCGTTACTGAATTTGTCTGGCGTGGCCGAAGTACATCAGTTCCCAGATGGCTTCGTCCTTGTGGGTCTCGAGCAATTCGTCGGCTCGAAAGTGGCTGATCTCGACGTCCCCCGCGAACCGCAAATAAGCCCCATCGAAGTGGGCGAGCTTGGCGGCAATGCGCTTGATGCCTTTGACTGCGTCGATCATTCGGTCGGCCGACAGGTCATGGCTGCGGGTGAACGTCACCACGTACCGATCGTCGCCGTCCCGATAGCTGTAGCGGGTCATGGCAGCAACGGGCTTGCCGGTCGTCTCGTCGGTATAGATACCCTCCCGTTCGAAGCTCACGTTGTCTGGATCATCTCCGATCAGAACGTTATCGCGGGCCAGCATGAAGATCGGGATCGGCTCGAAGTCGAATTTCTCGGCTGCCGTGATGTATGAAGCGAATGACTGAGTACGGTCCCGCTTGACCTCGCCCAGTACCAGTCATGGACGATCTTGATCAAGTCCACGTTTCCCCAGTTGTGGTCGTGGTACCCGGTGCCAGCGGTCTGATGGGACTCGCCATCGATGCTGTAGATGACAATCGCCGCGCCCTGCGGGACTGACGGGAGCCAGGCGAATTCCAGGGCGCGGTCAGCGCCGAAAAGCATGTACCCCGTGCCCGGCCGCCATGGTGGGACCTCGCCGTCCAGGGTGACGTCGACTGAGATGCCTTCTACCCGTATCTCGATCTGGTAGTGGTGCAAATCCCCAGAGAACCGGTTGTCGCCCATGCGCACATCACAATGATCCTGAGCACTCGACCATTCATCTGGCGAGTATGAAACGATCTTCTCGAAGTGCCGTCCGTCAGACAGGTCGAGGTTCAGGCGAAGTTGCGGCGACAATGGCACCTTCGAGTCGGTGACCTCCTTGTCGGAAAACACCACGACCAACTTTGCACCATCGGCCAGGTGGGCGTCGAAGTACCACCATTCGTAGGTGCCTGGGGAGTTGTCCGTACGGGCACCGTCCTCCCACGGGTCAATTGATGTCGGCGAGAGTCCGAAACGCTGATAGGCAGCGTCGGAGTCCGCCATGATGGCCAGCTTGCCCGCCATGATCATCTCCTTTGGCTCGATTGCTGTTCACTCCTTGATCACTGTCGCCACGATGCGGATCGAATCCTGGGCCCGTCGATGGACCCGCGACGATTACTCGATGGTTCGGTCATTACGGGAAAGGCCTGGCAGCAGGATGCCGACCAGTGCCTCGGCGTGGGCGTCGATCCATTCAGGTTGGCGGGGATCCCGTCCCGCCAGAAGTCGGACCTCGGCCGCCATGACATAGGGCTGTGTCGCCGCGCCAACGAGTAAGTAGTAGAGGACGTCACTTTCGATCGGTGCCGCCCAGCCGGCATCACGAAGCATCCGCCAGGCCAAGCCGATGGCGTCGAAGACCGGCTTGATGTGGGTCTCGGTGATCCATGTCAACCGGTCGCTGGCGGCAGTTCCCTCATGCACCATGATCTGGTTGAGTTCGGGGTGCTCGGCGGCGAAGCGCACGAATCGGCGAATGCCGTCGGCGCAGGCCAACGCCAGGTCAGCCACGTCGGCTTCTGCCAAGTGGGCTGGCAGCGCACCGTCAAGTGCCTCCCCCAAGAGTCCGAAGAGGTAGTCCACCGAGGCGGTCCAGAGGGCTTCCTTCGACTCGAAGTGGTAGTTGATCTGGGGTTGGTGAGCCTCGACACGCAGTGCAATCGATCTCGTGGATGCCCCGTCAAACCCCTTGGCCCCGAACTCGACCAGCGCCGACAGGAGCAGGGCCTCCCGGATGTCAGATCTCGCCCTGCGGGTCCGGACCTTGTCGGGAGCTTCGCCCTTGCCACCCATCGCCCCGCACTGTACCGTTATTATCGATCGATAACAAGGAGGGCTGTGAGCACCACTGAGGAGGCCAGAGACCAGGACCGCGATGGTGAGTCGTTGCGGCTGCTGCCGCTGTCAAAGGATCCGTTCCAGGCACCGGTCGACCGGGACATGTTGCCTTCGGAGCGACGACGCTTCGTCGAGACCCACCGCACCTGCGTGTTCGGTTACGGCCGGCGCTCCGATGGTCCCGCCATGTCGATCGTGTATTACATCCCGGCCGAAAACGGCGACCTGCTGGTGTCCACCATGGGCGAGCGGGCCAAAGCCAAGGCCGTAGGCCGAAACGGCAAGGTCAGCCTCTGCGTCCTCGACGAGACCTGGCCCTTCGCCTACTTGCAGGTCTATTGCGACGCCGTCATCGACCCCGACGGCGAGACGCTCGTCGACGTGATGATGGCGGTGGCCGAGCGCATGTCGGGTGAGCCCTTGGGAGCAGAACTTCGACCGATGGTCAAGGCCTTAGGAGACGAAGAGGGCAGGGTGCTCGTTCGCTGTCGGCCGTACGCCACATTCGTCACGCCGCCACGACATCTGCACCGCAACGATCAAGAGGAGCGGCTCAGCCACTGGGTCTCGGCGGCCATGCCTTGGGACGCTGCCGACACACCCGATGGGGAATGACGTTCCAATTTCGCCAACGTCGTTGCACTTCAGGCCGGTTCGAGGCGGTAGATCGCCCCGGCGGTGTCGTCGCTGACGTAAAGGGCGCCGTCGGGACCGGGAACCGCGTCGACGGGACGGCCCCACCGACTGCCGTCGGCCTCCTGGAAACCGGCGACCAACGTGATCGCCGGTTGGAGCGTCCCGGCGGTGGCATCCCATGCCATCCACAAGACGGCAGGTGGTTGGGGCGGCTGACGATTCCATGAGCCGTGGACGGCGACCACCGCACCACCAGACCACGGGGCAGGGAGCTTGCTGCCATCCAGAAAGGCCAGGCCGAGCGGCGCGCTGTGGGCGGCCAGCGCCACCTCCATCGGCGGCAGGGTGGCGCAGTCGAAGGCAGTGCCCCTGGGGTTGGTCACGGCATCGGCGATGAAGGGGACGTCGGCATCGGACCCGGCCGGAGTATTGACGTCGGGATCAGGATTGCAATACGGCCACCCCAGATCGCGCCCCTGGGTGACAGGGACGACCTCGTCGGGCGGGTGGTTATTGACATAGGCCTGGATCACCTGGCCGAAAGCGTCGGCCACCCCGTCGTAGGCGCCGGAGGACGGGTAGGTGATGTTGTCGCGGTTGTTGACCGCGGTCCACACGGTGCCATTGGGGGCGACGGCGAGTCCCTCACCGTTGCGGACGCCCATCTCGACCACATGAAGGTCACTGCCGTTCGAGTTGACGGCCATGATGACCGCCCGGGGCGGGGTCATGGTGCGGTCGTCAGGATTCGCGTTGGAGGAGCTGCCGACGTTGAAATACACCGTGCCGTTCGAGGCGACCGCGACGTCCTTCTGGCGATGGACGTCGTCACCGGTTGGGTCGAGGTCAGGGAGGTTCCCGGCGATGACGGTCCGGACCACTGAAACAGTGCTGCCGTTCCAGGGGTAGCGGTCGATCTGGTCGGACTCGCCGACGTAGAGCACCCAGTGACCATCCAGTCGAGCGAACGCCAACCCCTGTGGCTGGGTCAGTCCCGACAGGACGGTCCGTTCCGTCGGAGCGACCTGAGGGCTGGCACCCGGGACGAGCTCGATGACGTCTCCCTGGTCGGGTTGGCTCACCAACAGGTCACCCTCGGGGGTCCACGCCTCCATCCGAGCATCGGGCACACGGGCCCAGACCTCGGCCGTCCAACCGGCGGGAACGGTCAATGTCCGAGGCACCGAGAAGGGCGCAGCAGCCTGGCCAGCCAGGACGGTCAAGGGGACGGTCGTGGTGGCTCCGGCAGCAGGCACCGTGGTGGTGGCCAAGCTCGATGTCGTGCTCGACGCCGTCGGTGGCCTGGCCGTCGTGCTCGGTCCACTGCCAGACCGGTTGGGCGCGCCACTGCACGCGGCAGCAGTAAGGGCGACCGCCGCAGCGAGGGCAACGAGCTTGATCCTGGCCGGCGACGACGCTGCCACCCGTCTAGTCCATCACTTCCCGGCACCGAGAGTCAGAGCGACGACGAAGAGGGTCTGCTGCTCATCCCAGGCGCCATATCCTTATCGTCGCTGACCACGGTGTTCCGACCTGGAGGGCGCGCGATGGGACTGAAAGCGAGCGTGGAACTCGTGCTCGACTGCGCCGAGCTAAAGAGCCTCGCGACGTTCTGGGCCGAAGCGCTCGAATATCGCGACTACTACACCGACGCGAATTTGGCCGTGCTTGTTCCCAAGGAAGGGATCGCTTCACCACTTCTCCTTCAGCGAGTACCCGAACCCAAGGCAGGCAAGAACCGGATGCACCTCGACATCGTGGTTAACGACATCGAAGCCGAAGTTCACCGGCTTGAAGTACTCGGCGCTCATCGAATCGACGAAGGCGTCCAGAGCTTCGGAGGAACCCAATGGGTAAGAATGTCAGACCCCGAACAGAATGAGTTCTGCGTCTCCACCGGCATCGAGTGGTAAGTCGCGTCGGCGCGAATGCCCCGTCAGATCACCGGCATCTAGAGCCGACGCGCTGGCATCACTTCGGCGCCATCGGCGGAGAGTCCGCAGGGTCGCTCACCACCCTGATCGGCACGCCTGCGAGGTAGGCCGCCACGTCCTCCGCCATCCGTGGCCAGGCCGCGCGAAAAAGGTGTTCGGTGACGTAGCCCACATGCGGGGTCACCACGACATTGTCGAGCGATCGGAAGGGGTGGTCGGCCGGGAGCGGCTCCTGGTCGAAGACGTCCAGACCGGCACCGGCGAGACGGCCGGAACGGAGCGCGTCGATCAGCGCCGTCTCGTCGACGATCGGACCTCGGGAGATGTTCACCAAAATGGCGCCCTGCTTCATCTTGGCGAAGTCGTCGGCGCCCAGCGTGTGGCGGGAGCGTTCCGAGAACACGAGGAAGACGCCGAGGACATCAGCGGACGACGCGAGCTCGTCCTTGGTGACCTTCCTCACACCGAGTTCGGCGCATCGCTCTTCGGTCAGATTCTGGCTCCAGGCAATGACGTCCATACCGAGAGCCTTGGCCACCGGGACCATGGCGCCGCCCAGGCGACCCGCGCCCAGAAGCCCCAGGGTCTTGCCGGCGAGCGGGATGGGAAACCCGGTTTGCCAACCACCGGCGCGGATGACCCGGTCCTCAATGCCGATCCGCTTGGCCACGGCGAAGATGAGCGCCCATGCTATCTCTGAGGGCGCCGGCAGGCCCGGCCGTCTCTGTTCGCCGGTTGGGCGAACTGTCGCACCCTGTTCGGTCTCTACGGTGCCGCAGAGCATGATCCCCCGCTCGATCCGGGCCTCGTGGTCGACCACATTGCTGGTCCGGCCGTTACACACGATCAGCTCGAGATTGGGAAGACCTTCGAGCACCGCCCGCGGAAAGCGTGCTCGCTGTTGGGTGATGACGATGATCTCGAAGTCGAACAACTCATCGACCAGGCGCTCCGGCGGGATGGACTGCCGGTACACCGTGATCTCCGCATCGTCGGGCAGCACGGTCCAGTCGCCGTATTCAAGGGCAACACCGATGTAGTCGTCGAGAATGGCGATTTTCGTCACGCCTGCCCTCCCGCTTCACCGGACATCAGGTGGTTGTCCCGTCCTCTGAGTATCACGTCATCCTCGCTTCTCAGACGACCACCCGCTCCGAAAGACATCTCGTCGCCCGGTCGAGGTCCGAACAACCTTGCTCACGACGCTGGGCGTCTAGGCCCAGCTGACCACCTCGTCGTGGCTCAAGCGGGGCAGGCGGTCGAACCACGGGTCCGTGCCGGGGTGTCCGATGTTCACCACGAGGAAGGAATGCAGGCGCCCGTCGGGGAAGAAGTCGGCGTCGAGACCGGCCGAGTCGAAGCCCCCCATCGGTCCCGCGGCCAGCCCGTTGGCCCTGACGGCCAAGATGAAATAGGCGGCCTGCAGGGCGGCGCTGAGCGTTCCGGCCTTTTCCCGCATTTCGGGGTTCGCCTCGAAAACGTCCTTCATCTCGGGACGGAAAGGCAGGATCGTCGGGATGTGCTCATGGAACCGGGTGTCCACCGCCAGGATGGCGGTCGCCGGAGCCGATTCGGTCTTGGCCAGGTTGCCTTCGGCCATGTGGACGAGAAGCCGGCTCTTGCCTTCCGGTGTACGGACGAAGACGACGCGCAGCGGCTGCGTATTGCCGCCCGTGGGGGGCCACTTGGCGAGCTCCCAGATGGACTCGAGCTCCTCGTCACTTACCGGAATCGGCGCGAAGGTGTTCGCCGTGCGCGCCTGATTGAACAGCAGTCGTCGTCCGGCCTCGTCCAGCCGGTCCAGCGTGAGGTTGGCAGTACCGGTGTCAGACATTGTTTATTCCTCCATCAGCTGAGTTACTTCTAAAATGCTAGTGACAAGTCATTCATTAGCAACTAGGCACCGGTAGGCTTTATTCCATGGGGAGGCAGGCGGTGAAGGTGATCCAGCCGGCGGACGATGCGGCTGCTGGGAGCCGGGCGGAGCACGAGCCCTGCAATGCCGCTCTCACCCGCGCCTTCGGCTTCTTCGGCAAGAGATGGAACGGGGTGATCCTGGGCACCCTGCTCGAGGGCCCGGCTGGATTCTCCGAACTGCGCCGCACCGTGGGCGGCATCAGCGACTCGGTACTCTCCGAGCGCCTGGCCGAGCTGGGCGGCGCGGGTCTGGTGACCCGGACTGTCTCGCTGGGGCCGCCGCTCGCCGTGACCTACGAGCTGACCGAGGCGGGGCAGGGTCTGCTGCCGGCGATGCGTGAACTCACGGCGTGGGCCAGCGCCAATCTCCCACCCGGCGGTTGCAACGAGACGGAGGGCTCAGCCGAACCGGGTCCTCGGAGAAGTCGGTAGGAACTCCCCGGGCCGCCCTCTCCCGGTCGTTCAATCGACGTGGCTGCTTGACCTCTCCGCGCTCGCCGGTAGGTTCGCGCCCGTACGGTGCCCCCGTCAGCGCAAAGGAGTACTCGCTATGAAGCACGTGTCTCTCGGCGGACTGGACGTGTCCCGACTCGGTTTGGGAACGATGGGCATGTCGGCCTTCTACACCGGGGCCAGCTCGGACGACGACGAGTCCATTCGGACCATCCAGCGCGCCATCGAGCTCGGCATCACTTTTCTCGATACGGCCGAACTGTACGGGCCCTTCACCAACGAGGAACTGGTGGGGCGGGCGCTGGAGGGTCGGCGTGACCAGGTCGTGCTGGCCACCAAGTTCGGGATCATCTCCCATTCGCGAGGCGGCATCCGCCAGGTCGACAGCGAACCGGCCAACATCCGGGCCGCCCTGGAGGGATCGCTCAAGCGGCTAGGTACCGGCCGGATCGATCTCTACTACCAGCACCGAGTCGACCCCACCCGCCCGATCGAGGAAACCATCGGGGTGCTCAAAGAGCTCATCGAGGAAGGCAAGATCCTTCACATCGGACTTTCCGAGGCGGCTCCAGAGACCATCCGCCGGGCCCACGCGGTGCATCCCATCACCGCCGTGCAGACCGAGTACTCGCTGTGGACGCGCGATCCCGAGGCGGAGATCCTTCCGGTGGTCCGGGAACTGGGCATCGGCTTCGTGCCGTACTCCCCCCTGGGGCGAGGGTTCCTAACCGGTCAGATTCGCTCCCTCGACCAGCTGGACGCGGAGGATTTCCGCCGCAACAACCCTCGCTTCGAGGGCGACAACCTCGAGGCCAATCTCCGGATCGTGCACGAGGTCGAGGCGGTGGCGGCCGAGTTGGACGCCACCCCGGCCCAGGTCGCCTTGGCCTGGTTGCTGGCGCAAGGAGACGACATCGCGCCGATTCCAGGTACCAAGCGGGTGGCCCGGTTGGAGGAGAACGCGGCAGCCGACGCTCTCTCGCTCAGCGAGGAACAAGTGGCTCGGCTGTCCGCCGTGCCGGCTCCGGTTGGAGACCGTTATGCCGACATGACCCCGCTCAACCGCTAGGGCGACCGCCAACTGGCAACGGGCGCACCACCGTGCGGCCGGTCGTCTCACGCCGCTCAAGTGCCTCGAGCGCGCGAGGAACATCGGCGAACTCAATCTCCTGACCGATCACGGGGCGAATGGTTCCGGCCCTAGTGAGCTGCAAGATCCGGTTCCAGATCTCGATGCCTTGTGCGCTGGACAGGAAATTCATGCCGAAGGGTCGGGCCGGCCGAGGCGAGTCAACGTAGGCGAAGCAGATGCCCACCAGATCGAAATTCCCATAGATGCTGGGCTGGATCGGGAGAGGCCGCTCCTCGGACTCGATACCCGAGGCGAACCCGATGATCAGGTGGCGTCCGTTGAACGCCATGGCCCGAAACGTCTCCGTGGTGACCGCACCACCCACGGTGTCGAAGGCCACGTCCACTCCACGGCCGTTGGTGACGTCGTCGACGAAGGCGACGAAATCGTCACGGCGGTAGTTCACCCCGTAGTCGGCACCCAGCGAGAGGCAGAAGTCGACCTTCTCGTCGGACCCCGCCGTACCGATGACCGTCGCTCCGAGTGATTTGGCCAGCTGTACGGCGGCTGACCCGACCCCACCGGCCGCGGCGTGCACGAGTACGACATCGCCTGGGGCTACCCGTCCGCGAATCCGAAGGGCCAGGTCGCTCAGCTGAAACGGGAAGTACATGGCGACACCTTCGGCCGCGCTGAGCCAGGCCGGTATCTGTTGGAGCAACGCTCCGTCGAGCAGGGCGGCGGACGCGTAGGCACCCTGCACGCCAACGGTTGTGCCGACGACACGTCGGCCGAGCAGACCCTCGCAACCCGGACCGGCGGCGTCGACCGTTCCTGCCGCGGCCATGCCGATGACGAACGGGGGCTCGAACTTGAGCAGACCGTACCGCCCACGGATGGTGTCAACGTCGTTGAAGTCGAGGCAAAACGCCTCCACCTTGATCCTGACCTGGTTGGTGCCCGGTTCGCCGATCCCCACCGTCTGGATCTCCAGGGAGTCGGTCGGGGCGCCCAGCCGGGTGACCATCCAGGCGGTGGCCGCAGTCGTCACTGGGGGCCGCCATAGCGAACGGGTAAATGTTTGATCCCGTTGAGCCACGACGAGCGGAGGCGGCTGGGCGGACCGAGCAAGGTCACGTCGCTCAACTCGTCGGCGATCACGTCGAACATCACCTTCAGCTCCAGTCGGGTCAGATTGGCCCCGATGCAGAAGTGCGAGCCGCCGGCACCAAAGGTGAAGTGTGGATTGGTGGAGCGACCGATGTCGAAGCGCCCAGGGTCGTCGAAGACTTCCTCGTCGAAGTTGGCCGAGGCGAAGTACAACCCCACCCTTTCACCTTGGCGCACCAGCTGGCCGGCGACTTCGACGTCTTCGATGGCCGTGCGCTGGAGGACCACCGCGGGCGAGGCCCAGCGCAGGATTTCATCGACCGCGGTGGCCGGGCGCTCCGAGCGCCACCGTTCCCATTGCTCGGGATTTTGCAGGAAAGCCAACATGCCATGGGTGATCGCTTGACGGGTGGTCTCGTTCCCAGCGACGGCCAGAATCATGAAGAAGAACCCGAACTCCTCGCTGGTCAAGCGCTGGCCATCGGCGTCGGGTTGGACCAGTCGGCTGGTGACATCCCCGAGGTCGTTGTTGACCCGGGCCTCGGCGGCCGCATGGGCGTACATGAACATCTCGACGGTACCCGAGAGGTCCGCCGTGGCGTATTCCGGGTCTTCGCTGCCCGCCATCTGGTCGCTCCAGTGGAAGAACTGCTGCCGATCGTCATCAGGAATACCCAAGAGGTTGGCGATGGCCTGCAGGGGCAGATGGCGAGCGACGTCCACCACGAAGTCGCCGGTGCCCTCCCGCTTGGCCGCCCACACGATCCGCTGCGCTTGTTCGCGCAGATCGTCCTCCAGGCCGGCCAGGGCGCGGGGTGTGAAGCACCGGTTACCCACCCGTCGCACCCGGGTGTGCCGGGGCGGGTCCATGCAGAGCAAGAGGTTCTTGGTGGATTCGCCGGTGGGATCGGACGCATCCAGCCGGCGGATGAAGGAGGAGTTGGCCTCCACCGACCACCCGGTACTCCTGGTCACCGCCGAGACATCGGCGTGGCGGGTGAGCGCCCAAAATCCGGCGTCGCCGTAGGCCGCCATGCCATCTTGGGGGTTCCAACGGATGGGCTGATGCCGACGCAACCAGGCGAACTCGCTCAGGGGCAGATGATCGGCCAGCAAATCTGGATCGCTCAGATCGAGGTGAGCGTCGACCGGCGTCGAGGGCATGACGGCAGACCTCCTTGCGTGCACCGCTGAGTGTCGACGACCGTAGGTTTGATACTGCCCGGTGTCAACTAAGCTGCGTGACTCATGGAGTACCAGGTGACGATGCCCTTCAAGGGGGTGAGCGCCGACGAGCGGCGCCTCGACCGACGGATGCGGCTGGTCGCGGCAGCCTTCGAGGTCGCCGGAGACGAGGGGGCGGCTGCGCTTGGCGTCGGCCGCGTCTGTCTGGCCGCCGGGCTGACCAAGCGCTATTTCTATGAGAGCTTCGCGTCGTTCGCCGAGCTCCAGAGCGCCGTGGTCGACTACGCCATTGCGATGATGTTGGAGCGGGTCGATCCGTACCGGGCCAAGGGGCAGAGCGGGCCACCCCGGGTGTGGCTCGATGCGTTCGTCGGCGCGTTGGTGGACGACCATCGTCTCGCCCGCGTGCTACTGGCCGAGACACACGGCGGGGCGCTGAGCCCGTTCCGTCACCAGATCATCGACGTGGCCATCGCAGGGATGGCACCTCCCGGGTCCGATCCACAGTCGGACCTTCGTGCTCGCCTGATCGCCTATGCCCAGATGGGCACCTTGAGCGAGCTCTGCCAGGCCTGGCACAAAGGTAAGCTGGCGATGGAACGGGGCACGCTGGTCGACGTGCTGGCTGATCTGTTTGCCCGTATCGAGGGCGGCGGGATACCCACCTGAACGCGCAACGACCGGTCGTCAGGCCCTGAGCATCGGCGCCATCCAGCAGAACTCCCGCCCGTTCAATCGGTTGATCAGTCGTTCCCGGTCGGATTTTCGAGAATGGACTGGACGATGGCGTCGAGCGTGAACCGGAAGATGCGGTTGACGTCGACCTCTTGTTGCAGCGTGGTGCTCATGGTCTCGTCGATCTCGGGGTCCGGTTGGGCCCAGACCTGGGCCCCGCGCACCCGGTAGTCGGGTGAGAGTGCATCTTCGAGCACGATGAACCCGCCCAAGTGGAACAGGATGGTCGCCACCGCGAAGGCCGCCTCTTCACCGTGCAAACCGCTGGCGGTCAGCTCGTGGGCCAGCACGGCTTGGGCCTTGGTGAAAATCGCCTCACCGCGGCCCTGTGTCCTCGAGAGGGCAATGAGTTGGGGACGGGACCGTACCTCTCGCAGCAAAGCGGTCGAAATCGAGGCAATCCGCTCGGCCGGTGTGCGGCCACGGGGCGAGATCCGGCCGAACTGGTCGGTGATCTCCTCGATCAACCGGTTGAAGAGCTCGTCCCGGTTGCCGACGTGCCAGTACACGGTCGGGGTCCCGACGCCGAGCTCGGCGGCCAGTTTGCGCATGCTGAAGGCATCGAGTCCGCTCTCCTCGATCATCTTCATGGCCGCCGCCAGGACCTTGTCGACCGTGAGAGAGGGACCGGTGCTGGCTGCGCCAGCTCGTCCCGTCTTTGCCTTCTGCGCCACGACTTCGTACCTCAGTTCCTAGAGCAATCCGCCGACCGCACCGCGCTAGGTGAAGTCTCTGGGGTCCGGCACGCCGGCCGGTGTGCCCTCGTGGTACTCCACGAACTCCAGCAGATAGCCGTCGAAGTCCCTCACGTAGGCCATGGTGACGGGCCAGCGCTCGAGTCGGTTCGGCGGCGACACCGACTCGCACCCCGCCGCGATCGCCTTGTCATACAGCGCGACGCAATCGTCGGTATTGATGTAGAGCTTCCACAGAGCGGTTCCCATGTCGATCGGACCCTCTCGCTCGAGGTGTTGAGCGAGCTGTAGGCGACTGCCCCCGGCCGGGGATTGCAGCACCGCTTCCTTGATGTTGGGGATGTCCGTTCGACTTTGCAGCGGGATACCGATCACGGCCTCCCAAAATTCAATGGATCTTTCGAGATCACTGACGTTGATGCAATATTGGGAAAGGATCGACACCATTACTCTTCCTCCTGCTACTCGGAAACGGTTACGGGGAGGGCCTCGACGCCGGACAGCCACGGTCGGCCGGCCGCTTCGACCTCCTTCCACTTCAAGAGGTCCACCTGGTCGGTCTGACCAAGATCCTCCGGGGTGGGCCCGACGCGATCAGCCAGAGGCTGCAGCTTGCCGACATCGAAGTGGTAGACCTCCGCCGCATTGAGCCCGAGAATCCGCCGCGCGTCGTCGACCGGACAATCCCAGAAAGTATCGCGGAGCCACTGACGTGTGTGGGGCCACGTTCCTTCTGGGTGTGGGAAGTCGTTGCCCCACATGATGTTGCCGACCCCGATCTCGAAACGACGGGCGATTTCGCGGCGTCGGGTGTTGGACGAACCGATGAAGACATTGCGGTCGAAGTACTCGCTCGGGAGCATCTTCAGCTTGGGGGCGATGTCCCCCATCTTCTTGGTGGCGTGCTCGTTCATGTAGGCGATGTCCGATCTCCACAGGAGGTCGGCCGCCCACCACGACCCCCCTTCGGTCACGGCGAACTTGAGGCCGGGGTGGCGTTCGAAAGCGCCGGACCAGAGCAGGAACCACATCGGCCGCATGGTCCAGAAGATGGTCTCATTGGCGTAGATGCCGAGATCGGCGCCGATCTCCTCGCGCGGTGCGGGTCCCGTGTGGGTGTGGACGACCATCTCCAGTTCCTCGCACACGGACCAGATGGGCTCGTAGCGGAGGTCGTTGTACGGAGGGTAAGGGCGCCACATCGCAGGGATGAGGACGCCGCCCAAACCAGAGCTCTTGGCCCTCCGGATCTCGGCCACCGCGGCATCGATGTCGTGGAGGATAGGGACAATGGCCAGGCCGCGGCGCCGATCCGGACTGTCACGGCACAGTTCGGCCAGCCAGCGGTTGTGGGCCTGGGCTCCGGCCATCAACAGCGTCGGGTCGTACTCCCCACTGGCACCCAGGCCGGCGCCGAAGGGGGCCGACGCGCCTCCCAGCACGGCGTCGGCGTCAGGGAAGATGACCTCGCCCACCACGCCGTCGGCCTCGAGCTCAGCATCGCGGCGAGCCGCATCCCATCCTCCCCGCAGTCCCTCCTCGTTCTCGTCGTACCAGTCCTTCACGAACTCGAGCTCTTCCACCTGAGCGTTCATCGGGGCGCGGAGCGCAGCCCGCTGCACCAGATCTGCATCGAAGGCTTCCCGGTACCGGGGTTCGAGGTACTGCTTGTACCGGGCGTCCGGCAGTCCCGCATGGGTGTCGGACGAGATGATCAGGTAGTTATCGGTCACCACGGTTTTAGGTCTCCTCCGGAGAAGGCAAGCGAATGGGAGTCAGCGGGAACCACTTCGAGCGGCACGTTCACCTCATCCACCCGGGGACCAACGCGAGCGGCGATCGCGCCAAGCGCCTCGAGATCAAAGCCGTAGACCCCGGCGGCATTGCCTCCGAGCATCGGCGCTACCTCGGCGGGGTCGATCCCGGCGAAGGTATGGCGGAGAGCTTCGGTCGTGTATGGGTACGTTCCCTCGATGTGGGGATAATCCTGGCCCCACATGATCTTGTCGATGCCGATGTCGTAGCGGAGAGGTGCCTCGTTGGGACGGAAGAAGCTGGCGCCGACAAAGCAGTTGTTTCTCCAGTAGTAACTCGGCGGTTCGGGGATCTCCTTGATCAACTCGGCACCGAAATGCGCCTCGGCGTTGCCGGCGTCGGTGAAGCGTGAGTACTGGTAGTCGAGCATGCTGATGGTGGCAGGGACCCAACCCGATGACTGCTCGGTGAGCACCAGCTTCAGGCGGGGATAGCGGGCAAAGGCGCCCCCGAAAGCCATATGCCAGAAGACCCGATGCGAGAACCAGCCCAGCTCGACCATGAAGATGGCCATCGAGGCCAGGTGCTCGCCCATCTCGGGACCAGCGGCCCCGGAATGGTTGTTCACCGGCATGTCGAGGTCCTGGCAAGCGGCCCAGATGGGGTCGTAGTCAGGTGCGCAGAGCGGCGGGAGTCCCGAGTCGGGCGGCACGCCCGGCAGCAGGACCCCGCCGAAGAGACCGTGTTCACGCGCCCAGGTGATCTCCGCCACGGCGTCGTCGACGTCGTTGAGGAAGACCTGGGCCAGACCGGCCCGCCGGCCCGGTGCCTCGGCACAGAAGTCCGCTAACCAACGATTGTGCGCCCGAAGGCCGGCCCAGCGGAGATCGTAGGTTTCGGGCGTCGGCGGTCGGGCCAGGAGATTGGCCGAGGGGAAGAAGGGCGGAATCGTGTTCGGAAACAGGACTTCCGCGACGACGCCATCATCCTCGAGCTCGCGGAGACGGGCGTCCGAATCCCAGTTGCGATAGGCCGTCTCCCCTTGGAGATCGGAGTACGGGTTCACAAAGGACTTGGCCCAGACATCGAACTCGTCGAGATAGCGGCGTTCAAGATAGTCCCGGTAGTCCAACATCTCCGCCCCGGCGTGACCGTCCGAAGAGATCACCAGGTAGCGGTCCTCGGCGAGTGGCTGCATTTCTAACCCCCAAAGCCCTATGACAGCGTTATAGTCCGAACGCACATGATATGCAATCATTCATTTGCGCTGCGGCAGTAGGGGTGGGAAGCATTGGCTGCGACGCAGGCGGGCCCGACCTGCGAGTCCACACGTCAGACAAGGGGAGGTCGTCATGAGGGACGTCGTCGGCAAGGTGGCGGTGGTCACCGGTGGGGGGCAGGGCATCGGGAGGGCGTTGGCGGAGCGCTTCGGGGCCGAAGGAATGAAGGTCGTGGTGGCGGATGTGGTGCCCGCGTTGGTCGAAACGACGACGAGCGAGTTGACGGACCGAGGTCTCGACGTCACCGGCGTGGTGACCGACGTCACGTCACTCGAATCGGTCGAGGCCCTGAGGGACGCGACGCTTGAGCGGTACGGGGCAGTCCATCTCGTCTGCAACAACGCCGGCATCGGCTCCGGCTCCGAAGGTCAGTTGTGGGAACACCACGTCAACGACTGGCGCTGGTCCCTCGACGTCAATGTGATGGGTGTAGTGAACGGCATCCACGCATTCGTTCCCACCCTCCTGGCGCAGGGCGAGGAGGGCCACGTCGTGAACACCACGTCCAGCAACGGCGGGTTCACCCCCCTGATCAACAGCGCCGTCTACGCGACCACGAAAGCGGCGGTCACCACCATCACCGAATGCCTCTGGGGCCAGCTCCGTGAGGTGGGCGCAAAGGTCAGTGCGTCGTTGCTCTACCCGTCCACGTTCTCGCCGGGGATGCTCAACACCGGCATCTGGCGCCCAGGGGCCAATCGCCCCGAGCGCTATGACCGGCCGGGTGCGCCCCCGAAGGAAGGGCGGGACGCGCTGGGCGCCTACCTGAAGCGCATGGAAGATGCCGGCATGGAGGTGAAGTTCGCGCCCCTGTCCGAGGTGGCCGACATCTGCTTCGAAGGGATTGTCAACGACACCTTCTGGATCGCTGTCCCCCAGGCGCAGCAACAACAAAAGATCCGGGACCGGGCCACGTCACAGATCGAGAGCAGCGCCCCCGAGTACCTGCTCGAAGCCAACCTCATGGCGTCCAAACCGATCAATACGAAAAGCTGACCGGAACACAGAGCGAAATGGAAATTCTCACTAAAGGAGAGAGTGGCATTCGATGATACGACTGAGCGTCCTGTACCCCACCGCCGAGGGCTACGTCTTCGACCACGACTATTACCGGGATCGGCACGTGCCCCTTGCTCTTAAGACATGGGGACTCGAGAGGGCCGAGATCGACAAGGGCGTCGATGGACCCTACGTCGCAGCCGTCCATTTTCGGTTCGATTCCCTCGAGGCGATGACCGCAGCCCTGTCGCTTGAGGGCACGGCGGAGGTGACGGCCGATGTCGCGAACTACACCAACATCACGCCTGTCATGCAGATCAGCGAGATCGTCTGAGGTCCACAAAGGAGGGCCTGAGATCGGCGACGAATTCAGGCTGGATCCCCTACGCTGCAGTGTGACCTGAACCACCTGGCCGCGATTGAAAGGGCAAGATTGATGGTTACTGCACTGAATAAGCCGCTCTATACCGCGGAGGCCACCGTCCGGGGAGGCCGAGATGGCCACGGGCGCTCGTCAGATGGCATCCTCGATCTCGACATTCGCCCACCTTCTGAATTGGGAGGTCAGGGTGGCGGGACCAATCCCGAGCAGCTCTTCGCAATGGGCTTCGCGGCCTGTTTCCAAAGCGCCATGGGGGTCATCGGCCGAAGGATGAAAGTCGACACCAGCGAATCCGACGTCACTGGCCGCGTCACCATCGGCACCATCGATGGGGGCGCCTTCGGCCTTGCCGTGGAACTCGACGTACATATCCCCGGCGTGGATGAGGCAACTGCCCTAGAAGTCGTGCGTGGCGCCCATGAGGTCTGTCCGTACAGCAACGCCACCCGCGACAATATCGAGGTCACGCTCAAAGTCATCTGACCGGCTCCTGAAGCGAGGCAGTCCGACCGAACTGGCCAGCGCTGTCCTAGCCGGTGCTCAAGGCACTGACGAGCGGTTGATCAGTTCGACCCTGCTCGCCCGGGAAGCCCGATCGAGGACCACCGGTCGCCCGACGTCCATGCGGTAAACCCCTACCTGAACCATACGCCGGTTGCCATACTTACAGCACTGTCCACGCCCGGATAGACACGGAAAGGCGATTCGAATGCTTGCTGCCAATTACCCGCTCGCCAACGTCTTTTGGACCATGCTCGAATTCTTCTGCTTCTTCTTGTGGATCTGGCTCGCTATCACGGTGTTCTCTGACATTTTTCGCAGTCATGACCTGAGCGGAGCGGCCAAAATGCTCTGGGTCATCTTCGTCATAATCTTTCCCTTCCTAGGAGTATTTGCCTACCTCATCTTCAGAGGGGGATCGATGCATGAACGAGCTGCGGCACAAGCGGCACTCCAACGCAGAGCGTTTGACCAGTACGTGCAACACGCTTCTGGTCACCCGACTACGGCGGACCAATTGCACAAGTTGGCTGATCTTCGTGAACGAGGCTTTATCACGGACGACGAGTTCCAGACTGAGAAGCAAAAGGTGCTGGCGTCAGGCGCCACCGACAGCACGACGGTCCAGGCCGACTGAATCCAAATGAGTGCGTCACGAAAATCACTCGCCTAAGGCCCAAACACATGGGCGCACCAACTCTGCAGCCTCGGGCGGGCCCCATGAACCCCGCGCATACTGAATGGGCTCCGGCTTGTTCCGCACCAGGCCATCGGCCACTGTCCACACGTGCTCGAGTCCGTCCGGTCGCGTAAAGAGCGAGCGATCACCAATCAGAACGTCATGGAGGAGGAGTGAGTAGGCCGGCAGCGACGGTCCGTTGCTGGCGGAACCCAGGGGGAGCGATGTCTGACCCACTCCTAGGGTCATCGTGGGGCCAGGTTGTTTGACAACGAGTCCCAGATCGATCTCTCCATCCCCGGACAGCTCGAAACCGAGAATGTTTCCACCGTCTGGTTGACCCGGTAGTCCGGGAACCGCGTCCTTAAAGACCACGCTTACTCTCTGTCGGCTTTCGACGAGGCACTTGCCGGTCCGCAACAGGAAGGGCACCCCCCTCCAGCGTTCGTTGTCGATCCACATTCGGGCCGCCACGAACGTCTCGGTGCGCGAATCGACCGGCACACCCGGCGTCTCGCGGTATCCCTCGTACTGCCCGACCACGACGTCGGAGGCGCTCAAGGGTCGAAAAGAGCCGATCACCGCCTCGCGTGCCTCGGCCAGGCAATCTGGTTCGAGACAGTGTGGTGGTTCCATGGCAAGCTCACCGGCGACTTGGAATAGGTGCGTCACAAGCATGTCGAGGATGGCGCCTGTCGCATCATAGAAATCTGCTCGCATGGCAACGTCGAGAGTCTCTGGAACATCGATCTGCACGCTCTCAATGTGGGAGTTATCCCACGCACCAGCAAAGAGACCGTTGGCGAATCGCAGGACGTGAATATTCTGCGTCGCCTCTTTTCCGAGGAAGTGGTCGATCCGATAGATCTGCGATTCCTCGAACGTCTCATGAGCGACCCTGTCCAGCTGCTGAAACGACTCCAGAGAGCTCCCGAAGGGCTTCTCGTAAACGACTCGGGAGCCCGAAGCGAGACCATGCGCCCCAATCGCCTCGGTCAAGGGACCGAACGCTGACGGTGGCACAGCCATGTAGTGGATCAGCTGCGGGCTGCCGCCGATCTCCTTTTTCGCTTGCGAGACTGCATCGAGAAGGTTGCCGGGATCATCCACTCGGAATCCCGCTCCGGCAAAGCGAATGCGTTGGCGCACCTCGTCCCATGGCCCCTCGGAGGGCTTTGGTCCGAACTCCTCCAAGGTCTTTTGCACGGCAGCTTGAAACTCCTCATCGGAGATATCGCCGCGACCCTCGGCAATCAGACGCCAGTCATCAGGAAGAAGATCCGCGATGGCTAAGCGGTAAAAGGCTGGCAGAACCAACCGATGAGCCAAGTCTCCCGTGGCCCCGTACAGGACAAATATCGCCGATGTTGGATCCGTTCCAGTCTTCGCCATTGTCCAGTTGCCTTTCCGGTGGAGAATCAGTCTTGACCTACCCAAATAATTGGGTTCGCTACGCCAGTTCCGGGGTTTTCTCGTGCGGCACATCTCGAGTGCAGCAGGGCGGACCCTCTCAGATCACCTGACCTGCACTTTTCGATGGTGGCGAGGGCTCACACGATCAGGCGGGTGGACCGCTCCGAGGTGGGGGCGGGCCGTAACGACGACTGCGCATCACCGAGGGGCCGTGCTCGGCCATCGAGAGGTTGGCCGCTGTGTTGATCAGGGCGACGTGTGAGAAGGCCTGCGGGAAGTTCCCGAGCAGCCGTTGGGCCTTCGGGTCGTACTCCTCGGAGAGGAGGCCGACGTCGTTGCAGAGCGCACAGAGCCGCTCGAACATCTCCCTGGCCTCGTCGTGGTGCCCGAGCAGCGCCAGGTTGTCGGCGAGCCAAAAGCTCGTCATCAAGAAGGCGCCCTCCGTTCCCTTGAGGCCATCGACGTCCTCGTCGGTGTCGGTCTGGTACCGGCGGACGAAGCCATCAATGACGAGCCCCTTCTTGATTGCGTCGACCGTACCGACAATGCGTGCGTCATCGGGCGGCAGAAAGCCGACAGGCGCGAGCATGAGCAGGCTCGCGTCGAGCAGCTTCGAGCCGTAATACTGGGTAAACGAGTTGAGCTCAGAGTCGAAACCCTTTTCGCAGACTTCCGCATGGATTTCGTCGCGCACTTGCCGCCAATGGTCCATCGGTCCCTTTGGCAAGACACCGTCCTCCGCCAGGGTGAGGGCACGGTCGAAGGCCACCCAGGCCATCACCTTCGAGTGGGTGAAGTGCCGCCGAGGGCCGCGTACCTCCCAGATCCCATTGTCGGGCCCGGGCCAGATCGTCTCGAGGTGGCCGAGGATCGCCATCAGCAGATCCGGCGACCAGTTGGACTCTTCGGGGATGGGACTGTGCCAGTGGAGGACGGCAGAGTCCAGGACCTCGCCGTAGACGTCGAGCTGGAGCTGATTCACTGCGTCATTGCCGATGCGGACGGGCGTTGATCCCTCGTAGCCGCTGAGGTGATCGAGCTCGAACTCTGCGAGCCGCCGTTCCCCTTCGACGCCGTACATGATCTGCATCTCCGCGGGGTTCCCCGCGATGGCTCGGCGGAGCCAGCCGACCCACGCCGACGCCTCGTCGGTGTACCCCGAGACCAACAGGGCGTTGAGAGTAAAGGTGGCGTCCCGGAGCCACGAATAGCGATAGTCCCAGTTCCGGCTGCCCCCGATCGTTTCGGGCAGCGAGGTCGTCGCCGCGGCGCAGACGGCACCGGTGGGATCGAAGGTGAGAGCCTTCAAAGTAATGAGCGACCGCACTACCAGGTCGCGCGAGCCGCCGTTGTAGGTGCAGCGCCCGACCCAGTCGTGCCAGTAGTGCCGCGTATGGTTACGGGCGGCCAGGCTGTCGAGGGGAAGTGGGGCGTGGGTCACCGCGGGGAACCACGTGAGCGAGAAGGAGCGACGGTTCTCGCCCGATACCGAGAAGGATGCAATGGTGGTGTTGTCCTTGCCAACCAGACGGACGGGGCTGTGCAGGCGCAGGCCGTCGCGGGCGGCGACGAGAACGAGCCCGTCACCGGTCGCGGTGGCCCAGGGTGTGATGGCGCCGTACTCGTAGCGGACGATCAACTCCATCTGCATCTCGACGGTGCCGCCACGATTTTCGACGATGCGATGGATCATCGAGTGACTGTCGTTGGGCGGCATGAAGTCGCACACCGACACCGAGCCCGTCGATGTCTCGAAGACTGTCTCGAGAATCAAGGTCTCCGGTTCGTAGTGCCGGGTGACCTTGGTCACCTCGCCCTTCGGAGCGATCAGCCACCGTCCATTGCCCGCGTCGCCGAGAAGCGCCGCGAAGGGGGCACCGGAATCGATTCTCGGGGCGCACCACCAGTCGATGGACCCGGTGAGGTCGACCAGGGCGACGGTTTTCGTGTCGCCGATGATGGCGTAGTCCTCGATCCTTGAAGGCATGGCCCCTCCTCCGGGCTCCAGTTTCTGGGTCGACCCGGCTATGGCTCGACTGAGAAGAAGCGATCAAATGCTGCTTGATCGCTGTAGAAGGATTCGATCCTCGAGATCCGATGTCGTCCGCCGTCTTCGGTCACCGAAACGAGAAAGATGACCTGGAAGTCGTGCCGTTGCCCTTCGCGCTGCAGATGAATCTGCACAAGCCCAGCGACATTGTTGACCCCAGCCATCCAATCCTCCCATTGGAGGACATCGATTGGGTCCTCAGCGAGTCGGAGAAAAGCTGAAAGGTGCTCCGCAACAGCTTGAACGCCGTGAAAGACCCCCGAGGGTGCGTGTCTTCCGGGTACGACGTCCACGACCTGGGGATCGAGGAGCTCGCAGGCGGCCGAAACATCGCCTCTAAAAAACTTCTGAAAAAAGTCTGCGGCCACCGTGACGCGGGAATCCACCATGACTCTTAAATCCTTCCACTCCAGGTGAAATGTAGGACCTCAGTTGGGATGATGCACCGTACACAGGACGGCCCTCTTCGTCGGGTGGCTTCGGTCTACAACTTTTCCGGTGGCAGAGAGTTCTCGACCACCATTCGTCTTCGAACACGAAGCCCGACAAGCCTCCTGGTCAGGGAATTTGCCCTCTGCCGCCGCCCAGGGCGTGCCCTATTCATTGCTCCGTTCGCCCATGCCGTGTCCCGAAAAACTGCGCGCTGGCTTCGAGGGAGCAGTTCACCATTTGACGCCAACTCCCATCAATTCGGATGAATCGCTCGATCAGGTGTCCTCTCCCGACCAGCTTGTCCGTCCATTGAACGGGTGGTGATCGCCACACCGAGGAGAAACGAGGAGATCAATGACGAACAAGACTGCCGCGACGACGTCCAGTGCCGACCAGCAAGCCGTTCTCGACGTTCTCAAGCGGGGCTACGTGGCGTGGGAGGCGAACGACGCCGAGGCGTTCGTAGCCGGTTACCTCGATGATGCCAGCGTGGTCCAACCTGGGATCTACAAGAAGGATCGTGAGGAGATCCTGACCACGATGGCAGCGGGGTTCGCTGGCCCGCTCCAGGGATCACGGGCTTTCGACCACCCCCGGGACATTCGATTCCTCACTGATGAGACAGCCATCGTGGTCAGTGAAGGCGGGATCATCTTCCCCGGACAGGACGTCGTCCCGACCGAGGCGTTGGTGCGCGCTACTTGGGTGCTCGTCAATCGGGACGGGAACTGGTACGTCGCCGCCTACCACAACAGCCCTGCGGGCTAGGCGCCGTCGTTCGGGCGCGGGCGGTTCCAGCCTCCATCGGAGTCCCACTCGTGCCCGGATCGCCGGATGGGCGTTAACTTCAACGGATGCAGGTGCGCGGTCCGCGGCAAGGAAGGAGTCGCCGACGATGGCGATGTATCTAGCGCTGTTGTACTACGACCGAGACCAGTACTGGGACGAACCCCCTGAGAACGAATTCTCCCACGAGTACACGGAGTTCGCCCAGCGGGCCACCGCCGCCGGGGTCATGCGCGGCGGCGAGGCTCTCCACTCGGTGGCCATGTCGACCACCATCATCCTCTCGGGTGGCAAAGGAGGCGAGGTGATGCTGGTCGACGGTCCCTACGCCGAAGCCAAAGAAGTCCTCGGTGGGTACTTTGTGCTGGAGACGGCCAACCTCGACGAGGCGATCGCCTGGGCAGCGCAGATCCCAGCCGCTTGGCGAGGGGGGAAGATCGAGCTTCGGCCGATCGCGCCCGTCACCCACGCCTCATAGCCCTTCACGTGAGCGCCACCGATGACGCCCTGGTCGAGGTGCTCAGGGCGGAAGGCCCGAGAGTGCTCGCCACCTTGACTCGACAGCTCGGCGACTTGACGGTCGCCGAGGATGCCCTTTCCGACGCCACGATCGCCGCCATCGAGACTTGGCCCAGAGCCGGGATACCAGACAGCCCCCGGGCATGGTTGACCGTGGTCGCTCGGCGCAAGGCTCTTGACATGCTGCGACGGGAGTCAGCCCGATTCACCAAGGAGACCGCGGCCTTCCGATGGGGAACCCAGATCGTCACAGACCAGATCGAGGAGGTGATCGAGACCATGGAGTCGGAGAGGGTGCTGCGCGACGACATGCTGCGCTTGGTCTTCACCTGTTGCCACCCGGCCCTCGGCCGTGAGGCCCAGGTGGCCTTGGCGCTGCGCGCCCTGGCTCGGCTCGAGGTCGCCGCGATCGCCCGGGCCTTCCTGGTGCCGGAGGCCACAATGGCCAAGCGCCTGGTGCGGGCTAGGGCCAAGGTCGCCACGGCCCATATCCCCTACGTCATCCCGTCCGACGCGGAGCTCCCCGACCGGCTGGCCGCAGTGCTGACGGTGGTGTACCTGATCGCTGCCGAGGCGCACTCCCCCACCGGTGGGGACATGGTGACTCGGGTCGACCTCGAGGCCGAGGCGATGCGCCTAGCCCGATTGCTGGTTGAGTTGATACCGGACGAGCCGGAAGTGCTTTCGCTCCTGGCCCTCTTGCTGTTCACCTCGGCACGCTCTCCGGCACGCGCGGATCCCGCCGGGAACCCGATCACCCTGGCCGATCAGGATCGGAGTCTGTGGAACCAAGCGGCGATCGTCGAAGGGGCGGTGTGGCTGTCTGATGCGGTGACCCGATCGGGCGGCGCGGCGGGACCCTACGAACTCCAAGCCCATCTCTCGGCCGCCCACTCAACCGCCCCGAGCTGGCAGGAGACAAACTGGGACCGCATCGTCGGCCTTTACGACTTGCTCGGGTCGATGGCCTCCAATCCCGTGGTTGCGCTCAACCGAGCCGTCGCCCTCACCGAGCGCGACGGCCCCGAAGCAGGACTGGCGGCTTTGGAGGCCATAAATGGCTTGGAACGCTCTCACCTCTGGCACGCAGCCCTGGCCGACAACCTGCGCCGGCTTGGCCGCACGAGCGACGCCGCCAAACGACTGCGCACTGCCGTGAATCTGGCTCCGACCGAAGCGGAACAGCGCCTCCTGCAGGCCCGTCTCAGCGCGGTGAAGTCCGACCCAGCTTGACGGGCTTTCTTTTCGCCGGTATCCAGCAATCTGCCTCTCGCCAGCGGGGACGAGGATCGCGAAACGCGTGTACGTCTTCAGAAAACAGGTCGGCTAGGCGCCTACGCCATCCCTCTGCCGGGGCTTGCTATTTCGACGCGGCCTCTTCGACGGTCAACTCAGCGGCCGGGTCGGCTTCAAGACGATCATCCGGAATGGGTTGCCCACTGCGAACAGAGAGGCCATACGTGCCATCAGCAAGACGCTTTTCCGCTCGCTCGACCGCCGCCAGCCTGTCCTGAAGCTGCGTCTTGATCGAGTTGTCGGTTCCCTCTTCGGTCAGCGGCTCGGCAGAATCGAACATGTCGCCCTCCTGGTTCGCCGCCGTCCGATCATTGCCGCCCTCTTGATCCATCTGAGCCAGTTGCTGCTCTAAACGGAGGCGTTCTGCGTCTAATTGTTCCTTGGCCTTCGCTCGTTCCATAAACGCTCTCAATCGTGGTTTGGATCTGTTCGGAATCCCCAGATTGGCAGATCGCGGGGATCGACGCTGACGTGAAGACCGCCGCTCTGTGGTGCGGCTGGGCCCTGGCCCGAGGAGCCGTGGCACGCTCGCTCCTGAACCCAGCTGATGGTCGGCGCCGAGTCAGCTGACGGCGGGCATCACCTGGAATCCGAAGTCGACCAGCCCGTCAGCGAGGGCGACTGGGAAGCCGGTTCGCTGAAGCGCCGGGATTCCAACTGTCCACCAGCCATCGCCTCGGTCAGTGCGTGGATTTGGCCTTCCTCCCCTTCAGGCTGCCGCACCTTCACCCCTGGCGGAGGGCGTCGGCCGGGGCACCTCCGCGCGGGCGTTGAGGGGTGCTCCTCGTTCAGCACTCAGCTGGGGTGTTGCGTATCACGATCATGCTGACGATCTTGTCGTCGCGGACGACGAAGTAGTTGGTCAGAATGAGATCGCCGGGGGGAAGGTGGGTCTTGTCGAACTCGCCGTCGTAGCGGCCACGGACGACGGTATCGCCGTAGTGGCCGAGAACCTCGGTGACCTCCACAGTGACCCTGTCGCCGACCATCTCCTTGGCCACCCACCGACGAATGGCCGATGCGCCCCAGAATTCCCGGTGGGCGTCGTTGACCAAGGCATCGTCGGCGAACGTAGCGACGATGGCGTCCTCGTCGAAGGCGTTCACCGCCGCGAGGTGCCGGGCCACGACGCCCGTGAGGGTCGGGGTGGGACTGGGGGTGTCGGTCATGGCGTTCCTCCTCTTCTGGTTGCTGGCCTTGCGGCCGGTACCTCCAGGGTGCGGACTCCGGCTGGGGATGGTCAAGAGGCTTCGTCTGGCTTGACCCTCCGGTTGGGGGAGGGTTCACACTGGTGACGTGACTGCGGTGCTCGCCATTGGCGACTTCTCGAAGATGACGCACCTGAGCGTAAAGACGCTGCACCACTATCACGAGGTGGGACTGCTCGAGCCGGCGGAAGTGGACCGGCATACCGGCTACCGGCGCTACTCCCCCGAGCAGGTCCCCACCGCCCAGGTCATCCGGCGACTCCGTGACCTGGAAATGCCGGTCACTGACGTCAAGGCCGTGCTGGCCGCCCCGGACGCGCCATCTCGCAACGCCCTGATCGCCTCGCACCTCGATCGACTGGAGACGCAGCTGGCCCGCACCCAGGGAGCGGTCGCGTCGCTGCGAACGCTCCTCGAGCACCCCGAGACCGACCGGGCAGTCGAGCATCGCAGCGTGGGGGCCATTCCGGCCCTGGGCATCGAAGAGGTCGTGGACCGAGCCGATGTCCTGGCGTGGTGGCAAGGTGCCCTCGGCGAGCTGCACGCCACCGTACGCGCCCAAGGCCTGTCGAAGGCTGGCCCGGCCGGCGGACTGTTTGCCAGCGACCTCTACCAGCACGACCGGGGCCAAGCGACGGTATTCATCCCCGTCGAAGGCTCGGCGCGTGCGATCGGGCGGGTCGTGCCGTTCGTGGTGCCGGCCGCTGAGCTGGTCGTGGCGGTGCACCACGGGTCCCTAGCCGATGCCGACATCACCTACGCGACACTCGGCTCGTACGCCACCACCCACGAGATAAGCGTCGATGGCCCGCTACGGGAGTACTACCTGCGGGACTCCTATGATTCTCCGAATCCTGATGATTGGGAGACCGAGATCGGCTGGCCGATCTTCCGGGCTGACGCCACGACGTGATCGCCTTGACATCGACCCCGGTAGGTTCTGAAAAATCAGCCGCTGATCGACGGCCGTGCGAATCGCTCAATGGTTTCCGCTGGCCGACCCTCGACTTCCAGTCGATCTGGGTCTCCGCCTAGACCGGGCAGGACGTCGAGGGCCTAATTGGAGGCTTCGACGGTGTTCCAGACGAGTGCCCTCAGCTGCGATCGGATCTGCTTGCCGGTCATGCCCTCGACCTCGATGAGATGCCGGAGAAAATCCGCTCGGACTGTCCCGAGGAGGACGTGCGCCGTCCATGGGGCTTTCGGGGTCGTCTTGTGTTGATTGATCAAGTTCGAGAGCAGCAGGTGGACGTCGTTGTAGTCAGGTGAATTGAAGTGTGAGGCTGATGTTCCTGCGGTCCCTCCCTCGAGAGCGGTCATGAGGTGGACGTTGTCGATCTTGACTAGGGCGATTGCGTCAATGATGGCGGCGACGCGTTCAAGCGGCGGCGTGGCCGGTCCGAGCGGCCGAGGTCCGGATTCGATCTGAGCGCGGACGGGGCTGATTCTGGACGCGTAGACCTGCCGGATGAGGTTGCTGCGATCTCCAAAGCGGCGAAACAGGGTCCCCTTCCCCACGCCGGCGGCCCGGGCGATGTCGTCCATGGACACGCTTGCAGGAGTTTCCGCTGAAGCGAATAGCTCGTCGGCGGCGTCGAGGATCGCCTGTCGGTTGCGAGCAGCGTCGGCTCTTTCAACCTGCGTCACGAATCGACTCCCCTTGCCAAGTGGACTGCTGGTCCGTATAGTACATCCCGATAACCGGACCGCTGGTCCGCTCCGATGATACGGAAGTGATGGCATGACGACTCCCGACGACCAAGCAGTCCGCGACCAGACCGTCGCACTCATGCAGGCGTATCAGACCCTGATCACCGAGCAACGTTTCGACGAATGGATCGAGTTATGGGCTGACGACGGTGTCTGCGAGTTTCCCTTCGCAGCGAAAGGCCGCCCGAACCGCTTGTGCGGGAAGGATGACATCCTCGAGTACATGACGCAATATCCCGGACGCATCTCGATTGAGGGCGTTGATGAGCTCCGCGTGCATCTCGGCCTGGACCCCCACGTTGCAGTGGTGGAAATGACGATCCGGGGCACCGCCACCGAGACCGGAAGGCCCTATAACCAGCAGTTCGTCATCATCGGCGAGACCAAGGATGGCAAGCTGGCCCACTACCGCGAGTACTGGAACCCGCTGATCTCGGCCGAGGCCTTCGGATGAGCCGCGGTATCCTCGTCACCGGAGGCACCGGGAAGACTGGCGGCCGGCTGGTCGAGGTCCTGAACGGACAGGGTGCGCTCGCGATTCCGGCGGCACGATCGGTCCCTCCCGGTGGCATCAGGTTCGATTGGGCGGATCCCACCAGTTGGTCCGCCGCCCTCGACGAGGTAGGCGCTGTCTTCCTCGTGGCACCCCCGGGCATCGGCGATCCCGCCGAGACGATGATCAGCTTCGCCGAACTCGCGATCGATCGCGGTGTGGAGCGTTTCGTTCTCCTCAGCGGGTCGCCCATTGAGCCGGGCGGACCGATAGTGGGCAAGGTGCACGGTTGGCTGCAGACCTCGGACGTCGAGTGGGCCGTACTCCGGCCGTCGTGGTTCATGGAGAATCTGAGCGAAGGCCCCCACCACCCCCGCACCATCAGGGACGAGCGAGCGATCTACACCGCCGCGGGCCATGGACGCGCCGCGTTCATTAGTGCCTGGGATATCGCCCGAACGGCTGCTCACACGCTCACCTCACGGGAGGCGCCAAACGGCGACTTCATACTCACCGGGCCTGAGCCCCTCAGCTACGACGACGTCGCCCGGCGACTCAGCTCCGCCCTTGGCGTCAAGATCACCCACCACCCCCTCACCTTCGATGAACTGGTGGCCCGACATATGGCAAACGGCCTCACCGAAATCCAGGGTCAAACCCTCGCCATCATGGACCTCGTAATTGCCGAGGGCGCAGAAGACCGGGTGACGTTCCACGTCGAAGAGCTGACTCAACTCCATCCCGTCTCGTTCGACCAGTTCGTCGGCGCCAACGTCACAACGTGGTCCGGCCCATAAGGGGGCAGCGCAGTTTAGTAGGGCAGGGTGTAGGTGTTCTCGAGCTCGTCTTGGAGCACCGTTGCCACTGATTGCGACGTATCGACAATCAACTCCTCTTGGAGAACACGCGTTCGAAAGCTCCAGCCTGTTGGGAGCGCGAGGCGCTCGCCGAGATCTGCGAGGCTGTTCTCATCGATCGTGGTGTCGACCCCCGTGCAATATGCCTGCATGACATAAGAGAGCCCGTCGGGGTCGATCAGCTCGTAGACGGCGGAGCCGGCGTCGAAGAACATGGAGACTCGCCGGTCCACCTTGCGCACCGTGTACGGGACCTGAGCAGGATTCGTGCCGAGCGCCAGTACGGCAATCCGACGCATCAGAAGCCCGTTGAATTCATGCAAGACGGGCTCGAGAGGCGCGCTCTTTGACCCAAGACCGTCCAGAACCCAATACCGTGGCCCATTCAGCTTGACGATGAGGGCCCCGAGCTCCTCGGCAATGGCTGCTGGGACGAGTGTTTCCCAGAGTTCCTGGGGACAGTCATTGAGAAGCTGGGTGCCATAGACATGTGCGGTGAATTCCTCTCCCTCGGAAAACACAGCGAGCACCTCGCCGTAACGAATGCCTCGTTGATTGGTGACGATTCTTCCCTGAGCATCGGGGGTCATTTTCAGTGGTCTCCGTTCATGAAGAAATGTGACTGCGGACGAGTCGGTCGGTCTACGAGACAAGTTCTCGGCGTTCCTCCTCAGGTCGCTGCTGCCCCAGCCCAGACGGGCACTTGGCTGACTATCCCGTTCGCCAGCATCGCCATGATGGATGACGCCCCATCTGCGCCGATCTCCCCTTCGTCGACCAACTCAGCCAGGCTCAGGTACGCCGCGGTCATGACCCATACGAGGGCGTTGCTCGATTGATCGTCCAAGCCCAACGCGCGAAACCACTGAGACCATCTCTCGCCAATAGTGGCCCGAAACTGCTCCCGGACTCGGGCGAGCTCGACTGGAACTGCACCGCCAATCAGCGCACGAACGACGCGGCGGGTATCCGGCCCCAAGGTGAGCACACGCTCGAAGAGCTGCCTCGCCATCGTTGGGGCATCGCTGGCACCCAGGGAGAGAACGTCATCCAAGCCCAGGGCGTACTGTCGAGCCTGCTCCGCAAAGGCCGCCTCGAACAACGTCGGAAGGTCAGGGAAGTGGTCGTAGACCAACTGTCTGCTTACCCCTGCTTCCTTCGCCACCGCCACCATCGTGAGCCCGTTCAACCCGTCTCGAGAGATCAGCCTCGATGCCGCTTCCACGATCAAGGATCGCCGAACGTCTGCGGGCAGATAACCGCGCTTGGTCACAGTGACCTTCTCTCCACGGGCATGATGGATCGTCCTGCGTTAATATATACAGAGTGTACACTTAGGGTGAGAGATTGGAGTAGGGCGTGAGTATCACCTCGGTGGACTTCCACTTCGACATCATGTGTCCGTACGCCTACCAAACCTCGCTCTGGATGCGAGACGTGCGCAACCAACTCGACCTAGATGTCAGATGGCGGTTTTTCAGTCTTGAGGAGATCAACCGAAGCGACGGGAAGAAACACCCATGGGAGCGGCCATGGTCCTATGGGTGGTCCATGATGCGAGTGGCCGCGATGCTCCGTCG
Organism: Acidimicrobiales bacterium; assembly: GCA_036489775.1. Lineage (GTDB taxonomy): Bacteria > Actinomycetota > Acidimicrobiia > Acidimicrobiales > RAAP-2 > Bog-473. Next base: position 7,893 of record DASXFC010000077.1, on the reverse strand, counting down.
GTTCGATCCGGAACTGGTCGATCAGTGGTACCAAGTGGCCGGGAACGCATTGCACGTCGAGGGCCTCAAGCCCCATCGCCGTGAGGTGGCTGAGCATCTGGTCGCCCAGCTGGGCCTGGATCCCTCGCTGGTCGGACAGGCGATCGAGGATCCCACGACCAATGATGAGGTGAAGGCAGAGCATGACCGAGTCGTTGCGCTGGGGGGATGGGGTGTGCCCACCTTGGTCTTCGACAACGCCCATGCTCTGTTCGGGCCGGTCGTCATCGATCCGCCCACCGGCCCAGCGGCCCTACGCCTGTGGGACCTGGTGACCGGGTGGCTCGAGTTCCCCAATCTCTATGAGATCCAGCACCCCAAGAGGCATGAGGATCTGCGTGCGATCGAGACCACGTTTCGGCCCTACCTCGAGGCGCGGGACTGGGTAAGCATCCAGAATGAAACGCCATGACCGACCCGTCGACGATCCGGGCTGCGCTGGAGGAGTCCTTCAACGCCCTCGAGACCTTGGGAGCTGACCTCACCGCTTCGGAATGGGAGACCCCGTCTCTCTGTCCTGATTGGACCGTTCGTGGTGTCTTCGAACATGTGGTGGGCATTGAGAACGCCCTTGTCTCCTGGATCCCCGACGCAGCCGATACGCCTCCACCGTTCCGCCTAGCGGCCACCTTTGCCGAGGAGGTGAACGGATTGGACGCCCCCGCCTTCATGGAACGAGTGCGCGGCGTGCTGGCCCGCCGACGTCAGGATCTGAGCGTCCTCGGCCCGTCTGATCTGGCGCGGCCATCGTGGACACCAGTCGGCCCGGGAAGTTACGGCCGATTCATGGAAATACGGATCTTCGACTTCTGGGTGCACGAACGAGACATCAGCACCCCGCTCGGTCGCCCGACCGACGATACGGGAGCGCGAGCGAAGATCGCACTGGCCGAAGTCGAGGGATCGCTCGGCTACATCGTCGGCAAGAAGGTGGGACTGCCCGACGGTCGAAATATCGTGTTCCATCTCAGCGGCCCCCTCGCGCGCGACATCGCCGTCGTCGTCGATGGAAGAGCCAGGGTCGTCGATAAGGCGCCGAGGGCCGACGTGGAGATCTGGACTGACACGCTCACCTTCATCCAGCTGGCGTGCGGTCGCATCGACCCCCAGGATCCCATCGATCTCGGTACCATCCATTGGCGCGGCGACGCCGAACTCGGGGAGCGGGCGGCGCGTAACCTCAGATTCACGATGTGAGGCCCAGATCGATCAACGGGTCTAACTACGGCACGGACCATTGTGGCCTCGGCCGTGATTGCCCTACTGATTCGCGCCAGGATCCCAGCGGAGTACGGCAGAAGCCCACGTCATTCCAGCACCAAACCCAGCCAAAAGAACCAGATCCCCCTGACTGAGACGGCTTCGCTCGGCCGCATCAGTGAGAGCGAGAGGAATGGACGCGGCACTGGTATTGCCAGTTCGGTCGATCACCGAAGCGACCCGGTCCGGACTTATACCGAGGCGACCGGCCACAGCGTCCATGATTCTCTGGTTGGCCTGGTGGGGAACGAAAAGGGAGATTTCGTTTGGGCTGACTCCGGCTCTCTCGAGTGCGGACATGGCCGAGTCGCCGCAGGCTCGGACCGCTCGGCGGAAGACCTCCTGGCCCCTCATCGCCATGCCACTACCGTGGTCGGCGTAGAGCAGGTCGACCAGCGAACCGTCCACCCCGAGATCCCAGCCGAGTAGGGACCCTGGGCCGTCCACGGCCTCGAGGACCACGGCGCCAGCCCCGTCTCCAAAGAGGAAGGCACTGGTTCGGTCATCCCAGTTAGTCACCCTGGTCATGGTTTCGGCCCCGATCAGGAGGACCTTGCCGATACCGGCCGAGAGGAGTCCAGCCGCGACGACCAGTCCGTAGGTGAAGCCAGCGCAAGCGGCGTTGAGGTCGACGGCTCCTCCGCTGATTCCAAGGGCTCCCGCCACTGCTGAGGAGGTCGCCGGAAGCTGCTGGTCGGGTGTGCTGGTGCAAACGATGAGCATTCCGATCTCATCAGAAGCCACGCCTGCTTGAGCGAGAGCCCCACAGCCAGCGGCGATTGCCAATGAGGCAGTCGTGCCGAGTCCCCCCAATGGATGGACCGGTGGGGCTGGTGTGACGAAGGGACCGGCTGATGCCCGGCGCTCTCGGATACCGGTCCGATCGAAGATCCACTCGTCGCTCGTCTCGAAGAGCGATTCAAGATCGGCGTTTGTAACAACAGTGGGTGGAAGAGCGATCCCCCAGCCGGTAATGGCACAACCAATCTGGTTCACCATTCGAGGGAATGATGCCTACGCGGACCAACGAATTGGATCAAAGTCTGGGATGTGCCAAGCACCTTTGACAGCGTAGAAGGCGGAACTGGTGACCGGGCAGTAACCAGAGGGACATCAGGCGCGGAGGCAGGCTCTACCCGATCACCCCGGGCTGCTGATAGCGCGCAGTCGTCCCTACTAGAGGCAGGCTGATTCGGTTATGACACCTATCCAATCCCAGCTGCGTGACCGCGGATCTCTTAGGGGCTCCCATGGTGGTTCTCGACGCTGGCAGATTGGCTCGTTCCCGCCGTCCGCGGCCGAAGTGGGGCAATCGCTTCGACTTCGTGCCGACGCGGCCCGGACCACAATGCGGGGGGAGCATCGCTGTACCACGCCAGCGCGTAAGCAGCAGCTTCGTAGTTGACCCGCCAACCTACGAAGTCCGCCCACGCCTCCTCGAGGGGGCGCTGGACCGGAAAGTCCACTTCGCGCATGCGCTCAATTGCGAGAACGAACTCTTCATACGAGAGTGATATTCCGTCGCCTGGGTCGGCGTCTTCCGGTATGGGCATCCGTAAGGCCCGGGCGACATTCCCGAGGCAAGTGAACCCTCCACGCAGGCAAAGTCGGGCCTGGATGAGGCCCGTCCCGTTGGGAAGCAGCGCCAGGTACAGCGCTGCAGCGTCAAGTACGGCGAGCTGCGCTGTGACCCATGACGACAGTAGGCGCGGCGAACGGAACAAGACCAGTGGAACATAGGTGGTGTGGCTCTCGGACACATCGGCCGACCACTGTTCCCATGCTTCAAACAGCTGCGGCAGTTCACTAACGGCAGAGATACCTGTACCGAGACCGTAATGGGTCCGAGCCAGTAGCTCTGGTCCCCATGAGGGCACGCCGGCTCTCGAGTCGAGCATGGTGATCAGCGCCTCGCGGCGGTTAAAGGCTGCGTACAACGTGGGGAGATAGCCGATCTGGAGTGCAACCGTCCCGAGTCCGGTCAGCCCAGCGACGGAATCGAGTGCTGCCACCCCACTCGCACGCGGAGCGAGATAGCCCAAAGTGCACAGCGCCGAGCCGGCCTGTTCAAGGGCTCCCCCCAGCCCGTCCTTGCCAACGAGAGGCCACATGAGAAGCCCGAACCCCAGCTCGTAGAGGGCCAGCCATGCGACAACCTGCCCGATGAGTTGTATGGGTGCCTGAACCGCCAGAATCCGGTCCCGGTGTTCATAGGACTTCGTCCTGTCGACCAGGAGGTGGAACATGCTGCGGTTAACGATGAAGACCACCCGAGGGATGTTGCTCCGGATGCGGCGCGGTACCACCAAGGTGCCAAGGACACTCCATCCAGTCGCCACTACGATCGAAGCGCCGATCACCGCAGCCAGGACCCGGAATGCCATGCTTCAGCTTGCCATGTCGACCTGCGCCGAGCCGCTCTTGACCGTCCTCATGCCGGGATTTGTGCAATTCCACGAACGCTCTGCTGGAGCTCCACGGGGAGTTCGGAGCCGTGTTTGGCAGCGACACAATCTGTGGGATTTTTGTGGGACCTCATCAGGCCCTCACGACGAGGGACCGCGCCTCTGCGGAGCCAACCACAAGATCGTGAAGATCGCCGCCCTCCTCGAGTCGGCTCGACTGTTCGAGCCCACCGATCCTCGCCGGCGCAAATCCCGCCGTTCGGATCAAATGCTCGACTTCGTCGCTGCCATGCTCGTCCTCGGACACGTAGAAAAGAACCGCGGACTCGGGCGATCGGTGGCTCGAGGACTCGAAGAGATCGGCCGACATGGTGCCGAATGCGATGGCAAAGCGTGTCCCCATCGGCAACCACCCACCAACGAGTTGGCCCGATGACTGCCCTAACGGTAGGAGTCGGACGACCTTGCCTTGTGCGTCGAGTCCGACCGGATTGCTCGGAACGACGAGAAATGTGTCTCCCAGCGCGTCGGCGACCTCGTCGATGACGTCCTTCAACACAGAAAACCGCAGCGCAAGGACGACGGCATCGGCTCCCCGCAAAACGCTCCGGTTGTCGAGCGCGACGACCGCCGCTCCGTCGATTGCTGTGGCCAGCTTTCGCGCCGACTCCTGGTCGGCACTCGAGAGCTGGAGGGCCTCGCCACCGGCAGCAAGCTGACGCGCGATGGCTGATCCGAGGCCCCCGGTGCCGATGATCGCCGTGGTCATGACCGATACCTCCTCCGCCGTCACGGTACTCACAATCAAAGGCCCGGGCGACGCCGGCCCGACGGGGCTCGGAGCGGCTCGTCACGAAGCGGGCTGACGCGCTTCCTCGACCACTCCCCCGGCACCAGGCTGCTCTGGGGTGCCCCACTCGATGCGACGGTGAAGTCCCGAACCCGGTCGAAATCACCGGAGATCTCCTGGAATGCCACCGACGCCCGGCTCTGGTCCCGCCCGGTGGTGCTGGCTACGCTGAGCGTCCCGGCTGATGTCCCGGATCGCTGTCACTCGCCGATGTCGCCGATCGACGGGCGAAGGAGCTCACATGAGCACGACCCCAATTGCCGACTATGCCCTCCTCTCGGACCGGCACAGCGCGGCGCTGGTGACCCGGGAGGGTTCCATCGACTGGCTGTGCCTCCCTCGCTTCGACAGCCCGTCCGTGTTCGCCCGCCTCCTCGGCGACAAAGCCGGCCACTGGTCCGTCCGTGTCACGAACGCCACGCAGGTCACTCGCCGCTACCTCGACCGCACCATGGTCCTGGAGACCCGCTACACCACGCCCTCGGGCGCGGTCGCGATCACCGATGCCCTGGCCATGGGCGAAGGCAACCGGGGCCATCAGCTCGGCAAGGATGCGCCGCATCTGCTCCTCCGGCGTGCGACGTGCCTCGAAGGAGACGTCGAGTTGTCCGTGGAGTGTGTCTTGTGCCCCGGCTATGGGCTGGTCCCTGCCTCGCTCGACGCCGTGGACGGCGGGGTGTCCGCATCGGCAGGCTCCGACAGGCTCGTCCTCTCGTCTCCCGCGCCCTTGACCATCGGGCCGTCGACGGTCTCGGGCAAATTCGAGCTTCACCGCGGTCAGAGTGCAGGGTTCGCCCTGCACTCTGGCGAGAACGCCGAGGCGGCGTCAGCCAGGGTCTGGAGCCAATCCGAGATAGGGGCGCGGCTCGAGGACACCGTCTCGGCATGGGAGTCATGGTCCGAGCTCCACCAGGCCTACGAGGGTCCTTGGAAAGACCTGGTGCACCACAGTGGACGTGTGCTCCAGTCGCTCTCCTATGCGCCAACCGGCGCGATCTGTGCGGCGGCGACCACATCCCTGCCCGAGGTGGTGGGCGGTACCCGAAACTGGGACTACCGCTACGCCTGGGTGCGGGACGCGTCCTTCACGATCCAGGCCCTCTGGGTGGCAGCCTGCCCCGACGAAGCCAACGAGTTCTTCAACTACGTGACCACGTCCGCTGCCGGCTCGCTCGATCGGGGCGGGGACCTCCAGATCATGTTCGGCGTCGGGGGCGAACGCGACCTGACCGAGCGTGAGCTGTCCAACTTGAAGGGCTGGCGAGACTCGGTCCCGGTCCGGGTCGGCAACGGCGCCTGGAACCAGCGCCAGCTCGACGTCTACGGCGAACTTCTCGGCGCTGTCTACCGGCTCTCCGATCACGTGTTCGACAGCACGGACCGGGTTGGGCCGGCGGCCGACCCGGGGAAATGGGGTGCACCTCCCGACCTCGCACCAGCCACTCGGCGGTTCTTCGTCGAACTCGCCGACACCGCCGTCCGCCGCTGGAAGGAGAAAGACCAGGGGATCTGGGAGATCCGGGGCGAGCCGCGCCACTTCTTGTACTCCAAGCTGATGTGCTGGGTCGCCCTCGACCGTGCGGTGGCCTTGGCCGAGCACCTCGACGCCACTGACCGGGTGGGGCCCTGGACGCAGACGAAGGCCGAGATCCGGGAGGCGATCTTGACCAAGGGTTGGAGCGACCGGGCCGAGGCCTTCACCCAGTCCTTCGGTTCGGACGAGCTCGACGCGTCCAACCTGATGCTCCCGCTGGTCGGATTCCTCCCCGCCGACGAGCCCCGAGTGCTCTCGACCATCAAGGCGACCGAACAGCGTCTCACTGACAAGCGGGGACTCGTGTACCGCTACCGATCCCACGATGGGCTCGAAGGAGAGGAGGGCACGTTCCTACTCTGCACCTTCTGGTTGGCGCAGGCGCTCGCCAGCTCGGGACAGGGTCCGCAGGCTCGCACCGTCTTCGAACGAGCGCTGGCTTTCGTCAACGACGTCGGCCTGCTCTCCGAGGAAGTCGATCCCATCAGCGGAGAGCTCCTGGGCAACTTCCCGCAAGCCTTCAGTCACACGGGGCTCGTCAATGCGGCCTGGGCCATCTCTCAGAACGAACGCACGCAGAAGCCGTCCTCGCAGTAACCGGCATGAGCCCGCCAGGACAGGCTCATGCCGTCAGGGTCTCGACCTCGTATCGCGCGTCCCGTCAGCCTCCGGTCGGAGCGTTCCCGAGGACTTCTCCCAGCAGGCGCTCTCGAGCGAGATGCTCGGCGCGCTCCTCGTCGGCACCGATGTCCGGATACTGGGGGTCGATGTCGGCCAGCGCGTGAACGAGCACTGCGCTGACGCAGACGTGGGCGAACCACTTGCGGTCGGCCGGAACGACGTACCACGGAGCCCAGTCGGTGCTGGTGGCAGACAGCATCTCGGAGAAGGCATCCTGGTAGTCATTCCAGTAGCCGCGTTCTCTGATGTCGGCCGCCGAGAACTTCCAGCTGTGATCCGGGAGGTCGAGGCGGCGAAGGAATCGCGTCCGTTGCTTCTCTTTGGAGATATTGAGGAGCACCTTCAGGACGCGGATCCCGTTCTCGGAGAGATAGCGCTCCCAGTCGTTGATCTCGCGATAGCGGCGCTGCCACATGTCGCCCGCTTGGGCGTCGGCCGGCAAATGCTCGTTCTCGAGAAGCGCAGGGTGCACGCGCACCACGAGCACCTCTTCGTAGTGCGAGCGATTGAAGATTCCTATCTCGCCCCGGGCGGGCAGCCTGCGGGCGTGACGCCACAGGTAGTCATGCGTGCGCTCCTCGTCGGAGGGGGTCTTGAAACTATTCACGTGAACGCCCTGGGGGCTCACTCCGCTCATGACGTGGCGGATGGTGCTGTCCTTGCCGGATCCGTCGAGCCCTTGCAGGCACAACAACACGCCGTTGGTGCCCTCAGCCGCCAAACGCTTCTCGGACGACGCGAGGAGCCGCACGCTCTCCGCAAGAAGTGCCGTCCGGTCTCCCTTCGCGACGAAGCCGGGCTTGAACGCCGGATCAAAATCCTCGGGGACCGCGACTCTCGTACCCGGGCGCACTCGTAGCGCGCCCACCAGATCGCCGATCCACGCCGCACGTGCGTCGCCCATGGCTTCAACGTAGCGGTTGGACCGTCACGGAGACAGCAAGGTGGAACGCCGCGTCACAAGAGGCGGAGGCAGAGCGTCGGTCTGAGTGCCCTTGCCAGAACGAAAGCCGGTGATCGGACTGGACGTCCAAGGATTAGCGTCTCCGATGTGGAGAGCCTGAGTGGACGGGACATCGAAGCCGCGGGCCTCGACGACTGGCGCAAGTTGGCGCAGGCGTTGC
>DASXFC010000044.1:0-23965 GCA_036489775.1 Acidimicrobiales bacterium | reverse complement strand
CTGGCACTGACCAAGGCTCCGGCACCGGTCAAACCCAAGGTCAACCAGGCATTTAACGCTCGGAGCTAGGCGGAGGTTTTCCGTGAGGCAACGAATTCACCGCCATCAGCCTTGGCGGAGGATTTGACCTGAGGCAACGGGCGCCCCTGGTCAGACCTTTGGCTCGTCCCGGGATGACGGCGTTGACTCGAGCAGGTCGGCGGCGGCGTCGTTCCGGGCCTCATAGCCCCGGATGTCACGGACACCGTCGGGACCGATGGTCAGGATCTGCCAGCGCTCGGCCACAGTGCCGGCGCCGCTGCCGTCTCGGCGGCCGTCGAAGTCGACCAAGAGGCCCACGAGGAGCTGGTCGCCGGCGACGGTCAGTTCGATGACCTGCGCGGTGGCGTCGGCAGCCGGGCCTTTGGAATACCAGGCCAGCACCTGGTCACGGTTCCGACACGGAGGCTTCTGCGCACCCCGGGGGCCCCAGTGCACGTCAGGGCTGAGCAGCTGGGCGAATTGGTCAACGTCCGATGCGGTCATGGCCCGACGGACCGGTACGGCAATGGTCTCGGCCGTCCAGGTACTCATGGTCTTCATTATTCACCGGCTTCCCTCACTACGCTGCGGTCCATGGCTGATGCGGGCGGGTTCGACCCTCAAGCGATGGTGGCCCGTTTTCGCCGGCGGGCCAAAGCGGTACGGGAACGAGGGATGCCACCGATTGAGGGTGCCGAGCGAGCCCGGTTCCGCCAGCAGGCCCAGGAGGACTTCACCGACTACGCCATGATCGGCGACGCCGAGGCGGAACTGGTCGACGGCATCTTGACCTTGCGGATCGACTTACGTCCCCCGGAGGACGGTTCGAGCTGATCCGCGCTGGGCGCTGGGCTCGGTACGGCAGTGGGTGAGGTGCAGCTTGCCTGACCGGGGAGCCTGGCCGGGCATCGAGCTTGAACAACGAAGGTGGTGATCGGGGCGGCAACGGCCGATAATGGTCGTTGAGGGACTCATGGAATTCGGCGCTCATCTACCGCTCATGGACTTCGGGGACCACCCGTTCACCCTCGATCACCTGGTCCGCTACTCCGAGACGGCGACTCGGCTGGGCTTCATGGCCGTGGCGGCCAACGACCATCTCACGTTCGCCGTCCCATGGCTCGACGGTCCCACGGCGTTGGCCGCCGTGCTGGCCCACAGCGGCGAGATGTCCCTGGTCACGAGCGTTGCATTGCCCGTCGTTCGAGGTCCGGTCCCCCTGGCCAAGTCCCTTGGTGCGATCGACCGCCTGAGTGGTGGTCGCCTCATCGTCGGTGTCGGGCCCGGCTCATCGGATCGCGACTACGCGGCCGTCGGGATCGACTTCGATGAACGGTGGGCCCGCATCGACGAAGCGGTGAAGACCATGCGCACCTTGTGGCGACTGGACGGATCAAGCTTTACCGGGCGCTTCTATTCGACCGATGGGATCAGCCTTGAACCGGGCCCGACGTCCGTGGACGGTCCGCCGGTATGGATTGGTAGTTGGGGTTCGCCGGCTGGCCTGCGTCGCGTCGCCCGGTTGGGAGATGGCTGGCTGGCCTCGGGTTACAACACAACGCCCGCGCTGTTCGCCGAGGCATGGGCGGCCCTGGGGGATCTGCTGATCCAAGAGGGTAAGGATCCGTTGGAGTTCCCAAACGCACTGGCCACCATGTGGTGCTACATCACCGATGACGCGGCTGAAGCTGCCCGCATCCTCGAAGAGAGGGTCGCACCTGCTGTCCATCGGCCGCTGGACCTACTTCGAGACCGGCTGGCAGTCGGCCCCGCCGAGCGGTTCGCGGAAAGACTCAACGCCTTCGCTGCAGCGGGCGTCCAGCGGGTCTTCATCTGGCCGGTTGCTGACGAGACATACCAGCTTGAGCGATTTGTCGCCGAGGTTCTGCCAGCGATCGACGGGTGACTTTGAGGCGTGCTGAAGTCAGGTCCCCGGCCAGGCGACTTCTATCTCACCCCATTGCCCTACTGAGGCTGGGCTGGCTCAGCCGCCGTAATGCATGCGGGTGTCCTCCATCCGAAGAACCTCACTCGGCTCGCCACCGACCTCGATGACTTCGCCGATGCAGAACGTATGGCTGCCGAGCGGTCGCTGGTCGGTCAGCTGGCAGAGGAGGTAACCGGCGGCGGCGGCCAGGACCGGAAGTTTCTGTCGCCCGACTTCGGTAACGGCATGACCCACCATGGAGGTCACGGTGCCGTCGGCGGCTCGTTCGACCTGATCAGCCGGAACCGGTTTGACGAAACGGCGGACGATGTCCTTGTCCTGGCGAGCCAGCATCGAGACGGTGAAGGCCTGACCTTGATCGATCAAGCCGGCGGTCACCGAGTTCGCTTCGACCGCGACGCCGACCAGCTTGGGCTCGATGCAGACCTGGGTCAGCAAGTTGGCCGTCATCAAATTGACGGTGTCGGCGTGACGGCTGCCGATCAGGTAAAGCCCGGTCGGGAGCGCCCAGAGGACCCGGCGGCGCTGCCGGTCGAACTCATCGTTTTCCGGCAGCGCTTCCCCGTTCTTCCCGCTCACCCGAAGATCCCCCCATCGGCCGGATTCTCGGTCGTGGTGGTGGTCGAGACCGTGCGCCCATCGATGGCGTTGATACGCACCAGCGCCTCCGTGTAGAGGGCCTCCGCCTTGATCATGTTGCGTTCGGCCTCGGCCAACAGGGTCGGATTGGTGGCGCCGGCGCTGTAGCACTGGTTCCCGGCCGTACCCTCGAGGCCATACGCCGTGGAGAGCCAGTCGCTTACCTGGGTGTCAGGGGTCGGCAGCTCGTCATTGGCCGACTCGGCGTCGTCGACCAACGCTCCGCAGCCGGCATGGACGGCCCCAGTGCCGTTGGGAACCTCCTTGGGGATGCGCTCGTTGTCGGCGATCAGCGTTCCGATGTCCTCGCCGAAAGTCGTCCCATTGACCCACTCGAGCATCCGGTGGGCGGCCGATCCCCGCTGGTCTTCGCCGGCACACGAGGCCAAGCCGACGGCTGCAGCGGTCAGGAGCAAACCAACGGTGAAGGCACGGAGCGCGCGGGGCATGCGGAGCAGATGGGGGCTGATCACGTGATAGCGCGAATGACGTGGACGTCTTGGCGCCCCTTGCGCAGCACCAGGTAGCGCCCGTGCAGCAGGTCGTCGAGCTTGAGCACCCGCTCGATGTCGTTCTGCCGCACGTTGTTGACGTTGGCCCCACCCCCCTCGATGGCCCGCCGGGCTTCCGAACGCGAAGCCACCAAACCTGTGCGCTCGAGGGCTTCGATCAGGCTCACACCGACCTCGATCTCGCTGCGGGCGATATCGGTCGTCGGCGCATCCTCGGTCACGGCGAGCAACATCTCCTCGGACAAGGAGGTGATCTCCTCGCTGAAGAGGGCGGCGGCGGCTTCCTCGCACTTGGCCACCTCGGCCTCGCCATGCACCAGTGCCACCACGGCGCGGGCGAGCGCCCGCTGCGCCGCCCGCTGGTGCGGGCGTTCGCCGGTCTCGACGTCAAGGGCCTCGATCTCGGCCTGGTCGAGGAAGGTGTAGTAGCGCAGGAGCTCACCGACCGCCGCGTCCTCCGAATTGAAGAGGTGCTGGTAGAGCGCGAACGGGCTGGTGCGCGTGGGATCGAGCCAGAGGGTCCCGCTCTCGCTCTTGCCGTACTTGGTCCCGTCGGGCTTGAGCAGCAGCGGCGTCGTCAGCCCGAAGACCTCATCGGCGCAGACCCGGCGGATGAGGTCGATACCCATGGTGATGTTGCCCCATTGGTCGCTGCCGCCGATCTGCAGGTCGCACCCGTGGGCCCGGTGCAGATGGAGGTAGTCGTACGCCTGCAGCAGCATGTAACTGAACTCGGTGTACGAGATGCCCTGCTCGGGCCGCTCGATACGGGAGCGCACGGACTCCTTGGCGATCATCTGGTTGACCGTGAAGTGCTTGCCGACGTCGCGCATGAAGTCGATGGCCGAGATGTTGCCCAGCCACTCGGCGTTGTTGAGCAGCAGAGCCGAAGTGTCGAAGTCGGCGCCCGGTGCGGGTTCGAGGTCGAGGATGGTGGCCAGCTGGGCCCGGATACCCACCAGGTACTCCTCGAGGACCTCCTTGGTGAGGAGGTTGCGCTCGTCGGATTTCCCACCCGGGTCGCCGATCAGTCCGGTCCCACCACCGGCCAGCGAGATCGGACGGTGCCCGGCCAGCTGGAAGCGGCGCAGGGTGACCTGCTGGAGCAGGCTCCCCAGGTGGAGGGAATCGGCCGTCGGGTCGAAGCCGATGTAGACGGTCAGGCCCCCCTGGTCCAGACGCCGGATCAGTTCGTCCCGCGGCTCTGTCATTTGGCTGATCAGGCCGCGGAAAGCCAGATCCTCGGAGAGCGTGGGCATGAACTTAGGTTGCCATATCGGGGACGGGGCCTTGTAGCCACCATCAGGGTCAGTGGGCCTGGTCGGGTCTCAGTGGGCATGAGTGCTCGTCAGGTGCGCCGGTAGGTTGGCGAAGACATGACCACCATCCCTGGCATCACCGATTTCCCCGAATTGCTCATGGAGGGTGTGCTGCCACCGGATCTTCAGGGCACCTTGGTGCGGATCGGCCCAGCGGGATCGGATGGGGCAGGTGGAGCGGATGGGGCAGGTGGAGCGGATGTCGCCAATGGGCAGCGCGGGATGCTGCATGCCGTCGAGCTGCGGGATGGGAAGGCGGTCTCGTACATCGCCCGGGCCTCAGCCGCCGACACCAATGTGTTCTGGCATGGCGGTTCGGTCCTGGCCCTTCCGGAATTCGGCCTGCCGCTGCAGTACTCAAGGGAGCTCGATCCCCGGGAGTTCGGCGGCGGGCTGACCGTGCCGATCTCCTCGCACACCCGGCTGGAGGCAGCGACGGGACGGCGTGTGCTCTTCGGTGTCGACGATTCCGGCGAGACCCCGGTGTTGCGATTCGGAGAATGGGCGGCTGACGGGTCCTTGGCCTCGGCGCAGACGGTGCCGCTGGAGCGGGCCACCTGGCAGCACGACATCGGGATCACGCCCGAACATCTGGTGTTCATCGAGTCGCCGACCGAGCCGTTGGGAGCTGGCGCCTCGGTCGACTACCGCTGGGCACCGGGAGCCGAAGGGTGGTTGGGTGTGGTCCGCCGCGCCGATGGGATGGTCGAGGAGGCGGCCACCCAATGGCTCCGCCTCGATCCAAGTGTCGTGACCCATGTGCTGGGCGCCATGCCGGCCGAGGGTGGGCGGGCCCTCGATGTGTACGTGGTCGTCTACCCGGCGCCCGAGAAGGGGCAGCCGGTCGATCTCGAAGCGCCGGTGGTGGGGTCGAGCCAGCGTGGGATCGGGATGGTCACCATTGGCGGCGGGCTCGGCGTGCTGGAACGGTGGCGGATCAGCGGGGTAGGCGAGGCGCAGCTGCGGCTGGAACGGCGGCAGGTGGATGAGCGGTTCGTGGAGTATCCACGGGTGGACGGGCTGTGTGAGGGCGGGAACTTCCGGTACGGCTACGGCGTGGAGTTGGGATTCGGTCTGGCCGGGACGGCGGCGACAGTCGATGGGGTCGAGCATTTCGGGCTGCTCAAGTTCGACTTCGAGCGCGACGAGGTGGCGTCGTGGTCGCCCGGGGTCGGACGGGTGGCCTCGGAGCCCCTCTTCGTGCGGGGTGACGGAGGGCGAAGCGACGACGAGGGGTGGGTGCTGTGTGTGGTCGATGATTCGTATCGAGGTGGGAGCGATCTCTATGTGCTCGATGCCTCCGCGTTCGGGCGTCGGTCGCCGCAGGCGGTGGTCCATTTGCCGGACGGGGTACGGCTGCCCTTCCGGAGCCATGGCACGTGGGTGAGCGCGTCGTGGTACCGGTGAGGATTCGGGGCGACCGTTCTGTGTTGCATGGCAAAGCTGGCCGACTTCGACGAGAACGGGAACCGGACCAAGCTGTCTCGGACGACCGAGGGCCTGATCGCCAACGTCACCCAACATCACCGGGCCATTACGGCGCATCAGCGGCAGCTCCTGGCGGCGGTGGCCCAGCTCGACCGGCGCAAGGCGTGGCGGGTCGACGGCGCCACCTCGATGGTGGCCTGGCTGGTGCAGCGTTGCGGCGTGACCGCGGCCACGGCCCGGGAGTGGGTCAACGCCGCTCCCCGGCTGGAGGAGCTGCCCAATATCGGTGAAGCCATGGCGCAGGGCAAGCTGTCCTTCGACCAGGTCAAGCCGTTGGTCGAGGTGGCCAAGCCCGAGACTGACGCCCAGCTGGCCGAGGCGGCCACCCACTGGTCGGCCAAGCAGGTGCGGGAGCTGGCGGCCGACTCCCGGCGGGAATCCGACGAGTCGGCCACCGCCTGGTACAACCGGCGCTTCCTGCGCTTCGACGACAAGCGACGGGCCTTCAATGGCGTGCTGCCGTCCGACCAGTACGCGCGGGTGAAGGGGATCTTGGTGGACCGGGCCTCTCGGAAGCTGATGAGCCGGACGCCCTTCGATCAGCGGATGGCTGATGCGTTGGTCGAGGTGTGCGCGGGTGGGGCGGCTGGTGATGCGGCTGGTGCGGGTGGTGACGGGGGTAACGGCGAGCGGGCCGGTGGGCCGGGGCGTGATCGGCCCACGGTGGTGGTGCATGCTGATCTGGAGTATCTCGCTGGGGGCGAGGGCAATGCCGAGCTCGACGTCCTGGGACCACTCTCCCCAGAGGTGGCCCGCCGGCTGGCCTGCGACGCCAAGGTGATCATGTCGGTCGACGATGCCAAGGGCCGGAGCATCGATCAAGGTCGGGCCAGACGAGCGCCTTCTGATGGACAGCGTCTGGAGATCCGCCGTCGAGATCGCGGCTGTCGATTCCCCGGATGCACCCATACCGAATTCACCGATGTGCACCACGTGACGCACTGGGCCAATGGCGGCCCGACGGATCTTTTCAATCTGGTCGAGTTGTGTGACATGCACCACCGGTCCATCCACGAGATGGGGTGGGTGGTGCGCGGTGATGCCAATATCGAGCTGGAGTTCGTAAGCCCAACCGGACGGGTGACCACATCGACGCCGTCGCCCGTGTTCGTGCCCCGCCGATCACGTCGGGCGGCGGCGGCGGAATCCGGGTCGGGGGCGGCTGGGGGTGTCGGCGCGGCGCGAGACGGACCGCCTGGGTAATCGCCTGCTGGCTAGGCGGCCCGTCCGTTTTGGCGATAGGTAGGCGTTGTCGTGGCGCGTGAAAGCTCGGTCGGACCGGGGATCTTCCGGCCCGGCTTGGGATCCACCAGCGGAGGTTGGCGCTCGTCGATCACCGTCGTCGAGGTCATCCAGTCCCAGGGCGCGGCCCGCGGCTTGCTCAGCAACCCCTCGGGCGGCGAGGCGCCCAAAGCAAAACACAGGCCGGTAATGGCACAAACCACCGCCGTCGGTAGGAGCAGAAGCGGGCAGCAGATCCCACTTCGGACCAAGGACCTACCCAAGCCGATGGTCTTCTCGTCTGAGCGTCGGACGACGCGGAGTCCCAATATCCGGTAACTCGGGGTGCGACCATTGCGCCACTCGACGACGCTCCAGGCCAGCCACCCAATTCCCAAGGTGACGACAAAGAGCAGGAGCCCGAGGGCGAAGGCTTCCAAACGTCTTCCAAAGCTTGAAGCGGTTCGCCCTTCCGGCATCGCAATTGATGCTATTCCGCACGAGCGGATTTTGGGACGAGCCGCCGTTTCGATTGTCACCCGTTCCTCTCCCCTGCCTCAAGGAAGAGATGCGGCCTCGGAGTTGTTCAACCAAATGTGAAAAAGATCGGATTCTTGTCGTTCGGCCATTGGACGGCCTCACCACACTCGCAGGCTCGCTCGGCCTCAGATGTCCTCTTGCAGTCGATCGATTTGGCGGTCGCCGCGGAGGAGCTCGGTGCAGACGGGGCTTACTTCAGGGTGCACCACTTCGCCAACCAGCTTTCCTCCCCGTTTCCGTTGCTCGCGGCCGTCGCTGCCCGAACCAGCAAGATCGAGATCGGAACCGGCGTCATCGATATGCGCTACGAGAACCCGCTGTACATGGCCGAGGACGCCGGCTCCGCTGACCTCATCTCGGGCGGTCGGCTGCAACTCGGCATAAGCCGTGGATCGCCCGAGCAGGTCATCGACGGCTTCCGATACTTCGGGTATGCCCCGGACGAAGGCTCCGAGCCAGCTGACATGGCTCGCGAGCACACCCGGGTCTTTCTCGAGGTCCTCGAGGGCCAGGGTTTCGCCGAGCCCAACCCCCGACCCATGTTCGCCAATCCGCCCGGACTGCTTCGGGTGGAGCCGCACTCCGAGGGTCTGCGTGAGCGGATCTGGTGGGGTGCGGGCAGCCGACAGACCGCCGAGTGGGCCGCCGAACAGGGCATGAACCTGATGAGCTCGACGCTCCTCACCGAGGACACCGGGGTGCCGTTCCATCAGCTGCAGGCCGAGCAGATCGAGCGCTTCCGCAAGGCCTGGGCCAACGCCGGTCATGTTCGAGAGCCTCGCGTCTCGGTCAGTCGGAGCATTTTCCCCATCGTCAACGACGACGACCGCCGGTATTTCGGTCACGAGGGCAACTCGCAGGACCAGGTCGGGTTCATCGACGGAGGCAAGGCGCGGTTCGGCAAGACCTACGCCGGGGAACCCGACGTGCTGATCGAGCAACTGGCCCAGGATGAGGCCATCGCCGCTGCTGACACTTTGCTGCTGACGATCCCCAACCAGCTCGGTGTCGACTACTGCGCCCACGTCCTCGATTCAGTGGTGAACGTCATCGGGCCGGAGCTGGGCTGGCGCTGAGCTCTGGCCTAATGGGGTTCGGCCAGAGCGAGACGGACCGCCTGGGTGATCGCCTGATGGAGGGCGACGTTGTCGGTCCGGTTCGGGACCCGCACTCTGATCACTGAAGGCTGCGGGCTCTCGGCCCTGTCGGCGAGGGCAGTGCGGAGGTCGGCGGCGGTGTCGACTTCGCTGACTTTGAGGCCGAATCCCTGCGCCACGGCGCCGATGTCCGAGGTGGGCGGCGTGCCGAAGAGGAGTTCGAAGATCTCGGCGTCGAGCTGACCGGCTTGGGGCAGGAACGAGAAGATCCCCCCTCCCCCGTTGTCGAGCACCACGAAGGTGCAGGGCACGTCGGGGAGGTTGACCAGTCCGGACACATCGTGGAGGAAGGCCAGATCGCCGAGGACGGCAATGGTGCGTTGGCCGGTCGCCGCAATGCCCAGGGCGGTCGAGACGATGCCATCGATGCCATTGGCGCCCCGGTTGGAATATGCGAGGGGTGGCGTGGGGTGGGCCGGGGCGAACGACTCGAGATCACGGATCGGCATGGAAGCCGACGTAAAAAGACTGGCGTCGGTGTCGGCGGCGAACTGAGCCACGGTTCGGATGGCGTGGGGCTCGCTGATCGGGTGTTGGAGGAGGGTCTCTTCGATGGCAGATTGACCCCTGGCTTCGTAGTTGTGCCAGAGGTTCAGCCAGCTCTGGTCAGGCGGTGCTGCCTTTGCGGTGGCGGCCGCGACGGCGGCTTCAAGCCAGGCATCAGGGTCGGCGTGGTGGAACTCCGTGACGACGTGGTTGGCATCGATGTGCTGGAACCACCGGTCGACCGAGATGATGCGGGCACCCTTCGCTGCAGCCTTGGTCAGGTAGGCGTCGAGCTGGGCTGAGATCCAGGGGGTGGAGCCGAGCCGCACCACGATGTCGGGCAGTTCGATGTCCGCCTGCACAATGGCGTCGGCGGCGGCGATGGTGCCAGGCAGCCTGGCGCCGGAACGGGGATCGGCCAGCACCGGCCACCCGAGTGAGGTGGCCAGTTCGAGCAGTCGGGCCGGGTCACGAGTGGCGTTGGCTCCCGCGACGATGAGGCCCCGGGTGACGGAGCCGTTCCCCAAGGCCGAATTCTGCGTCGACACGGTGAGAGGCGGAATGGATGCGGCTGGTGGCGGCGCCTGTCCTCGCTCCGGCAACTGGCCGCGGTCACCCGCCAGCGGGATCCGGAAAGCCAGATTGAGATGGACCGGGCCGGGACCTTGCGGACCGTAGAGGGACTCGGCGAGTGCACGCCGGGCCAGGGG
This sequence comes from Acidimicrobiales bacterium, assembly GCA_036489775.1. Taxonomy (GTDB): domain Bacteria; phylum Actinomycetota; class Acidimicrobiia; order Acidimicrobiales; family RAAP-2; genus Bog-473. The sequence continues at coordinate 13,924 of DASXFC010000044.1, read as the reverse complement.
TCGCCAGGTCGGCGCCAGGTGCTCCTCGGGCACGCCGGGCGCCGCCGCCCACCTGGTCGACGTGGTGAAGAGGCCGATCTGATCGATGGTCTGCGAGGCGCCCACGCCCTGGAGTTCCGGGGGGCGGTCCGCCGTGCAGACGATGAGCGGGACATGGGCATGGTGCGCTTCGACCACGGCGGCGTGCAGTTCGGGTGCGGCCGTGCCGCTGGTGGTGCAGACGATGGTGGGTTCGGCGGTGACCATGGCCAGGCCGAGGGCATAGAAGCCGGCACTGCGCTCATCGAGGCGGACGTGTACCTGGAGGCGCCGGGCCAGTTCGATGGCCAGCGGTGTCGAGCGGGAGCCGGGGCAGATGACGGCGTGGACGACGCCGCTGAGCGCCCACTCGTCGACCAGGGTGGCACAGAAGGTGGACTGCACGTTTACGCTCATCCGGCGTGCCACTCCCGCTCCATGTCGAGATCCGAGGGGATGGACCGCCACTGGTCTTGCTGCACGGGTTCACCCAGACGGGTCGGCTGTGGGGTTCCTTCGGCGACGGCCTGGCGGAAGTGCGGACATTGGTGGCCGTGGACCTGCCTGGTCATGGCGGCTCGGATGCCGTGCGGGCCGATCTGCCTGAGAGCGCGGCGTTGGTGGTCGAGGCGGTGCGCGGTGTGGTCGGCGGCGGGGAACCGGTGGAGTTGCTGGGTTACTCGCTGGGGGCCCGAGTGGCCCTGCATGTCGTGACCGGCACCTATCTCGCCGTGGCCAAACTGGTGACCATCGGCGCCCACGGCGGGATGGAGGACGCTGAAGTTCGGGCGGCTCGGCGGGTGGGCGACGAGGCGACGGCTGACGCGCTCGAGGCATCCGGTGATGTGGGGGCGTTCGTGGACCGGTGGCTGGCTGGCCCGATGTTTGCCCGCCTGGGTGACGATGCGGCCGAGCGGGAGGAGCGGCTGCGCAATTCTGCGGCGGGGTTGGCGTCGAGCCTGCGGTTGGCCGGCACGGGGACCCAGGGACCGCTGTGGGATGCCATGGCTGGGGTCGGGAGCCCACTGCTTGCCGTCGCCGGCAGCGATGACCAGCGGTTCGGGGCCCATGCCATGCGCTTGGCCCGGGTGACGCCGCATGCGGTGGCGTCGTTGGTGCCGGGGGGAGGGCATGCGGCGCATCTTGGTCAGCCGGCCATCACCCTCCGACTGGTGCGTCACTGGTTGACGACCACCTGAGGCTGGGCTGCGATGGCGCCGGTCCTCACTCGGGTCACACTGCGCCAGGCCGGATGAGGAGCAGTCCGACGGAGAGCAGTAGGCCGATGGCGATCTGCAATCGGGCCGAGGCGGCCAACATCGGCAGCAGCTTCCGACCGTTGCGATCCGAGAGGGCCAGGCGGACCGGAAGGACGGCGAAGATCAGCCCGATCAGTGCGATCAGCGTCCAACCCCGGAAGTGGTGAATGACGCCAATCGACAGCGCCACCGCCATCAAGGTGAAGCAGTACAACAAGCCAGCATTGGTCCGCCCGAGGCGCACGGCCAAGGTCTTCTTGCCCGAGGCGGTGTCCGTCTCGATGTCGCGAAGATTGTTCGCCTGCAGGAGTGCGGTGGCCAAGAGGCCGACCGGGACGGCGCACCAGAAGGCCAGCCACCAGTCGTAGGCATAGGTGTAGGCATGGCCGTTGTAGAGCGCGGTGAATGGCGCGTGCTGGACGTAGGCCGATCCCATGGTGGCCACCAGGCCGAAGAAGACGAAGACGAACGCTTCGCCCAGTCCCAGGTACCCGTAGGGGTGGGGTCCACCGGTGTAGGCCCAACCGGCCACGCCGCAGATCAGGCCGAGCGGGATGAACCACCAAGCCACCTCGATGGCCAGGATGAGACCAGCGATCCCGGCTACTCCGAAAGCGATGGCGGCGGCGATCTTGACGTCGCGGGCCGAGGCCAGCTTGGAGGCCACGAGGCGGGTCGGGCCGACCCGACTGTCATCGGTCCCCCGCTCCCCGTCGGCGTAGTCGTTGACGTAGTTGGTGCCGATCTGGATGCCGAGGGCCACAATCAGCGCGAGCAGCGCCCTGAAGACGTTGAGCGAGTGCTCAACGATGGCGTAACACAACGGCACACCGGGTCCGCACTTGTTCGTGATGAACAAATGACCGCTCGAGAGGTAGCCGGCACAGGTGCCGACCACGACCGGCACGACGGCCGCCGGGAAGGTGCGCGGGCGCGCGCCAGCCAGCCAGACCTTCCACGGTGTCTTCACGGGCGCTTGGGGAAGCGGGAGAAGTCAGGCTTGCGATGCTCGACGAAGGCGTTGCGACCTTCCTGACCCTCCTCGGTCATGTAGAAGAGCATCGTGGCGTCACCGGCCAACTGCTGCACGCCGGCCAGCCCGTCGTCTGCTGCGTTCATGCCCGCCTTGATCATGCGCAACGCAATCGGTGAGAGCGTGAGGATCTGCCGGCACCAGGCCACTGTCTCGGTTTCGAGGTCGTCGAGCGGGACGACGGTGTTGACCAGGCCCCAGTCGAGGGCCTGGGCGGCGTCGTACTGACGGCAGAGGAACCAGACTTCCTTGGCCCGCTTCAGACCGATGGTCCGGGCCAAGATCGAAGATCCGTACCCGCCGTCGAAGCTCCCCACCTTGGGACCGGTCTGGCCAAAGCGCGCATTGTCAGCGGCGATGGAGAGGTCGCAGACCAAGTGGAGGATGTGCCCGCCGCCGATGGCATAGCCGGCGATCTGGGCGATGATCGGCTTGGGGATGCGCCGCATGAGGATCTGCAGGTCCAGGACGTTCAGCCGTCCGATCCCCTGCTGGGCCACTTCGTCGTCGCCGATGTAGCCGTCGTCGCCCCTGATCTTCTGGTCGCCTCCCGAGCAGAAGGCGTCGGGGCCCTCGCCGGTGAGGACGATCACACCGACCGAGGGATCGTCACGGGCCAGGGTGAAGGCTTCGGTCAGCTCGAAGAGCGTCTGGGGGCGGAAGGCGTTGCGCCGCTCGGGACGGCAGATGGTCAGCCTGGCGAGGCCCTCGGCCACCTCGTAGCGGATGTCCTTGAAGGCGCCGCGCTCCTGCCATTCGGGGAGCGGCAGGGTGCGGAGGTCGTCGAGCGGGTCATAGGGGCTACCGGAAATGACTGTCTGCACGGGGTCCTACGCTACCGGCAGTGCCAGAACTCGTCGTACTTGACCTCCCTGGTGGGACGGGGTTTGTCGACGCGCTGCAGGCCGTCTGGGACACCGGCGACGCCGCCGCCCCGCTCGATCCACGGCTCCCGGCCCCGGCCCGGCAGGCCGTTCTGGAGGCCTTGCGGCCCTCCCGGGTGGTGGGCTCCGATGGCGATCAGCACCTACTGCATGACGGCATCGGGGTCGAGGAGGGCGATGCGCTGGTCATGGCCACCAGCGGGTCCTCGGGCCGGCCCAAGGGTGTGGTGCTGACCCATGACGCCGTGGCCGCCTCGGCCCAGGCCACGTCGGAGGCCATGGGGGTCGATCCGGCGGTGCATCGATGGCTGGCCTGCCTGCCGCTGGCCCACATCGGCGGGCTCTCGGTCATCACCCGGGCGCTGCACACCAGCACACCGCTCACGGTGCTGCCGTCGTTCGATGCCGAGATGGTCGAGTCGCTCGGGCGGCGGGGCGAAGCCACCCACGTGTCGCTGGTGGCCACGGCTCTGCGGCGGCTCGATCCGAGTGTCTTCACGAGGATCCTGTTGGGTGGGGCGCGTCCGCCCGGCGAGATCCCGCCGAACACCGTCGTCACTTACGGGATGACCGAGACCGGTTCGGGCGTCATCTACGACGGCTACCCCCTGGAGGGGGTCGAAGTGGCCATCGATCACTTCGGCGACGACGAGACGGGCGAGATCCTCCTGCGGGGGCCGATGCTGCTGCGCTGCTACCGGGACGGATCGACCGGTCGGGTCGTGGGCCCCGACGGCTCGTCCACCTGGTTGGCCACCGGTGACGCCGGCTTCATCACCGCCGACGGTCGGCTCGAAGTCAGCGGGCGGATGGCCGAAGTGATCACGACCGGGGCCGAGAAGGTCTGGCCCGACGCGGTCGAGCGGGTGCTGCTCACCCACGCCGGGGTTGGGGAAGTGGCGGTGTGGAAGCGAGCCGATCCCGAGTGGGGCGAGCGGGTCGTGGCCTGGGTCGTGGCGGCGCCGAGCGAATCGGCCCCTTCTCTCGAGGCGCTGCGCGAACTGGTGACGGTGTCGCTCTCGCCGTGGGCGGCACCCAAGGAACTCCAGGTGGTCGACCAGCTGCCCCGGACGCCGCTCGGAAAGGTCAAGCGGTCCGATCTGCGCTGAGTCTGCGGGCAGCTAAGCCTTGACGTTGTCGCTGAGCCGTTCGAGCTTCTCCGGATTGGTGACGGCGCGAACGGCCACGATGGTCCCGTCAAGGATGTCGAGCACCAGAGCCGCCGTGACCATGCCTTCCTGGACGAACACGGCGGCCGGTTGCCCATTGAGTGTGACCTCCTGAGGCATCCCGCTCACCTTCTTGGCCACATTGATCATGAACCGCGACGCCCGATGGATACCGACCACCGGGCGCAGCGCAGCGCGAACCTTCCCGCCACCATCAGTCCAGACGATGACATCCTCGGCCAGCATCGACTTCAGCGCATCGAAGTCGCCACTGGCGCACGCGACGATGAAGGCTGACGTGAGTTCGTGGCCGTGTCGCAGATCGGCATCGAAGCGCTGGCGCCGATCCTCGATCCGCTGCCGGGCCCGCGCCGCCAGCTGGCGACACCCGGCCGACGTCCGTCCCATTGAGGTCGCGACCTCGTCGAACGAATACCCGAAGATGTCGTGCAGCAGGTAAGCCGCCCGCTCGGGCGGGGTCAGCTCTTCGAGGAGGACCAGGAAGGCCATGGAGAGCGAGTCGGCCTGCTCGACCGAAGTGGTGCCATCGTCCGTATTCAGGTCGAGCAGCGGTTCGGGCAACCACGGACCGGTGTAGGAGACCCGGGTGACCCGGGCCGACTTGAGCTGATCGATGCACAACCGGGTGAGGATGGTCACCAGATAGGCCCGTACCGACTGCACCTCGACGTCGCGGCGCTGCAGCCACCGTATGCAGGCCTCCTGGACCATGTCCTCGGCATCGGCGGCGCTGCCCAGCATGCGGTAGGCGATACCGAAGAGGAGCTGCCGCCAATCCTCGAAGGTGGCGACGTCGGCTTCAGGCGATCGAGGCACCAGACCCGAGGTCGGACAGGGGCGGGAGCTCGCACTTGTCGGCAAAGCCCTGGCTGCGGAGCCCCAGACTGGCATTGAAGCGGGATCGGAAGTTCTCGAGTGCGACCCAGGCGGCCAACTCGACGATCTCGGTTTCGCTCAAGAAGCGGTGCAGGCGGGCCATGAGCTCGTCGGAAGGGTGGGCCGGCGTGCCGGTCGAGACCTCGGCGAACTCGAGGACGGCCCGCTCCCGTTCATCGAAGAGGTCGCTGTCGCGCCACTGCCCGGCCGCGCGCACCTTGGCCGGGTCGATCCCGTCCTGCATTCCTTCGTAGTAGCCGTAGTCGACGCACCACGAGCAGCCGATCTGCATGGAGACGGCCTCGACGGCCAGCCAGCGCAGCGTCGGATCGAGCTTCTTCCAGCCCTTGTCCACCGCCGTCTCCAGAGCGCCCATGGCCACCAGCACCCCGTTGTGATGGGAGGCGGCCTGCATCGGTTCCACCACCTGGCCGAATCGGCGCTTGGAGTAGGTCCAAGCTCCGTTGGCGATGACGCCCTTGGGGCGGTCGGGCAGGTTTACGTGTGCCATCGGGTCACACCACCGTTCTTCCTCTTCTTCTTTGTTTGCTGTTGAGACGAGACTGACGCTCCTCACGTGACAGAGCTTTCTCCCCGGTTCAGCCCACGCCTCCCGATGGCTGTGCCGTGGTGCCGCCATCGACCACCAGAAACTGACCCGTCATCCAGGACGAGGCCTCCGAGGCCAGGAACAGCGCGGCGGTACCGATGTCGTCGGGTTCGCCGAGCCGTCGCAACGGGATGTGTCTGGCGATGCGCTCCTCTCCGGGTCCCTCCCACAGCGCGGCGGCCAGCTTCGTCTTCACCAGTCCCGGCGCCAGTGCGTTGACCCTGATGTCAGGGGCCAACTCGAAGGAGAACTGGCGGGTGAGGTGCAGCACCGCAGATTTCGTGGCGTTGTACCAACCAATTCCCGGCTCGACCCCGAGGCCTCCGATTGAGGCCACGTTGATGACCGATCCCCCGGGCCGCAACCCCGCCTTCACGGCGGCGGCCGTCCACAGCACGACCGAGAGCTGGTTGACCTCGAAGGTCTTCTGAGCCCGAGGCAAGTCGAGGTCGATGAGGGGGCCGAAGTAGGGGTTGGTGCCGGCGTTGTTGACCAAGATGTCCAGGCCTCCGAACCGCTCCATCGTCGCCGCCACGCATGAGGCCGCATCCTCCGGTTTTCCCACGTGAGCGGCCGCCCAGGCCACTCGTTCTTCGAGTGCACCCCCCTCGACCAGGCCCGATGCTGCCTTTTGGAGGTCCTCCGGGGTGCGGGAGCTGAGCATCACGTTGGCCCCGGCCTCGGCGAATCGGGTGGCAATGGCCAGGCCGATGCCCCGGCTCGCCCCGGTGACGAGCGCTGTTTTTCCCTGCAGTTGGAGTTCCACCGTCTCAGCCTTGCATGGGCATCCCGGGTCCGTCCTGAGGTGCCGGGGGGTGGGGTGCAAACCACCGCGCCCTAGCATCGGAGGTCGTGAACCACCTGGCTGACGAGACAAGCCCCTACCTGCGTCAGCATGCCGACAACCCGGTCGAGTGGTTCCCCTGGGGTGACGCCGCCTTTGACCGGGCCGGGGCCGAGGACAAACCCATCTTCCTGTCCATCGGCTACGCCTCGTGCCACTGGTGCCACGTCATGGCCCACGAGAGCTTCGAGAACGAAACCACCGCGGCCGAACTGTCCAAGTGGTTCGTGTCGATCAAGGTGGACCGGGAAGAGCGGCCCGATATCGACGCCCTCTACATGGCGGCCACCCAGGCCCTGACCGGTTCGGGCGGCTGGCCCATGTCGGTGTTCTGCACGCCCGACGGGCGGCCCTTCTACGCCGGGACCTACTTCCCACCCGAAGACCGCCACGGCATGCCGAGCTTCCGAAGGATCGTCGAGGCCCTGGGTACCGCATGGCTGACCGATCGTGACAAGGTGCTGGCCCAGGCCGACGAGCTGGTCGAGTCCGTCCGGCGGGAAGTGCGCCTGGACCAGACGCTGACGGTGGCCGCCGAGAACAACGGGCTGGTGCCGGTCGACCCTGATGTGGCCATCGACGGAGTGGTCACCGGATTGATTCACGGCTTCGACCCCGAGTGGGGTGGGTTCGGACCCGCCCCCAAGTTCCCGCGGCCGACCCTGGTCGAGCTGTGCCTGCGCCACGCCCGCTTACGAGGCTCGGAGCGCTCACGCCAGATGGCGGTCACCACACTCGACGCCATGGCCGCCGGCGGTATGTACGACCACCTGGTCGGTGGCTTCTGCCGCTACTCGGTCGACAAGTACTGGCTCGTCCCCCACTTCGAGAAGATGCTGACCGACCAGGCCCAGCTGGCCCGGGCCTACCTCCACGGGTGGCTCGAGACGGGCAGGGCGGACTATCTCGGCGTGGTCAGCGAGACGCTCGATTTCGTCCTGCGCGACCTCTCCACGCCCGAGGGCGCCCTGTACTCGTCGTTCGATGCTGACGCCGGTGGACACGAGGGGGCGCACGTCACCTTCACCATGGAGCAGTGGCGGACCGCCCTGCCGGCCGATCTGGTGGCCGCTTCCGCCGAGTGGTACGGCATCACCGAGGGCGGCAACTGGGAGGGGACCAACATCCCGGTGCGGCCCGTGGGGGCGCCGCTGCAGCGGCCCGAGGAGATCGGGGAGGCGCGCCGGCTGCTGGCCGAGGTCCGCTCGACCAGGGTCCAACCCGGGCGCGACGAGAAGGTGCTGACCGAGTGGAACGCCATGGCGGTCTGCGCACTGGCCGAGGCGGCCGCGGTCACCGGCCGGGCCGAGTACGGCCGACGCGCTGAAGAGATCGGCGAGTTCCTGATCGGCTCGATGAGCGTCGACGGACGTCTGATGCGCAGCTGGCAGGGCGGGCGGGCCCGTCATCACGCCGTCGTGGCCGATTACGCCTGGTTGAGTCAGGCCTGCGTGCAGCTGGCCCAGCTCACCGGCCACCGCATCTGGCGTGAGCGTGCCCTCGGCGTGGCGACCGACATGATCGACCTGTTCTTCGACGACGAGTTGGGTGGCTTCTTCACCACCGGCCACGACGCCGAAGCCCTCGTCGTTCGACCCAAGGAGTTCCTCGATGGCGCCGTCCCGTCGGGCAATTCCGCCGCGGTGGCCGCGCTTCTGTTGGTCGATGCCCTGACCGACGACGCCATGGTCCGGGAGGCCGCAGCCCGCACCCTCGCCGTAGCCGATCCGCTTCTCCGCCAGCATCCCGGTGCGGTGGCCGAACTGGTGGCGGTCTATCCCATGCTGGCCAGCCGGCAGGAGATCGTGGTGACCGGCCAGCGACCCGACCTGGTCGGTGCCGCCCGCCAGCAGTGGCTGCCCCGGGCGGTCGTCGCCTGGGGCGAGGCTGACGACTCGCCCCTCTTCGAGGGTCGCTCGCCCGACCTGGCCTACGTCTGCCGCGGCTTCGCCTGCAACGCGCCGGTCGACTCACCCGCCGCCCTGAATGCGCAACTGGAGGCCTTGCCCCGATGAGTCGCGACGACACCGACTACAGCGAGCACGAGTCAGCCTTCCTGCCACCCGACTCGGCCGCACCGCCTCCGCCCGTCCCACCCGAGATGCATACGCCGCCCTCGGGCGTCCCCCTCCCGCTGGCCCAGCGCGCCCCCACCATCACGACCAACCCGGCTCGCCTCCTGCGGCAGTCGGGCCGCCACGGGGGCGATCGCATCCCGACCGCCGGGGGCTCGACGCTGCACATGCTGGTGCTCTCATCGACCGTCGAGGACACGACCGGGGTCGACCTGACCACCCGAACCGTCCTACGAGTCAGGGTGCCCTGGCCTGCAGGGCACGAGCCCGACGTCGGCACCTTCGACGTGGTCGAGGTCACGCTGGCGGAGGATCCCGAGCGCGACGACCTGGCCCAACCAGAAGCCACCACGGTCACCGACCTGCCCCGCCACGTCGGGACGTTGCGGGGACGCCACGTGCGCAAGCTGCTGCGCCGCATGGTGGCGAACTCCGATGGACATCTCCTCGGCTTCCCCGGCCCGTCCGCCCCCTACTGGGAGTTCCGTGGCTTCCGGCCCTCCGTCGCTCTGATCGAGCCGACCCGCCGGCCCCAGCTGATCCGCCGACAGCTCGACCAGTCCACCTGGGTGCGATTCGGCTGGAAACGTGAGGACATCTGGCTCCCGGTCGAGGACCGCAACGCCACCCGCGCCCTCGATGCGGCCCGACGTGAACGCCTCAGTGGCAAGGCCATGGCCACCGCTCTGGGCTTCGAGCCCCAATACCTCTTAGTGACGGTCAGCCCGCCGCGCGACGGCCACTGCTACAAGGTGTGCGCGGCGATCCTGCCCCGCGGCTGAACCCGCGGCTGAACAACGAAAGGCAGCCCCTCGGGCCGCCCAGAGCTACTTGCCGAGCTTCCCGCCGGCCAGGTCCTCGGCCATGGCCCAGCCGAACGCCACCAGGCGATCACCCTTGTCCGCGTTGAAGCCACTGTTGAAGTGGGCCTCGATGCCCTCGGGGAGCTTGATCTTGGGAGCGATGAAGTCCAGTCCGCCAGCCGTCGAACCGTCACCCTTCAACACGAAGGTGCGGTCATCGAGCTTGGCTTCGCAGCCGAAGCGCTTGGCCAGGCGGCGGGCCCAGGCCCGCTCCTCGCCCGAGGACTTGTGGTCCGGGAAGGGCACCACGTCCTGGAGGCCGCTGAAGGCCCGGTAGCCCTCGGGGGCCATGAGACGGGTGCCCAGCAGCACGTCCTCGTCGGGGAAGGCCAGCAGGGCGCGGCGAAACTGGTCCGACATGATCCCCTTGAGCGCAGCCTCAGCCCTCGAGGTGCGGTCGACCAGAGCCAACCCGACCAGCAGCGAGGGTGTCCCCCCGATCCGCTCGAGCGTGCAGAAGGAATAGCCCCGCAGCTTGTTGCCCTCCCGGGCGTGCGTGATCAGGACCCACGATTCGCGCTCCTTGGAGAGGAATCCGATGTCGAACCCCGGGGGCCGCTCCGCACTCAGATCCGCCATTTCCGCCAGCTCAGCATCACTAAGCGCGGTGCAATCCTTGGTGCTCACTACGATCGGCATGGAGTGATTCTACTGGCTTTGTCAGGTTCAATCCCAACCGGGGCCTGCCCCATACCACACCGAAGAGGCCTCGACACCCCCGAAAACCCCAGTTCAAAAGCCCTCTATTGGAGCACCGCCTGCTTCCCGAGGAGCCGTTTGAGTTCCCCCACCAGCCCATTGCGGCAATCCACGTTGAACTCGGGGGGCAGCCGTAACGTCTTGGCCCCGACATGCAGCAGCACGGGCGAGGGGCCCGGATGGGTGCTCAGCACGTCCTTCAACCCGGCCACTTTGGCCTCGGACAGGACACCCAGCGGCAAGGTGATGTGGAGGTCGGATTGGCCCCGGTCGAGCAGGGGCCGGGAGACCTCCATGCAGACGATCTTGGGCTCCTCTTCCCGGGTGTCCAACCGCCCCTTCACCACGATGATGGCGTCGTTCTCGATCAGCGCCCCGTACTCGGCCATGGTCTTGGGGAAGACGAAGACCTCCATGGCTGCTTGGAGATCTTCCAGGACGAAGCGGGCCATGAGGTCGCCCCGCTTGGTATAGGTCCGGCGCAGGTCGGTCACCACGCCGCCCACCGCCCGGATCGGGCCGCCCCTATCCCCGACCGGCGCCTGGTCGTCCTCCCGCATGTCGGCCAGGCTGCAGTCGGTGTGGCGAGCCAGTGCCTGCTCGTAGCCCATGATCGGGTGGTCGCTCACGTAGAGACCGAGCATCTCCTTCTCGAAGGCCAGACGCTGCGCCTTGTCGAACTCGGTGTCGGGGATGGTCACCCGGGACGCCCCCCAACCCGGATCGGCCTGCTCCACCTCGTCGAACACTGCGAACAACGACGTGATCCCGAGATCCTTCTCCCGCCGCGCCTCGAGCGTCCGGTCCACGATCGCCTCGAGCACCAGGCACAGACCCTGGCGTGGATGTCCCATCGAGTCGAAGGCCCCGCCCTTGGCCAGCGACTCCATCGTCCGCTTGTTCAGCACCACCGGGTCGACCCGCTGGCAGAAGTCGTAGAAGTCGGCGAAGGGGCCGTTGGCCTCACGTTCGGCCACGATCTTCTCGACCAGGCTCTCGCCCACATTGCGCACGGCCGCCATCCCGAAGACGATGGCCGGGCCGTCGCCTTCGGAGCCCTGCTTGATGGCCGGCGCGAACTCCGCCCGCGAGCGGTTGACGTCGGGCACGTGCACCTCGATGCCCTGGGCCCGGCACTCGGCCAGGTACACCGCCGTCTTGTCCTTGTTGTCCCTGACCGAGGTCAAGAGGGCCGAGAGATACTCGACCGGGTAGTGCGCCTTCAGCCAGGCCGTCTGGTATGCCACCAAGCCGTAGCCGTACGCGTGCGATTTGTTGAAGGCGTAGTCGGCGAAGGGCTCGATGATGTCGAAGAGATCGGTCCCCAGTTTCTCGCCGTAACCCGAGGACACGCAGCCGGCCACGAACTTCTCGCGCTCGGCGGCCAGCAGCGCCCGGATCTTCTTGCCGCAGGCCTTGCGCAGGTTGTCGGCTTCTTCGAGCGAGTACCCCGCCACCTTCTGGGCCACCCGCATCACGGACTCCTGATAGATCATCAGGCCCTGGGTGTCCCCCAAGATCGCCTCGAGATCCGGGTGCGCGTACGAGATCTCCTGCCGCCCGTTCTTGCGATCGGCGTAGTCGTTGTGCATGTTGGCCGCCATCGGCCCCGGCCGGTACAGCGCCACCAGGGCGGCCACGTCGTCGAACGACGTCGGCGCCAGCGACCGCATCAACGCGCGCATCGGTCCACCCTCGAGCTGGAAGACGCCGACCGAGTCACCCCGGCGCAGCATCTCCAAAGTCGGCTCGTCGTCCAGCGCCACCCGGTCGATGTCAGGCCGCTCCCCCGTCGCCGCCTCGATCAGGTCGAGCGTCCGCTCGATCACCGAGAGGTTGCGCAACCCGAGGAAGTCCATCTTCAACAGCCCGAGATCCTCGACCCCGTGCATTTCGTACTGGGTGACGATGGGCGCGTCCTCCGGCCTCCCACCGGCGTCGGGCTTGCGCTGGATCGGCAGGTAGTCGGTCAACGGGTCCCGCGAAATCACCACGGCGGCGGCGTGGATGCCGTCCTGGCGCCGCAACCCCTCGAGCCCGAGCGCCACGTCGATGACCTCTTTGGCGTCGGGGTCGGTCTCATGCATGGTGCGCAGCTCCGAGGCCGCCTTGTAGCCGTCCTCGAACCCTTCGGTCTGGGTCAGGCACGCGTGCAGGGGCGTGTCACGACCCATGACCAGCGGCGGCATGGCCTTGGCGATCTTGTCGCCCACGATGTAGGGGTACCCGAGCACCCGGGCGGCATCGCGTACGGCGGCCCGGGCCTTGATAGTGGAGAAGGTGACGATCTGGGCCACGTGGTCCGACACGTACCGCTCGGCGGCGTACTTGATCATGTCGCCCCGGTACCGCTCGTCGAAATCCATGTCGATGTCGGGCATCTGGATGCGCCCGGGGTTGAGGAAGCGCTCGAACAGCAGGTCGTAGCGGATGGGGTCGAGGTCGACGATGCGCAGGCAGTAGGCCACACAGCAACCGGCGGCCGAACCCCGGCCGGGCCCGACCCGGATACCCGAGTCACGGGCGAACTTGATCAGGTCCCAGACGACGAGGAAGTAGGCGGCGAACCCCATGCGCCCGATGACCCCGAGTTCGTAGTCCAGCCGCTCGACCACGTTCGCCGGCACGTCACTGCCGTACCGCTCGCGGGCGCCCTCCATCGTGAGATCACGCAGGTAGGCCAGGGCCCGGTCCTCGTAGGCCTCGCCGGTGAACTGGGGTGGGACGGGGAACTCGGGCAGGCTCGGCTTGCCCAGCTCGATCTGCACGTCGGCCCGCTCGGCGATGAGCAGCGTGTTGTCGCAGGCCTCGGGCACCTCGGAGAAGAGATGGCGCATCTCCCGAGCCGACTTGAGGTAGTGCTCGGTCCCCTCGAACTTGAACCGGTTGGTGTCGGAGAGCAGTGCACCGGTCTGCACGCAGAGAAGGGCATCGTGGGCCACCGCGTCCTCACGGTGGGTGTAGTGGCTGTCATTGGTGGCCAACAGGGGCGCATCGAGGCGGCGGGCGATCTCGATCAACTGGGGATTGGTCCGGTGCTGATCGGCGATGCCGTGGTCCTGGATCTCGACGAAGAGGTTGTCCCGCCCGAAGATGTCCTGCAGGCGGGCGGCCCGGCGCTCGGCCTCCTCGACGTTCCCGGCCAGCAGCGCCTGCAGGACGACGCCGCCCAGACAGCCGGTGGTGGCGATCAGGCCGCTGTGGTGGCGCTCGAGCAGCTCCCAGTCCAGCCGCGGCTTGTAGTAGTACCCCTCGAGGTAGGCGGCCGAGGACAGCTTCAAGAGGTTGCGGTAGCCCTCGATCGTCTCGGAGAGCAAGGTGAGGTGGTAGTAGAGCTTCTGACCGCCTTCGGCGTCTCCCCCGGTGTCGTCCACCTTGCCTCGGCGGACGGGGCGCTCGTGACGCGACTCCGCCGCCATATAGGCCTCGGTGCCGATGATCGGGGTGATGCCCTGGTCGCGACAGGCCTTGTAGAAGTCCAAGACCCCGTACATGTTCCCGTGGTCGGTGATGCCCAACGCAGGTTGTCCGTCGGCCACGGCAGCCGTCACCAGGTCGCCGACCCGGGCAGCC
>DASXFC010000043.1:0-51688 GCA_036489775.1 Acidimicrobiales bacterium | reverse complement strand
ACCACAGCCGAGTCCATGAACTGGGTTGGACCATCGATGGCGATGCCAACGCTGAGGTGCGGTTCACCTCGCCGACTGGCAAGACCTTGGTCTCGGTGCCCTCACCGGGGTGGCGGCGAAGTAGTCGCAGTCGGAAATGATGCCTGGCACTGGGGTGGTTGCGACCTAGTTCTTAGCGGCGAGGGTGATCTCGTCGGTGACGGCATCGGTTGCCTCCAGCGGCAGCATGTGGCCGCGGTCCTGGAGGGTGACCAGGCGGGCGCCAGGGATGGCGGCAACCATTTGGCGAGCTCGGGCCGGTGCAGTGAGGCGGTCGCGCGTCCCCACCATGACGGTGGTCGGCTTGTCGATGGTGGCGATGCCCTCGAGCAGGTTCAACTCGGCCATGGCCGCCAGATAGCCGCCTCGCACTGCCCCCGGGCAGTCGGCGAAGAGTTGGCGGGTGAGCTCGATCTGCCCCATGGCGGGTGTCGTTCCGAATGCGCCCCGGACAAAGCGCTGCCCATTGGCCGCGTTAAGGCTGCGGGTGACGAGCGGAGAGGCGATGAAGGAGGCCGCCGCCCGTTCGGCTTGCTTGAGGCGGACGTTGGGAACCGGGGAAAGCTGCGCGGCGGCGGTTGCGACCAGAACGATGGCGCTGGCCCGTGCCTTGAGGACATCGGGGTGAAAGGTGGCGAGCGACATGATCGTCATGCCACCCATCGAGTGACCGGCGAGCACAACGTCGTGCACGTCAGTGGCGGCGAGCACCGTGGCCAAGTCGTCGCCCATGCTCTGGACCGACAGTGGGATGGTGCCCCGGGTGCTGGCACCGTGACCCCGCTGGTCGTAGAGCACGACGCGGAAGCCGTCGGCGACGAGTTGCCGGGCCACAGGGACCCAGATGGCGTGGCTGCAACCCCAACAGTGGGGGAGGACAACGGTCTTGGCCTTTGGGTCGCCGACGTCCCAGACGGCGAGTTGGGCCCCATCAGCGGTACCGACCAGGCGGTGGACCGGTTGGCCGAGATCGCCCCAGCCGAGCGCGGCCAGGTCGGCTTGGATCTGCGCCGATGAGGGGCGGCCAGCCCGATCTTGCTGCAGTCGTCGATACATGGCGGCGGCGCCCACCGCGAGGGCGGCACCACCGAGGATGAGGGCTCGGCGCCCGGCCCTCCGAGGGTTCTCGAGGGCGTGCAGGGCTTCTGCCGGTACGGGTAGATGCGATGCCGCGTGCTTCTTGGTGCGGGTGTGGGAGCGGGTGCGGGACTGGGTGCGGGCCATGTCGGTGAGCGTATCGAGCGGTCCAGAGGTTGGAAAGGGCAGTTTCAAGGAAATAAGTGATTGACATAAACCCTTATTTTTGACCTATAGTGCAGTGATGACAACGACCGTCGAGTCAGAGGCCACCCAGAGCGAGCAAAAGGTGGACCAGCGCATCGAGCGCTTGTCCAGCGCTTCGCTGAAGCGAATCGTAGAGCCGGACGTCGATGTGCCGGGCTCGGTAGGTGACGGCCAAGTGCTCCCTGACGAACTCCTCTCCATTGCCGATCTACCCGAAGTGCTGGGCGCCCTGACGCCGGAGCAGAAGCGCACACTGGCCCGTGAGGAGTTGGCCTCGATCGTCGACACCGGAATTCGCTTCGAATCAGTGCTGATGGCGGGGTTCTCTATCGAGATCCTGCGCAAGGATGATCTCACCGACCCCCGGGTCACCTATCTCCTGCACGAAATGGGAGAGGAGACCCGTCACTCCCGTCTCTTCGCCCGCGTGCTCGAACAGCTGCAGCCGACGGCGAAGAATCCCCTGAACACACCGGTGCTGCGCGTCCTCGAGCGCGTGGTCCTGCCGGTGCTGTTCAATATGCCCGCTCTGTTCTGCCTGCTGGTGCTGTCCGGCGAAGAGGTACCCGATTTGATGCAGAAGCTGGCATCGGAGCACGAGGACACTGATCCGATGGTCAAGGCCGTCTCGAAGTATCACCGCCAGGAGGAGGCACGGCACCTGGCCTTCGCCCGGCTGATTCTCCCCGAGCAGTGGGCGGCCGCTGGGCCAATCGAGCGAGTCATCGTGCGCTACCTGGGGAGCCGGATCGCCACAGGGATGTTCGACACCATCGTCCACCCAGGGGTCTATGCCACAGTTGGCCTGCCCACCTGGGAGACCTGGAAGAAGGCGAACCAGTCGGCCGGGCGCACGGCCCTGCGGCACCGCGCCCTGCGGCCGCTGTTCACCCAGCTGCTGGACGCCGGGGTGTTCCCGCTGAACCGGATCCCGAAGGGATGGCAGCGGGCGGCCGGGGTGGATCGCCAAGGGCGAGACCTCGCTTCGGTCACAATGTCGGCGTGACGACGGCAACATCGGACGGGCTCACCAAGGGGGACCGCACTCGCGCCTCATTGATCGGGGCGGCAATTGCACGGTTTGCCCGAGAGGGATTCCGCGGCACGTCGGTGGCCGACATCTGTCGCGACGCCGGCCTGTCGACGACTGCCTCGTACCCGTACTTCGCCAACAAAGAGGCCCTTTTCGTCGCCGCCGTCGACGAGGACGTGGCCGGCCTGATCGACGACGCGGTGCACTTGGTGGGGATCCAGTCAGATCGGCATTGGGGCCACACAATGATGCTGAACCTGATGGCCCGTGTGGACTTCCACCCGCTGGCCAAGCGAGTCGTTTCCGGTCTTGAGCCCGAATTCACCATCAGGCTGTTGGACATTCCAGCACTGGAGCAGCTCCGCAAGGGGGTGGCCGAACTCATGCGCCAGCTGCAGGTCGTCGGCGAGGTTCGCCGGGATGTCGAGCCCGACCAAATGGCCTCGGGGCTGGTGGTCATCGTGATCTCCCTACTCATGGCGACTGTCCAGAT
Organism: Acidimicrobiales bacterium; assembly: GCA_036489775.1. Taxonomy (GTDB): domain Bacteria; phylum Actinomycetota; class Acidimicrobiia; order Acidimicrobiales; family RAAP-2; genus Bog-473. The sequence continues at coordinate 48,839 of DASXFC010000043.1, read as the reverse complement.
CGGGCCTGGGGGCCTGGAGCGGGTAGCCGACGACATCGAGGCGGTACTCGACGCCGCCACCCGTCCCGTCGCTTAGCCGGGTTGCAGGTTCAAGGCGACGAACCAATCGGTTGGTCGTAGCGTCGTAGAGGTCATGAAGATGCAGGCTCGTTGGGGCGCTGGCTGGCTGGCTGGGTCGATGGCGGCCGTTCTGGGACTAGGGCTCGTGGCGGTGGCGCCTGTGTTGGTGCGAGCCGCTGGAGCCGCGGCGTCGGGCGACACCGTGGTCAGCGCCCACGTGGCATTCGAGAACTGCCCCTCGGCCACGACCGTCCTCAAGGCGGCCGTACCGAACACACCATTTGCTGGGCCAGGGGACGTGCAGGTGCTGGTGACGCTGACGAACAGCGGGTCCAGCGACTGCGGACCGAGCCCGGCCTCGGTACCGGCAGGGCACAGCTCGCTTGAGGTGGGTCCATGCGGGCCGATATCGATGGTGGTCGACAACCGGGCGGGCCAGGACGTGTGGCCCGGAAAGACCGCGTACTTCTGTCCGTTGGAGACGGAGCTGCCCCTCGCCGCGCACACGACGTTGGCGGCTGTGGGCCATTGGAACAACGGCGACCTTGCAACGTTGAATGGCCGGTACACGATTGTGATTGACAAGGTACTGAAGCTGCCGATCGCCATCGGGGCTGCCGCGGCGAGCGCGGGGACAACGACAACGTCGACGACGAGGATTGGCAAGACTGGGAAGACCTCCAAGGTGCGGGGGACCACCCTGCATCGAGCCAGTACGGAATCGGCTCATGTGGGGGTCAGCGGCTGCCCGGCGGCCACCACGCTGCTGACGGCAACGCTGCCCCAGACCTCATACACCCAATATCAGGCAGTGATGGCCACCGTGAAGTTGACCAACACCAGCACGAGTTCGTGCGGGGTACCGGGTCAGTCACCTCCCCTTATCAGCACATTCACCCTTGGCCCCTGTGGGAATTTGCCTCTAGATGTGGTGGGCCCGAAAGGTAAGGAGGTGTATCCGGGTCAAGTGGTCCTGCACTGTCCGGCTCAGTTCGGCTTAAGTCTTGCTGCGGGTGCCAGCGTCACGACGACCGCGATCTGGGCACAGGGTCTGTCGTACGGCTCGATGAAGTTGGCACCTCGCGGCCACTACACGTTGGTCATCGGTGGCGTGTTGCGATTTAACATCACCTTGACCGGGTCGAGCAAAGGATCGTTGCCGGTCCCACTCCCTTCGCCGGCACCGTCGACCTTGTCACCGGGGCAGGCATTGCCCCCGGGGATCAAGATCTGTGCGACTTTGCCGAACGCCGGCCCGTCGTCGAGCGTGGGCGGCAGTAGCGGCAGTAGCGGCAGTAGCGGCAGCGTGGGCGGCAGTAGCGGCAGCGGGGGCAGCGGGGGCAGTAGTGGCAGCGGCAGCGGCAGCGGGAGCGGATCAGGACAGACGTGCTCGGTTGGGCCCGTGGTTCCACCAAAGTTGAGCCCGACGCCGGCCCCAGGGTGTAAAAGCAGTGCGACGGCGACGCTGCTCAGCGCCGGGGAAGTCCCGCCACCCAAGGTGGATTGCGGACCGTTGGGATCAGGGGTGACCACGCCTGCACGGGGTCAATAGGAGCCGATCCGTTCCTCCCCGTTAGAATCGGTTGCCCAGTTCAGGGCGGCTGTAGGACGTATCTCGAGGGAAGGATCACATTGTCGGGCCATTCGAAGTGGGCGACTACTAAGTACCGCAAGGGCGCCCAGGACAAAGCCCGGGCGAAGGTGTTCGCCAAGTGCATTCGGCAGATCGAGGTGGCGGCTCGAGAGGCTGGCGGCGATCTGGAATCCAACGCCACCCTGCGGACGGCCTACCAGAAGGCCCGCTCGGCCTCGGTCCCGCTCGACACGATTGAGAAGGCGATCAAGCGGGGCACCGGCGAGCTCGAGGGCGTGCGCTACGAGTCGATCAACTACGAGGGCTACGGGCCGGCTGGCGTCGCCGTCATGGTCGAGACCCTGTCGGACAACCGCAACCGCACGGGTTCTGAAGTCAGAAATCTCTTCACCAAGAACGGCGGCAACATGGCCGAACCGGGTGCGGTGAGCTGGCAGTTCGAGCGCAAGGGCGTGATCACAGTGGCCCTGTCCGCTGATGAGGACGCCGTGATGGAGCTGGCCATGGACGCCGGGGCCGAGAACCTGTCGTCCAACGGCGAGGCCTGGGTCGTCACCTCGGCACCCGGTGATGCTGACTCGGTGAGAAAGGCGCTCGAAGAGGGCGGCATCGACGTGCTCTCGATCGATCTGTCATTGGAGCCGACGACTTTGGTGTCCGTGGCCGACGAGAGCGATGCCAAGCGGGTCCTTCGGCTGCTCGAGGCCATCGACGACCACGATGACGTGCAGGCGGTGCACGCCAACGCCGACATCAGCGACGAGGTGTTGGCGGCGTTCGAAGGCTGAGAGCTCGGCCGGGTGGGTCGGGCAGGGTCCGACACCTCGGGTGAGGGGACGACTACGCTACGAACGCATGTTCGTATTGGGGATTGACCCCGGTCTGTCCCGGTGTGGCTACGGCCTCGTGACCAGGAATGATGCATCCAGCGAGCTGGCCGCCCGGGCGGCTGGGGTCATTGAAACCGACCCGGATGCCCCCTTGCCCGAACGCCTGATGGTGCTCCAGAGGGAGCTGCGGTCGTTGATGGCCGAACTGCGTCCCCAAGTAGTGGTGGTCGAGCGGGTCTTCTTCCAGGTCAACGTCAAAACGGCGATGTCGGTCGGGCAGGCCAGCGGTCTGGCCCTGGCAGCGGCCTCCGAAGCCGGGTGTGAGGTGACGCAGTACACCTCCAATGAAGTCAAGCAGGCCCTGGTCGGGTACGGGGCAGCGACCAAGGATCAGGTGAAGCGCATGGTGGCGTCGGTGCTCGGGCTCCGCGTGGTGGCCGGGCCGCCCGACGTGGCCGATGCCTTGGCCCTGGCGGTCTGCCACCTGAGTTCGGTGCCACTGCGGCGCGCCATCGACGCCGCCGTGGCGGCGTCTCATCCGGCTGCCGCCAGCCTTCGCCAACGTGCCGTGAAAGGAGCATGAGGTGATCGGATTGTTGCGCGGACAGGCGGTGCTTCGCCTGACCGAGAGTGAAGTGATCTTGGATGTGGCCGGAGTGGGGTACCGGGTATCGGTCACACCGTCGACGGCCGCCACCCTGATGGCGGCGGGCACCAGCTCGGAGGTTCAGCTGTTCGTCCATACCCACGTCCGCGAGGACGCCATCGTCCTGTACGGGTTCGTCCACGATGACGAACGGCGGTGCTTCGAGGTGCTGCTCGGTTCGCACGGGGTAGGCCCGGCGCTGGCGCTGGCCATCATGGCGGTGCTGTCGCCGGCCACCCTGTCGACGGCGGTGCTGGAAGATGACCTCGACACGCTGTGCACAGTGCCCGGGGTGGGCCGCAAGACAGCGGCACGATTGTTGATCGAGCTCAAGAGCCGGTTGGACTTGCCCGACCTGTCGGTCGACCTACCTGGGATCGGCGCTCTTGGTCCCGATGGCATACCGAGTCGGACCTCACGGGCCGAAGCGCGTGCCGCGCTGGCTGAGCTGGGCTACGCCCCCGATGAGATCCGTGGCGCCCTTGATGGGCTGCGCGACGATGTCGGGGTGGAGGAAATGCTGCGTCTGGCGTTGCGTGAGCTGGCCGGCCGGTGAGCCGGACGGGCCGGCGCGAGATGATGAGCGACGGGGCGGAGGCGGAGGAGGCGGCGGCGGCCGGCGTGGAGGCCGGCGTGGAGGGGTCTGAGGGGGACGACGTTGGCGAAGGGCGTGTCGTCGCCCCGTCCGTGAGCAGCCCGATCGAGGAAGTGGAAGAAGCGGGCCTGCGGCCTCGGTCCTTGGCGGAGTTCGTCGGGCAGCTGCAGCTGGTCGAACATCTCGGGATCATGCTGCAGGCGGCCCGGCAGCGGCAGCAGCCCGTCGATCACATTCTTTTCGCCGGTCCTCCTGGCCTGGGCAAAACGTCGTTGGCCGGGATCGTGGCCGTCGAGATGGGCGCTGGGTTTCGCATCACGTCGGGCCCCGTGCTCACCCGAGGCGGTGATCTGGCCGCCCTCCTGACCGATCTGCAGGAAGGCGACATCCTCTTCATCGACGAGATCCATCGCCTGCACCGCTCCGTCGAAGAGATGCTGTATTCGGCCATGGAGGACGCCAGGATCGACATCCTCATCGGTAAGGGTCCGACGGCGCGGTCGATTCGGCTGGAGTTGCCCAAGTTCACCCTGGTTGGCGCGACCACCAGGACGGGGCTGGTGTCGGGACCGCTGCGGGACCGATTTGGATTCGTGGGTCGGCTCGATTTGTATGCGCCGGACGACCTGCGGGCCATTGTGGAGCGTTCGGCACGGATCTTGGCCGTGGAGATCGACGCCGAGGGCGCCCGAGACATCGCGCGTCGTTCCCGAGGGACACCTCGTGTGGCCAATCGTCTCTTGCGACGAGTGCGGGACTTCGCCGAGGTTCGTGGGCACGGGGCGATTGACGGCGTCACGGCCAACGAAGGTCTCGACCTTTTCGGGGTCGACGAGTTGGGACTGGACAAAGTGGACCGTGCCATCTTGATGACGCTGTGCGATCGTTTCGCCGGTCAGCCGGTCGGTCTGACCACGTTGTCGCAATGTGTCGGAGAAGAGCCCGACACGATCGAGGACGCCTACGAGCCGTTCCTGCTTCAGTGCGGCCTCTTGCAGCGCACCTCGCGGGGCCGGGTTCCTACGGCGCGAGCGTGGGCTCATCTTGGGCTGAAAGCACCGACGCCACCGGGAGGCGCGTCTTTGTTCTAGGACCGTGCCTCAGCTACGCAGAGGTCGGCGCGGCATCGCTCTCCGCGGTACTGGTCGGCTGCTCCGTCATCAGCGGCACAAAGACCCGAAAGGTCGTCGACCACCCTGGCGTGTCCACAATGTCGACGAATCCGTCATGGGCCTCGGCGACCGATTTGGCGATGGCCAGGCCCAGGCCGGTACCGGGGACGCCGGCTTCGGTGGCTGCGGCCAAACGGTAGAACCGTTCGAAGAGCTGGGCCCGCTCGGCTTCGGGAATGCCGGGGCCCTCGTCGAGTACCTGCACTCGGGCGAAACGGTCCACCTCATCGACGATGACCATGACGCGGCCGCCTGGCGGTGAGAACTTGATGGCATTGGAGAGCAGGTTGTCGATGAGTTGATGCAGTCGGCCGTCGTCGCCGAAGATCGGCACTTCGCCGCCCGGCGCCGCATTGGCACTGGGGGAGGCGATCGCCAAATTGACTCCGGCGGTCTTGGCCGAGGTCTGCATGCCTTCAACGGCGTCTTCGGCCAGTCGGCGGAGATCGATCTCAGTGAAGGAGATACGGAGGCCATGGCCCATGCCGGGATCGGCCAGGAGGTCCTCGGCGACGCGCTGGAGCTGAGCCGAATTGCGATCGATCGTTCTGAGCATCTTGAGCTGATCATCAGTGAGCTCGTCGGCGGTGCCGTCGAGCAAGAGCTCGATGAAGCCCCGGATGGACGTAATAGGCGTCCGGAGTTCGTGGCTCACCGTGGCCACGACGTCATCCTTCATCTGGGTGAGCTCGCGCAGCCGGTTGTTTTGCTGAATCAGCGACTGGGTGACCTCGGATTGCACAGTCAAGAGCCGTTCACGCTCGGCTGCCAGTTCCTCGCGCTCGGTGACGTCAATGGCCACCACCACGTAGCCACCGTTGCTGTTCGCCCAGGGTGCGTCAGTCTCGGTCAAGGGCTCCCCGTCGAGAGCTTCGGCCGCCGCCGCTGCGGCCACCACGATGGGATCGGGTATCGGGAGAGCTCGGACCCGGACGACGCAGTGGCGTTGCTGTCCGTCCTTGCGGGTCGCTTTCCAAGGCACCTCGGCTGCCGTCTCAGCGTCGAGCGGCGCTAATGCTTTGCCCAAGGCATCGATGGCCTGTCGACGCTCATCGATCTGCGCGGGGTCGATGAAGTCGGCGATGGAGTGCTTGCCGACGACTTCGGCCGCGCTGTACCCGAGCATTTGTTCTGCGCCGGCGGAGAAGAAGGTCACGGTGCCCGATGGATCGACTCCCATGATGGCGCTGCCGGTCGCGGCGTGCAGCAGAGTTTCGAGTCGATCCCGGGCGTTGTCAGCTACCAGAGCCGAGCGCCGGGCGAAGCGCGACTGTTGGGCCAGGTCGGCGACGTAGGCGCGATCGCGATTGACCATGGTGTGCACGACGTTCGACACCAAGGTGGTGACCACCGCCATGGTGACCACTTCACGCCATTCGCTGGCGGGGTACTTGGGTGCACCCACCAGGAGAACCGGTACGAGCAGCGCCAGGTCGAGACAGAAGAGTCCGGCCAGGAGATGTGATCTCCGGCCGTACAGGGCGAGCCAGACGATCGGGAGGAGATAGACGACGACCAGGCCTGAACGGATGCCACCTTGAGCATCTCGGATGATGCCGATGACGGCCATGTAACCGATGGGAATGGACAGCCAGGCCCACTCGGGGAGTCGTTCCCAGGGGAGGAGAAAGGCGGCCGCCACCAGCAGGAAGAAAATGGCACCGGCGAGCGAAACCTCGCGGCGGGCGTCGGTGGGGAAGGGAATGACGCTGATCAGGACCGTTCCAACAGCGACCAGCGCGAAGAGGGGGAGCCGAAGGCGAACCGTGCCGTAGCTACTGAGCTGAAAAGAAATCTGCGATGACGAGCTGGACCCCGTCCGGCGCGAGGTTCGGGTGTCGGCTCTTAGGTTGTCGCCGGCATCTCGGAGCAGCTCCGCCTGCCCGACTCCGTCGGGCTCGGGCGGAGGGGTCACTTGCCCTTAGCCCGATAGCGGTAACCGAATCCCCGCACGGTCTCGATAGGCGCTTCGTCCTGATCGTCCCAGCCCAGCTTGCGGCGGAGCCGGAGGACGGCGTACTTGACCCGGGACGGCGCTAAGCCGCTTGGGTCGTCCCAGGCCAGTTCGATGAGTTGATCCGGTGAGAGAATTTGGCCTTGGTGACGGGCCAATGTCGCCAGGAGCCGATATTCGGTCGGGGTCAGAACGATGGCACCGCCCTCGACGGTGACCTCCTGGTGGGCGAAGTCGATGTGGAGCGATCCGTCGGAGAAAGAGGTGACGGGGTCACTGCGGTTGACCTGCCGGCGGCTGATGGCTTGGACTCGGGCCAGAAGCTCGACCCGGCTGAATGGCTTGGTGAGGTAGTCGTCGGCGCCGGCGTTGAAGCCGCGTACTTTGTCCCGCTCGGTCGACAGCGCGGTCAACATCAAGACCGGGACGTCGCTCATGTCACGGATCCGTTCGAGGACCTGCCAACCGTCCAAGTCAGGAAGGCCAACATCGAGAATGACCAGGTCAGGCTGGACTTGATGGAACTGGCGTACCCCCTCGCGACCTTGGGAGGCCTCGGCGATGGCGAAACCCTCGCGCTCGAGCATGGTGCGCAGGAGTTGACGGATGTCGTCCTCATCCTCGATCAGGAGGACACAGATCTTCCCGTCACGCATATCGGGGCAACTGTATCGGTACAGGGCCTGACCAGGTGATCTTTAACTGCAACCCCAGTGTGTGATTCAGGCGGTCCAGCGGCTCCCCTGCCGCTCGACCAACCCGACCTCCCCCCGGTGCTGCGAGGAGGGCAGGTGTGCCGGCCCGCCGTCATCGGTCCCCTCCGGATTGCTCCGGCCGATGACGGCCCGTTCCCTGCCGGCACACCTGCAACGCCTCCTACGTCCCCAGGGGTTCCCCCCGGGAGAAGTCCGTCCCCTTCTTCGGACCTCTCCATGGTCACCGTTCCGTGACCGGCACCCTGAGGTTGCGTTGTTGCTTGCGGTGCGTACTTTGCAGAAGCGTCGTGGCAAGCCCGGGAAGTTTGGGTTGCAGTTCGGTTGCTGGAGACTTTTTCCGCCATACAGAGGCCCTATGACCGTTATTCCTGCCGGGAGGCGACCGCACGGCGGCCCCATCGCGGGCTGGCGGCGGATTTGGGGAGCGGTTGGGAGCTGAAATCGGGCTTCTGCCGCGCCCGGAATTAGGTATTGGGGAGCGTCCGTTCCAGGCGTCTAGCAGGCACTAGGGTGTCTCGTCGCACCAGCCACTGGTGCGGAAATTCGCAACCCCCCTGAAGCCCCCTTCAGGCCCGACTCACCCAAGGACAAATATGACGTCATATCTCGCTGTGATCGACCTCTTGGACGCCAGCAAGAAGACGACTACCAACGGGAGCAGCTCGTACATCTTGCTGGTCTTCTTGGCGATCGCCGTTCTCGGCTACTTCTTCTGGTTGCGCCCACAGCAAAAGAAGGCGGCGGCGGCACGGGCGGGGGTCAGCGCGGGAATGGAAGTCGGTGATCAGGTACAGACCATCGGGGGAGTGATCGGCACCATCCTCGAGATCCACGGGGACCGATACACCCTCCTGACCGGTTTGCTGAATGAGGACGGGAATCTCGATGGTCCCCAGCCGACCAGAATTGTGTTCGTCCGCCAAGCCATTGCCCGCAAGATCGAGCCCCTGGTGCCAGCCGATCCTGACTTGGGTGCCGACGTCACGAGCATCGGTGAGGCTCCGGACGCCGACCTCGATGACCACGAAGATCACGAAGACACGGACAGCGGAGCGGCGGAGGGGTGAGTCCGAGTTCCACACGGGCCCAGAAGCGCCAACGGCGCGGCATGCTGATCAGCGTCTTGGCTGTGGTGGCGATCTCGTTGGGGGCCTTCGGGGCCGTCTTCGGGGTGAAGTGGTCACCCAAGCTCGGTCTTGACCTGGCTGGCGGCCTTTCGGTCGTCTACCAGACCGATCACAAGGTCTCGGCGTCCGAACTGGACGAGGCCGTCACCATTCTCAACAACCGCGTCAATGGGCTCGGTGTCTCGGGCGCACAGGTGAACTCGACCGGCACCAACCAGATCTCCGTGTCGATTCCGGGGGTCAAGAACTCGGCCCAGGTTCTCTCAGAAATCGGACAGACGGCGCAGATGTACTTCCGCCCGGTGCTCTGTTACTCACCCGGCTACGTGGCCCAGAAGGGGACAAAGGGCAAGCCTGCGGCCTCCCCGGGTGCCCTGCCCACCAGCTGCCCGACGGCCAACCAGCTGGTTACCTCCAACTTGTCCGGCAGCGTGAACAACGCCAACGGCGTGCAGTACAACGTTCAGCCCGACGCCGACCTTGAGATCTACCCCTCGACGGTGGTCGACAACCCCAAGGACACCGTCCTCGAGCCCGGACTGCCGGTCAAGGGCCAGACCGGGGTCAACGAGCTGCGCTACCTCATGGGTCCGGCCCAGATCTCGGGCACGGCCGTCAAGACGGCGACGGCCGAGCTGAGCCAGACCGGTGAGTGGGTGGTCGACATGTCGCTGACCGGTGCCGGCTCGAAAGCGTGGGACACGATGACCACGACCTACTTCCACGAGATTATCGGCATCGAGCTCGATGGCGTGGTCCAATCCGCTCCCATCACCCAGCCGAACCAGTCCACGTGGAGCTCGTTCGACGGCAGCGTGCAGATCTCGGGCAGCTTCACCCAGTCCTCGGCCCAGGCCTTGGCTCTGGCCCTCCAGTACGGCTCCCTCCCGGTCGGTCTCAAGCAGCTGACCACTCAGACGGTGTCGCCCACCTTGGGTAAGGCCTCCCTCGATGCCGGTCTCGGAGCCGGCGTCGTCGGTCTGGGTCTTGTGCTGCTCTACGTCCTCTTCTACTACCGGGCCCTCGGTTTGGTCGTCATTTCGGGCCTGGCTCTGACGGCCGCCCTGCTGTGGGCCATCATTTCGTCCCTGGGCCATACCTCGTTCAGCCCGAGTTTCGACCTGGCTGGCATCACCGGCCTCATCGTGTCCATCGGTATCACCGTCGACTCCTACATCGTGTATTTCGAACGATTAAAAGACGAGACCAGATCGGGCCGCTCTATTCGCACCTCAGTTGACCGCGGCTTCAAGAGCGCCTGGCGCACCGTGTGGGCGGCCGACTTCGTGTCCCTGCTGGCGGCCATCGTGCTCTACGAGGTAGCCGTGGGCGACGTGAAGGGCTTCGCTTTCTTCCTTGGCCTGTCCACCATCATGGACATGGGTGTCACCTGGTTCTACACGCGACCGCTGGTCATCCTCCTCGGTCGCAGTGAGCGGTCCACCAGCAAGGGCCGCTTCGGCATCGCTCGAGGACTGGCCGTTTCCTCGACCATGGCCCCAGCTCCTATGGGAGCAGGCAAGTGAGCCGGTTCGGGCGTGGCCGCAAGGACGACGGGGACGAAGTGAACGACGATCTGGACTCGGGCATCGACGACGAGCAAGACGAGCTGATCTCTGAGCGAAGTGATGGCGAGGAGGCCCCCGGGGTTGAAGACAAGTTCGATGAGGACGAGAACTTCGACGAGGACGACCTCGGCGAGGACTTCGATGTCGACGCTGCGGCGCGCAACCTCATGCGGTCCCGAAAAGAACGCAAAGAGAAGGCCCCCAAGCCCGGCCGCGAGCGTCCGGTCCGACCAGCGAGGCCGCAGCGCCAGGGTCCTCTGGCCCGCCTCTACCGCGGTGAGACGCGTTTCGATTTCGTAGGCCGGCGCAAGGTCTGGTTCACCATGTCCAGCGCCCTCATTGTCGCCGGGGTGATCTCGATCATCCTGCGCGGTGGCTTGAATCTCGGCATCGAGTTCAAGGGCGGCATCGAGTGGACGGTCAAGGCCCCGCACATCACCCAGGTGCAGGCCACCAACGCCATGCAAGCGGCCGGGCTGAGTTCTCCCACCGTCCAACTGCTCGGACAGGGCGCCAACCAGAAGCTCGACGTTCAGGCCGACCTGAACAAGCTGTCGGCCACGGCTCAGAAGGCCGAGGAGCTCAAGGTCGACCAGGCCATTGCCAAGCTGACGGACACCACGGTGGCCAGCGTGCAGAACAACGTGCAGACCGTCGGCCCCTCCTGGGGCTCCTCGGTGACCAACAAGGCCATCGAAGCCCTCATCATCTTCTTCGTCGTCGTGGGTATTTACATCTCGATCCGCTTCGAGCCGAAGATGGCTTTGGCGGCCTTCATCGCCATGCTGCATGACGTGGCGGTGGCCGTCGGCGTGTACTCCCTCTTCAACTTCCAGGTGACGCCAGACACCGTGGTGGCCATCTTGACCATCCTCGGCTACTCCCTCTACGACACCGTGGTGGTCTTCGACCGAGTGCGTGACAACACCAAGGGCCTCGGTTCGAGTGGGCGCATGACCTACTCCCAGCTCATCAACCTGTCCATGAACCAGACCCTGGCCCGTTCCATCAACACCTCGTTGGTGGCCATCTTGCCGGTGCTGGCCGTGCTGCTGGTCGGTGCCCAACTCCTCGGGGCCACCACCTTGCAGAACTACGGCCTGGCCCTCTTCGTCGGTCTGCTCTCTGGGGCCTACTCCTCGATCTTCATCGCTGCGCCGATCCTGGCCATGCTCAAGAAGGGCGAATCGCGCTGGGTTTCAATCGAGAACCGTCTGGCGCTCAAGGGCGGTTCAACCGGCTCGCTTTCGGCGCTCGACGCCGCCACCATGTCGACGCAGATGACGATTGCCGCCGGCGGGCAGCAGCGAACCGCCCCAGCGGCCAAGCGTACGGGCGTGATCCGTCCGGGATCGGCCAAGCAGGGTGCCAGCAGTGGGACGGGGACGGCGGTTATGGATCGTCCCAGCGACGGGGATGAGACGCCCGTGAACGTCGGGAGGTCGCTGGCGAGCAATACGTCGGCTGCTCGCCCCCGCAAAGGAAAGGGCAAGCGCCGCCGCTGAACTTGATCGGGTCGGCGACGACCCGACGCAGGATCCGTGCGGTGCGGTGCATCACTCCTAAACATTGAACACTCAGCGCGCGGGATCGCTTGCGCCGGCTACCCCTGTGACCAGGGATTCATCTGCCGTCGGGTAGCGTAGAGGGATGGTGACCCTGACTCGGGTGACGCCCTCCGCCGAGCCGGGAGGGGGCGCGCTCGCGGACATGTTGGCGCCGCTGCTCGCTGAGTTTGCCGAGCACCGTCCCGAGGACGACACCTCCATCATCGTGGAGGCCGGCCGCACGGCTCAGTCGGCCCATGATGGGCAGTTCCGGCGCTCGGGTGAGCCCTACATCACTCACCCCATCGCAGTCGCCCAAATCGTGGCTGAACTGGGCCTTGATGCCCAAACGGTGGCTGCGGCACTACTGCACGACGCCGTGGAGGACACGGGGCTGAGCCTCGAGACCATCGAGAAGGCCTTTGGCCCCGGCGTGGCCTCGGTGGTCGATGGTGTCACCAAGCTCGACCGTCTCCAGTTCGACTCCAAGGAGGCCCAACAGGCCGCCACCATCCGCAAGATGCTCGTGGCGATGGCCGACGACTGGCGGGTGCTGCTGATCAAGTTGGCCGACCGGCTCCACAACATGCGCACCTTGGCCGTGATGCCCGAGTGGAAGCAGCGCCGGACGGCCCAAGAGACGTTCGATGTCTACGCCCCGCTGGCTCACCGCCTTGGTGTTCAGCAAGTGCGCTGGCAGCTCGAGGACCTGGCCTTCGCCACCTTGCACCCCAAGCGCTACGCCGAGATCGAACAGATGGTGGCGGCTCGTGCCCCCCAGCGCGAGGAGTATGTCGAGCGGATCCTCGTCCACGTGAACCAGCGGCTGACCGACATGGGTGTCGAGTCCGAGGTGACGGGGCGCCCGAAGCACCTCTGGTCGATCTACGAGAAGATGGTCGTGCGGGGCAAGGAGTTCGACGACATCAACGACTTGGTCGGTATCCGGGTTGTCGTCGACAGTGAGAAGGACTGCTGGGCCGCGCTCGGGGCGATCCACGCCATCTGGCCGCCGGTGCAGGGGCGCTTCAAGGACTACATCAACACGCCCAAGTTCAACATGTACCAGTCGCTCCACACGACGGTCATCGGGCTTGACGGCAAGCCGGTCGAGGTGCAGATCCGCACCTCCGAAATGCACCACCGAGCCGAGTACGGCATCGCGGCGCACTGGGGCTACAAGTCCCGTGAGGACTCGTCCAGTGAAATGGCCTGGTTGCAGCGCATTGTCGATGTGGAGCGGCAGACCGACGATCCCATCGAGTTCCTCGAGGCGCTGAAGCTCGACCTCGAGCAGGACGAGGTCTATGTGTTCACGCCGAAGGGCAAGGTCATCGCCTTGCCGGCCAACTCGTGCCCGGTCGATTTCGCCTACGTGATCCACACCGAAGTGGGTCACCGCTGCATCGGCGCCCGGGTCAACGGACGGCTGGTGCCGCTCGAGACCAAGCTGTCGTCGGCCGACACGGTGGAGATCTTCACCTCCAAGTCGCCCACGGCCGGGCCCTCGCGCGATTGGCTACAGATCGTGGCCTCCACCCGGGCCCGCAACAAGATTCGCCAGTGGTTCAGCCGTGAGCGCCGGGAAGACGCCATCGAGAACGGCCGCGAGGAATTGTCGCGTGCCCTCCGCCGTGAAGGCCTTCCGTTGCACAAGCTGCTGGGGTCGACCGCGATGCAAGAGGTGGCTTCCTCGATGAACCTGGTCGACCTGGACGCCCTCTACGCCGCGGTGGGGGAGAACCAGGTTTCGGCCCAATCGATCGTCCAGCGCATGACTCGTGCCTTGCGAGGCGGAGAGGACGAGCAGCTGCCGACCACGGCGCTGCTGGGGCCGGCGCGCGGTCATCGGGTCCGACGGACCGGAGCAGGGGTCTACGTCGAAGGACTCGACGATGTCATGATCCACCTGGCCCGGTGCTGCACGCCGGTGCCCGGTGACCAGATCATTGGCTTCGTGACCCAGGGTCGTGGCGTCTCGGTCCACCGGTCCGATTGCGCCAACGCCACCGCCTTAGCTGATCGTTCAAAGGAGCGGCTGATCGAGGTCGAGTGGGACCGGGGTTCGGACACCGTCTTCGTGGCCACCATTGAGGTGCAGGCCTTCGATCGTTCGCGCCTGCTGGCCGATGTCAGCCGCGTGGTGTCCGAGCATCATCTCAATATCGTGGCAGCTCGCACTGCCACCACCCCGGATCGCGTCAGCCGGATGGCCTTCGACGTGGAACTGGCCGATCCGACCCATCTGCATTCGCTGATCAGCGCCCTGAAGCATCTCGATGGCGTGTTCGACGCCTATCGCCAGCTCCCCGGCAAGAAAGTCTGATCCGTGGAGTGCCCGTGACCACTCCGTCAGACGCGCGCGCCGACGCGCCCTTCGTGGCGCGTACCCCGAGCGGGATGCACGATGTGATCTGGCCCGAATCGGCCCGGTGGGAGCAACTACTGGCCCGTTTCGCCATCCTGGTCCAGGGCGCCGGGTACGGCCTGGCCATCACGCCCATCATTGAGCACGTCGGGGTCTTTCACCGTGGGGTAGGGGAAGGCTCTGAGGTCGTTGGGAAGGAGATGTACGTTTTTGAGGACCGCGACGGCCAGGTCATGGCGCTGCGGCCCGAAGGGACCGCGCCCATCGTGCGCTCGTTCGTACAGCACCACCCGACACCGCCCTGGAAGAGCTGGTACGCCGCTCCGTCCTTCCGCCACGAGCGGCCCCAGCAGGGCCGTTACCGGCAGCATTTTCAGCTGGGCGTCGAAGCGCTCGGTCCGGCCGACGCCGACCTGGACGTCGAGGTGATCGCGTTGGCCCACGAATTCTTGTCCGGATTGGGGCTGCGCGATTTCGTGCTGAAGGTGAACTCTATGGGGGACGGAACCTGCAAGCCCGGCTATGTCGACGCCTTAAGGGACTTCTTGGCCGCCCGGGTCGACCAGATGTGCGATGCCCACCGGGTCCGCTACGTCGAGAACCCCTTGCGGGTGCTCGACTGCAAGACCGAAGCCTGCCGGAAGGCAACCGAAGACGCACCGCATTTCGTCGACTATCTGTGCGACGAGTGTCGCGACCACTTCGACCGGGTGCGCCAGGGACTCGGGGCGGTCGGGGTGCCCTTCGGGGTCGATTTCCGATTGGTGCGAGGTTTCGATTACTACACGCGCACCACGTTCGAGTTCAGCTCGGGCGCCATCGACGCGGCGCAGAATGCGCTCGGCGGCGGCGGGCGGTACGACGGTCTGGTCGAGATGCTGGGCGGCGATCCGACGCCGGGTATCGGTTTCGGTATCGGAGTGGAGCGGGTCCTCCTGGCCTGTGACGCCGAGGGCGTGTTCGCCATGGCCGCACCGCCGCTGCACGCGTACGTGATGGACACTGCGGGCGGGGAGAGTGCGGTGACCGTGAGTGCCGAGCTGCGCCGGGCCGGCTTTCGGGTCGACCGGGCGTTCGACGGCCGCTCCATGAAGTCGCAGATAAAGAGTGCCGACCGCAGCGGCGCCCTGGTGGCCCTGGTCATCGGTCCTCAGGAGTTGGCCAACGGCACCGTCAGCCTGCGGGCACTACGGCTCCCTGATACGGAGCAGCGCAGCATCCCACGGGCTGGCATTGTGGCCGAGCTACGGGCGTTCTTATCCGAGCACTATCCCGAGGAAAGACCTCACACCACCGATGACTGAGCAGATCGAGCAGCAGCAACCGCAGGAGAACCTGCCCACGACATTTCGAACCCACCTGTGCGGGGTGCTGCGCAGCAGTGATGTGGGCCAGACCGTCCGCCTGTGCGGGTGGGTGGCCCGGCGCCGTGAGCACGGTGAACATCTGGCCTTCGTCGACTTGCGCGACTTCTCGGGTCTGGTGCAGTTAGTGATCGACAACAAGGTGGATGTGCGCAGCGAGTGGGTGATCGCGGTGACCGGCACGGTCCGCCTTCGACCCGAAGGCACGGTCAACCCGGGTCTCGAGACGGGTGAGATCGAGATCGGTGACTGCACAGTGGAGGTGTTGAACGAATCCGAGCCGCCGCCCATCCCGATGGACGAGCGGAGTGAGGCAGACGAACCGGTACGCCTGCGCTACCGCTACGTCGACTTGCGCCGCCAGCGCATGCAGCACAACCTGCGCCTGCGGGCGCGGGTCAACAGTGCTTTGAGGCGGGCCATGGACCGCCAGGGTTTCGCGGAGATCGAAACGCCGATGCTGTGGGCTCCCACCCCTGAGGGCTCACGCGAGTTCGTGGTGCCCAGCCGCCTACACCACGGCAACTTCTACTCGTTGCCCCAGAGCCCGCAGCTGGCCAAACAGCTGCTCATGGTGGGCGGCTTCGACCGCTATTACCAAATCGCCCGGTGTCTGCGCGACGAGGACCTGCGCGCCGATCGGCAGTTCGAGTTCATGCAACTCGACATCGAGGCGTCCTTCGCTTCGGCCGACGACATCATGGGATATATCTCCGAGGCGGTGGTCGAGGCGCACCAGGCTGCGCTGGGCCAGGACTGCCCGCCGATCGGACGGATTACCTGGGCCGACGCGCTGGACAGCTACGGCACCGACAAACCTGACCTGCGATTCGGGATGGAGCTCATCGATCTCAGTGATGTGTTCGCCGAGACGGCGGTGAAGGCGTTCTCCTCGCCGGTGGTCAAGGCGTTGCGGGTGGAGGGTGGTGCGGACTTCACCCGGGCCCGGCTCGACGCCCTGACCGACCAGGCCAAGAAGGCGGGTGCGGTCGGGTTGGCTTGGTTCCGGGTGGTGGCCGACGAAAGCGGGGCGAGCGGCGGCCTGGCGCTGGACTCGCCGCTGGATAAGTTTCTGTCCGAGTCTGAGCGGGCGGCTGTCCTGACGAAGACTGGTGCAGCACAAGGTGATCTCATCCTCTGCGTCGCCGACATCCACAAGACCGCCTGCCAGGTGCTGGGTTTGCTGCGAACCACGCTGGGGTCGCCACCGGTCAGCGAAGGCCCCTACCGCTATGTGTGGGTGGTCGACTTTCCGATGTTCGAAGAACTGGACTCGGCCGGAAACCCGGTGCCGGCGCACCATCCCTTCACCATGCCGGTGCCCGAGGACGTCGACAAGATGGCGACCGATCCGTTGTCTGTGCGCTCGCAGTCCTATGACCTGGTGTTGAACGGTTGGGAGCTCGGTTCGGGGAGTGTGCGTATCCATCGGCGGGATGTCCAGGCGCAGGTGTTTGCCGCGCTCGGGATCAGCGACGAGGAGGCCGAGGCCTGTTTCGGGTTCCTGCTGGGGGCGTTCCGGTATGGGGCGCCGCCGCACGCGGGGTTTGCGGTGGGGCTGGACCGGCTGGTGGCGATCTTGGCGGGGGAGGACAACATCCGAGAGGTCATTGCTTACCCGAAGACCCAGTCCGGAGCTGACCTGCTGACCGGAGCGCCTACGCCGCTGCCGGCCGCCAACCTGGCCGAGCTGGGAGTGCGGGTGGTTCTGCCGCAGCCGGTCGCGGGGGGCGGGTCCGACGCCGGGTGAGGTAGGGAGGTGAGGCCGTGACGCTCTTCGCTGGTGCGGCGGAGGAGCGGTTGTCGCGGCAGGCGCCGTTGGCGGCCCGGCTGCGGCCGCGGACGTTGGACGAGGTGGTGGGACAGGCCCATCTGGTCGGGCCCGGGGCGCCGTTGCGGGTGCTGGCCGAGTCGGATCGGGTGGGGTCGGCCATCCTGTGGGGACCGGCGGGGACAGGAAAAACCACTTTGGCCAGGCTGTTGGCTAAGACCACGTCCAAGCATCTGGTGACGCTGTCGGCCACGGCGGCGGGGGTGAAGGACGTCCGCGAAGCATTGGCCGGGGCCGAGCAGCGGTTGGGCGAGCACGGTCAGGGCACCATGCTCTTCATCGACGAGGTGCACCGGTTCTCCAAGTCACAGCAGGACGTCCTGCTGCCCGCGGTGGAGGACGGATTGGTGGTGCTGATCGGGGCGACCACCGAGAATCCTTTTTTCGAGGTGAATCCGCCGTTGCTGAGCCGCTCGTCGCTGTGGCGGCTGCACCCGCTGAGCGACGACGACTTGGCCACGCTGGTGCGACGGGGGTTGGCCTTAGAAGAAGTGGACGCCGAGGAGGATGCGGTGGCCGCGGTGGTGGCAGCGTGTGAGGGCGACGCCAGGGCCGCGCTGACCACGGTAGAAACGGCGGTGGCGCTGCGCAAGGCCGAGGCCGCGGGCGCTGCTCTGCGCCCGGGTGAGCCGGCTGACCCGATCGTGCTCACCATGGAGGACATGCGCCGGGCCCGGGACGGGCGGCTTTTCCACCAGGGGGCGGACGAGCACTACGACCAGATCAGTGCCTTGATCAAGAGCGTGCGGGGTTCGGATCCCGACGCTGGGCTGTACTGGATGGCCCGGATGATCGAAGGCGGTGAGGATCCTCGGTTCCTGGCCCGCCGCATGGTGATCCTGGCCAGCGAAGACATCGGATTGGCCGATCCGCAGGCGCTGCTGGTGGCCGAAGCCGCCGCTCGGGCCGTGGAGTACGTCGGGCTGCCCGAGGCCGCGCTGAACCTGGCCCAAGCCGTGATCTACCTGTGCCGGGCACCCAAGTCGAACTCAGTGGTGGCCGCGCTGGGGCGGGCCCAGGCCGATGTGCGCTCGGGGTTGGCGCAGGAAGTGCCGATGCATCTCAGGGACGCGCACTACAAGAGTGCGGGGTCACTGGGGCACGGTGAGGGCTACGTCTACCCCCACGATGACCCCTCGGGCTGGGTGCCCCAGCAGTATCGTCCTGATGCCCTCGAGGGCCACGTGTACTACGTACCGTCCGGGCATGGCGCCGACGGTGGGGCCGGGGCCCGATCAGGGACGCAGGAAGAGGAACAGGAACGCAGCGAGGGCGGTCCGCCGCCCACGGACTAGCCGGACCCGGCCGGGGCCGGGGGATGCCAGGGAGGCTGAGACGACCATGCAGGGACTCTTGAGGGCTGCACTCGGTTCGCTGGTCGTGGTGTCGAGTGTGGTGGGCGTCGGGATGGCGCTGGCCGGCCCGGCGGGTGTAGCGGGGGCGGCGGCGTCGGAATGGGCCTTGGCCCCGAAGGTGGCGCTGGCCAACGAGGTGCCGCAGGTGCCATCGGGCGCGCACGAGATCGGCTCTTTGCCGGGGAGCCAGGCGCTCTCGCTCGACGTGACGCTGGCCGGGCAGGACCCGAGCGGATTGGCCCAGGAAGTGGCGGCGGTCTCGACCCCGGGATCGCCGGCCTATCGGGACTACCTGACCTCGGCGGAGTTCGCGGCGGAATTCGCGCCCTCGGCGAGCGAGGTGGCAGAGGTCAGCGACGCCCTGGAGGGCCAAGGGCTGACGGTCGGGACGCCGCAGGCCGGGAGCTCGTTGCTGCCGGTGCACGGCACGGTGTCGGCGGTGTCGTCGGCGCTCGGCCTGCAGATGGCGGCGGTGAATCTGGGCGACGGCGTGCGGTCGTTCGTGAACACCTCGGCCCCGGAGATCCCGGCGGCGCTGTCCGGTGCGATCACGGGGATCATCGGTTTGGACGGGGTGGGAGGGCTCGAGCAGTCCATGATCAAGGCGCGGCCGCCGGAGCCGAACAGCGGTGCCGGCACCGGCACCGTGACCGGCACCGGGA
This sequence comes from Acidimicrobiales bacterium, assembly GCA_036489775.1. Taxonomy (GTDB): domain Bacteria; phylum Actinomycetota; class Acidimicrobiia; order Acidimicrobiales; family RAAP-2; genus Bog-473. Next base: position 29,450 of record DASXFC010000043.1, on the reverse strand, counting down.
GCCGCGTCGAAGCCCAGGTCGCCGGACCCCAAGCCTGCAGCACGGCCTCGGCGCTGGCCTCGCGGGACGACAGCTTCACCTCGACGCAGCTGTCGTCGGACTTCGGGTTGAGCCAGCTCTTCGCCCAAGGTCGGACCGGCCTCGGGGAAACCATCGCACTGGTGGAATTCGAGCAGTTCGCACAGAGCGACATCAACACCTTCGAGTCCTGTTATGGCCTCAGCAACCCGGTTCGGACGGTGGTGGTGGATGGGCCGGTCGGTGGGAGTCCCTCGGGGAGCAGTGAGGCGGCGCTCGATATCGAGCTGGCCGCCGTGAACGCGCCGTCGGCGTCACTCGTGGTGTACGAGGCGCCGAACGAGGAGGCCGACACCAGCTCGCTCGACCTGTTCGACCGGATCGCCAGCGACGACCTGGCCCAGGTGGTGAGCACCAGCTGGGGGCAGTGCGAAGCCCTCAACACTGAGCAGGCGGGGGCCGAATCGGCCGAGAACGCCATCTTCTCCCGCATGGCGGCGCAGGGGCAGACCATGATCGCCGCCTCCGGCGACGCCGGGTCCGAGGACTGCTTCGGGACGCCAGACACGTCGACGTCGTTCCAGGACGGGTTGGCGGTGGACGACCCGGGTTCGCAGCCGGACGTGCTCGATGCCGGTGGGACGAGCTTCAGCGGATCTGTCGCGGGCCAGAGCGTGTGGAACGGCTGCCTGGATCAGCCGGCGGACACCAATTGCGCGGCGGACAACGAGGACTCCAACGGTTCCGGGGGTGGTGGCTACTCCGCCGTGTGGGGGCGCCCCTCGTGGCAGCCCGCCGTGACGGGTGGCACCGACACGGATCCCTGCGGGCTGGGGAGTTGTCGCAGCGTGCCCGACCTGTCGGGTCCGGCCAACCCCGAGTTCGGGGTCACGGCGTATTGGGATGGCGGCTGGAACGTGTTCGGTGGAACCAGTGAGGTGGCGCCAACCGACGCCGGGTTCCTGGCCGACGCCGACCAGGGCTGCACCAGCACGGTGGGGCTGGTGGCGCCGGCCCTGTACGCGGCTGACTCGTCGAGCACCTTCACCGACATCACTTCGGGCAACAACGACTACACCGGCACCAACGACAGGCTGTTCGCGGCGACAACCGGGTACGACGCCGCCTCGGGTCTCGGGACACCGGAGGATCAGAATCTGTCAGTGGACCTCCAGGGCGGCGACGGGTGTCCGACCGTGACCGCGGTGTCGCCCGGCACCGGCCCGCTCGGGGGCTCGGGCGCCATCACGGTGTTTGGGTCGGGCCTGGCCAATGCGACCGCGGTGAACTTCGGGGGGGCGGGAGCGGGACGGATCGTCTCTCGGACTTCGACGTCGGTGTCGGTGGTCCCACCGAGTGTGGCGGGGACCGCCTGCGTGAACGTCACCGTGACCAACCCGCAGGGCACGTCGGCCGTCTCGGCAGCCGACCGCTACATCTTCGGCGGGAACGTGTCGTGCGGGGGGAGCGGGTACCGCTTCGTGGCCTCCGACGGCGGGATTTTCGACTTCGGGCTGGCCAACTTCGATGGCAGCACGGGTGGGGAGAAACTCAATAAGCCGATTGTGGGGATGGCGACGACCCCCGATGGCAACGGCTACTGGCTGGTGGCATCGGACGGCGGGATCTTCGCCTACGGGGACGCCAACTTCTTCGGCTCGACCGGGAGTCTGGCCTTGAACAAGCCGATTGTCGGGATGGCGGCCACCCCCGACGGGGGCGGCTACTGGCTGGTGGCTTCGGACGGCGGGATCTTCGCCTTCGGGGACGCCAAGTTCTTCGGGTCCGCGGGCTCGTTGCACCTGAACAAGGCGATTGTCGGGATGGCGTCCACCCCCGACGGTGGCGGCTACTGGCTGGTGGCATCGGACGGCGGGATCTTCGCCTACGGGGACGCCAACTTCTTCGGCTCGACCGGGGGCGTGGTGCTGAACAAGCCGATTGTCGGGATGGCGGCCACCCCTGATGGCAACGGCTACTGGCTGGCGGCTTCGGACGGGGGGATCTTCGCCTACGGGGACGCCAAGTTCTTCGGCTCGACCGGGAGTCTGGCCTTGAACAAGCCGATTGTCGGGATGGCCTCTACTTCAGACGGCGCCGGCTACTGGCTGGTGGCTTCGGACGGGGGGATCTTCGCCTTCGGGGACGCCAACTTCTTCGGCTCGACCGGGAACTTGACATTGAACAAACCGATCGTGGGGATGTCCGCACTCTGAGGCTTTCAAGGTGGGTCAAGCTGAGGTCCGAGGGGGTTCCAGCGCCGGATGAAGGTGGCCCGGAGCTGGTCCGCAAGGCCCATGTGGGACCGTAAGCTGGGATGATGGACGCCAACGAACTGCGGGCTGCCTTTACGCGCTTCTTCACCGAGCGCGGGCACACCGCCGTTCCTTCCGCCAGCCTGATCCCGCACGACCCGACGGTGCTCTTCACCATTGCGGGAATGGTGCCGTTCAAGCCCTATTTCGTGGGTGATGAGCAGGCGCCCTGGCCCCGGGCGACGTCCATCCAGAAGTGCTTCCGCACGCCCGACATCGACATCGTGGGTACCGACACCTACCACCTCACCTTCTTCGAGATGCTGGGCAACTTCTCCTTCGGGGACTACTTCAAGGAGACGGCCATCCCGTTGGCCTGGGCGCTGATGACTGAGGTCTTCGGCCTCGATGGCGACCGGCTGTGGATCTCGGTGCACGACAGCGACGACGAAGCCGAGCAGATCTGGCGGGACGAGGTCGGCGTGCCTTCCGAGCGCATCCAGCGCATGGGGGACGACAACTTCTGGAAGATGGGCGATGTCGGGCCCTGTGGCTACAGCTCCGAGATCTTCATCGACAAGGGGCCGGCCTTCGGGCCTGACGGCGGCCCCAAGCACGGGGGCAGCGACCGCTACATCGAGCTGTGGAACCTGGTCTTCATGCAGTTCAACCGGGCGGCCGATGGTTCTTTGAGCGATCTGCCCAAGAAGAACATCGACACCGGAGCCGGGTTGGATCGGATCCTGCCCGTCCTGCAGGGGAAGGGGTCGGTGTTCGACACCGATCTCTTCGTGCCGATCATCGGCGCGGCGGCCGGGGCTTGTGGCGTGCGCTACGGAGAGGACGAGGCGTCGGACGTGGCGCTGCGGATCATGGCGGACCATGGGCGGGCCATGTCGGTACTGGTCGGTGATGGCGTGTTGCCCTCCAACGAGGGGCGGGGCTACGTCCTGCGCCGGATCGTGCGGCGGGCCGTGCTGGCGGCACGCAAGCTCGGGGTGGAGAAGCCGATCGTGCCAACGTTGGTTTCGGCCGTCGGGGACGTGTTGGGCGAGGCCTGGCCGACCCTGGTCGAGCAGCACGATGTGATCGTCAATGTGCTGGCCCGGGAGGAGGCGGCGTTCGATCGCACGTTGCGAGCCGGGTTGGGTCGCCTGGAAGAGGCCTTCGCGTCTGGTGAAGCCGTGTTGCCCGGTGACGTGGCTTTCCAGCTGCACGACACCCACGGCTTTCCGGTGGAGCTGACCGAGGAGCTGGCTCGTGACGCCGGGGTGAAGGTCGACCGGGCCGGATTCGAGCTGGCCATGAATGAACAGCGGCAACGGGCACGGGCGGCCACGGCGGCGAAGAAGGCCGGCGATACCACGGCCTACCGAGCCCTGCTCGACGTCGAGGGACCGACCACGTTCGTGGGGCGGACCCACTACCAGGTCGGCGGGGCCCGGGTCATCGGGGTGCTCGAACCCTCGGGTGGCGGTGAGGGCGGGGTCGAGGGTGAGGGCGAGGGCGAGGGCGAGGGCGAGGGCGCGCTGGTCGAGATCTTCTTGGACCAGACCCCCTTCTACGCCGAGAGCGGCGGCCAGGTCGGTGACACCGGGACGATCGTCACCGAGAGCGGTATTGCCGATGTGGTGGACACGGTCTACGCGGTGCCGGGGTTGGTGTTGCACCGCGCCCGGGTCGATGGTTCGATCGAGGTCGGTCAGTCGGCCGAGGCCACCATCGACGGTGAGCGGCGCGAGGACATCCGACGCAACCACACGGCCACGCACCTACTGCATTCGGCGCTGCGGACGGTGCTGGGCGAGCACGTGCGCCAGCAGGGTTCACTGGTGGCGCCAGATCGGTTGCGTTTCGACTTCTCGCATCACGCCCAGCCCACGCCTGATGAGCTCGACCGGATCTTCGAGCTGGCCAACGAGGCCGTGCTGACCGATGCCCCGGTGGACACGGTCGAAACGTCGTTGGAGGACGCCGAGCGGATGGGGGCGATCGCTTTCTTCGGTGACAAGTACGGAACCCAGGTCCGGGTGGTCCAGGCGGGCGGAAGCTCGCTCGAGTTCTGCGGTGGCACCCACGTGGCCGGCCTGGGGGCGATCGGCCTCATCACGCTGGTGTCGGAGGGCTCGATCGGATCGAACACCCGGCGGATCGAGGCGGTGACCGGCCACGGGGCGCGCCGGCGTGCGCTCGAGCGCGAAGCGCTGGTGAGCTCGGTGGCCGAGGTGTTGCGCTCGGACGTCGACGACGTCCTCGGTGCAGTGGAGCGGCTGATGCAGCGCCAGCGTGAGACCGAAAAGGAGCTGTCGAAGCTCAAGGCGCAGTCGAGCCAGGCCGAGGCCGAGGAGCTGGCGGCCGCAGCGGTCGACGGCGTGGTGGTGGCTCGCCGCGACGGCGTGGAGGCCGACGCGCTCCGGACCCTGGCTGAGGCCATCCGCCGGCACGACGGGGTGCGGGCGGTGGTGCTCGGTGGGTCGCCCGATGGGCAGAAGGTGGCGCTGGCGGCGGTGACGGGCGGTTCCCCCGATGCCAAGGATCTGATGCGTGCCCTCGGTCCGATGGTCGGTGGCGGCGGGGGTGGGACGCCTGAGGTGGCGCAAGCCGGTGGGAAGAACCCTTCTGGCCTCGATGACGCCCTGGCCGAGGCGACGAGGTTGCTCTCGGCGTGAATGGTGAACCCGGGTCGTTCGCCGACCGGGGCCGCGGACGGGTGCTGGCGCTGGATCTTGGTCAGCGCCGCATCGGCGTGGCCTACAGCGACTCGGGGCGCATGTTGGCCAGCCCGTGGGGCGTGGTCGAGCGCAGTGGGAATGTCGGGCGGGATCACGCCGCGGTGGCCGCCGCGGTGGAGGAGGTAGGCGCGGTAGTCGTCGTGGTCGGTCTGCCGCTCAGCCTGTCGGGCGCCCGCGGGCCGGCGGCCCAGGCGGCGGCGGCCGAGGTGGAGGAGCTCCGGGCGGTACTGGAGCCGACCGGAGTGAGGGTGGAAACGGCGGACGAACGCTTCACCACGGTGGAGGCCCAGCGCTCCCTGACGGCGGCCGGGCGGAAGAAGGGCGCCGCACGCTCGGTCATCGACAGCGCGGCAGCCATGGTGCTCTTGCAGGGGTGGCTCGACCGGACCGAGGGTAAGGAACAGGGGTGACCGTGACCGGGGGAGACGGCGGGGACGGGAATGGCTGGGCCGGCGGCCCTGAGGAGGACGGGTTGTTCGAAGGTGTCCCGGTCCCGCCGATGCAGCGGGTGGCCACGCATCGCCGCCGCCGCCGCTGGTCCCGGCCCGTCAAGTTGGTCGCGGTGCCGATCGTTGTGGTCGTGCTGGCCATCACGCTCTGGTACCAGCTGAACTCGAACGCGCTCGGTCCACAGGGGCGTCAGGTTGTCCTGGTCGTCAAGGAGGGCGAGTCCACTTCGGCGGTGATCTCACAGCTGCAGAAGGACCACGTCATAGCCAGCTCGTGGGCCTTCAAGCTCTCCGACGTGCTCGACGGCAACTTGTCCGTGAGCCCCGGTGGCTATGCCCTGCACGAGAACCAGACCTACGGCTCGGTCCGGGCCATCCTCGACGGCGCGCCGAACATCTATCCGGTCACCGTCGAACCTGGATACATGCTGAGCGAAGTGGCGGCTCGCATTAATGATCTCCCCGGTCATGCCAACAGCTCGTTCGCCAAAGTGGCTGCCAGCGGCGTGGTGCCGTCTTCGTTCTCGCCGGCCGGCTCCACCAACCTCGAAGGGCTGCTCGGCACCGGCAACTATCTGGTACTGCCAGGTGAGACCGATTCGCAGATCCTTCAACAGATGGTGACGCGTTTCGAGCAGCAGGCGGCGCAGGCCGGCCTGACCACGCAAGCTGCCTCGGTGCTAGGGCTGACGCCGTACCAGGTGGTGACCGCTGCCTCCATCGTCGAAAAGGAGGGCTACATCAGCCCGAACATGCCCGACGTGGCCCGGGTGATCTACAACCGTCTGGCGGCCGATATGCCGCTGCAGATGGACTCGACCGTGCTCTATGCGTTAGGCCAGGACGGGGGACCGGTCACGCCGGCCGACGAACAGATCAACTCTCCCTACAACACTTACCTCAACGCTGGCCTGACGCCGACGCCGATCTGCAGTCCATCGGTCGACGCCCTGCGAGCGGCGGTCGACCCGCCGGCGGGAGACTGGCTCTACTTCGAGCTGGTGAAGAAGGACGGCACGGAGGCGTTCTCGTCCACCTTCGCTGGGCAGCTGGCCAATGAGAAGCTGGCCCAGTCCCGCGGGCTGGGATAGGCGGCTCGATGGCGACGCCCATTCAGGCCATGCGAGACGCCGCGGGCCCCGGAGCTGTCCTGGTCGGCGTGATCGGAAGTCCGGTCGCGCATTCGTTGTCGCCAGAGCTGCACCAGGCTGCCTTCCGGGCGCTCGGTCTGAGCGACTGGCAATCGTTTGCCTACGAGATTCCGCCGGGACGGGCCGGCGAGGCACTGGACGAGGTGCGTTCGGCCCGTTTGCGGGGGATCTCGGTCACGATGCCGCACAAGGCCGACGTCGCCGGACTGGTGGACGAATGCAGCGACGTGGCCCGCCGCCTCGATGCGGTCAACTGCGTGGTCAACCGCGATGGAGTCCTCTTCGGCACCAACACGGACGGCCAGGGCTTCGTGGCCTCACTCGAACGGGGGGCTGGTTTCTCGGTGGCCGGTCGCCGATGCCTGGTGATCGGCGCCGGCGGGGCAGCCCGAGCCGTGGTGCTGGCCCTGGCCGATGCCGGTGCGTCTGAGGTCGCTGTCATGAATCGGACAGAGTCGCGGGCTGAAGAAGCCGCCGCACTGGCCGGGTCGATGGGACGGGTGGCCGAAATGGGCGACGATTCGGCCGTGGCAGCCGCCGACTTGGTGGTGAATGCCACACCAGTGGGGATGACCGACGGTGGAGGCGACGGCAATGGCGAGAGCTGGCTCGTGTCGCCCGACTCCTTGCATCCCAGCCAGGTGGCGGCCGATCTGGTCTACGTGCCACGTCCGACGCCGTGGTTGGCGGCGGTGTCGGCCCGGGGAGTGACGACGGTTGACGGGTTGGGCATGTTGGTGCATCAGGCCGCGGCCCAGATCGAGTTGTGGACGGGACAGCCGGCGCCGGTGGCTGCCATGTGGGAGTCGGTCACCGCCAGCTGACCTTCTCTGCCCTAGGCCGAGGAACTCACTCCGTGAGGGGCTTTTTCTTCGCGGTCGCGGTCGCGGTCGCGGCCTGCGGGTCCTCCGTCAGAATGCGTAGGAGGCCGCTGATTTCGAGGAGCCGAGCAACGATGCTGTTGGGCTGCACCTCGACTCGGAATTGACCACCGACATCCGCCGCCCGCTTGCGTGCTGCCACCAGGATCGCCATGCCGGTGGAGTCCATGTAGCGCAGCCTCCGGAGGTTAAGGACGATGTTGCTCTGTCCCTCACGGATGAGCTTTCGGACGCACTCGTAAAGTCGATCGACATTTGACACGTCGAGTTCCCCGTCGACCATCACGTTGGCTGCGCCGGACGGGTCGTCGGATGAAACCTCAATCTCGAGTGCACTGGCTGGACCGTCCACGGTGCCACCCACCTCCAGATATCGGAATCTCCACTGGGCACCCTGTTGAACCCGGCGTTCTTTGCACCGTAGGTGGAATCCCTCATGCCCCGCAACCAGTTTGCGGGGAGCGCAGAACCGGAGATCCGCGGCGGGGGGTAATGCGTGAACCATCAGGTGTCTCGACGCATGTTCTCGAGCCTCAAAGGGTCGCTCTTGGGCCCGGCAACCTGGGTGACGCCGGGCGCCAGCGCTGCCCGTCATCAAGCCCTGCAGCCGTTAAGCGATGTGCTCAGGCGGCCAGGGCAACGCCGAGTTCGAGGGCCTTGGCGGCGGCTTCCTCGGGAAAGACGTTCTTCAGCATGAGGACGTCGGTGATCATGATGTAGTCCGGAGCCAGCGCTTTGACGTAGCGCTCCAGGTAGAGGAATTGCTTGGCCACCAGCACGAGTTGGCGCGGAGCGACGGTGCCGAACTGGCCGAGCAGCGTCAACGCACTCTGGACCAGGTCGCCCAGATTGACCTGGCCGGCGGCTTGCTGGGCCAGCGGTTCCAGCACCAGTTGTAACTGCAGGCCGAGCTCTTCATCGGTCCCGGGCACCTCGGGCGGGATCAGACCGATGGCCCGGGCGCCGGCAATGATCCGGGCGTAGTTCGCATCGAGCATGAAGGTCCTGAGCAGATCGGCGGCCAGGGAGCGCCACTCGGGGTCCAGCTCGCCCATGATCCCGAAGTCCAAGAAGGCGGTGCGTCCGTCATCGAGGACCCAGACGTTCCCGGCGTGCATGTCCCCGTGGAAGGGGCCATGGACCAGGACCGACTCCAGCCACGCCTTGGCCCCGCGCCGCAGGATCAGCTCACCGTCGATGCCCCGGGCCCGGATCTCGTCGAAGTGGTCCATCGGGATGCCGAAGAGGCGTTCCATGCAGATGACTCGGGGGCCGCAGTGCTCCCAGTAGACCTCGGGAGCCGTAATCATTTCGTTGTCGCCGAAGGCGCCGATGTTGCCTCGGAAACGGCTCTGCCGATCGGCTTCGAGTGCGAAGTTCAGCTCTTCGTGGGTGACCTGGTTCAGGTCGGCGATGATGTCGGGCGCATTGAGTTTGCGACCCACTTCGATGTGGTTGGCGGCCCGAGCCAGCAGGTGCAGGATGCGCAGATCGCTGTGCATGCGGCGAGCGATCTCAGGGCGCTGCACCTTGACCACGGCCGATCGGCCGTCGGCCAGTACGCATGCGTGCACCTGGGCGATGGACGCCGCGGAGAGCGGGCGGTCGTCGAACTCGGCAAAGAGGTCAGCGGCCGGGTGCCCGAGATCTTCCTCGATGACCCGGTGTACCTGTTCGGGAGTGAACGGAGCTACCTGGTGCAGGCAGCGCAAGCAGGCATCGGCCAACCACGCCGGGAAGATGCCGGGAGACGAGGCGATGATCTGACCGAGCTTCACGAAGGTCGGTCCGAGCCGTTCGAAACCGCGGACCAGCCCTTCGGCTGCGGCCTGACCCCACGAGCGGTCGCGCCCTTTGATCACCCGTCCCAGGACTCCCGCCGTCACCGACACCGTGACCGAGACCACGATCTCAATGAGGCGAAGCGCTTCCTTGGCTCCGAAGCCGGAAAGGGGCGGGGTGTCGACCTCGAGTGCGCCGGGTGGCGGACCGCCGGCATAGGGACCGACCACGTCGATGATCATGCCGGGGTCGTGAACGGGGCGAGCATCGGCACCAGGACCCTTCGCAACGACCGCCGAGCCGCGTCCTTATCGTCGATCGGGAAGACGGTCTGGCGGGTCAGCAGGAAGGACACGGCCAGGCGAGCTGCCAATTCCGCCAATTCGGCCGCCAACTGCGGATCGATCTCGGCGCCAAGGGCATGGGCTTGGGAGACCATGAGGTCCCGTCCGAGGGCGATCAGAGGAGCGGCCTCGGTGGTGAGGAACGGCAAGAAGGTAGTGGGATCCGAATCGAGCAGGGCGGTGACCAGCGAGCCGTCGACGGCGTCGAGCGCCACCAGCGCGCCCTCGACGAACTTGTCCTCGAGGTTGTCGTACTGTGCCGCGGTTTCAGTGACCGCTCGGAAGACTTGGTAGAGCTCTCGAGCCAGCACGGCATGCACCAGTTGGTCGCGGCTGGCGAACTTCCGGTAGACGCTGGTCCGGCCGACTCCCGCCCGGTCGGCTACGTCGTCCATGCTCCAGCGATGGAGCCCGTATTCGGACATGAGACTCGCGCCACTTTCGAGCAGGCGGGTCGTGACCTCATCCTCTTCGACGTCGGCCGACGCACCGGCCACGCTAGCCATCAGCGACGCCACCTCGACCGATGGTTTGCGGCGTGCCATCAGGCCGCCGCCCGTCGTTCAGCCTTGACCCGCTTCCAGCCCTCGAGGGCACGGGGTTGCCAACGGACGGCCGACGGGACCACGCGCCAGCCATGGGCCACCATCAGCTGCAGTGCCTCGAGTTCCATCTGCTCTTGACGGCTCCAGAGAATGCCGAAACGTTCCCGCACGATGGGCGGCAGTCCTCCGATCGCTGACAAGCGCACCGCCCGTGCCGTGACGAACTTGGTGGTCGGGAGGGACATGACCGGGTTGAGGAGCGCCATGGGACCGACGAACTGGAGGGGTTCGGGTTTGCGCAGCAGGCCGAGTACGAACTCGACCGCGTCGTTCATCTCGAGTTCCTCGGCGCACACCCGGTCCCACTCGCGCTGGAAGTCAGCCCGAGTGAGGGGGACGGCACGATCGCTCACGCCATAGCGGCGATACCACTCCACGCCGTCGAGGTAGAGATCTTCGCGTTCCTCTTTGGTCACGCGGTGTCTGTCGAAGCGGTCCGCCACCTGTTCGGCCATGAACTGAAACGTGGCGTGGGCCCACCAGAAGGTGGCTGGATCGAGGGCGTGGTACTTGCGACCGTGGTCGTCGATGCCGGTGATCGGCTTGTGGAAGCTGCGCACCTCTCTGCCGGTGCTCTCGGCGTCGGGCCCGTCGTAGACCACACCCAGGATCCGAGGCAGCGAGCGGAACACCCGGCCATAGGGGTCGCCGAAGAAATCGGAGTGCTGGAGGACCCCGGCCCCGATGGCAGGGTGCATCAGTTGGAGCAGGCCGATGGTGCCACCCATGAAGGCGATCCGGGTATCGCCGGCCCAGCGCCAGAGCAGGGAGTCGGGTCCCAGGTCTCGGCGCTCAGCCGGAACCCGTTCTAGGGTGTGGGACATAAGTATGAATATAGTACCAACGCCCCCAATCAGGGACGGCAAGCTAGGGATGGGGACGGCAGCCGGGGACATGGGGACGAAGAACCCTCCGCCAGCCGCCAGCCGCCAGCCGCCAGCCGCCAGCTTCAAGTGCCAGTGGTGTCGGCCAGGTAGCCGGCGCGGGCCAGGTCGGCGATGGCCTCTTCCCGCAGCGCACGGGTCAACGGGTCGCGCAGGGACGGGACCGTGTGCAGGGTGACGCGGAGGGTCATGGTGGTGGCGTCGGTACTGACCACGCCGACCAGCAGGCGCGGCTCGGTGATGCGCTCGGCGAATTCAGGTCGTTGGGCCACCCGATGTGCTGCCTCCTCGGTGATGCGACGCACGTCGTCGAGGTCAGCCGCTGCTGCAGCCGGGAGTATCAGGTCGACCGAAGCGCGCGACCAGCCCCGTGAGGTGTTGGCCAGCAGTCGAATGTCACCATTGGGGATGAAGTAAAGCGTGCCGTCGCTGCCCCGGACTTTGGTGACACGCATGGAGACGTCCTCGACCACGCCGCTCGTCTCGCCGACCACGATCGTTTCGCCCACCGAGAACTGATCCTCGACCGTGATGAGGAAGCCAGAGAAGTAGTCCCGGATGAGTTGCTGAGCGCCGAAGCCGAGGGTGGCGCCGATGATGGTGGCGCTGGCCAACAGGGGCGTGAGGTTCAGGCCCAGCATCCCCAGGATCGTGGCCAGCGCGATGGCGAACACGAAGAAGCGCCAGACGTTGGCGACCAGGCCCGACATGGTCGTCACCCGCGCCCCGGCTCGGGAGGACCCGCTGCGGGCGGCGGCCTGGTCAGCCAGGCGGCGGAGGAAGCGACGGATGAGCTTGGCGCCGTATCGAGCGATCAGCATGGCCACCAGGGCGACCAGGACGACTTCGACCGGCCGGACGATCAGATCGGTGACGGTTTTGGCCGAGCCGTCGCTGACGCCGAACTTGGTCAGCAATTCGTAGAGCCAGCTCCCGCCCTGGTCAACGCTGGTAGCGAGGATGGCGAGCGGCGCTCCAGGGTCAGGGGTCACGCCCGGTATTCTGTCCGCCCGAAGCCCCCTATGACACTGACCAGCCGACCATCCGCCCTGGAACGGCGCCGAGTGCCGTTGTTCGACGTCTTGTTGGTGGTGGCCACGCTGGTGGTGTCGGTCATCGGCGTCATCATGGTGTACACGGCGACCCGGGGGTCCCTGCTGGCCGACGGGTCCGACCCCAAGGAGTTCCTGAAGAAGCAGGCGCTCTTCGTGGTGCTGGGCGTCATCGTGATGGTGGGGCTGGCGCTGTTCGACTACCGGCGCTTCGAACCGATCGCCAACCTGCTGTACGGGCTGATCATCCTGTCGCTGCTCGCCGTCTTCGCGGTGGGGTCGAGTGCGGAGGGCGCGGCGCGCTGGTTCACCCTGGGCCCTTTGCAGTTGCAGCCGTCGGAGTTCGCGGTCATCGCGCTGGTCCTGGCCATCGCGTCGTACTGCGACAAACGCTCCGAGGACGGGCTGGCCTGGCGCGACGTGTTCCGGTTGCTGATCATGGCGGGGATCCCGATCGTGTTAGTGCTGCTTCAACCCGACCTCGGGACGGCCATGATCATGTTGATCGTCCTGTTGGTCATGCTGGCGGTGGCCGGGTTGCCCATCCGCATTCTGGTGATGTTGCTGGCTGGCACGGTGCTGTTCGCGCTGGTGGCGGTGGAGAGCGGCATCCTGCACCACTACCAAATCGCCCGGCTGACGACATTCCTGAACCCGAACAGCACCTCGAAGAACCAGTACGTGCAGGAGGCCATCTACACCACGAACCAGTCCAAGGACGCCATCGGGTCGGGCGGTTTGTTCGGGTCGGGGATCGGACACGGGGCGCAGACGAATCTTGGTTACGTGCCCGAGCAACAGACCGACTTCATTTTCACCGCAGTGGGTGAGCAACTCGGCTTCTTCGGCGGGGTCGGTCTGCTGGTCCTCCTGGGCGTGATTGCCGGGCGCATCTGGCGGGCGGGGACCCGGTCCCGTGACACCTTCGGACGGCTGATCTGCGTCGGGTTGTTCACGTTCGTCGCTTTCTCGACCTTCCAGAACGTCGGCATGACAATGGGGATCATGCCGATCACCGGGATTCCGTTGCCGTTCGTGAGCTACGGGGGCACGGCGGTCCTGGTCTTCTTCGCCGCCTGTGGGTTGGCGTTGAGTGTGAGTGCGAGGCGGCGACTGCGATGAGCGAGGCGGAGGCGGGGACGGGGACGGGGGCGGGGGCGGGGGCGGGGGCCACGGCGGGCGAGGCGGCCGAGTCGGCCACGACGGGCGAGTCATCCGAATCAGACGGGGTAGACCACGCGGCCGCTGGTGAGGCCGTGGGGACGGCGGTCGGGGCCGCCATGGTGGAGGAGCTGGGCACGCCGCCACCGCCGGCGTATCGGGTGATGAACCTGGTTGAGGTCGTGCTCGATCTGCCGAACCAGTACCCGGCGGTGACCTTGACCGAGTCCGAGCCACCCATGCGCACCCTGGTCTTCCCGGTCGGTTTGGCCGAGGGCACGGCGCTGGCCCTGGCCGAGCGTCGGATGCGTTCGCCCCGGCCGTTGACCCATGAGCTGTTCATGGATGTGCTGCAGCGGGCCCGCATCGACGTGATCGCCCTGCGCCTGACCGGCCGGGAGCACGGTAACTTCCTGGCCGAGCTCGACCTGATGACGCCCTCGGGACGAGAGCGCCTCGAGTGCCGTCCCTCAGACGGCCTGGTGCTGGCCATGCGGATGCCGGTGCCGTCGCCCATCCTGTGCGACGAGCGATTGCTCGAGTCCGCTGGAGATGTGACGCCGCAGTCGGAGTGAAGCGACGCAGCCCAGCCCAGTCCTTGCTGCCCCTGAGGGGTTTCAGCTGCGGGTAGGAACGGATGGTCGGTCGCCGGGTTGGACCAGTCCCTTGGCCATGATCTCGGCTTGCGCCTTGTGACCTTCGTCCGAGATGCGCATGAGCAGCGCGATCAGGACGTAGTTCGCCACCAGTGATGACCCTCCATAGGCCATGAAGGGGAGGGTGATACCGGTGAAGGGCAGCAGGCGCAGCACGCCGGCGATGATGAAGAAGGCCTGAAAACCCAGGGTGAGCGTGAGGCCGGCGGCCAGCAGGCGGGAGAAGTCCGAGCGCGCCGTCTGAGCGATGCGGAAACCCGATCCGACCATGAGCAGGTAGCCGATGGCCACGGCGGCCGCCCCGACCAGCCCCATCTCGGTGGCGATGGCGGCGAAGATCATGTCGGTGGTCAGCACCGGGATCTGCCCGGCGAAGTGGTCCTGTCCCAAACCGGTGCCGCCGATGCCCCCAGAACCCATGCTGAACCAGCCCAGCCGCAGCTGCAGTCCGCCCGAGTTCTGGCTGGTGGCCGTCTCCCACGGGTTGAGCCACTCGGTGATGCGCACGTGAACCTGTCCGAAGTAGCGGGCCGCGATGTACGCGCCGATGGCGAAGAGCACGAAGCCGAAGACCAGGTAGCCGATGCGCCCGGTGGCGATCCAGAGCAACCCGATGAACAGCGCGAAGAGCAGCGCGGCGAATCCGATGTCGTCTTCCAACCCGATGACCACCATGGCGGCCCCCCACGCCACCAAGATCGGGACCAGGGGCCGCGGGTCGAGGAAGAGCCGATTGCCGACCCGGGCCGTCGGGATCGAGAGCAACTCCTTGTTCGCCGCGAAGTAGGAAGCGAAGTAGATGCAGAGGAGGATCTTGGAGAATTCGATCGGTTGGAACTCGAAACCGTCGAAGTGGACCCAGAGCCGAGCCCCGTAGAGGGGCGAGAAACCCAGCGGGGCCACCAGGAGCAGGCCACCGATCAGCAGCAGGATGTAGCGGTAGCGCTCGAGATCACGGGAGTAGCGGACGTAGAGCAAGGTCAAGATGTAGAACAACACGCCCACGGCGACCCACCCGGCTTGTGCCTTCGCATAGGGCGGGTTCCAACGGGCGATCACCACATAGCCGATGCCGTTGAGGAGCGCGGCCAGCGGGAGAATTACCGCGTTGGCGTCGGGAACCAGCCAGCGGTTGGCCATGTGCGTCACCAGCGCCAATCCCAACAAGATGGCGAGGAACGGCCCGATGTGCGGCGGGATCTTCGAGTTTTCGCCGAACTCGGCGATGATGTAGAGCGCGGTGACCAGCCCGGAGCCGAAGATCAGCAATCCCAATTCGGTGCGTCGCTTGGGCTTGGGCCCGGTCTGATATCGCGGCAGCCGACTGTGACGGGTGGGTGACGGCACCGGACGCATGGTACTGGGCCCCGGTAGCATCACCAGAGCTATGACAGCTGATCCGTCGCTCATAGCCTCGACCGACGCCGGGACCGAGGCCGCCGCTATTGCGCCATCCGAAGCCGCTGCCGCAGCCGCTTCGTCGGCACCGGTGGCCGCGCCGAGCCACCCCACTCCGCCGACCTACCAGCAGATCGAGGCTTTCGGGTACCAGCGCTTCACCAACCGGGAACAGTCCCGCCTGGACTTCGGGGCCCGTCTCCTCGACCTGGCCGAAGACGACAGCCTGCCGCTGCTCGAACGGGTGAAGTTTGTCGCCATCTTCTCCGAGCTGCTCGACGAGTTCTTCCAGATCAGGGTCTCGGCGCTCGAAGACCAAGTGGCGGCCGGAGTCAGCACCCGCTCGGTTGATGGCATGCGCCCGGGGGAGCAGCTCAAGATGATCCGGGGGCGGGTCGAGGAATTGGTGGCCCGCCAGGATGGCATCTTCTTGGAGCAGATCGTCCCCGCGCTGGCCACCGCCGGCATCGTGCTGTCGGATTGGTCCACCCTCGATGACGACGACCGGGCCTACATGGTCGACCTCTTCAACCGGCAGATCTTCCCCGTCCTCACCCCGCTGGCCGTGGACCCGGGCCACCCCTTCCCGTACATCTCGAACCTCTCGCTCAACCTGGTCGTCGACGTCGAGGACCCGACCACGGGCGACCGCCGCATCGCCCGGGTCAAAGTCCCACCGGTGCTGCCCCGCTTCGTGGTCATGCCCGACGGCGAGCGTTTCGTCCCCCTCGAACAGGTCATCGCGGCCCACCTGGATTCCCTCTTCCCGGGCATGTCGATCGGGACCCACCGGGTCTTCCGGGTCACCCGCAACGCCGACCTGGTGCTCGAGGAGGACGAGGCCGACGACCTGCTGGCCGCCATCGAGTTGGAGCTGCGCCGCCGCCGTTTTGGCAAGGCCCTGCGCCTCGAAATCGGGGCCGACATGGACGACCAGGTGGCTTCGCTGCTGGCCTCCGAACTCGAGATCGGTCCCGACGGCGTGTACAAGGTGCGCGCCCCCCTCGATCTCTCCGGCCTCTGGGGGGTCTACGCCCTGGCTCGCCCGGATCTGCACTTGGAGAGCTGGACCCCGATGACCCCGCAGTCATTGGCCAGCGCGG
The DNA here is from genome assembly GCA_036489775.1 of Acidimicrobiales bacterium. Lineage (GTDB taxonomy): Bacteria > Actinomycetota > Acidimicrobiia > Acidimicrobiales > RAAP-2 > Bog-473. Next base: position 12,979 of record DASXFC010000043.1, on the reverse strand, counting down.
CCCACGAGCCGACTGAGTTCTTCGCCAAGCTGCGCGAGCGCGATGTCCTGGTGCACCACCCCTACGACTCGTTTGCCACCTCGGTCGAGGCGTTCGTCTCCGAAGCAGCTCGGGACCCCGATGTGCTCGGCATAAAACAAACGCTCTACCGCACCGGCGGCGACAGCCCGATCGTCAACTCGCTGATCGAGGCGGCCGAGAACGGCAAGCAGGTGGCGGCCATCGTCGAGCTCAAAGCCCGCTTCGACGAGGAAGCCAACATCGAGTGGGCCAAAAAGCTCGAGCAGGTGGGCGTGCACGTGGTCTACGGCATCGTCGGGCTCAAGACGCACTCGAAGACCGCGCTGGTGCTGCGCCGCGAAGACGATGGGGTGCGCACCTACTGCCACGTCGGCACCGGCAACTACAACTCCAAGACGGCCCGCATCTACGAGGACCTCGGACTGCTCACCGCCGACCGCCAGATAGGCGCCGACGTCATGGAGCTGTTCAACTACCTGACCGGCTTTTCCCGCCACGCCGATTACCGGGAGATTTTGGTGTCACCGGTCACCGTGCGGAAGCGGATCACCGGCATGATCGAGGAGCAGGCCGAGGCCGGGCCCAACGGCAGGATCGTGCTCAAACTCAACGGACTGACCGACGGCGCCATGATCGACGCCCTCTATCGGGCTTCGGGGGCCGGTTGTCAGATCGACCTGGCCATCCGCGGTCTGTGCCGCTTACGTCCGGGCATCCCCGAGTTGTCGGAGAACATCCGGGTCCGCTCGATCGTCGGCAGCTTTTTGGAACATTCTCGGATCTACCGATTCGGCGGAGCCCCCCTTGATCCGGCGGCCGGAACCGGTCTCCCCTTGAAGATCTACATCGGTTCGGCCGACCTGATGGGCCGCAACCTGGACCGACGGGTCGAGGTGGTGGTCCCGGTCCACGACGTCGAGTTGCAGGCCCGCCTGCTCGAAATACTCGATCTGGTCTTTGGCGACGAGACCAACTCGTGGGCGCTGGGGTCGGATCGTCGCTGGCGGCGCGTGCCCAACGTGCACGGCCACAGCGTCCAGGAGGAGTTGAAGAAATTGGCGATCGAGCGGGCCCGCCGGCCCAGCCCGCCCCAGCCGCGTACGGCCGAGGCGTAGGACTCGGCGCTCAGTCGTTCTCGACCGCTGAGCGAAGGGTCGCCGCCCTGTCGCCGCTCTGTCGCCGCTCTGTCGCCGCCTGTCCTCAGGCTGGTTCAGCCGCCATCAGCTGTGAGTACCCCTGTTCGGCCCGGTTGGTGGAGGAGCGCTCGCGACGCACCGGCTGCCAATGGGTGATGGTAAGCAGCTTCTCGATGTCACCGGGCTCGAATCGGCTTTGCTTGCGCTCGCCGATGGTGGTCAGCAGTCCATCGAAAGGGGCTCGCAGTGCCTGCGTTATGAGGCTGGCCGGGAGATGCACCCTCACGTTGAGGGCCAGCGTGCTGCCCGGCGCGGCGCGCTGGCGGAGGGTGTCGAGCAGCGATGCGATAGCTCCGAGCGTCAGGTAAGTCAGCAGCCCTTCGCAGATGAAGAGCGAACGCAGCTCCGGGTCGTGGCCAGCCGCCGCCAGTGCGGCACCGAGGTCGTCTTGGAGGAGGTCGAGACCGACGAACTGCACTTGCGGCACCTCGATCCCCAGGGCAGCGAGTCGCCGGCGCTTGTCGGACTGGGTGGCCGGATAATCCACCTCGAACCAGCGCGTGCTTCCGCCGCCAAAGCGCAAGGCCCGGCCGTCGTAGCCGGCACCGATAATGACGATCTGCTCGACGCCGAGTCCGATAGCCCGCGCCACCTCGGCATCGATGAAACGGGTGCGCAGGTCCATGTCGAACGGCGATCTTCCCGGGACACTGAAGAACCATCCGATGTTCCGATAGAGGCGGGCTTCCGCCTCGGGGTTGCCAGTTGGGGTGGAGGGTCGGGTCCGCGCCTGTTGGGCCCGCATCGAGGCGATCCAGCGCGCTGTGAATGAGGCCCGACCCGGTCTCATACCTAATTGGTCAGCGCCTTGGCGCCGGCGGCGGCTTCGCCCCGGCCCCAGCGAAGCGACAGGTACGAGGCGCCCCCGAATGGGATGGGCAACCAGAAGTTGACCAGGCGCCATGAGAGCACTCCCGCGGTGGCGGCGTCGGCCGAGGCGTGGAAACCGGTGAGCACCGAGGCGATGGTCAGCTCGATCACGCCCAGCCCGCCGGGCGTGAGCGGGATGACGGCCAAGATGTTGGCCAGCCCGTAGGCCACCAGTACATCGATGGGATCGAGGTGGACGCCAAAGGCAAAGAGGAAGACGTAGAGGGAGGTGGCGTCGAGGAGCCAGTTGGCGGCGGCCCAGATGCCAGCTTGTCGGAGGATGCCCGGGTGCTTGAACAACACCTGGACCCGATCGGCCACCTTCTCGACCAGTGACGTAACCGTGTCCTTCTTCACAAACGGCAGCCGGTGGCCGATCTTGTTCAAGAAGTTGTTGGCTTGAGCCTCACCGCGAGTGAGGAAGAACACCAAGGCGCCGAAGATGCCCAGGAGCAGGACACCCAGGATGGCGGCGAACCCGTAGAGCGGGTTGTAGCCGGTCAGTGGGATCGAGATGAGCAGCGAAAGCCAGAAGATGCCGTTGAGCACCACCGCAGATCCGATGCCTTGTGTGGCCAGGCCCAGTGCCGCCGTGCTGCCCGACACGTCCGAATCAGTGAGGAGGCGGTAACTGGCGGCGGTGCCGGGGACGGTCCCGCCGGGAACCACGTGGCTGATGGCCAGAGCCCACATGTTGATGCGGAAGAGACGCCACCGCCGCGGCGCGCCCGGGGAGAGCACGGCATGCGTGAGTTGGGCGTAGGCCAAAAGGGCGGCCACCTCGAAGAGGGCGCCGAGAATGAGCCATAGGAAGTTCAGGTGGCGCAGCTGGTGGAACTCCTTGCGAGCGCTCGCCAATTCGGGCAGAAGGATGTACTCCCCCACGAAGAAGAGGAGCAGCACCATCAGGGTGATCCGCACATTGCGTGGGATCCAATGGCGTCGTTTGGGCCGTTTGGGCTTCCCCGCGAGTGGCCCGTCGGGTGGTCTCTCGGGTGGGCCGGCGCGTCCGACCTCGGGTAGCCCTTCGGGGCTCTCCTGCTCCATTAGCACTCATGCTTGCACGTCTCAGCCTGGGAAAAGCCCGAACGGGCTGGTCCAAATCGGGTAATGCTTGGGGCCATGGCACCGTCGCCCGACACCTGGCGGTCGAGGCTGACGGGCTCCGCAGATCGGCGCGGGGTGCCATTGGCCACGATCGCCGTGGCCGCCGCCGTGACGATTGCGTTCATCGACCTCAACGTGGCCATCGTGGTGGGGCTGTGGGTGCTGCGCAAGATCCTGCTCTATATCGTGATCGCCTTCTTCCTGACCGTGCTGCTGGCGCCGGCCACCCGGCTGCTGGTGCGGCGGGCCCACATGTCGCACGGACTGGCCACGGTGGTGGTGTTCTTGGGCGGCCTGATCGTGCTGGGCGGGCTGGTCTACCTGTTCGCCTCGCCGCTGGTGAACGCCGGGATCCACTTCGGCCACCAGATCCCGGATCTCATCAAGAACGCCCGGAAGGGCCGGGGCTGGCTGGGACACCTGGTGTACCGGCTGCACTTGCAGAAGTACCTCTCTGAGGGCAGCAGCACGCTGACCAAGCAGCTGACCAAGGTGTTGAAGCCGGCCACCGCGTTCTCGGTCGGCGCGGCCGCCTTCTCGACGTTGATCTCGATCGGGACGATTGCGGTGTTGACCTTCTTCGCCTTGCTCGAGGCACCCAAGATGTGGCACGGGTTCTTGGATCTCTTCCCCCACTCCAGCGCCGACCGCATCGACCGGGTGGTACGTGAGACCGTCAGCTCGGTGACCGGCTACATGCTGGGCAACTTCTTGACCTCGGTGATCGCCGGGGTGGTGTGCGGGACGGCACTGGCGATCTTGGGGGTGCCGTTCGCGCTGTTGATGGGAGTGTTCGTGGCGCTGGTCGACCTGCTGCCTCTGGTGGGCGGATTGCTGGCCGGCGTCCCGGTGGTGGTGATCGCGGCCATCCACTCGGTCTCGGCCGGCATCGTCATGCTGATTGTCTTCCTCACCTACCAGCAGATCGAGAACCACATCTTGAACCCGGTGGTCATGTCCAAAACGGTGCGGCTCAACCCGCTGTGGGTGCTGCTCGCCATATTGGTGTCGGCCACTTTGGGCGGGCAGATCGGGTCTGACCTGGGCACGTTCGTGGGGGCGATTATCGGGATTCCGGTGGGCGGGGCGATCCAGGTGGTCATCCGCGAGGTCCGTCGAGGCCCGTCGGCGGCGGGGACCGCCGTTCCGGGCTCGGTTGGAAGTGCAGAAGCCCTGGTCAGCCCACCGGGCGACGTCTGACGTGGGGGTCCATCTCCTAGACTGCGCATTGTGCGGCCGCTTGTCATCGTCCCGACATACAACGAGGCCGAAAACATCGAACGGATGCTCCATCGCATCCACGAATCGCTGCCCGAGGCAGGCATTCTCGTGGTGGACGACGGCAGCCCGGACGGGACCGGCGATCTGGTCAAGGTGGTGGCGGCCGAGCTGCCCGACCTGCACCTGCTGTCGCGCTCGGAGAAGGCAGGACTGGGGAGCGCCTACCGGGCCGGCTTCGCCTGGGGCATCGAGCACGGCTACGACGCCTGCGTCGAGATGGATGCCGACTTCTCGCACGACCCGGGCGCGCTGCCCGAGATCGTGGCTCCGCTCCGCGAGGGGTACGACGTCTCGATCGGCTCTCGCTACGTCGAGGGCGGGTCCATTCCGAACTGGGCCTGGCACCGCCACCTCCTGTCGCTGGGTGGCAACCGGTACGCCTCGTGGGCGCTGGGCTTGGGCGTGGCCGACTCCACCGCCGGGTTCCGGGCCTACTCGGCCCGCATCCTGTGCGCCCTCGACCTGAACCGGATCCGGGCCGAGGGCTACGGCTTCCAGATCGAGATGACGTACCGCAGCAAGCAGCACGGGGCCAAGGTGACCGAGGTCCCCATCAGCTTCGTGGACCGGGTGGCCGGCACGTCGAAGATGTCGTCTCGGATCGTGGTGGAGGCACTCGGGCTCGTGACGTGGTGGGGACTGGGCCGGATGCTGCACCGGGTACGCCGGAGTCCAGTTGACCCAGCGGGCGCGCCGGCGGCCGTTTCCCCCACCAGCCCCCCCTCATCGGACGCCAGCGATCCGGTTCGCTCGGCTTGAACACGGGAGACCGCAATGGCCGCCATCGAAGCACCGCCCGTTCGCATTCTCGTTGTCGATGACGAGCCCAACATCGCCGATCTGATTTCCGATGCCCTCACCTTCGAGGGCTACGAGGTGGGGGTGGCGAGCACCGGGAGCCAGGCGCTCGACCTGGCACGAACCTTTCGTCCGAACCTGATCATGCTCGATGTCATGCTGCCTGACTTCGACGGCAACGAGGTCTGCCGCCGCTTGCGCGCCCAGGGCGATCAGGTGCCGATCGTGTTCTTGACGGCGCGCGACACGGTGGAGGACAAGGTCGAAGGTCTCAGTTTGGGCGACGACTACGTCACCAAGCCTTTCAGCGTGGAGGAGCTCATGGCGCGGGTCGGCGCCATCCTGCGGCGGGCCCGTGAGGTCGAGATGGCCGATCCGTCCGTCATGCACTTCGCCGACCTGACCATGCACGTGGACACCCACGAGGTCTGGCGGTCGGAGATCGCCATCGACCTGACCGCCACCGAGTTCAATCTGCTGCGCTACCTGATGGAGAACCCCCGCCGCGTCATCTCGAAGTCAGAGCTGCTCGACAACGTGTGGGGCTTCGATTTCCGGGGTGATCCGAACATTGTGGAGACCTACATCAGCTACCTGCGCAAGAAGGTCGACATCACGGAGCCGCCAATCATCCACACCATCCGGCGGGTCGGATACACACTCCGGCTGCCCCGTGAGGACTGAGGCTCGGGGAGTGGGGACGGGCGCCGCACTGACCCCGCAGTGAGCGGGCCGTGAGCCTGCAGCGACGGCTGGTCGCCGTCACCGCGCTGCTCTTGGTCGTCGGCCTGGTGGTGGCTGACCTGGTGACCTACATCCAGGTGCGCACGTTCCTGTTGGGAAGGGCCGACGCCACCTTGGCCTCCTCGGAGACGCTGACCTACGAGTACCTGACCTTCTCCTCCACCAAGCACCACGAGGTGTTGACCTCGACGAACATGAGCCGGCATGTATCGCCCGACGTCTACGTCGAAGTCATCAGCCCGTCGGGCAAGGTGATCCTCCGCCTGCCCTCGGGTACACCGGGCCACCCCGACCCGGCCCCCATCCTGTCCAAGAGCATCCCGGTGCAGCAGACCACGGCACCACAACTGCGGCGCTTCGGTCGCTATGCCGGGACCTTCCGGCCCGACCCCAACGCGGTGATCGTCGGGGCCCACGGCGATCCCGATGGGCGCTATCGGGTTCTGGCCGTCGACGTTCCCCAGGGGGAGCTGGTCTCGGCCCTCTCGCTGAATCCGACCGACGCCACCTTGAGCTCGCTGAAGAGCATCGAACTGCTGGCCAGCCTCGGCGTGCTGGTGCTGATGGGGCTGGCCGCCTTCGTGGTGGTGCGCCGTGGCTTGCGGCCATTGCGAGCCATGGCCGAGACGGCTGACGCCATTGCCTCGGGCGACCTGGCTCGCCGTGTGCCGGCCCTGCCGCCGCAGACCGAGGTCGGTCGGCTGGGCGGGGCACTCAACGAGATGCTGACCCAGATCGAAGGCGCCTTCGCTGAGAAGACGCAATCAGAGGAGCGGTTGCGTCAGTTCGTGGCCGACGCCTCGCACGAGTTGAGGACACCACTGACCTCTATCCGCGGGTACGCCGAGCTGCTCCGGCGGGGCGGGTTCGCCGACGAGACCGGGAAGCGGCGGGCACTGACCCGGATCGAGGAGGAGGCCACCCGCATGGGCGGGCTGGTCGAGGACCTGCTGTTGCTGGCCGAGCTCGACCGGGGGCGGCCGTTGCAGATCGAGTCGGTCGATCTGCACCAGATCTGCGCCAACGTGGTGCACGACACCAACACCCGCGACCACCAGCACGTGGTGACGATCGAGCCGGGTGACCCGGTGGTGGTGCGCGGAGACGCCGAGCGTCTGACGCAGGTCGCACACAACCTGGTGAGCAACGCGCTGGCGCACACGCCGACTGGTACCGAGGTCCTGGTCAAGACCGAGCGCACCAGCACGATGGGCCTGCTGCGGGTGATCGACCAGGGACCAGGGATCGACCACCGAGATGGGGAGCGGATCTTCGACCGGTTCTATCAAGGGAACCGCTCGCGCAGTGGGGGCGGGACGGGGCTCGGACTCTCGATCGTCCGTGCCATCGCCGAGGCGCTCGGTGGAAAGGCGCGGGTGGGAAGGCCGACTGGAGGGGCCGAGTTGGTGGTCGAGATCCCCTTGGCCCACCCGTCGGAGCCCCGGCGGTCGTTGCCCAAAGCTCCGCCGGTGGGTTCAGCGCAGTTGCGTTGAGCTCCCGGGGACCACGGCTTCGAGGACGCTGGCCAGCTTCACATTGACCTCGGTTGCTTCGGCGGTGGGATCCGAGTCGGCCACGATGCCGGCACCGGCCTGCAGGGTGACGATGTCGCCTTCGAGATGGAGCCGGGCACTGCGGATCCCGATCATCCATTCGCCGTTGCCCTTTCCGTCGGCCCATCCGACCGGCCCGGCCCAGTAGCCCCGGGGGGTCGGTTCTCCGGCTTCGATGAAGGCCAGAGCCTCGGTCCGAGGCGTCCCGCCCACCGCCGGCGTCGGGTGTAACCGGGCCAGCAGGTCGAGGACGGATGCCGCCGGTTCGGTCAGCTCCCCGTCGATGCGGGTCCCCAAATGGGCCACCGACCGGAAGGCCACCAGCGACGGGGCGCCCGGGACGGTCAAGGTGGTGCAGGCCGGCTCGAGCACGGCCGCGATCGCCTCGACCACGTAGTGGTGCTCGGACTGGGCTTTGGTGGAGGCGGCCAGCTGGCCCTGGGCGTCGGCGTCGAGGCGGGCGGTAGCACCCCGGGCCACCGTGCCGGCCAAAGGGTGGGCGGTGACCCGACGGCCGCGGCGGGCCACCAGGAGCTCGGGGGAAGCGCCGAAGAAGACGCCGTCAGGCACCGGCATGGAGAAGACGGTGCAGGCCGGTTCGTGGGCCCGTAGCCGGCGCAAGATGGCTGAGAGCGGGAGGGTACCGCTCAGGGTCGCGGTGAGCGGGCGCGAGAGGACGACCTTGCCGAGGGTGGCCCCGGGCGCCTGCATGGTGCTGACGGCACGGGACACCAGCTGGGCGTACCCGGCCGAGTCGAGGACGGTGGAGAACTCCAAGACGTCGACGTCTTTGGGCGCCTCGGCGTTGGTGCCGTACTGCCAGATCACGGCGTCGAAGAGCTCCTCGGTCTCGGGGAGCGGGCGGTCGAGCGGGCCGACCGCGGTAGCCCAACGGTGGACGCGGCCATCGGGGTCGGTGGCGATGCCCATGGTGAAGCGGGGAACGGCCATGACACCCGACATGCAGTCGGTGAAGGGCAGGGCACCGAGGGCCACCACGCCGCTGCCGGTTCGGTTGACCTGATCGTCGCACTCGATGGCAGCCAGGGTGGCCGTGACATCGGCGGCCTCGATCAGCTGGGCCGTGCCCCAGCCAACCAGGGTCAGTCCGGGCCGGTCGAAGAGCACGGTGGGGCTGCCGTCGAACTGCAGGGCGTCGGGTCCGTAGTCGAGCGGCACGGTGCGGGCGTGCAGCCGATCTTGGGTGGACCCGGTTCCGGTCATGCGGGATCGTGATTGGGGTTGGGCGGACCGGCCCGAGTGGCCATGAGCAGTTGGCTCAGCCCGCCGGCCAGCGGACGGATGCCGATGGTCGAGTAGCCGGCCTGGCCCAGCAGGCGGCGCAGCTCGGGGGCTGCCGGGAGATACGCCACCGAGCGGGGGAGGTAGCTGTAGGCGTCACGGTCGGAGAGCAAACCGCCCAGAACCGGCACCACCTTGGTGAACCAGACGTCATACCCGAAGCGCAGGGTCCTCGAGGCCGGCGCATCGACTTCGAGCACGGCCAGGCGCCCGCCCGGCCGCAGTACCCGGGCGGTCTCACCGAGTGCCTCGGCCAGGTCGGTGAAGTTCCGCAAGGCATAGCCACAGACCAGCCCGTCGAAGCTGCCATCGGGGAAGGGCAGCCGGCTGCCATCGGCCTCGACCAGCGAGGCTCCGCTCTTGTTCGCACGCAGCATGCCGGCACTGAGGTCGGCGCCGACGACCCGGTAGCCCTCTTTCTGGGCCAGTCGGGTCAGGTCGCCGGTCCCGCAGGCCAGGTCGAGGACCAGCGAGCCGGGGGCGAGCGCCAGCGCGTCGACCGTGGCCCGCCGCCACGATTGGTCCAGCCCGAACGTCATCAACCGGTTGATGAGGTCGTAGCGCGGCGCGATGGCATCGAACATCGAGCGCACGCGCTCGGTCTTCTCGGCTCCGCTCGGCAGTGGCTCCAGCCGGGAGGGTGCCCGTCCCTTGGGCCGGGTTTCGGTGCTCAGGGCAACCTCAACTCAGCGGAAATAGCGGTAGATGACCTGGGCCACGCAGGCCGGCTTGGGAGCGTCCTTGACCTCGAAGACCATGTCGTAGGTGACCTGCACCCCGCCCTCGACGTCCTCGGCACTGGCCACGGTGACACCCATGCGCAGGTCGGCGCCCACCGGCACCGGCGAGGGGAAGCGGACCTTGCCGCAGCCGTAGTTGACGCCGAACGTCGTGTTGTCGACCCGGATCACCTGGTTGAGAAGCACGGGAGCCAGTGAGAGGGTCAGGTAGCCGTGGGCGATGGCGGTGCCGAACGGTCCGCTCTTGGCCCGTTCGGGGTCGACGTGGATCCACTGGTGGTCATCGGTGGCGTCGGCGAAGAGGTTCACCCGCTCCTGGGTAATGGTCTGCCATTCCGAGTACCCCAACTGCTGGCCGGCCAGCTCGTGGAAGGCATCGACGCCGTCAACGATGGTGGTCATGGTCCGCTCCTCTTTCTTCTGGTTTTCTTCTGGTGCATCGAGTCTCGTCTGCGGCCAGGACGCTACCCGCGCCCAGGTCATGCCTTACGCTGGCCCAGGTGGAGACCCCCGCGACTCGCCCGGAGGCGGCCAAGCACCTCCGGCCCCAGGTGCACCACCACCGTGACATCCGAGGTGGTGGAGCCCGGGCGGCCGTCTTCGGCGTGAGCGACGGGTTGGTCACCAACGTGGCCCTGGTGCTGGGCATCGCCGGGGCCAGTCCCGGAGGGTCGGTGGTGCGATTGGCTGGGGTGGCCGGACTGGTGGCCGGCTCCTTCTCCATGGCGGCAGGGGAATACGTCTCCATGACCGCCCAGAGGGAGCTGCTCGAACGCGAGCTGGAGATCGAGCGGAAGGCCCTGAGCCGGCACCCCGAGGGGGAGACGATCGAGCTGCGGCGCCTCTATGAGCAGCGGGGCATCGACCCACAGGTGGCCCGGGACATGGCGACCGAGGTGATGGCCAACCCGGAACTGGCTCTCGAGACGCACGCCCGGGAGGAGATGGGCATCAGCGTCGAGAACCTCGGTTCACCGGTGCAGGCGGCCTTGGCCTCGTTCTTCACCTTCGCCCTGGGGGCGTTCGTCCCGCTGCTGCCGTGGCTGTACTCGCACGGTGACAATGCCCTGCTCGCCTCGATGGTGCTGGGCGCGGTCGCCGCGCTGACGGTGGGCGCGGTCCTGGCCGCCTTCACCGAGCGACCCGTACTGCGCTCGGCGCTGCGACAACTCGTCGTGGCGGCGGTGGCGGCCGGCGTGACATACGGGGTGGGCCGCGCCATCGGCGCGGGCATGCACTGATTCGGTAGGGGCGGCGGGGCCGGCCGAGCGGCCCGGATTGCGGCGGTGTCGGTCGGCGGGTGCTGGTGCCGGTCAACAAATGCTGGTGTCAGTCAACCTTCGCGTAGAGGTAGGCGCGGTCGATGTGGTGGTCGGCGAAGCCGAGTGCGTGATACATGGCCACCGCGGCCGTGTTGTCTGCGTCGGTGTAGAGCATCCCCACGGTGAGGCCTTGCTGGGCCAGCCAGTTGAGCCCGGCCACGGTAAGGGACTTGCCCCACTTCTGACCCTGGCGGTCGGGGTTCACGGAGATCACGTAGATCTCGCCCATGGGCGGGTGGGTGAGGCGGTGGATCTTGGTCCAGCAGGACCCGACGAGGCCGCTGCCATCGGGTGCATCGGCCATGAGGAAGCCGTCGAGCACGACCCAGTCGGCGGCCAGTCGCTCCCGGAGTTCGGCTTCGGTCCAGCCCCCCTGCTCGGGGTGGCCGGCGAAGGCCCGGTTGTTGATATCGAGCCAAGCCTGCTCATCTTGACCAGGAATGAAGGGACGGGTGGTCACCGGGCGGGTCTGAGCTAGGAGTTCGGCGGGGAGGGGGAGCGGGACCCGCATCTGGATGAGTTCTCGATCGGGAGTGAAGCCGTCCGCCGCGACGGCGTTGTCGTCATCGGCTGTGGCCTGCATGATCCAGAGCCGGAGTGGGGTGACCAGGTCGAGGGCGATGGCGACCGCACGCTTCGTGATGACGTGTCGCACGGCCGAAGGGTCGGCCTGGTCCGGATCGATCACGATGTGGAGGGCCAGAGAACCGTCGCCGGCGGTAGACAGGACGCCGCAGCCGCGCAGCGTGGCGGCTTCGGTGACCAGGAGCAGCCGAAAAATCGGGTGGGGAGCACCGATCCCGTCGCCCGAACTCAGGGCCAGTCGTTGGGGGTCGGGGAGAGCCGGATGCTCGTCGACGGCGAAACGGCGAGCCATCAGCGCGGTCAGATCATCTCGTTGGGCTGAAGTGAGTTCGTCGGTCCTGACCTCCTGCACGTCCACCCGGCCAACGTAACCCGATACGTTGAGGCGTCATGGGCCGGCCACGGAGTGCCAAGGGGCGGGCGCTGCTGACGGCGGAGCGGCTGGCCGAGTCGTATCCAGGGACGGCCAAAGAACTGTGCGCCCTCGATCACCGCAATGCGTTCGAACTGCTGGCGGCCACCATCCTCTCGGCCCAGTGCACGGACGCCCGGGTCAACCTGGTGACGCCGGTGCTGTTCAAGCGGTTTCCCGATGCGGCTGCGCTGTCGCACGCCGACCCCGAGGTGGTGGAGGAGATCGTCCGGACTACCGGGTTCTTCCGAGCCAAGACCAGGTCGTTGATCGGGATGGCGACGGCTATCGAGCAGCGCTTCGGGGGCGAGGTGCCCACCGCCCTGGAGGATCTGGTGACCGTGCCGGGCGTCGGTCGCAAGACGGGCAATGTAGTGAGAAGCGTGGCGTTCGGTCTGCCCGGGTTGCCCGTCGACACGCACGTGTTGCGCTTAAGCAAACGTTTGGCTTTGACCGAGTCGTTGTCGGCCAGCGCGCAGAACGATGCAGTGAAGGTGGAATTGGTTTTGAACTCGCAGATCCCGGGGCCCGAACGCGGCGCGTTCAGCTTGCGGTTGATCTTGCATGGGCGTGCAATATGCGTGGCGCGGAAACCGAAATGTGCACAGTGCGTGCTGCAAGATTTCTGCCCGTCGGCCGGCATCTAGGCCTTTCGGCCCATTTTTAGGAATTGGCTAAGGATCTGCGCCGACTGGGTCAAATTTGGAATTGTCAGGGGTACCATTGTCTTCGGAACCGGTTCCCGCCACCTGGTTCCAAAAGAGTCGTCTGCTGGGATCCGCCTCCCGGCCGACTCGCCTGATGCCGGCCCTTCGGGGCCGGCATCAGTGTTTTTCGGGGTCCGTTTCGGCCTGGCTGGTGGATGGCTGTCCGACCTCTGACCAGCGGCGTCCGGGGGCCGGGGACCCCCGTTGCCTCAGGTCAAATCCTCCGCCAAGGCTGATGGCGGTGAATTCGTTGCCTCACGGAAAACCTCCGCCTAGCTCCGAGCGTTAAATGCCTGGTTGACCTTGGGTTTGACCGGTGCCGGAGCCTTGGTCAGTGCCAG
>DASXFC010000076.1:0-42226 GCA_036489775.1 Acidimicrobiales bacterium | reverse complement strand
CTTCATGGCGGTGACCAAGGAGATGGAGTTCCGCTTCTCCTTCGGCTACACCCCGGCCGAGTTCGCCGCCACCCTCGATCGCCTCGGAGCCGGCCTGCCCGGGGCCGAGTTGCTCGTCACCTCGTCGGTCGACCTGGCCGGCGCCCCCGGCGCCTTCGAGACTCTGCGCACCCCCGGTGAGCACGGCAAGATTCTGGTCAACCCCTGATGCGGGGTAACGCCCGCGGTCGGTTGGCGCTGCAGACCTGCGCCCAGGTGGCGCTGCAGGATTCGTTGAGCGACCAAATAGTTGCAAATGAGACAATTCGGTCGCTCAAGCATTTTCAGAACCATGTGTCCGACCCACTCCCGCACCACCCGCACCACCCGATCCACCCGCACTACCCGTCACGAGAGGAACCCTGAACCCCATGACCACCATCGACGCCGATGACCACCTCAACTTCGGCATCTTCCTGGCCCCGTTCCACCCGGTGGGTCAGAACCCGACCCTGGCCCTCGAACGCGACCTCCAGCTCATTGAGCACCTCGACCAGCTCGGCTTCCAAGAGGCCTGGTTCGGCGAGCACCACTCGGCCGGCTACGAGATCATCGCCTCACCCGAGGTGTTCATCGCCGCCGCGGCCCAACGCACCAGGCACATCCGTCTCGGTACGGGCGTCTCCTCGCTGCCCTACCACCACCCGTTCATTCTGGCGGACCGCCTGGTCCTCCTCGACCACCTGACCCGGGGTCGCCTCATGATCGGGGTCGGCCCCGGCGCGCTGCCCTCTGACGCCTTCATGATGGGGATCGACCCCGCCAAGCAGCGCGACATGATGGAGGAGGGACTCGAGGCGATCCTGCTCCTCCTCGAAGGGAAAGAGCCGGTCACCATGGAGACCGAGTGGTTCAAGCTGGTCAGTGCCCGGCTCCAGATGCGCCCCTTCCAACGGCCCTATCCAGAGATCGGCGTGGCCGCCCAGGTCTCTCCGGCCGGCCCGCGCGCCGCCGGCCGATTCGGCTGCAGCCTGCTCTCCATCGGGGCCACCTCGGCCGCCGGCGGGTTCGACATTCTCGGCAGCCACTGGGACGTGATGGAAGAGCGGGCGGCCGAATTCGGCACCACCGTCGACCGCTCCAAATGGCGGCTGGTCGGGCCCATGCACATCGCCGACACCAAGGAGCAGGCCATCGCCGACGTGGCCTTCGGCCTCGAGCAGTGGGTCGACTACTTCGCCCGGGTGGCCGCCCTGCCGCTGGCCCCCAACGCCGAAGGCTTCGAGTCACTGGTCGACGCTCTCAACGCCTCGGGCTTCGCCGTCATCGGCACCGTGGAGGACGCCATCGCCCAGATCGAGCGGCTGCAGGTCCAGTCCGGCGGCTTCGGCACCTTCTTGTTCATGGGACACGAGTGGGCCGACACGGCGGCCACCCGCCACTCCTACGAGCTCATCGCCCGCGACGTGGCGCCCCGCTTCCAGGACTCGTCGCGCACCCTGACCGCCAGCCGTGATTGGGCCGCCGAGAACCGCCCCCAGTTCATCGGCGCGGCGGGCAACGCCATCATGTCGGCCATCCAGAAGCACAACGAAGAGAAGGCAGCCAAGGCCACCCATGTCTGAGATCACCCACGAGCAGATCCCCAGCAACGGGATCGAGCTGCACGTCGCCACCGCCGGGCCGAAGGACGGCACGCCGGTCGTGCTCTGCCACGGCTTCCCCGAACTCTGGTACTCGTGGCGCTACCAGCTCGATGCCCTCAGCGACGCCGGGTACCGCGTCTTCGCCCCCGACCTGCGCGGCTACGGCGGCAGTTCCAAGCCGACCGAGGTGGCCGCCTACGGCTCGGACCAGCTCACCGCCGACCTGTGCGGGCTGCTGGACCACTACGGGTACGAACAGGCCGTGTTCTCGGGCCACGACTGGGGCTCCATGGTGGTGTGGGAGCTGGGACGCCTGCACCCCGAGCGGGCCTCGGCCATCTACAACATGAGCGTCCCGTACTCGAACTCACCGGCCCGGCCGACCGAGATTTTCAACGTCATCTTCGCCGACAAGTTCTTCTACATGCTCTATTTCCAAGAGGTGGGGCCGGCCGAAGAGGAGTTCGAGTCCGACCCCCGCCGTTTCCTCCGCACGATGCTCTACTCGGCCAGCGGGGAAGGGATGTCGAACCCCAATCCCTCGGCCTTCGACTTGCCCCGTCAAGGCACCCGCATGCTCGACATGCTGACGGCCGCACCGGACACCTTGCCGGCCTGGCTGACCGAGAAGGACGTCGACACCTACACCGAGGCCTTTGCCAAGGGAGGGTTCTTCGGCCCGGTCAGCTTCTACCGGAACATGGACGCCAACTGGGAACGGTCCAAGGACCTGCCGGCCTCGCTCTACACCATGCCCACTGGTTTTTTGACCGGCTCGCTCGATCCGGTCAACGTCATGATGGCGGGGGCCGGCGAGGCCATGGCCGCCGTGCTGCCCAACTTCAAGGGGGCCACCATCGTCGAGGGTGCCGGCCACTGGGTGCAGCAGGAGAAGCCGGCCGAGACCACCGCCGGGTTGTTGAGTTTCCTGGCCGACCTGGGGTGACGCGCTGACCTACTCGATCGTCGCCCGCGATCAGGCCAGTGGCCAGTTGGGCGTGGCCGCCCAGAGCTGCTACTTCGCGCTGGGTTCGGTCCTACCCTGGGCCCGGGCCGGGGTGGGCGCGGTGGCCACGCAATCCATGGTCGATCCCGGCTACGGGCCGCGTTGCCTCGACCTGTTGGCTGGGGGCCTCTCCCCAATCGATGCGCTGGAGCGGGTCCGGCAGGCCGACCCCGGCCGCGACGTACGCCAGGTCGGCGTGGTAGACGCCACCGGTCGGGTGGCCTCATTCAGCGGCGCCCGCTGCATCGAACACGTGAGCCAGGCCGACGGTCAGGGGTACAGCACCCAGGCCAACATGATGCGGCGGCCCGGTGTCTGCGAGGCCATGGCGATCGCCTTCGAAGGGGCCACCGGATCACTGGCCCACCGGTTGGTGGCGGCGCTGGTGGCCGCCGAGCAGGCGGGCGGCGACGGGCGCGGCGTGATGTCGGCCGCCGTTCTGGTCGTGGAGGGGACGCGTCACGACCAGCCTTGGGAGGGCGTGCTGGTCGACGTGCGAGTGGACCACCACCAGGACCCGCTGGGTGAGCTGGCCCGCCTGGTCCGAGTGGCTGAGGCCTACCACCTGTGTGACGTGGCCGAGGCGGCGCTGGTGCGCGGCGACTTCGAGGCGGCCCTGGCCGGCACGACGGCGGGGCTCGAACTCCTGCCCGGTGAGGGCAACCTGTTGCTCAGCCACATCGCGGTCCTGGCCGCCACCGGGAAGGTGGCCGAAGCCGGGACGGCGGCCCGTCAGCTGGTGGCCTCCGAGCCCGGGTGGGACGCCATGCTGCGCGCCATCGTGGCCCGCGGCCTGGTGCCACTGCCCGACGGGGTCAGCGCCGACACTCTGCTCGGACCGGCACCATGACCCTGGTGCCGCTGCCGACCCAGCCGGCCGACACGCCGTGGCCGGCCGAGGACTGGCCCGAGGGCCCGCTCCCGGCCGGGGTGGCGCTGGCCACCCTGCTCGAGCGGGCCTTCGATGACGCCAGCCCCCTGGCCCTGACCTACGCCGTGGTGGTGGTCCACCGGGGGCGGATCGTGGCCGAGCGCTACCAGGGCCAGCTCGAGCCAGCCGACGGGACGCCGGATCCGGTCAGCGCCACCACGCCGCTCCTCAGCTGGTCGATGGCCAAGTCGATGCTGCAGGCCGCGGTCGGACTGTTGGTCGGTGACGGACGGCTCGACCTCGACACGCCAGCGGCGGTGCCCGAGTGGTCCGACGCCGTTGACCCGCGCCGCGCCATCACGCTGCGCCAACTCCTGGCCATGCGCGACGGCCTGGACTTCGTCGAGGACTATGTCGACGAGCGGGTCTCCGACGTGATCGCCATGCTCTTCGGCCAGGGGCAGGACGACGTGGCTCGCTTCGCCGCCGACCGGCCGCTGGCCGCCCCGCCCGGAAGCCGGTTCAGCTACTCGTCGGGCACCTCCAACATCATCTCGGGCGTGCTGGCCCGACTGCTGGGTCCAGGCCAGCCCTACCGCCAGTTCCTGGCCGACCGCTTGTTCGGCCCGATCGGGATGCAGAGTGCGGCGCCCGACTTCGATCCGGCCGGCACCTGGGTGGCCTCTTCCTACGTCCGGGCCACCGCGCGCGACTTCGCCCGCTTCGGCCTGCTCTATTTGCGCGACGGGCTGTGGGCGGGCAACCGGATCCTGCCCGAAGGGTGGGTCGACTACGCCCGCACCATGGTGTCCGACGATCCCGAGGACGGTCCCTACGGCGCGCAATGGTGGGGAGTGGCCGGCGACACCTTGGGCACCTGGCGGGCCGCCGGCTACGACGGGCAGTCGATCACCATCTGCCCCACCTACGATCTGGTCGTGGTGCGCCTGGGCAAGACGGCGAGAGAGCACTACCCCGACCTGACCGAATGGCGCGCCAACATGGTCGATGCCTTCGCCGGGGCCGGGGCGGTGAGGCCGTGAAGCGTCTCGGCCTGATGTGCGGCGGTGGTGGCATCGTCGGCATAGCCTGGGAGCTCGGCGTCATGGCCGGGCTGCAGGAGACAGCGGGCTTTGACCCGGGCGCCCTGGCCGTCATCGTGGGCACGTCGGCCGGTTCGGTGGCCGGGAGCCAGATCGCCCTGGGCAAGTCCTTGCCCGAACTGGTGGCCCAGCAGCAACGGCCGCCCCGGCCGCGTGCCGCCGCGCCCGCACCGGCCCGGGCCCAACCGAAGAGCGGGATCGGGACGTCAGTGTTACCCGAGGAGATCATGGCGCTCATGTTCTCGGGTGAGGGCACCATGGCCGAGCGAGCCGTGGCCATCGCCCGGCTGGCCGCCGACGTCCCGGTGGCGCTGTCCGAGGACGAGTACCTGGCCTCCTTCGAGACCATGCTCGGGACCGACGAGTGGCCGGCCGACGTCGACCTCCGCCTGACCACCGTCGAAGGTGACACCGGCCGCACCGTGCTCTGGACCAAGGACCACGGCATCGGACTGGTGCGGGCCGTCGCCTCCTCCTGCGCCATCCCCGGCTACTTCCCCAGCGTCGGTTTCGACGGTCACCGCTACATCGACGGACCCCGGGGCAACTTCTACCGCGACATCGTCGCCGAACGCGGGCTCGAGGCCATCCTCTACATCGGCCCGCTGGGCCTGCTGCCGAGTGGCCTGTCCCTCGATCCCGAGATGGACGAGCTGGCCCGGGATGGCTTCCCTGTCCTCAAGATCACCGGGGGGGCCGGACTGGCCGCGGTGTCCGGCGAGCTCATGAGCCCGGCCGCTCGGGTGGCCGCGGCCGGCGCCGGGCTCGATGACGGCCGAACCGCCGCCGACGCCTTCCGCGCCTTCGTGGCCTGAACCGGGACGCCGCCGCGACCACGTCGACCACGGACGTGACGTCCCGGCTGAGCGCAGGCCAGTTCGCCGGCCTGCGACGGCACCTCATCGGGCTCTCCCTGCTGGTGATCGTGCCGGTGACGGCCGGGGTCAGCGTCTACGACGCCCTCTGGCAATCGGTCACCACGGTGTCGCACCTCCACCAGGCCGTCTACAACCTGGTGCAGAGCACGGTGGTCGTGGTCCTCATCGTGGTCGGGTCCGACATCGTGCTCCACCTGTGGCTGCGCCGGCACGCCCGCTGGGCCGTGGGGGACGGCGAGCCCGACGATGCCGACCGCCAGGACCTGATCCGGCTGCCGGTGCGCGCTGCCCTCACCATCTTGGGTGTGGTGCTGCTCAGCACCATCATCATCACGCTGGTCAGTATCGGCACCGGCTCCGCTGCTGTTTCGGCCGTCGGGACCGGCTTCGCCTTCTTCCTGACCGGATTCACTTTCGCCCTCATCGTCTACCTGCAGGCCGAACGGGCCCTGCGTCCCCTCTTCGCCATGGCGCTGACCGGGGGCACGGTGCCCGACCGCCGCCTGACCGGGGTGCGGGCCCGGCTGGTGGTGACCTGGTTGCTGGCGTCCGCCGGCCCGTTGCTGTTCATCTTGGTCATCCCGCTGCGGTCCAGCCATGGCGACCGGCTCCCGATTCAGGTCCCGATGATCTACATGGCGGTGGCCGGCCTGCTGCTCGGCGGGGTAGCCACCCTGCTGGTGGCCCAGTCAGTGGCCGGCCCGATCACCGAAGTCCGGCGCGGCCTCCAGCACGTGGAAGCCGGCGAGCTGGAGACGGAGATCCCGGTGACCTATCCGGGCGACCTGGGCCAGCTCCAAGCCGGCTTCAACTCGATGGTGCAGGGCCTGCGCGAGCGACGGACCCTCGAGGACCTCTTCGGTCGCCACGTCGGCGCCGACGTGGCCCGCCAAGCCCTGACCCAATCGGTGGAGCTCGGTGGCGAGGTGCGCAGCGTCACCGCACTCTTCGTCGATCTCATCGGCTCCACCGCGTTCGCCGAGACGACGCCGCCCAAGCAGGTGGTGGCCCGGGTCAATCAGCTCTTCAGCGTGGTCTTCGACGTAGTCAGTGAGGCCGGCGGCTGGATCAACAAGTTCGAGGGGGACGGCTGTCTCTGTGTGTTCGGCGCACCGATGGCGCTGGACGATCACCCCGCCCATGGCCTGCGGGCCGCCCGCACGCTCGGGGTGCGGTTGGCGGCCCAGGGTTTCGAGGTTGGCGTCGGGGTGGCCTGCGGGGAGGTGGTGGCCGGCAACGTCGGCAGCATTGAACGCTTCGAGTACACCGTCATTGGGCGCCCGATCAACCAGGCGGCCCGCCTGACCGACGCCGCCAAGCTCACGCCCGGACACGTGCTGGCCTCCGAGAACGCGGTGAGCCTGGCCGGAGCCGAGGGCGAACACTGGGAAGCAGCCGGCGAGCTTGAGCTGCGCGGGGTCAGCGCACCCATGGCGGTGGCCCGGCCCCGTGCCGGCTGATCTCGCTAACGTCCGACCATGTCCCGCTCACCCATGCCCGCGGCCGAGGTCCTGGCCTTCCACCAGACCCTCTCCAATTGGGGCCGCTGGGGTGACGACGACCAGCTCGGTGCCCTCAACTTGATCACTCCGGCCGTGACCGCGGCGGCCGCGGCCACCGTCCGCAGTGGCCGCACCGTCTCGTGCGCCCGGCCACTCAACACCGAGGCCGCGCTCGACAACCCCCAACCGGTGGCCCACTACATGATCGGCACCGCCACCGAAGGCTGGGGGGCCGACTACTTCGCCATTGCTCCACACGGCTATGCCACCAGCCATCTCGACGCGCTCTGCCACGTGTTCTTCGAGGGACGGATCTACAACGGGTACCCCATCGAGACCGTCACCGCCCATGGGGCCACCAAACTGGGCATCCACCACCTGCGCCAAGGCATCGTGACCCGCGGGGTGCTCATCGACATCCCGCGACTGCGTCAGGTCGAAGCCCTCGAACCCGGCGAACCCATCTACCCTGACGAGCTCGAGGCGGCCGAGGCCCAGACTGGCATGAACGTAGGACCGGGCGACCTGCTGTTGGTGCGCACCGGTCGCTGGCGCTGGCGGGCCGAATACGGCCCCTGGGCCGCGGGCGAGACACTGGCCGGCCTGGACGCCAGCTGCCTGCCCTGGCTGCACCGGCGCCAGGTGGCCGCCCTGGGCAGCGACGGCGTCTCCGACGTGCTGCCCTCGAGGGTGGAAGGGGTGGACATGCCCATCCACACCACCGCGCTGGTGGCCATGGGCCTGCACCTGCTCGACAACCTCGACCTTGAGGCCCTGGCCACCGCCTGCATCGAGGAGGGTCGCTCCGAATTCCTGCTGACCGTGGCACCCCTGGTCTTGCGCCGAGGCACCGCCTCGCCGGTCAACCCGATTGCGGTGTTTTAAGCGCCTTCGTAGTCGAAGCCGAGATCGGGTGCGGTGAGGATGGCCCGGAAGGTCAGCCCTTCGGCTGCCGCCATGGCCTCGGCCGTGCCACCCCGGTCGACCACCGCCACCAACAGCACCACCTCGGCTCCCGCCTCCTGCACGGCATGGGCCGCTTCGAGCAACGAGGTGCCCCGGGTCACCGTGTCTTCGGTGATGACCACCTTGTCGCCCGGATCGAGAGCTCCGGCGATCCGCCCGCCCCCGCCGTGGTCCTTTACCTCTTTGCGCACCGAGAACGCCTTGAGCGCCCGGCCGCGGGTGGCCGCCACGCCGGCGGTCACGAAGGCCACCGGGTCGGCCCCCATGGTCAGACCGCCGATGGCCGTGGTCTCGGGCGGCACCACCTCCAGCAGGGCGTCGGCCAGGGCGACCATGGCCTCGGGCCGGCAGACCGTCTGCTTGGAGTCGATGAACCAGCTGCTCTTCTTGCCCGACTTGAGCGTGAAGTCGCCGCGCCGCACCGAGTGCTCCAAGAGGTGTTGGCGCAACGCCTGGCGTGCCTCCTCGCTCATGCGAAGTGCACGCCCGACGGGCCGGCGGCCACCTGGCCGATCACGGTCGAAGGCAGGTCGGCCTGGGCCAGCACGGCCAGCGCCTGATCGGCCGCCCCGTCCGCCACGATCAGCGCCATGCCGACACCGCGGTTGAAGACCCGGTCCATCTCGGCCTCCTCCACGTTGCCGAGGCGTTGGATCTCGCCGAAGATCCGGGGCTCTTCCCACGAGCCGCGCTCGAGCCGCGCCCCGATCTCCTCGGGCAGCACCCGGGGCAGGTTGCCCACAATGCCGCCGCCGGTGATGTGGGCGCAGGCATGCAGTGCATCGCCCAGCGACTGGCGGACCGCCAGCACGGCCGGGGTGTAGATGACCGAAGGGCGCAGCAATTCATCGGCCACGCTCTGGGTGGCCCCGGCCCAAGCCGGGTCGTCCAGGCCCAGTCCGGCCAGATCGAGCAGCACGTGGCGGGCCAGGGTGTAGCCGTTGGAGCGCAGGCCCGGTGAGGGGATCCCGATGATGGTGTCGCCGGCCCGCACCCGGTCGGGACCCACCTGGGTGCCCTGCTCCACCACGCCCACCGCGAAGCCGGCGAGGTCGAGGTCGTCGGCCGCCATGACCCCGGCGTGCTCGGCCGTCTCCCCGCCGATCAGCGCGCAGCCGGCCTGCCGGCAGCCCTCGTTGACCCCGGCCACCACTGTCTCGATCTGCACCGGGTCCACCTTGCCGGTGGCGATGTAGTCGAGCATGAAGAGCGGCTCGGCCCCCACGCAGACCAGGTCGTCCACACACATGGCCACCAGGTCCAAACCGATGGTCTCATAACGCCCGGTGGCCTGGGCCACCACCAGCTTGGTCCCGACCCCGTCGGTCGAGGCCACCAGGACCGGCGCCGAGTACCGCGTCAGGTCGAGCGGGAACTGACCGCCGAAGCCACCGATACCGGTGACCAGCTTGGCCAACCGCTCGACGGCGGCATCGCCGGCCGCGATGTCGACGCCGGCGCCGGCGTAGGTGGCGCCTCCAGATGACAACGGAATCAGACCCCGGGGAACGCGGCCTGCACGGCGACGGGGTCCCGCTCGCCCGCTCCGGTGCGCAGCGCCACCGGCGTCCGTTCGAACTCGGGCACGCTGGTCGGGTAGTCGCCGGTGAAGCAGGCGTCACAGAACCCGCCGTCGGCCACGATGGCGGCCTTGAGATTCTCGACGCTGATGTAGGCCAGGGAGTCCGCGCCCAAGATGGCGGTCATCTCCTCCACGGTGTGGTTGGCCGCCAACAGCCCGTCGCGCGACGGCGTGTCGATGCCGTAGAAGCAGGGCCAGCGCCACGGGGGCGACGAGATGCGCAGGTGCACTTCTTTGGCCCCCGCCTCGCGCAGCATGCGCACCACCGAACGCTGCGTGGTGCCGCGCACGATGGAGTCGTCCACCACGACGACGCGCTTGCCGGCGATGTTCTCGGTCAAGGGATTGAGCTTGCGACGTACCGCGTGGTCGCGGTCCTTCTGTTCGGGCGCGATGAAGGAGCGACCGATGTAGCGGTTCTTGACCAGGCCCTGCCCGTAGGGAATGCCGCTGGCTCGGGCAAACCCTTCGGCGGCCGGCACTCCTGATTCAGGGACGCCCATGACCAGGTCGGCCTCGGCCGGGGCCTGGATCGCCAACAGCTCGCCCATGCGGCAGCGGGTGGCATGGACCTCTTGGCCGTAGATCCGGCTGTCCGGGCGGGCGAAGTAGGCGAACTCGAAGATGCACAGGCGCGGCTGGATCTCGCGCAGCCAGGGCACCTCGATCGAGTGCACCCCGTTCTCGTCGATCACCACCATTTCGCCCGGTGCGATCTCCCGGACGAAGGTGGCACCAGTGATGTCCAGCGCGGGCGTCTCCGAAGCCAGTACCCATCCTCCGGGCAGGTCGCCGACGGGCTCGAGCCGTCCCAGACACAGCGGGTGGAAGCCATGGGGATCGCGCACCCCGATGACCCGCTGCGAGTTCATCAAGACGAACGAGAAGGCGCCTTCGAGGATGGGCAGCACCGCCTTGAGCGCCTCGGCCAGGTCCTGTTTCTCGGTGAAGGACTGGGCCAGCAGTTCGGCCACCACGTCGCTATCGGTGCAGATCGATCCCGGCAGCATCCCGACCTTCTCGGCCAGCTCGGCGGTGTTGGTCAGGTTGCCGTTGTGGCCGAGGGCGAAACCGGCACGCCCCACGTCGCGGTAGACGGGTTGCGCGCCGGCCCAATCCGAAGAACCGTGCGTCGAGTAGCGGGTGTGCCCGATGGCCATGTGCCCATCGAGGGCCGACAGCGTGCGCTCGTCGAAAACGGTGGCCACCAGGCCCATGTCCTTGACCACGGTGACGGTGTCACCGTCGGCCACCGCCATGCCAGCCGACTCCTGCCCCCGGTGTTGCAAGGCGTAGAGACCGTCGAAGGTGAGATTGGCGACCCTCCGCCCGGGTGCGTAGACCCCAAAGACCCCGCAGGCTTCCTTCACGGTGCCCACATTCTCGCACAGGGGCGTCGCATCAGGTGTCCCCGAACAAGGCCGGTAAGCGGCCGTTGGCGCCGTCGCTGAGTTCGGCCAGGCCCAGGTCGACCAGGCCCTCGATACTGAGCCGCCCGCCCCCGACCTGGCCCAAGACAGACGCCGAGACCCCGGAGGCGGCCGCCTCAGCGCACAACCGCTCGGGATCGCCGGTGGCCAGCACGAAGCGGGAGGGGGCTTCGCTGAACAACTCGGTGCCGTCTTCGAGGGCGACGGTGCAGCCAACCTCGGCGGCCAACATCATCTCGGCCAGGGTCACGCCCAAGCCACCGCCGGACACGTCATGTACGGCGCTAAGCGGAACCACGCCGGTGCCGGCGACCAGCGCGCCGATCAGATGGGCCACCAAACTGCACACGTCCCGATGCGCCGCGAAGTCCAGTGCCGGCAGCGGTCCGAGGAGAGGTGTGTCCGAGAAGGTGGCAGCCCAGCGCGAA
The DNA here is from genome assembly GCA_036489775.1 of Acidimicrobiales bacterium. Classification (GTDB taxonomy): domain Bacteria; phylum Actinomycetota; class Acidimicrobiia; order Acidimicrobiales; family RAAP-2; genus Bog-473. Next base: position 30,835 of record DASXFC010000076.1, on the reverse strand, counting down.
CCACCCAGCGGGCGAGCACCGTGACCGCGGGGACCGAGGAGGACCACCGCGTCGCCTTCGCGCCAGGCCATCCCGGGCGGCGCGGCCTCGAGCACGTCGACCAGGCCCAGCAGGCCCAGGACCGGGGTGGGATGGATGTCGGTCCCGCCGCTCTCGTTGTAGAGGCTGACGTTGCCGCCGATGACCGGCAGGTCGAAGGCGCGGCAGGCCTCGGACAGGCCGTCGATGACATCGGAGAGCTGCCGCATCACCGTGGGGTGTTCGGGATTACCGAAGTTGAGGCAGTTGACCACGGCGACCGCCCGAGCGCCCACACAGGCCAGGTTGGCCACGCCCTCGGCCAAGGTCAGCGCCGTGCCCTGGCGCGGGTCGATGGCGCACGCCCGCGGGTTCGAGTCGGTGGAGATGGCCACCCCGCGACGCGACGGCGGGAGCCCTGGTCCGGCCAGGCGCAGCAGGGCGGCGTCCCCGCCCGGGCCGACCACCGTGTTGAGGAAGAGCTGGTGGTCGTACTGCTGGTAGATCCAGCGCGGCGAGCACAGCAGGCCGAGCAGATCGCCGGCGCAGTCACTCGGCGCCGTGTGCGTACTGCTGGTGTCGACTCGGATCGGAGGGTCGAGCGGACGGTCGTAGAGCGGCGCGTCATCGGACAGGGAGGCCGCAGGCACGTCCGCCAAAATTTCACCGTCGAAACCGCGACGAATGCGCAGCCGTCCCCCGCCGTCTGGCTCGGGCGCGGTCACCTTCCCGATGACAGTGGCCCGCACTTCCCACTTCTTGCAGATGGCGTCGACCGCCGGCCACGACTCGGGGGTGACGATGGCCAGCATGCGCTCCTGGCTCTCGCTGGTCATGATCTCCCAGGGCTCCATGCCCGGTTCCCGGCAGGGCACCACGCTGACGTCCACGTCCATGCCGACACCGCCCCGACCGGCGGTCTCGCTGGTGGCGCAGGCCAGCCCGGCACCACCGAGATCCTGGATGCCCACCACCAACTTGGTGTCGAGCAGTTCGAGGCAGGCCTCGATCAGCCGCTTCTCCTCGAAGGGGTCGCCCACCTGCACGCTGGGCCGCTTGGAGTCGTCGGCGCCGCCGTCATCGTCGGAGAAGCCGGCCGACGCCAGCACGCTCACCCCACCGATGCCGTCCCGCCCGGTGGTGCTGCCCAGGAGAACGGCCAGGTTCCCCGGCCCCGAGGCGATCCCGAGCACCAGGCGACCGACCGGCAGGGCGCCCATGCAGAGGACGTTGACCAAAGGGTTCTGGGCGTAGCAAGGGTCGAAAGTCAACTCGCCGCCCACGGTGGGCACTCCTACCGAATTGCCGTAGCCGGAGATCCCACTGACCACGCCCTCGATCAACCAGCGCTGGCGGGCCTCGTCGGGAGGTCCGAAGAACAGCGGGTCCATGACGGCCAGCGGTCGGGCCCCCATGGTGAAGATGTCGCGCAGGATGCCGCCGACCCCGGTGGCCGCACCCTGGTAGGGCTCGATGGCCGAGGGGTGGTTGTGGCTCTCGATGCGGATGGCCACCGCGATCCCGTCGCCTGCATCCATCACCCCGGCGTTCTCACCCGGACCGACCAGCACTCCGGGACCCTCGGTGGGCAGACGCTTGAGGTGCAGCCGTGAGGACTTGTAGGAGCAGTGCTCGCTCCACATGACGGCATAGAGGGCCAGCTCGAGGTGGTTGGGCTGGCGCCCCAGGATCTTGCCGACGGCGGCGAACTCGTCGTCGCTCAGCCCGAGTGCTCGGTGCAGGGGGACCTCTGACGTGGGCTCCTCGATCGCCGGCTCCTCGGACGGGGGAGTCATGGTGCCTCCAACTTAGTGGCGTCTCCTCCCCAAGGAGGACGCCTGGCTGGCCAAGATCCCCCGCAGGGGAGACGAAAGGCGGTACCCCTTCCCTCACACTCCGAGGAGGGAGCACGGAGCTCCCGACCAAGAGAGCGGGAGAATCGCCATGACGAGCAACACCGAAGCAGCTTCGAATACCCCAAAGCCGACAGGTCAACGCCTCGGACGGCTCCTTCTGGCCGGGTGCGCATCGAGCACGGTCCTCCTCGGTGGACTGGCACTGAGTAGCGGGACAGCCGAAGCATCGACACCCCCCACCGTCCTGCACTTCTTCCAGAAGGAGTTGACGCTGACCTTCTCCAACGCGTCCGGTCAGGTGATCCAGGGTTATCCGCCGGTGGGAGGTCACGTGACTGAAAACGACGTCGACTACGTCGGCAATCACTCGCACCACGCCAAGAAGTGGTCGGTCACCGATCATCTGTTCTGCAACGTCGTTTCAGCTCCTGCGACCGCCAGCTGCTTCCTCGAGTTCGCCACTGGCGGGTCGCTGATTTATGAAGACAACGTGACGGTCAACCTGGCCAGCGGCTCGGGACCCCTGACCATTGACGGTGGAACCGGGGAGTACGCGGGGTACACCGGCGCCGTGTCCAGCACGACCGTCGGGAACACCAACAACAGTGACCTCGTCCTGACCCTGCACAAGCAATGAATCGGGTCGGCGGTCTCCGGATGGTGGCATTCTCACTGCTCTGTCTGGCCAGCACGACGGGGTGTGCCGCCGCCTCGATGATGACGCCAGCCGAGGCGGCAGTACCCAAAACGGCGATCGAGTACGACGTCTCCATCGGTGATTCGTACGCGGCCGGCTACCAGCCCGTGGCCGCGTCTTCCAAGGGGCGGGACACCCACGGCTTCGCGTATCAGGTCGTCGGCCTGGCCCGCACCCGTGGCTACCGATTCACTCTGCGAAACTTCGCCTGCGACGGCGCTACCTCGACCAGTGTCCTCGAACAGGTTGGTTGCCCACTCTCGGCTCCGGGTCCCGACGCCGTCTCCTATCCGACGCGTACGCAGGCGGCGGCCGCGGATCAGTTCATTTCCCGCCATCACGGTCACATCGGAATGATCACGGTGTCCATCGGCGGCAATGACCTTCTCGGCTGCACCAATGCCACCATTTTCATCTCGTGTGTGACCAACACGATTGTCGGTATCGAGGCCAATCTGCACACACTGCTGGCCGGGCTACGGGAAACCGCCGGGCCAGCCGTACCCATCGTCGGCCTCACCTATCCCGATGTCTTCCTGGGTCTCTACACATCCAAGGAACCGTCACAAAAGAACCTGGCCCTGGTCTCGGTCGAGGGATTCCAACGACTCTTCAATCCAGCGCTCAAAACCGAATACCAGGCCGTCGGTGCACGATTCGTCGACGTCACGAAGGCCACCGGCGCGTACGCGCCGTTGACCGAGACGACAGTGCGGCACACCGCCCACTCCGGACGCATCCCGATCGCGGTCGCCGACATTTGCTCCCTGACCTATTACTGCCAGCTCCAGGACGTCCACCCCACTACACGCGGCTATGGCCTGATCGCCCAGCTGGTGGTGGCCACGCTGCCCCGCCGCCGTTGAGCTCACGGCCAGCGAGGTGGGCCGCCAGGTAGACGGCGTCGCCCCCACACAGGCATTGCCATTGTGCCGATTTGCGACCAGAATTGACCTAGACACCGAAAGAGGTGCGTCATGAGCAAGAAGCGGACATGGGCCGGCATGATGACCGGCCCGACCTTCGGCATCGCCGAGTTCGGATGGGGCGACATCGCCCTGGCCCTCGTGCTGAGCGCGCTCGCCGTTGTCATTGTCACCCACGGGAGGAGTGGAGGACACGTCCTTGACGCCGGATGGACGGGAGCGCTTGCCGTCCTCCTCATGACGCTGCCAGTGGCCTTTGCCCGGAAGCGCCCGCTGCTCGTCGCCGCCTCGTTGGTTGCCGCTGCCTTGGTCAACTGGGGCGCCATCGGTCACTACGTCCGCTGCGGGGCAACGCTGCCCGCAGTCTTCTATGTGGCCTTCGTTGTGGGGAGTCGCGGCCAGGGCGGTCGGGAACGCGTCATCGGTGAAGCGCTTTTGATCGGCAGCATCTTGGTGCAATGCGAATCCGACCCGCAGATCTATCCGATCAGCACTTCGGTTCTTTTCATTCCCATCTCACTCGCCTTCCTGGGCGCCGGGGTTCTATTGCACCGACGCAACGTCACGGTCGAGGCGTTGCGAACACGAACGACGGAGCTGCACCAGCAGCGCGAGAGAAATACCAGTCTGGCGGTCGAGGCCGATCGCGTCCGCATTGCTGAGGACCTCGACCAGTATCTCCACACACAAGTGCAAGACATCGCCGCCGCTGCTGCCTCCGGCCGACATTCGCTCTGCGCGGGACCGGATCAGGCCGCCGATGCATTCGTGTCCATTCAGGGCACCGGTCGGGAGACACTCGCTCACATGCGCCAGGTCGTCGGAGGCCTGCGAGACGACGCACCAACAAGCCCCCAACCGGTGCTGGCCCAACTTGGACGGCTCCTCGACCAGGCCGGGGACCTCCATATTCGCCTGGAGGTCTTCGGCGACCCGCGCTTGCTGCCGCCTGGGCTCGAACTCTCGGGTTACCGCATCGTCGAGCACCTGCTCAACACGTTGGAGGCGAACGCGGAGACCGAGGCTCTGGTCGAGGTGACGTTCGGAGTTGACGCCCTCGAGTTCAAGGTGGTGGGACCGAGCGTGCGCGAAAGCTCGGCTCGGCCGGCACTGGCAGCCGCCACCGAACGAGCGAACCTACACGGCGGAACGGTCCGCTCGTCGACCCGAAGTGGCCTCAGAGAGACGCTCGTCCTTCTCCCGCTGTCCGTCGGGACGGTCTAAAGGACGTGAGGCAAGTGTGGCGGCTGGGCCGACGGTGCCCCGACCCGTTCGTGGCGGTCGTGCTCACGGCATGGACGGCCGGTGTGCTCGCCTACGAGGATCAGACCGGCAATGTCCCGGGCTCCATCTGTGTACTCGGCTTCTCTGTCCTTATTGCTCTCCGCCGGTGGCGGCCGATTCCGGTAGCCATCGCCAGCGGCGTGCTCATGGCCATTCCCTATTTCGCCCATGACGCCAGCACGGTCTATGCCAACGACACGTTCGTATCCGTTTGGGCTGCCCTCTTCCTTTATGCCTACACGCTGGGCTCCGACGCACCGTTGCCGGGATCGCTCGTGGGGATCGCCGCGATCCTTGTCGGCATCAACCTGAGCGACGGTGGCTGGAATCCGGTCCCTGAGATGCTGGCCGTCGGACCCTTTGCCGGCGGCCTGGCCGTGGCGTCGCGTCGCCGGGCATCGGCCGAGCTCGAACAACGAGCTCGCGAACTCGAAGAGGAACGCGAGATTTTCGTCAACCAATCCGTACGCTACGAACGCTCCCGTATCGCCCGTGAACTACACGACATCGTGGCCCACAGTGTGAGTCTGATGGTGGTGCAAGCCAATGCCGGCGAGCGGCTGGCTTCGCGTGATCAAAAAAGGGCCGCCGAGGCTTTCTCCTCCATCAGCGAGGCCGCTCAACAGGCCGAGGCGGAGATTGATCGGCTGGTCGAACTTCTGCACGACCCATCTCCCTCATTGCGTACCGCCGGCTTGCGCATTGTCGAGGAACTGGTCGAGCGGGCCCGGGCCTCGGGCCTGGCCATCTCGTGCCACCTTCGCTGCGATCTCGATGACGTCAACGCTGATGCGGCTTTCCGTGTGGTGCAAGAAGGCATCACCAACGCGCTGAAGCATGCTCCCGGCGCGCCCATCGCCGTTGCCATCGACGACGATGATGATGAGTGGGTCGAGCTGCGGCTATCCAACGGGCCTGCCGGCTTTGTCCCTTCTGGGTTGGAGAAGGCCGGTGGTGGCCACGGCCTGGCCGGAATGCACGAACGGATGTCCCAGTGTGGTGGCACATTCACCGCGGGTGCCATCGACGATGGTGGCTGGCAGCTGGTGGCCCGCTTTCCCCGTCGATCGGCCGCAGCACCAGCCCGAGACATGCGCCAGTGATGTCGTGACGGACGAAATCTCTGTTCTGATCGTCGACGACCAGCGCCTAGTGCGGGCCGGCTTCAGCGTGATCTTGGGCCTGGAGCCAGGCATCACGGTGGTCGGCGAAGCTGGTGACGGGGAGGCGGGCATCGCCCTGGCCCGCCAACTGGCACCAACGGTGGTGCTCATGGACATCCGTATGCCGGTGATGGACGGACTCACCGCGGCCCGGACCATCCTCAACGACACCTCGTCCCGGGTCATCATGCTGACCACCTTCGACACCGATGAGTACGTGTATGCCGCGCTGCGGGCCGGGGCCAGCGGGTTCCTCCTCAAGGATGCCCCCAGCAACCAACTGATTACTGCGGTGCAGAGCGTGGCCGCCGGCAACGCCCTCATCGACCCCGCCATCACCCGTCGCCTGATCGAGCAGTACGTGCAGGCCGCGCGGCCGGAGCGGAACCCGGACGAGCGGTTGGCTACCCTCACGCCGCGTGAGCGCGACGTGCTGCGGCTGGTGGCTCATGGGCTCTCCAACGCCGAGATCGCGGCTGAGCTGATCGTCGAGGAGAGCACGGTCAAGACGCATGTCGGCCGCATCCTGATGAAGTTGGACCTCCGTGACCGGGTCCAGGCGGTGGTCTACGCCTACGAGAGCGGATTCGTCGTCGTCGAGGGCTGATCAGGTCAGCCGATCGGCCGTCAGCACGGCCAGGTCGTCCGTCCCCCAGATGACCTCGACCCGTAGCCCGGCCGACTCGAGCCACCCCACCTGGTCCGACAGCGTGCTGGGCTTGTCGTAGTCGTCACTGAGCGGAATGATCGGAGGTCCGTCCTCGGGGACGATGACGTCACCGAGAACAAAACGGCCCCCTGGCACCAGGACCGTGGCGATCCGCTCGAACAGGGCCGCCTTGCCCGGACCGTCGAGGTGATGGATGGCCAGGGCGGAGACGACCAGATCGAAGGGCCCGACCGGTAACGGGTCGGCCAGGTCGGCCACCCGGAGGTCCACCTGGCGCCCGACCAGGCGATGGCGCGCCACCTCGAGCATGCCGTCGTTCTCATCGATGCCCACCGCGCTGGCTTGGGGGTGCTTGGCCAGGACCCGCACCAGCGTCTCGCCGGTTCCACAGCCCAGATCGAGGATGTCGGCGGCCACGATCTCGGCGGCGGCCGCCGCGATGGTGTCCTGCAGGTCCGAGTAGAGCGGCACTTCGGCTGCCATCAACTCCATATAGGTGGCGGGATCGAAGTGGAACTGGCTCATGCCGGACGCAGACCTTCCCGATGCGACCAGGTCCACCACAGCACGAAGAGGGACAGCACCAGGGTGACCAGATTGATGATCAGCTCGATGATCCCGTTGGTCCCCTTGCCCCAGATCCCGTGTTGCAGGTCGTAGAGATCGTCCATGGCGAAGAGGTACAGCCCGGCACCGCCGCCGACCAGTAGCCAGAACAGGGCCGCCCCACGCCCGGTGAGCAGGGAGAAGGCGCTGGCCAGCAAGCAGACGACCAGGATCCCATCGGCCAAGGGGAAGGCGTCCTCGAACTGCACGTAGCCCTTGGAGGTCTCGACGGCCACCAACGAGCGATGCAGGAGCCAGGACAGCCAGTAGGCGGCCACGATCAGCGAGATCACGACCAGCAGTACCGCCATCCATCGTCGTGCGGCGGCACTGATCTCACCAGCCGATGCAGGCATAAAGCGCACAGTACCGCTCGGCTGCAGAAAATGCCGGGGCCGCGACCCCGCGGGTCAACTGGCAATGGTTCATCGGCTATTGCGCAATGGGACATCCCGCTTTTTCTCTATGGCATTGACAGGTTTTGCCAAATGTGATCCCACTTGGTCTTCGTTGTGCGCCACAATGGCTGCCATGCCTCCAAAGTCAAAAACACCGGCACCTCGCAAGCCGATGAGCACCGGACACAAGGCAGCCCTGGCTCAGGGCCGGGCCGAGAGCGCGTCGGTGCGGCATTACCTCGAGGCGCTCGAAACGTCCAAGCCCAAGCGCGGTCGCAAGCGCACCCCGGCCTCCATCGACCGTCGGCTGGCCGCCATCGAGACCCAACTGGCTAGTGCCGACGCGCTGACCAAGCTCCACCTGCTCCAAGAGCAGAAGGACCTGGTCGACGAACGGTCCCGGGTCGACCAGGTCAAGGACATGAGCGCGCTCGAGAAGCATTTCATCAAGGTGGCCAAGGCCTATGGCGAGCGCAAGGGCATCACCTACAGCACCTGGCGGGCCGCCGGAGTGAGCGCGGCCGTCCTGGCCAAGGCCGAGATCACCCGCAGCCGGGGCTAATCAGGCGGCGGCGGTTGCGCTGGCCGACTCGAGCAGCGAGCGCAGGAGGACCAGCCCGTCCTCGGAACCCAGCAATGGGCTGGACGCCCGTTCGGGGTGCGGCATCAGGCCCACCACGTTGCCCGCCTCATTGGCAATTCCCGCGATGGCGTCGATGGAGCCATTTGGATTGTCTCTGTAGCGAAGAACGATGCGCCCCGAATCCTGCAATTGGCGCAGTGTCACCTCGTCGCAGATGTAGTTCCCGGAGAAGTGGTTGATGGGAATCACCAACTCCTCCCCCACGGTGGCGCCGCGGGTGAGCACCGAATCGGTCGAGACCACCTCGACGCGGGCGGGCTGGCACAAGAAGCGCAATCGGCCGTTCTTCTGGAGGGCCCCGGGGAGCAGTCCAGCCTCGGTCAGCACTTGAAAACCGTTGCAGATACCCACTACCGGTCCACCGGAGCGAGCGAAATCGCTCACCGCATCCATGATCGGTGAGAAACGGGCCAAGGCACCGGGCCGCAGATAGTCACCGTGGGCGAATCCTCCGGGCAGCACCACGGCATCGACGTCACCGAGAGTGCGATCGCCGTGCCAGACCAGCTGACCGATGCCGCCGAGTACCTCGACCGACTGGACGACGTCGTGCTCGCAGTTGGTCCCCGGGAAGACGACCACCCCTATGCGGGCAGCCACCTCAGAGCGCCTGGAGCTCGAGGTGGCTCTGCTCGATGACCGGGTTGGCCAACAAGCGGTCAGCCAATTCGGTCACCTTGGCCCGCGCCGCGCTCTCGTCGGGCGCCTCGACCTCAAAGCTGAAGGAGCGTCCGGCTCGGACTTGGGCCACCCCGTCGAAACCGAGGGCGGGCAGCGCGCGTTCGATGGTGGCACCCTCAGGATCGGCGATCCCGGGCCGCAACTGCACCTCGACGCGGGCCCGGAACTTCATGCCGAGGCACCGTACCAGTCGCTTAGGAGACGCCCGGTGATCCGCTCGTAGGCGGCCACGTAGCGCTGCGACAGCGCCGACGTCACGTCGTCAGGGAGGGCGGGCGGTGGGGGCGTGCGGTCCCAGGGCTGGGCGGCCAGCCAGTCGCGCAGTGGTTGCTTGTCGAACGCCGGCGGCGTGGTGCCGGGCACCACCTGGTCGGCCGGCCACAACCGCGAGGAGTCTGAGGTGCACACTTCGTCGCACAGGCAGATTCCGCCGTCGACGTAACCCAGTTCGAACTTGGTGTCGGCCAAAATGAACCCGGCTTCGGCGGCCCGGGCGGCGGCGCGTCCATAGAGCTCGAGGCAGACAGACCTGGCCCGGATGGCTGCTTCCGCGCCGACCAGGTCGACGGCCGCGGCAAAGTCGATGTTGAGATCGTGGCCGACCGCCGCCTTGGTGGACGGCGTGAAGATTGGCTTTTCCAGTCGATCGGCCAAGCGGAGGCCGGTGGGCATCGGCATGCCGTGCACCGTCCCGGACCGCACGTATTCCTCGAAGGCCTGGCCGGCCAGGTAACCGCGCACGATGCACTCGATCGGCAGCATCTCGGCCTGGCGCACCAGCATGGCCCGGCCGGCCCACGCCTCTGGCAAGGGCTGCCCCAGCGCATCGGTGATGGCCGCCGGGTCGGTGGCGATCACCGTGCCCGGCACCACGTCGGCCATCTGCTCGCACCAGAACACGGTCGTGGCGGTGAGCACCCGGCCCTTGTTGGCGATGGGCTCGGCCATGATCACGTCGAACGCGCTGACCCGGTCGGACGCCACCATGAGGAGCCGGCCCTGACCGGCGTCGTAGAGCTCGCGGACTTTGCCCGAGTGGATCTGGGGGAGATCGATGGTCATCACACTTTCCTCCTCACAAGTCGGCCAAAGCGTCGGCGAAACGGTCGGTGTGCCGGAGGGTCCGACCCAGGTCGAAGGCCTCATCGAGCTGCGCTGAACTCAGGCTGACGTCGGCGTCCTCCTCGAGCACCTGGCGCAGGGGTCGCCGCTGCTCCCAGGCGGCCCGGGCGTCGCGCTGGACGATCCGATAGGCCTGATCACGGGTCAGCCCGGCCTCCACCAGGGCCAACAGCACCGACTGACTGAACACCAGGCCGAACGAGCCGTTGGTCAGGTTGTCCAGGGCGCGCTCGGGGTGCACGACCAGGCCACTGGCCAATCCGGTTGCTTTGCGCAGGACATAGCAAGCCAATAGGGACGCATCGGGCAGCGCCACCCGTTCCACTGAACTGTGCGAGATGTCGCGCTCGTGCCAGAGCGCCACGTCCTCCAGACCGGCCCCCAGGTAGCCACGGAGCAGCCGGGCCAGTCCGCACAGCCGCTCCGACAGGATGGGGTTGCGCTTGTGCGGCATGGCCGAGGAGCCCTTCTGCCCGGCCCCGAACGGTTCTTCGACCTCGCCCAACTCGCTGCGGGCCAGATGGCGCACCTCGGTGCACATGAGCTCGACCGTGGCCCCGATGGACGCGCAGCAATAGAAGAACTCGGCGTGGCGGTCCCGGGCGATCACCTGGGTGGCCGGCACCGGCGTCAGACCCAGCGAGCCGCACACGTACGCTTCGACTGACGGGTCGATGTTCGAATAGGTCCCAACGGCGCCCGACAGCTTGCCGACCGCGATGGCCTCCCGGGCGGCAAGCAGACGGCGGCGGTCTCGATCGGCCTGCAGGGCCCACAACGAAAACTTGACCCCGAAGGTGGTCGGTTCGGCGTGCATGCCATGGGTGCGTCCGGTGACCGGAACCTCCATCAGCTCGAGCGCACGCGCCTTGAGAGCGGCGATGAAGCCGCCGAGATCGGCCAGGAGAAGGTCGGCCGCCTTGGTCAAGGTGGCACACAAGGCGGTGTCCACCACGTCGGAGGAGGTCAGTCCGAAATGGATGTAGGAACCGGCCGGTGCCCCGATGCGGTCCTGCACCACGTCGACGAAGGCGGCGACGTCGTGGTCGGTCACCTTCTCGCGTTCGAGCACATCGTGAACGAAGACCTCGTCGACGGTGGGCGCCTTGGCCCGGCAGGTGGCCGCATCCTCGGCCGGCACCACGCCCGCCCGGGCCTGGCCCTCGGTGGCCAGGAGTTCGACCTCGAGCCACATGGCGAAACGCGCCGTATCGCTGAACAACGCCGCCATGTCGGGAGGCGAATAGCGCGGGATCATCCGACCTGTTCCTCCAATTCACTGCTGGCCCATTGCGCGATGTCACTGCGGCGCTGCAGGCCATCCCACTCGATGGGTGCGGCGGCGGCATAAGCATTGACCCGGGCCTCACGCAGGGTAGGTGCCACCGCCGTGACGCCGAGCACCCGCCCCCCGCTGGTATGGAAGGGCGAGTGGGGGTCGCGCCGACCCGTCCCGGCGTGAAAGACGACGGTACCCGGCACGTCGGCCGTCGACTGTCCGTCGGCGGTCAGGCCGCTGATCGGGTCACCGGTGCGCGGCTGTTCGGGATAACCCGAGGTGGCCAGGACGACGCACACCGCGGCCGCATCAAGGAAGGCGGGCGGCGGTACCTCGGCCAGGCGACCCTCGGCCACCGCCAGGAACAGCTCGGCGGCGTCACTGGCCAACAGTGGCAGCACCACCTGGGTCTCAGGATCTCCGAAGCGCACGTTGTACTCGATCACCTTGGGTCCCTCTGCACTCAGCATCAACCCGGCATAGAGCACGCCCCGGTAGTCGATACCCCGGCGCTGCAGCTCGGCAATCAACGGCTCGACTGCTGTCGCCATGATGGCGGCGACCTGGTCCGGTGTGACCTGGGGCATTGGGGCGTAGGCGCCCATGCCGCCGGTGTTGGGACCCTGGTCGCCGTCGCGGGCCCGCTTGAAGTCCTGCGCCGGGACGAGGGGGACTGCGGTCGTCCCGTCGCAGAGCACCAGGAGCGAACATTCCTCGCCGGCCAGCCCCTCTTCGATCACGATGTTGCGCCCGGCTTCGCCGAAGGCATGGCCCGAAAGCTTGGCCACCACGTCGGCCCGTGCCGCCTCCTTGGTCGAGGCCACCAGCACGCCCTTGCCGGCCGCCAGCCCGTCGGTCTTGATGACCCACGGACCCGGCATGGTCTCGAGAAAGGCCAGCGCTTCATCGATCTGCATGGCGTCGAAGGCCGCGAAACGGGCCGTGGGCACTCCGGCCGAGTCCAGCACCTCCTTCATGAAGGCTTTGGAACCCTCGAGCAGCGCGCCGTCGGCGCCCGGACCGAGCACCGCCTTCCCGAGCGCCCGCAGACGGTCGGCCAAGCCTTCGACCAGCGGGGCCTCGGGGCCGATGACATAGAGATCGGCCTCGACCTCCTCGACCGGGCCGTCGGAGCGCTCGATCGGAGGCGCCATGCCCGGGTTACCCGGGACCACGATCACCTCGGCCGTCCGGGCCAGGACATGAGCCAGGGCGTGCTCACGCCCCCCGGCGCCGACGACGCAGACCCTCACGCGGTGGCGAAGGAGACGAACTGCTCGCGCCCGGGGCCGACACCGACCAGGCGTACGGGGACACCGATCTGCTCGGCCAGGAAGGCGACGTAGGAACGGGCCGCGTCAGGCAGGTCGCCCGGCGCGGTGGCCGCCGTCAGGTCGGTGCGCCAGCCCGGCAGCTCCTCGTAGACGGGGGTCACGTTGTGGAGAATCGACTGGTGGTAGGGCAGGTGGGTGTAGCGCGTGCCGTCCGCCTCGTAGGCCACGCAGACCTTGACCGTCTCGAAGGTGTCGAGAACGTCGAGCTTGGTCAGCGCCACCTCGGTCAGCGAGTTCAGCCGCACGGCCTGGCGCAGCATGACGGCGTCGAACCAGCCACAGCGACGCATGCGCCCGGTGTTGGTGCCGAACTCGTGGCCGCGCTCGACCAGCAGGGCACCGATGTCGTTGTCCTGCTCGGTCGGGAAGGGTCCGGCCCCCACCCGAGTCACGTAGGCCTTGGCGATGCCGATGACACGATCAATATCCCGGGGGCCCAGTCCCGATCCGGTGCAGGCGCCACCGGCTACCGGGTTGGAGGAGGTGACGAAGGGATACGTGCCGTGGTCCAGGTCGAGGAAGGTGGCCTGCGCCCCTTCGAGGAGCACGTTGCGGTCGGACTCCATCGCATCGTGGATGAGGCCCACCGTGTCGCCCACCATCTTTTCGAGGCGAGGGGCGTATTCGTCGAGGTAGCGGGCGGCGATCTCGTCGGCCGCCAGAGGCAGGCGGTTGTAGACCTTGGCCAAGATGGCGTTCTTCTCCTTGAGGGCCACCTCGAGCTTTTGGCGGAAGATCTTGGCGTCAAAGAGGTCCTGGACCCGGATACCGACCCGCGTGGCTTTGTCGGCGTAGGCCGGGCCGATGCCGCGCTTGGTGGTGCCCAGGGCGTTCTTGCCCAAGAAGCGTTCGGTCACCCGGTCCAGTTCCTGGTGATACGGCATGATCAGGTGAGCGTTGCCGCTGACCACCAGCCGGCTGGTGTCGACTCCCTTGGCGATGAGGCTGTCCAGCTCGGCCAACAGCACGGCCGGGTCGACCACCACGCCATTGCCGATGACCGGGGTGATGTGGTCATAGAGGATCCCGCTCGGAACCAGCTGGAGGGCGAAGGCCTCACCGTTGACGACGATGCGGTGTCCGGCGTTGTGACCGCCTTGATAGCGCACCACGATGTCCATCTCGCGGGCCAGGAGGTCGGTGAGTTTCCCCTTCCCCTCGTCGCCCCACTGCGTCCCGACTACCACGGTTGCGGGCACGGGTCATCTCCGTTCTTTGCGGCGGATTACGCCTCATCCTACCCCTTGGCTCGGCGGCGATCGAACCCCCGGTGCTGGTTTCCCGAACCTATGGCGGGGTATCGGCCAAGTGACCGCAAACACCCACAACGGTGGACAAACCGGCGGGAGAAAGCGGGATACGAACGTGACGCACGACCTGGACAGGGTCAAGGTCGCCTTCATGGTGGCCAATGAAGGTGTAGAGGAAATCGAGCTCCTCGAACCGTGGCAGGCCGTCCTCAATGCCGGCGGACGACCCGAGCTGGTTGCCCCCCGGGTCGGCCTGGTCGAAACCATGCGGCACCTGGACCGAGCCGACCGCTTCCCGGTGGACCGGACCACCGAGGAGGTGCGGGCCAGCGACTTCGACGCCGTGGTCCTACCCGGCGGGGTGGCCAATCCCGATCAGCTGCGCCAGGATGCGGCAGCCGTCGACTTCCTGATGGCCATGTTCGAGGCCGGCAAGCCGGTCGCCGCCATCTGCCACGGGCCATGGACCCTGATTGAGGGGGACCTGGTAGCGGGACGGACGCTGACCTCATGGCCCTCCTTGCAGACCGACCTCCGCAATGCCCGCGGCACCTGGGTCGACCGCGAAGTCGTGACCTGCCACGAGGGCATCAATACTCTGGTGACCAGCCGAAAGCCCGACGACCTGCTGGCCTTCTGCGCTGGCTTCGTTTTGGCCTTTGCCGAGGCCCGGGTGGCGGCGTAGGGAAAACGGTGGGCCGGGGCGACCGGCGCGGGTGGCCAATGGGCTATTTGGCCCTCCCTCGAACGCCTGTTTGACTAGACACCACGAACGCCGCCAAGGCGTGATCGGGGAGAACACATGCGCGGGAGTGGTTTCGGTTCGGATCTCGGGGAGCTGCAGTCGCTGCGGCGAACCCTGGCCGTCATGGGGGTGGTGACCGGACTGGTCGTTCTCGGTAGCAGCGGCGGCGCTGCTGGTGGGGCGACCCCGCACAGCACCCCAGGAGCAGGACAGAACGCCGTGGCCTTCCAGATGACGCCGGCCCACACCGGCATCTCGAACGACCCGGTGGGCCCCCAGTGGACCGAGGCGTGGTCGGTCACAGCGACCGGGTCCTATAGCTACGCGCTGGCCGCGGACGGGCTCATCTTTACGTCCATCAACGCCGCATCACCGAGCCTGGTGGCCTACAACTCGGCCACCGGGGCAGTGGATTGGCAGGTGTCGGTCGGGGTCGGGGATGTCGGGATCGCCTATGACGGCGGCCGCCTCTTCGAGCAGTCCGACGACGTGATGAGTGCGTACGACGCCCAGACGGGCGCCTTGGACTGGTCGGCCACCCTGCCCGGCCAGTTCCTCTTTGACTCGTCACCCACGGCGGCCACCGGCATCGTCTACTCGGAAGGCGGCGGCAGCACCGACAGCGCCGGAACGCTCTACGCCTTCAACGAGACGAACGGTGCCTTGCTCTGGACCCAAGAGGTCGAGAACGGCATGTCGAGCTCACCGGTCGTCGGGGGCGGAAACGTGTACGAGTCCTATGCCTGCGATCTCACCCAGGCCTTCAATGCGATGAGCGGGACGCCACTGTGGACGTACCAGAATGGCTGTGAAGGCGGTGGCGGCCAAACCCCGGTCCTGGCTGACGGCGATCTCTTCCTACGTGATCAGATCCTGAACGCGACCACGGGTCAGACGGTGCGCAGCTTTACGGCCGGCCCACCCCCTGCGGTCGATGGCAACAACGCCTATACCGAGAACGGCGGCACGCTGCAGGCGCAGACCGTGGGCAACGGCTCGTTCCTATGGAGCTTCGCCGGTGACGGTGAGCTCGACACGGCGCCGATTGAGGTCAACGGGGTGGTCTATGAAGGATCGTCGTTGGGCACGGTCTTCGGCGTTTCGGCCATGACGGGCACGGAGCTGTTCTCCGCCGACATCGGCACGCCCATTGTCCCGACCGGAGGGAGCTCCGACGACGATTCCATTTTTGGGCTCACCGAAGGTGACGGCTACCTCATGGTGCCCGCCGGTGACACCCTGACCGTGTTCGAAGACCCGGGCACCGCACCGGCTCAGCCGGTGGCCTCGGCCGCCCCGGGCAACGCGCAGGCGACGGTGGGCTGGGTGGTACCGGCCAATAACGGGTCAGCCATCACCGACTACACCATCACGCCGTACTTGGCCGGTGTGGCCCAGACGCCTGACGTGATGGCCGCTGGTGCCAGCGCCAGCGCGCTCAGCCCGACGGCTGGAGCAGACGATGACACGGTCATCCCGAACCTCGTCAACGGCGACAGCTACACCTTCACCGTCACGGCGGACAGCGCCGCCGGCGACGGGACCGCAGGCTCTACCAACGCGGTGATGCCCGAGTCAGTGACTCCATCGCCACCGGCGATTCCCGTCGCAACCGCAGGCCTGCAATCGGCCGTGGTCCAGTGGACCGCTGGTGCCAGCGGCCAGACTGCGGTCAACGGTTTCACCATCACTCCGTACATCGGGGGCACGGCCCAGACGGCGATCTCGCTGCCGGCCTCCGCGGTGGGAGGTCCCCAGGACCCGACACCTGGCGCACACGACTCATACACCATCACCGGGTTGACGGATGGGACTTCCTACACATTCACGGTGACTGCCACCAACTCGGGCGGAGTCGGCCAGCCGTCACCACAGTCGAACGTGGTGACACCCTTTGCCGCACCCACCGCCCCCGCCGCGCCCAGCAATGTGTCGGGCGTAGGTGGGGCCGGTACCGCCACCGTGAGCTGGGTTGTTCCGGCCAACGATGGGAGCCCCATCACAAGTTTCACCATCACGCCGGTCGCGGTGAGTGGGACCGGAACTCCGGCCGGCACTCCGGTCACCGTCGCCGCTGGTGCCACCGGCTCGCCGACCAGTCCCACGCGCGGGGCCACTGACTCCGGGAGCGTGAGCGGGTTGGGCCTGGGGCAGTACACGTTTGAGGTGTCGGCCACCAACGCGGCGGGGACAGGTCCGGACTCAGTCCCTTCCGCCACAGTGGTGGTCAATGCGCCACCTGTGCCTGCACTCAGCGCGTTGCCGACAACCTTGACCTTCCCGGCCACCACGCTGGGAGATATATCGGGTCCCTTCAACGTCCAGCTCACCAACACCGGCGACCTCCCCGACACCATCACGGGGATCAGCTACGGGGGCGCCGACCCCGACGACGTTTTGGCTTTCGTCGTCGACAACGGGGGCAACCCTTGCGACACGATCGCGGTGGGCAACTCCTGCACGCTTGAGGTGGGATTCGCCCCAGGGGCGATCGGACCGCGGAGTGCAACCATGACCGTTCTCGTCGATGGCCAAAACGGTCCGACGATCACGGCATCGGGCAGCGGAACGGAGGGTTACTACATCGCAACCGCCACCGGTCGGGTTGATGCCTTCGGGGATGCACTGCTCTACGGGGACGCGTCCGGCTCGCCACTGAACCGTCCCATCACGGGCATGGCCGCCACCGGAGACGATGGCGGGTACTGGTTGACCGCTTCGGACGGGGGCATCTTCGCCTACGGCGACGCCTCGTTCCAAGGCTCGACGGGCGATCTCCACCTCAACAAGCCGATCGTCGGCATGGAACCCACGCCCGACGGTGGCGGGTACTGGCTGGTGGCGTCCGACGGGGGCATCTTCAGCTTCGGCGACGCGCAGTTCTACGGCTCGACCGGCTCACTGCACTTGAACAAACCGATCGTTGGCATGGCGGTGACGCCCGACGGTGGCGGGTACTGGCTGGTGGCGTCCGACGGCGGGGTGTTCGCCTTCGGGGATGCCCCCTACATGGGCGGTGACGGTGGCAAGGGTCTGACCGACGTGGTCGCCATCGCTGGCGACGGCCCGCCGACACTGCAGGCCGAGTCCGACGTGCCCGCCGACCGGTCGCGGGATCTGGCCAGCTTCAAGGCCGACGTCGAACACGGCCACGGCTCCGGCTCGGCCCGCACGTGGACCCTGCCGCACTCGTCCTGACTCCCCTAGTGGGATGCGATCGCCCCGTCCTCCGCGTCGACCACCACCGTTGCCGAATCCTCGGACCGAGGCGCGGGCGCCATTCGTGACAGCATCGCTGTCACCTACGAAATAAGGGACGGCAAATGCCTACACGACTGTCCAACCGCGTCCGACGCCTGCGCCTAGGTCTATTGGCCGGCGGCCTGGTGCTGTGCACCGCCACTCCAGTGCTTGGCGCCACCCTGTCCGTCGGCGCGGCGGCGACCCCGGCTCAGCTGACGGCGATGCCGTCATCCATCAATTTTGGCAGCATCACCCTGGGCGATTTGAGTACGCCCACCACGGTGACTCTGACCAATACCGGCGGCACGACCGATACGTTGACCGGTGACACGTACGGCGGGAAAGATCCCGATGATTTCTTGGCCTACCCCTCCGATGACCCCTCCAACAACTGCACGGTTGACGACACCACCGGCGTCGTCACCATTCCTCCCGCCGGGACGTGCGACCTGATTGTGGCCTTCCTTCCCGGCGCGGTGGGCAACCGGTCGGCCGCCATCACCCTCACCGACTCCGGCACGACACCTGTCGTGATCTCGGTGCAAGGTGTAGGGACCGAGGGTTATTACGAGACCAGTGCTCAAGGCGCCGTATCGGCCTTCGGTGATGCTCAGCTCTTCGGGGATGCCTCAGGGTCCCCTCTCAAAGCGCCCATCGTCGGCATCTCCCAGACGGGCGACGATGGCGGGTACTGGTTGGTGGCCGCGGACGGCGGCGTCTTCAGCTTCGGCGACGCCTCCTTCTTCGGCTCCACCGGTGCTCTGAACCTCAATAAGCCCATCGTTGGCATGGCGCCCACTCTCGATGATGGCGGCTACTGGTTAGTGGCGTCCGACGGGGGCATCTTCAGCTTCGGCGACGCGCCCTACTACGGCTCCACCGGCGGCACCCACCTGAACAAGCCGATCGTCGGCATGGCGATCACCCCTGACAGTGGTGGCTACTGGCTGGTGGCTTCCGATGGCGGGATCTTCAGCTTCGGCGACGCGCAATTCTACGGGTCAACCGGGGCGACCCACCTGAACAAGCCGATCGTCGGCATGGCGGCCACCCCTGACGGTGGCGGGTACTGGCTGGTGGCGTCCGACGGGGGCATCTTCAGCTTCGGGGACGCGCCCTACTACGGGTCAACCGGCGGCGGCTCGGCCAATGCTGTCGGGATCGCCACTTCGGGCACCTCGACGCTGCAGGCCTCCAGTGATTCGCCCGCCGTCCGAGCGACCAACGAGAAGGCCCACTTCGGGTCCCGCGTTCCCGCGGGCTGGTAGCCCACCCGAGGGATCAGCGCAGGATGATCGCCTCGTCCTCGACGTCGACCGTCACCGTTGACCCCTCGAGGTACTTGCCCTCGAGCAGGGCCAGGGCCAGCGGGTCCTCGATGTTGCGCTGGAGCACCCGGCGCAGCGGCCGGGCCCCGAAGTCGGGGTCGTAGCCGGTCTTGGCCAGCCACGCCTCGGCGGCCGGCGTGACCTCGAGGGTGAGGCGGCGCTGCGCCAACCGGTAGCGCAGCTTCTCGAGTTGGACCCCGACGATGACAGCCAGGTCGGCCTCGGTCAGGGAGCGGAACCGGACGATCTCATCAATGCGGTTGATGAACTCAGGCTTGAAGTACTGCGCCGGCTCACCGACCAGGTTCGACGTCATGATCAACACCGTGTTGGTGAAGTCGACGGTGCGGCCTTGCCCGTCGGTCAGGCGCCCGTCTTCGAGCACCTGCAACAAGATGTTGAACACGTCCGGGTGGGCCTTCTCGAGCTCATCGAGAAGAACGACGGCGTAGGGTCGACGCCGGACCGCTTCGGTCAGCTGGCCCCCCTCGTCGTAGCCCACGTACCCGGGCGGAGAGCCGACCAAGCGGCTGACCGCGTGCTTCTCCATGTACTCGCTCATGTCGATGCGGGTGATGGCTCGCTCGTCGTCGAAGAGGAACTCGGCCAGAGCGCGGGCCAGCTCGGTCTTGCCCACCCCGGTTGGCCCGAGGAAAAGGAAGGACCCGATGGGCCGGTCGGGATCGCTCAGCCCGGCCCGGCTGCGCCGGATGGCGTTGGCCACGGCCGAGACGGCCTCGTCCTGGCCGACCACCCGTTCGTGCAGGGTGGCCTCGAGCCGGACCAGCTTCTCGACCTCGCCCTCCATGAGTCGCGTCACCGGGACGCCGGTCCAGCGACTGACCACCTCGGCGATGTCCTCGGCGTCGACCTCTTCCTTGAGGAAGCGGGTCCCGGTTTGGAGCTTGTCCAACTCTTCGGTGGCGACGGTGATGCGGCGGTCCAAATCGGGGAGCTCGCCGTAGCGGATGGCCGAGGCGCCGGCCAGGTCGCCGTCGCGCTCGAGTCGGACAGCATCGTCACTCCGCGCCGTCTGCTCCTCCTTGAGCTGACGGATGGTGTCGATGCAGCTCTTCTCCTGCTGCCAATGTGCGGTCATACCGTCTCGTTGCTCGGCCAGGTCGGCCAGCTCGCGCTCGAGGCGTTGCAGGCGTTCGGCCGAGACCTCGTCGGTCTCTTTGTCCAGCGCCACCTTCTCGATCTCCAACTGGCGGATGCGCCGGATGATCTGGTCCAGCTCGGTCGGCAGGGAGTCGATCTCGATCCGTAGCTTCGACGCAGCCTCGTCAATGAGGTCGATGGCTTTGTCAGGCAGGAAGCGGCCGGTGACGTAACGGTCCGATAGGACCGCCGCCGCGACCAGCGCCTGATCCTGGATCCGCACACCGTGGTGGACCTCGTAGCGCTCCTTGAGCCCACGCAGGATGGCGATGGTGTCCTCGACCGACGGCTGACCGACGAAGACCGGCTGGAAGCGCCGCTCCAGGGCCGCGTCCTTCTCGATAGAGGTGCGGTACTCGTCCAGGGTGGTGGCCCCGATGAGGCGCAGCTCACCGCGGGCCAGCATGGGCTTGATCATCTGCCCGGCATCCATGGCCCCCTCGGCCGCGCCGGCGCCCACGATGGTGTGGAGCTCGTCGATGAAGGTGACGACCTCGCCTTCGGCGTCGGTGATCTCCTTGAGGACGGCCTTGAGCCGCTCCTCGAATTCACCGCGGTACTTGGCCCCGGCCACCATGGACGCCAGGTCGAGCGCGATCACGCGCTTGCCCTTCAAACCCTCGGGCACGTCGCCCTCGATGATGCGGTTGGCCAGACCCTCGACGATGGCGGTCTTGCCCACGCCGGGCTCGCCGATCAGCACCGGGTTGTTCTTGGTCCGCCGCGACAGCACCTGGATGACCCGGCGGATCTCCTCGTCGCGCCCGATGACCGGGTCGAGCTTGCCCAGCCGAGCGGCCTCAGTCAGGTCGCGGCCGTACTTGGCCAGGGCCTGGTAGGTCTGCTCGGGGTCCTGGCTGGTCACCCGGTGGTTGCCCCGCACGGCCCGTAGGCCGGCCAGTAGGGCGTCCTTGGTGGTACCGATCTCCTCGGCCAAGGCCAACACCAGGTGCTCGACCGAGACGTAGTCGTCGCCCAGCTCGCGCCGGTACTCGTCTGCTGACTCGAGGATGCGGCGGGCGTCACGGGAGAGACCCGGCTCGGCCCCACCCTCGGCCCGGGGCAGCCGGGCCAGCTGGTCGCGCACCTTCTGGCTGAGCGCGTCGACGTCGACACCGACCTGAGTCAGCAACGGCCTGGTCATGGTCTCCTGCTGCTGCAGCAGGGCGTCGAGGAGGTGGGCCGGCGTCAGCTCGGGATTGTTCGAGGAAGCGGCATGGCCGGTGGCCGCACTGAAAGCGGCTTTGGTGTTGTTGGTCCAGCGTTCGGGATCTATCGGCATGGCCTCACTTCCTCGTTTCTGCGGGTGTTGGTCGGTTCGTGGTTACTTCTTCCCTCGGTAGGGCGCCGGCGACTGGCGCAGCGGCACTAGGTCGCGGCGGTAATGGCGATGGGTCTCGGCCACTGCTTCGAGCGCCCGAGCCTTCACCTGGTTCAGCTCGGCTTCGAGCCCACGCACCTCGGCCTCAAGCTCGAGCACGCGTCGTACACCCTCGAGATTGAGGCCGGTGGCCGTGAGCTCCTGGATGTGGCGCAGTTGGGCCAGGTCGCTCTCGGAAAAGCGGCGACTCCCGCCGCTGGTCCGGGACGGATCGAGCAGGCCCTTGCGTTCGTAGATACGCAATGTCTGCGGATGCATGCCGGTGAGTTCGGCGGCCACCGAGATCACGTAGACGGCCCGGTTGACATCGCGCTCGCGCTCTGGTCGGTCCATGACCTCAGTCCTCCACCGTCACCCGGCTCGGCGTGGCGGTAACGGCAGCCAGCGACTCGATCGCGGCCCGCTGCTCGTCGGTCAGCTCGGTCGGAACTTCTAACTCGAGCTTGACCAACAGGTCGCCCGGTTTCCCAGCGTTGCGTCCACTGCCGGACGGCACGCCGCGACCCCGGACGCGCAGCACCTTGCCCGAGGCAGTTCCCGGCGGCACCTTGAGCGTCACCTTGCCGTCGAGTGTGGGCACGGTCACCGTGGTGCCGAGCACCGCTTCGGGATAGCTGACCGGCACGGTGATGGTCAGGTTGCGACCGGTACGCCCGAAGGTGGAGTGGGTTCCGACGTGCACCACCACGTAGAGGTCCCCAGGTGGGGCCACACCCTGACCGGGCGCGCCACGTCCCTTGACCCGGATGCGCTGCCCATCCTCAACCCCGGCCGGGATGCGGACCTTGACCGAGCGCACCTTCTGCTCGGTGCCGGAGCCGTGGCAAACCGGGCACGGGGTATCGAAGAGCTGACCCCGGCCGACACAGTCGGGGCAGACCGTGCTGAGCGAGAACAGTCCCTGATTGTCGTTCAGGCTGCCGGTGCCGTTGCAGCGCGGGCAGGTGTGGGTCGAGGTCCCTGGAGCCGCTCCACTGCCGCGGCAGTTGGAGCATCGGACCTCGCTCGGCACGTTGACCGAGGTGGTGACACCGTGCACCGCATCTTGGAAGGACAGGTGCAATCCGGCCTCCATGTCGGCCCCGCGCTGAGGTCCGCGCGTCGTCGTGGTGCGACCACCGCGATTGAACAAACCACCGAAGATGTCGCCCAGGTCGCCAAAGTCCTCCATGCGGAAGGTGGCACCACCGGGTCCGCCGCCGAAGCCACCGACGGGCCCGTGCTTGCGAACTTCGTCGTACTCCTTGCGTTTCTCGGCATCACCCAGCACGTCGTAGGCCGCACTGATCTCCTTGAAGCGATCCTCGGACCCAGGGTTGGCATCAGGGTGGTACTGCTTGGCCAGCTTCCGATAGGCGCGAGTGATCTCCTTGTCGCTGGCCGTCGAAACGACTCCCAGGACCTTGTAGTAATCCTTCTCGAACCACTCTCTCTGGGCGGCCATTGGGGTCAGCCCCTCACGCGGACCATGGCCGGGCGCAGCACTTGTCCCTTCCAGCGGTAGCCCGACCGCAGCACCTCGTCGACCAGCATCTTTCCGCTCTCATCGCCCTCGGCGCGGGCCACGGCGTCGTGTATGGACGGGTCGAACGGCACTTCGGCCTGATCCACCCGTTCCAAACCCTCTTTGGCCAAGAGGTCGAGCAGCATGCCGCGCGCCGCGGTCAGTGCCTTGGCATCGTCCGACTCCGCTTCGGACTGGTGCGCCTGCGCCAGATCGAGCGTGTCGAGCACCGGCAACAACTTGTTGACCAGATCCGAGGAGGCGCGGGCCGCCTGCTCCTCTTGGAGCCGGGTCACCCGCTTGCGGTAGTTCTCAAAGTCGGCCTGGGTCCGTTGCAGCGCGGCCAAGTACTCGTCGCGCTCTGAGGCCAAAGCCTTCAGGGGGTCGACCTCGCTCGGCGACTCGTCGTCCGGGCCGTCGGCGGGTTCAGCGGACTCGGCAGCCAAAGCTGCCGAGTCCGCATCGCTCCACGAGTCCTCACCGTTGGGCTGGGGTTCCGGCGTGACCTCCTCAGGAGATCCCTCGTCGGAAAAGCTCATTGCTCATCGACGATCTCGGCGTCGACCACGTCGTCATCGGAGGCGCTGGTGTCCCCACCAGAGGCGTCATCGCCACCGGGCGCACCCGGAGTACCGGCGGTGGACGCCTGCTCGTACAGACGCTGGCTGAAGCTCTGGCTGACGCCGACCAACTTCTCGGTGGAGTCCTTGATGGCCTCTACGTCGGTGCCGGCCAAGGTGTCCTTGACCACCTTGAGCGCACCCTCGACGTCGTCCTTCTCGGTGCCCTGGAACTTGTCGCCCTGGTCCTTGAGGAGCTTCTCGGTCTGGTACACGAGGGTGTCGGCGGTGTTGCGCACCTCAGCCTCCTCGCGTCGCGTCTTGTCGTCCTCGGCGTGAGCCTCGGCGTCGCGGACCATCCGGTCGATGTCGTCCTTGGCCAGGGAAGACTGGCCGGTGATCGTCATCGACTGCTCCTTGCCGGTGGCCTTGTCCTGAGCGGACACGTGCACGATCCCGTTGGCGTCGATGTCGAAGGTGACCTCGATCTGCGGGATGCCGCGCGGTGCCGGCGGCAGGTCGACCAGCTGGAACTTGCCGAGCGTCTTGTTGTACATGGCCATCTCGCGCTCACCCTGGAGTACGTGGATCTCCACCGACGGCTGGTTGTCCTCGGCCGTGGTGAAGACCTCCGACCGCCTGGTCGGGATGGTGGTGTTGCGCTCGATGAGGCGGTGCATGACTTGGCCCTTGGTCTCAATGCCGAGGGAAAGCGGGGTCACGTCGAGGAGCAGCACGTCCTTGACTTCACCCTTGAGCACGCCGGCCTGAACGGCGGCACCCACGGCGACGACCTCGTCGGGGTTGACGCCCTTGTGCGGCTCCTTGCCGGTCAACGATTGCACCAGTTCCTGGACAGCCGGGATCCGGGTCGATCCACCGACCATGACCACGTGGTCGATGTCGGAGGTCTTCAGACCCGCGTCCTTGATGGCGGCCTCGAACGGACCCACGCAGGCCTGGACCAGGTCGGCCGTGAGCTCGTTGAACTTGGCCCGGGTCAGCTTGAGGTCCAGGTGCTTGGGCCCCTCACTGGTCGCGGTGATAAAGGGCAGGTTGACGTTGGTCTCCTGCACGCTCGACAGCTCGATCTTCGCCTTCTCAGCCGCTTCCTGCAGTCGTTGCATGGCCATCTTGTCGGTCGAGAGGTCGACACCCTCGGTGTCTTTGAAGCTCTTGACCAACCACTCGATGACCTTGTTGTCCCAGTCGTCACCACCGAGCTTGGTGTTCCCCGACGTGGACTTCACCTCGAAGACGCCTTCACCGATCTCGAGTACCGAGACATCGAAGGTCCCACCACCGAGGTCGAAGACCAGGACGGTGCGGTCGGAATCCTCTTTGTCGAGTCCGTAGGCCAATGCGGCCGCGGTGGGCTCGTTGATGATGCGGAGCACCTCCAGCCCGGCGATGGTGCCGGCCTCCTTGGTGGCGGTGCGCTGGGCGTCGTCGAAGTACGCCGGCACCGTGATGACCGCTTGGGTCACCGTGTCGCCCAGGTAGGACTCGGCATCCCGCTTGAGCTTGCCCAGGATGCGGGCCGAAATCTCCTGGGCCGTGTACGCCTTCCCATCGATGTCGACGGTCCAGCTCGTTCCCATATGACGCTTCACCGACCGAATGGTCCGGTCCGGGTTGGTAATGGCCTGGCGCTTGGCGACCTCACCGACCAGCACCTCACCCGTCTTCGAAAAGCCGACGACCGACGGAGTGGTGCGTCCACCCTCGGCGTTCGGGATCACGACGGGTTCGCCCGCTTCCAACACGCTCACCACCGAGTTGGTGGTCCCAAGGTCAATTCCTACGGCCTTCGCCATGTCAGTCCTTCCAGTTGCCTCGTTATTCGCCTCTCCACTATACCAAAGTTGAGTCCTATATTGTCAAGAAGTTTTATGGTATGGTGTGGCAATCCAGGGTGCAGGGTGAAATTAGCGCAAAAGACCAGCTCAGGTGGGTCGAGAGCTCACACGAGAGCTGCACTTCAGGACTGCCGGTCGACCAGAAACGGCCAACCTGGGGTGTGGGTACCATCGTCCTGTGCTCGATTTGGTCCTTTTGCGCCATGGGCAGTCCGCCTGGAATGCCCAGAACCTCTTCACCGGGTGGGTCGACGTCGACCTCACCGAGACCGGCGAAGTCGAGGCCCGGGCTGGGGGCGAACTGTTGGCGGCTGAAGCCGGCCTCGATCTGCGCCTGCTCCACACTTCGGTCCTGACCCGGGCCATCCGCACGGCCGAGATCGCCCTGCATGCGGCGCGGCGCAGCTGGCTGCCGGTCCGCCGCGATTGGCGCCTGAACGAGCGGCACTACGGCGACCTCCAGGGCAAGAACAAGGCCGAGATCAAGGAGCAATACGGTGCCGAACAGCTCATGCTCTGGCGCCGGAGTTACGACACCCCCCCGCCGCCCATCACCCCCGACAACCCGTGGTCGGTGACGGACGATCCCCGCTACAGCGACCTCCACCCGGGCGAGATCCCCCAAACCGAGTGCCTGGCCGACGTGGTGGCCCGGGTCCAGCCCTACTGGGAGTCAGCCATCCTGCCCGACCTCCGTACTGCGGCCGCCCAGGGCGGCGCTGTTTTGGTAGCTGCGCACGGCAACTCGATCCGCGCCCTGCGCAAGCTCCTGGAGGGCACCTCCGATGCCGACATCGTCAAGCTCGAGATCCCCACTGGCATCCCCTATCGGATGTTGCTCGACGATGACGCCACGGTGCGGTCGATCGAGCCACTCGGCGACCCAGCAGCTGCCGAAGCTGCGGCCGCCGCAGTGGCCAAGCAAGCCGACCGCAACTAGTCCCAACACGGCGGTAAGGCCGGGGCGCCTCGCCGCGCCCCGGCCTTACCGACCGCCACAGAACCGATACGCCGGTTACAGCGCGTCGGCCCCGCGTTCACCGGTGCGGACCCGCACCACACTCTCGACCGGGATGACCCACACCTTGCCATCGCCGATCTTCCCCGTGGAAGCCGACGAGACGATGGCGTCAACCACCTCGTCCGTCTGCCGATCGTCCACCAGTACTTCGATC
The DNA here is from genome assembly GCA_036489775.1 of Acidimicrobiales bacterium. Classification (GTDB taxonomy): domain Bacteria; phylum Actinomycetota; class Acidimicrobiia; order Acidimicrobiales; family RAAP-2; genus Bog-473. The sequence continues at coordinate 3,952 of DASXFC010000076.1, read as the reverse complement.
CGGATCTTGGGGACGAAGTCCACCTCGTATTCCGCACCGCGGTAGACCTCGGTATGTCCTCGCTGACGCCCGAATCCCTGGGCCTCGGTCAGGGTCATCCCCTGCACACCGAGATTCTTCAGGACCTCCTTGACGTCATCGAGCTTGAAAGGCTTGATCACTGCTACGACCAACTTCATTGTTGAACTCCTTTCGTCTCGGGGGGCCTAGGACTCAGCTTCTTCTTCAGGATCAGGTGGTAAGGATCCCTTCCCCACGCCAGCCAGTGCAAAGGCACCGCCGGTGCGAGTCGCGAAGGCATCCTCGGGGAAGGCTTCCTCGTCGTGGATGGCGAGGTCGCCGATTTCGAGGATCTCATCCTTGTAGCGCAGACCACGGAGGACCAGGCCGATCAGCTTCATCAAGATGAAGGTAACCAGAGCTGACCACAAAATGACCCATATCGCCGCTCGGAACTGTTCCCAGAGTTGATGGGCCGAGTGGGGCCCGTACATCAATCCATCAACTCCAAATGGTGTACAGGATCCGCTGGCGGTGAGATAGGTCGACTGCGTGGTCGCCACCACCTGACCGGCCGAGTTCAGGTGACCGCACCCGTACTCGATCATGTTCGGATCCCCGAAGATGCCCAGGAGCAAGCCGCCGAAGAGGCCGGCGATGCCGTGGGTATAGACGACACCAAGGGCGTCGTCCACTCTCGAGAACGGTGGCACCTTCGACAAGTAGTTCCAGGCCAGCCACACAATGACGGTGCAGATGGCACCGACGGCAATGGCGCCCCGGCCATTGACCCAGCCAGCACATGGTGTGATCCCGACCAATCCACAGATCATGCCGTTCACACCGCCCAGGAAGGTCGGCTTCTTGGCCTTGGACAGCCAGGCATCGAGCGCCATCCAGACCAGGACACCAGTACCGGTAGCCAAGTTGGTGTTGATCACCGCCCCGGCCGCACTGGCGCCGGCATAGTACGGGTCACCACCGTTGAAGCCGTTCCAACCCAGCCACAGGATGCCGGCACCGACTGCCGCCATGACCAGGTTGTTGGGCAGGAAGTGATCTCGGTCTCGCTTCAATCTGGGCCCAAGGACCCAGGCAGCGACGAAGCCCGACACACCGGCCGACATATGGATGACGTACCCACCTGAGAAGTCCAGTGCCCCTTCCTGGGCGAAGTAGCCACCGCCCCAGAGCAGGAAGGCATCCACGCCGTAGACGAAGGTCGACCACAGGGGCACCAGCAGGCACCAGGCGCTGAACTTGATCCGGCCCAGGACGCTCCCGAGGAACAGGAGCGGCGTAATGGCCGCGAACACGAACTGGAAGTAGGCCAGCGACGCGGTCGGGAAGTGGAACGGAATGATGGTGTTGGCCGCCGAGACCGCCTGCCCCTGTTCACCGACGCTGTTAGTGATTCCCCCGGGTTTCCCGACGAAGTTCTCGAAGAAGTGTTGCCACGTTCCCGTTCCGGTTAGCTGGGTTTGTACTCCGTTTCTGACACCACCTCCAATGGATGTGGCACCGAAGCCCATCTTGTAGGACCAGAGCACCCAGGCGACGAGCACCAGGGCGAACCCGGCGAACATCATGGCCAGCACGTTGACCGCCCACTTCTTGGGGACGATCGACGCATAGAGCACGGCCAATGCTGGGAGACTCATGAGTCCGACGAACGTCGCAGCTGTTATCTGCCACGTGTTGTCGCCCGTATTGAGCCAACTCGGATACGGAACGTAAGTCGTGGCAGCCATCAGGTGCACCACTTGCGTACTCCTCTCGTAGGGTCTATTCATCCCGGCGCGTAGCCATGAGGCACAGCGTCAAAGAGCACCGGGTGCGCCAATCGGCAGGGCAGGTGCCTTGCCGCAGACAGGATGAGCGCACGGGATTTCCGCTTCGTCACGCCAGTGTTACCAGTGCGTTAATAGGGCCGGTTGGAGGCGAAATCCCAGGTCCCGGTGGCCCCATATCGGGCCAGGCCGCCCCAGACCCCGGCCCAGCCCGCCATGGGAGGGCCCCAGCCAATTCATATTGCGGTCACACGATCCCGGGGTCACCTCGAAATGCCCCCGCTACGCTTCCCCGACCACCCGGGCGACTCCGATACCCGGGCGATCCTCTGACCATGACCGCCGCCGACCCCGCCCATTCGTCGCCCCAGCGGATCCGCGGCGTCAGCACCGCCGACGTGAACCCACAGCTCGTCCTTCGGATCGTGGTGGTCCTGATCATTCTCGGGTTGGCTATTTCGAGCGTGGCGCTGTTCGTGGCGGGTGCTCACAAGAACGGGCAGATCGAGGACCTCAAAGCCAACGGGGTCCAGGTGCAGGTGACCGCAACGGGCTGCCTCGGCCTCCTGGGAGGGAGCGGCAGCAATGCCGCCGGGTATGACTGCAAGGGTGTCTTCACCTTCGACGGGCACCACTACGTCGACAAATTGCCCGGAGGCCAGTTTCAGCGACCGGGAGCGAGGCTGAACGAGGTCATCGCTCGGGATGACCCTGGCCTGATGGGGACCCTCCACTCGGTCGCCACCGAGCGCACTTCGGGCACCGTCTACGTGGTCCCGAGCGTCCTGGCCCTGGCGGCGCTGGCGCTACTCGGTCTGGTCGCCGCACTGGCGCGCCGTTCGAAGGCGACCGCCCCGAACTGAATTCAGTCGCCGCTATCCGGCTTCGGTTTGGCGGGCCGGCGACGGGGCGCCGGCGGGGTATAGCGCTTGCTCGGCGTCGGACCCCGTCCCCCACCGCTGGGTCGCCTCGGCCCGGTCTCTCCGTTGAGCCCCTTGACCGCCTGGGTTAGCCGGTAGGCGCGCACGAGATACCAGGCGCCGGCCAATACGAACGGAACCCCGAAACCCCAGTATTTGAGGTTGAAGACCCCGAGGCCGTAGAGGGCCAGGACCACCCCAAGAATGAGCCGCTTGCGCAGGAAGGACGCCAAGATCATCAAGACGGCCATTCCCAGCAGCACCAGCAAGAGGGTGTGGTACTCCGACGTGTTGGCCGGATCGTGGCTGACATCGGCATTCGAGATGATGATGGCGATGACGCCGGCCAGCGGGGCGGCCACCAGGCCGATCAGCCGCTCGCGATCATTCAGGCTGGCGTTGGCCGCCTCAACCTCGCCGGGCGACATTTCCGAGACTGCGTCGGGTGCATAGCCCGATTCGCCCGGCTTGACGATCGCCCGGTGCAGTCGTTGGAAGATGCCTTCGCGACCGTCCTCGTCGCCGCCAGCATTAGAAGGGGAGCCCGGAGGCATCGTGGCAGGTTAGCCCCACCCCAGACCCGCCTCGATTGGCCCCTGCTCCCAAAGCCACTTTTCCAGCACCCAGAACGGCCACGGAGCTAGCCTCTCGCCATGGCATCAGGGTACGACCTCGACCTTTCCAAGATCTGGCTGTTCTCGACCTCGTCAGCCAAAGATCTCCGCACCATCCGGCGAGCGCTCGAAGAAGTAACAGTGCCGCCAGGACGAGTCCTGTGCGAACAGGGGACGATCGGACGAGAGTTCTTCCTCATCGTCAAGGGCCAAGCTTCGGTCCGCCGGAACAACCGCAAGGTGGCCACCCTCGGCCCGGGCCAGTACTTCGGCGAGCTGGCCCTCCTCGACCGTCGCCCCCGATCGGCCACGGTCGCCTCGGAGACCGAGATGCAGCTGCTCGTGCTGGGTCAGCGCCAGTTCAACGGCGTGCTCGACACCGTGCCGGCGCTGTCCCGCAAGATGTTGGCGGCCATGTCCACCCGCCTCCGCGAAGCGGACGAGCGGGCCAACATCTAAATTTTGGCTCCTCGCTAGATCGTGTGGGTAGGCCCACCGGCTTCTGACAGCCTGTGACCCGTGCCGGCAGATGGCCGGAACGGTCGACGGGGAGATGGAGCTGGTGGACGATCTGGACCTGTTCAAGATGTTCGGGGCGGCCCTGGGGCTCGCTCCACCGTGGCAGGTG
>DASXFC010000069.1:0-3741 GCA_036489775.1 Acidimicrobiales bacterium | reverse complement strand
CCTAGATGCCTAATTCCAAGGGATCACCCATGGTCAAAGGCGATGAGAGACCGCAGCGGGCGTTGGCCCGAGTTGGCGTTGTGCCAGATGGCAGCGGTCAGGGCGAGCAGGCGTTGCAGGACGCGGGTCACGACGCCGGCTGGGGTGCGGCCTCCGTGGCGTTCGAGGTCGAGCTGGCATTTCAAGGTGGCGTTGACCGACTCGATGAGCTGGCGCAGGGGCTTGAGCAAGGGGCTGGTCGTGCGATTTCGCTCACGGCCGTGGGCCGGGCGCATGAGATGGGCTCCGTGGCTCTCCAAGAACGTCTCGAGCTCGCGAGACACGTAGCCCTTGTCGGCCACGATGACCTGGCCAGGGCGGATGAGCCCTGGTTCGGTCTCGAAGAGGTCCCGCGCCACCTCTCGCTCGTCGATCTTGGGATTGGCCAGGGCGAAGGTGACCGGCAGGCCGGCTGGGGTGCACACCAGGTGGAGCCTGAGTCCCCAGAACCAGCGCGAGTGGCTGGCGCAATAACCATAGGAGGCCCATCCGGCCATCTCCGAACGCAGCGCGGTGGGACGAGAACGTCCACACTCCACCGGCGTCGAGTCCATGATCCAGGTGTCGTCATCCCACAGATCCGTCTCGACGGCCAGCAGGCGGATCAGCACATTGAGCTGGCCTTGGGCTTTGCGCAGCCGTTTGTTGTAGCCCGATTGGTGCGGCAGGTAGGGGAACATGCGGCGCAGGTGCACGCGGGCGTGGCGCAAGAACCGGGTCTCAGAGGTGAAGCCCAGCAGCGCCTGGAGCACGGCCAGCGTGCACAGCTCGGCGTCGCTCAACTTGGGGACGATGCCCACCTTGGGTCGCCATCTGACCAGTTCAGGGCGCATCCTGAGCGCGTCGTCGATCGTTACGTACAGTGCAGTCACAAAGGTATCCATATCGGCGTCCACGAGACCTCCAAGGTCGGGATTGGTGTAAGCAACGCCGATCATGGATGCCTTTGTCGCGTCCGACGCGGACCCTCGCCCAGCGGGTTCCCCTTGGAATCACTCATCTAGTGCTTGGCCCGCCGCCTCCGCCGTTCGCCGCCCCGGCCTTCGAACTTCTTCTGTACCTCGGCCCGGCGGGCTTGAAGGTCCCGGTGCGTCAGGTGGTCGACGGAATCGTCGAGGCCGAACCCGGCCTTGACGCTGCTCAGGTCCGGCTGCCAGTCCATGGACTGCTCCAGGCCCAGCTGCGACATGATCTTCTCGCCGTGCTTCGTGGCGAACATGAGGGCGATCGCCTCGATCTCCCCGAACAGGTCGAGGTCGGGGGCCAGCGTGGCGATCGAGCCGTCCAGGAAGACCATGTTCTTGACGAAGAGCATGAGCTCCTTGGGGAGTCGGGCCCCGAGTGACAGCAGGGTCTTGATCGATTGCTGCAACTCGTTGACCAGTTCGTCGGCCGTCAGCTTCGTCGGGTCGATGGGGGGACGATCGAGTCCGAGCTGCGCAATGACGTAGTCGATGTCGACCGTGTCGGGGAACGCCCCCAGGTCCTTCATGGCCGCCACCTGCGCTGCGATGTCGGCATTGGTGGCGGCCACAATCAGCGAGAGCAGCGCGAGCCGCTTGGTCTCCGAAAGCCTTGCCGTGATGCCGAAGTCGAGCAGGGCGATGCGCCCCGACGGCAGGACGAAGAGGTTCCCCCCGTGCAGGTCGCCGTGGAAGATGCCGTGCATCATGGCGCCCTCGAGGAAGCCGATCATGCCCGAGCGCACGATGGCCTCGGTGTCGATGCCCGCCGCGTGCATGCCTTCGACGTCGCCGAAGTTGAAGCCGCTCAGTCGTTCCATCACCAGCATGCGGCGGGTGACGAGCGTGGGATGCGGCCGGGGGATGACGAAGTCGCGCTGGTCCAGAGCGGCGTAGGTCGAGGCGATGTCGAGCATGTTCTCCGCCTCGAGTCGGAAGTCGAGTTCTTCGACGATCGTCTCGGCGAACAGCTCGACCAGGGCCGGCGGGTTGGCCAGTGCCGCCACCGGAATTCGACCGGTGAGGTGCGGCGCCACCCATGCCATCACGGCCAGATCGCGATGGACCCGCTCGGACACGGCGGGTCGCTGCACCTTGACGACCACCTCGGTGCCGTCGAGTAGGACGGCGCGGTGCACCTGGGCGATGGAGGCGGCGGCGAGGGGCTGCTCGTCAATGGAGGCGAAGACCTCGTGGAGGGGTCGGCCCAACTCCTCGGTCAGCACGCGCTGCACCACCGGCCATGGCTCGGGCGGCACCTGGTCGCGACACTTCTTGAACTCGGCCACCAGCTCGGCCGGGAAGATGCCCTCGCCCGACGAGATGATCTGCCCGAGCTTGATGTAGGTGGGTCCGAGGTGCTCAGCGGCCACGCGGAGCCGCCGCGAGATGCCGGCCAACTTCTCGGGGGTGTCCTTGCGCTTCTCCTTGATGAACCAGAGCAGCATCGCTCCGCCCAGATGACGGATGGTGGTGCCGATGCGCTGGCCCGGTGGCAGCTTGCGCACCCGGGTCAACCGGGGCAGCGAGGCGTGCACGTCGGCCCGGATGGCCGCCAACCCCTGACGCCAGACCAGGGTGTCGGGCTCGAGCACCCAGGGGCCTACGTCAGTGAAGGATCCGAACTCGACGTCGGCGGAGACCACCCGGCGAGTGTACGACTCCCACAGAACGGCTCAGGATGGCTTGACCATGCCGGTCTGGAAAGCCAGGACCACTGCCTGCACCCGGTCGCGCAATCCCAGCTTGGCCAGCAGCCGCCCCACGTGGGACTTCACCGTCGCCTCGGAGACGAAGAGGCGTTCGGCGATCTCGGCGTTGGAGAGCCCGTCAGCCACCGCCAGGAAGACCTCGCGCTCGCGCTCGGTCAGATCGGCCAGGGCCGGGTGGATCTCCTCGGGTGAGTCCCCGGCCGACCTCGTCGGGAGCTGGTCGGCGTACTCCTCCAACAAGCGCTTCGTGATGCGCGGCGACACCACGGCATCACCCCGCGCCACGGTGCGAATGCCCGAGACCAACTCGGCCGGCGGGACATCCTTGAGCAGGAACCCGCTGGCGCCGGCGCGCAGCGCGCTGAATGCGTACTCATCGAGGTCGAACGTGGTGAGGATCAGCACACGGCTGGGGACGTCGGACGACGAGATGACCCGGGTGGCCTCAATGCCGTCCAGGTTCGGCATGCGCACGTCCATCAGCACCACATCGGGCGAATAGAGCTGGACCAACCGCACGGCGTCGTTGCCGTCCGCCGCTTCGCCCACAATCTCGAAGTCCTCCTCGGCTTCGAGAATCATGCGGAAGCCCTTGCGCAACAGGGCCTGGTCGTCGGCCAGGACGAGGCGGATGCTCACGCGCCGACGGGCGCCTTGCAGCCGCGCAGCGTCGCCTCGACGCGCCAACCGCCCTCGACGCGTGGCCCGGCTCGCAATGAGCCCCCGAACGCGGCGGCCCGCTCGGCCATGCCGGCCACCCCGTGGCCGCCGCCGTTGACGGCCGGACGGACGGAGTTGGGCACGCCGTCGTCGGTCACCTCCACGTGGACCTCGGGGTCCTCGTAGCTGATGGACACCACGACGGTGCCCGGGTTGGCGGCGTGCTTGAGCGCGTTGGTCAGGGCTTCTTGCACAATGCGGTACACGGTGAGCTGGGCGGCCTGGGCCAGGGTGAAGCGGCTGCCGGTCTCATGCACCTCGACGAGGAGCCCGGTGGCCCGTACCCGGTCGATCAGGGCCTCGAGCTC